>OZ255622.1:3302500-4339920 GCA_965276715.1 Acetobacteraceae bacterium | reverse complement strand
GGCCGAAGGGGGCGCCATCGGCCTGGTCGAGGAAGGCGACATCATCGAGATCGACATCCCGGCGCGCGTGCTGCGGGTCGATGTGGATGACGCGACGCTGGCCGCGCGACGGTCGGCGATCGGCGCGTTCCGGCCGGTCTCGCGCGAGCGGAAGGTGAGCCAGGCATTGCTAGCCTACGCCGCGCTGACGACGAGTGCCGCGCGTGGGGCGGTGCGCGATGTCGGGCAGTTGAGTTGAGGGAATTCGGCGGAGGCTGTTGAGCCAGGGCGCCGGGCGGGCTACCGCCATGGCATGGATGTCCGACACACGCTGATCGCCGGGGCTTCGCACGGCATCGGCCGGGCGGTCGCGGTCGCCTGCTCCCGCCCCGGGGCGGTCCTGCATCTGTGCGATCGGGAGACCGACGCGCTCGACGAGACGGCCGGCGCCTGCGCGGCGCTTGGCGCGCGGGTGGTGGCACAGGTGATGGACGTCTGCGATCGGCACGGGATGCAGGATTGGATCGGGCGTGCCGGCCGGCTCGACCTGGTGGTCGCGAATGCGGGCGTCGCGGCGGGCAACCCGATGGTGGGCCCGGAGACGGATGTCGACGTCAGAGCGATCTTCGAGACCAACCTGTTCGGCATGCTCAACACGGTGCTGCCGGCGATCGGGGTGATGCGGACGCAGGCGCCGCGGGACGGCAGGCGGGGGCGGATCGCGGCGCTGGCGTCGACGGCGGGGTTCGTGGCCGTGCCGGCGGCGGCCGCGTACTGCGCGTCGAAGTCGGCGGTCGATGCCTGGATCGTGGGCCAGGCGCACGTGGCGCGGCGGCAGGGCATCCAGCTCACCAGCGTCTGCCCCGGCTACGTGCGGACACGGATGACGGCGGGGAACGACTTCCCGATGCCCGGATTGATGGAGCCGGACGAAGCGGCGCGGCGGATCCTGCGGGCGGTGGCGCGCGGGCGGGTGCGGGTCGTGTTCCCGTGGTGGATGGGGGGTCGCGGCGCGGCTGGGTGCGCTGCTGCCGGCGGGAAGCATGGGACGCCTGCTGGGCGGCTCGTGCATCGTGCCGGACCTCGTTCCAGCGGCGGAGATGGTGCTCGGAGACGCGGCGTGAGTGGCAGCACTCGGCCCGTGGCGGTGGTCACGGGTGCCACCGGCGGGATCGGGCGATGGATCGCGCTGCATCTGGCCCGGGCGGGCCTGCACACGGTGCTGGTGGGACGGGACGCCGCACGCCTGGAGGCGGCGCGCGGCTTCATCGGGACACGGATTGCGAGCGCGTCGCTCGAGCTCGCCCGGGCCGATCTTTCGCGGCTGGACGAGACACGCAGGCTCGGGGAGACGATCGCGGGAAGGCACGAGCGGGTCGACGTGCTGGTCAACAACGCGGGCGTGTTTCGCGCGACTCGCGAATGGACCAGCGAGGGGCGCGAGATGGTGCTGGCGGTGAACCATCTGTCGCCGTTCGTGCTGACGCGCGCCCTCAGAGGCGCATTGCGGGCCGGCGGGCAGGCACGGGTGGTCAATGTCGGGTCGCGCATGTCCGAGCGGGTCGGGATGGATGCGGACGATCTGGAACTGCACCGGCACTGGGGCCCGGTGCGTGCCTATGGCCGCTCGAAGCTCGCGATGACGATGGCGACGTTCGAGTGGGCGGCGCGCCTCGGGGCGGACGGCGTCCTGATCAACGTGGTCCATCCGGGGGATGTCGCGACTGGCCTGATGGCTTCGAGAGGGATCGGCGGGGTCGTGTGGCGGCTGCTGACGCCGTTCCTGATGACGCCGGAGCAAGGGGCGGCTTGCCCGTTGCACGCGGCGCTGTCGCCCGCGCTCGCCGGCGTCAGCGGCTGCTACTTGAAGGACAAGCGGATTGCGCTACCCAATCCGCTGGCGCTCGATCCGGTGCTGCGGCGTGCGGTATGGGACGCGACCGAGCGGCTCACCGATGGCGCATAGCGGGATCGCACCGGTCGAAACGGATCCCGAAGGAGATCGACGATGAGTCTGGCGGGCAAGACCCTGTTCATGACGGGAGGCAGCCGCGGGATCGGGCTGGCGATCGCGCTGCGGGCGGCGCGCGACGGTGCCAACGTCACGATCGCCGCGAAGACGTCCGATCCACATCCGAAATTACCGGGCACGATCCACACGGCCGCTTCCTCCATCGAGGCGGCGGGCGGCCGGGCGCTTGCGGTGGTGTGCGACATCCGTGACGAGATGCAGGTGCAGGCCGCGGTCGATCGGACGATCGAGGCGTTCGGCGGCATCGATATCTGCGTCAACAACGCGAGCGCCATCGCGCTGACCGGCACGCTGCAGACGGACATGAAGCGATACGACCTGATGAACGGGATCAACGCGCGCGGGACCTTCCTGTGCTCGAAGCTGACGCTGCCGCACCTGCTGCGGGCGACGAACCCGCACATCCTCAATCTCGCGCCGCCGCTCGATCTCGAGGCGCGCTGGTTCAAGGGCCATGTCGCCTACAGCATGGCGAAATACGGGATGAGCCTGTGCACACTGGGCATGGCCGAGGAGTTCAGGGAGCACGGTGTCGCGGTGAATTCGCTGTGGCCGCTGACGGCGATCGACACCGCGGCGGTGCGGTTCGCACTCGGCGGCGACGCGATGGCGCGTCTGAGCCGCGGTCCGGAGATCGTGGCGGACGCGGCGCACGCGGTGCTGACGCGCCCCTCACGCGATTGCACCGGTCAGTTCCTGATCGACGAGGAGGTGCTGCGTTCGGCGGGGGTGACCGATTTCTCGATCTACGCGCCGCAGGCGGGCGACGAGGCGCTGTTCGCGGACTTCTTCGTGCCCGACGCGGTGTTCGAGCGCTCGCCCACGAAGGTCGTGCGCGGCGACTGAGGAAGGCGGACGCAGATGCGTCAGCTCGAGACGATCGCCGGCTGATCCTGCCAGGTGCCATGAAAGCCGAACGGGACGCGGCGCGGCAGGGCGACGGTGGCGACCGGACCACGTTCGATGGATGCGGCGTCGAGGATGAGCAGTGCGCTGTCGTTGCGGGCCGGACGGTGGACGATCGTGAGCAGCCAGCCCTCGCCTTCCGGCGATCCGGCGGACGCGGGCACGAACACCGCCTCCGACGGGCGCTGCCCATCCGGCGGGGCGTAGCGGGTGACCGTGCGAGCCTGCAGATCGTGGCGGACGATCTCGTCGCCGGGCGCGTCGGTTCGCGGGCAGGTCCGGAAACCATAGCGGTAGGAGAGGCCCGAGCGGCGCTCGTCGATGCGCGGGAACTCGCCCGCTTCGTCGTGGAGGATCTCGCGCCGAAGCGGGGCGGCGCCGGATGGATCGACATGCCAGCGGCACAGGCGCGAGCGGACCGGGTCGGCCGGCGGGCTGCCGTCGGCGTGCGGGAACAGGGGCGCCTCGTCGTATTCGACGACGTCGATGACGACCTCGGCGTGCTCGTCATAGGCATTCATGACGTGGAAGACGAAGCAGGTCTCGCAGGGCTGCCAGAGCAGGCCCGGCACGCCCTCGTCCCGCCGCATCACGCCGAGGAAGGCGCCGCGCGCCGGCTCCCACGCGAAGGCCGGACGGCCGGACATCGCGCGCCCGAGATCGCCGGTCAGCGGCAGGACCGGAAAGACGATGTGGCGGGCGGTGACCGCGAAGTCGTGCACCATGCTGCAATAGGGTGCGTCGAAGATCTCGCGCCGGGAGAGACGGCCGTCCGCCTCGATCGTGCCCCAGGACATGCCGGGCGTGAGCGGGCCGGTCGCCGAGTAGCTGAAGAAGACGAGCTGGCCGGTCACCGGATCCGTCTTGGGGTGGGCGGTGAAGCGGCCCGTGAGACCACCGAAATCCTCCGTGCCGAGGGTCGCGAGGTCGCCGGGATCGAGCCGGACGGGGAGATGGGCCTCCTCGAGGGCCAGCAGGCGGCCCGCGTGGGCGAGGATGTGCGTGTTGGCGACGCCGTTGTCGAGCGAACGGGCGGCCTCGGTGAGCGGCTGGCCGAAGCCCGCGAACAGGGCGCGGCCGGCGCGCGCCTCGGCCTCGAAACGCGCGGTCCTGATCCAGCGGTTGCGGTAGGTGGCCGTTCCCTCGCCGAGGGTGATCGCATGGACCATCCCGTCGCCGGTGAACCAGTGGTAGGGCTCGACGGGTGGGAGATGCGGATTGGGGCCGTTGCGGAACAGCGTGCCGCGGAGGCCGTCGGGAATGCGGCCCTCGATCGGGAGGCCGGACGCGACGCGCTCGTCGTCGACGGGCGCGTAGTTTCCGTCCAGGAAGGGCGAGGCCAACGCTCAGGCGCTCAGGCGCGCGAGTGCGGCGTCGATACGCGCGGCATCGTGACGGAGCGAGGTCAGGCGATCGCGGGTCTCCTCGACGATTTCGGGCTTCGCGCGGTCAACGAAATCCGATCGGGACAATTTCAGCGCGAGCCGGTCGGCATCAGCATCGGCGCGGTCGCGCTCCTTGGCGAGGCGGGCACGCTCGACGTCAAGATCGATCACGCCGGCGAGCGGGACGACCAGGAGCGCCTCGCCCACGACGAGCTGCGCGCTTTGCGGCGGGATGTCGCCGTCGAGCGTCTCGGTGCCGGCGACGCGCGCCATGCGGGCGATCGGCTCATGCCAGGCGGCGAGGCGTTCGAGCGTGCGGGGTGACGCGTCGCGGATCTTGACCGAGATGCGCGCGGCCGCCGGCACGTTGAGCGAGGCGCGCATGGCACGCAGATCGCCGATCAGGCTGGTGACCCAGCCGAGCTCGGCGGACGCCGCTTCGCGTTCCGGCACATGTAGCGGCATCGGCCACGGGGCCTTGATCAGTCCCGCGTCCGGCACGTGACCGAGTTGTTCGGCCAAGGTCTCGGTCACGAACGGCATCACCGGATGGCAGAGCCGGAGGATAATCCCGAGAACGTGGCCGGCGGTCGCGCGGAGCTCCGCCTGTTCGCTGGTGCCGTTGTCGAGGAGACCCGGTTTGGCGAGCTCGAGGAACCAGTCGCAAAAGATGTTCCAGGTGAAGCGGTAGCAGGCGGCGGCGTAGTCGTCGAAACGGAAGGCGTCGAGCGCGTCGGTGGCGGCGACGATGGCGTCATTGGCCTCGGCCACGATCCAGCGGGCGAGTGGCGAGACGAGTATGGCGGGGTCGAGGCCACGGTCCCCGGCGGCGTCGTTGAGCTCGCAGAAGCGGGCGGCGTTCCAGAGCTTGGTGACGAAGCTGCGCTGGTCCTCGACACGGCGGGCGGAGAGCTTGATGTCGCGGCCGGGACCGGTCAGGGCGCAGACGGCGAAGCGCAGCGCGTCCGCACCGTATTGATCGATCATTGCAAGAGGATCGACGCCGTTCCCCTTGGATTTGCTCATTTTCTGGCCGCGTTCATCGCGAACCAGGCCGTGGATGACGACGTGACGGAACGGGACGTCGTGCATGAAGTGCAGGCCCATCATCATCATCCGCGCCACCCAGAAGAAGATGATGTCGAAGCCGGTGACGAGCACGTCGGTGGGATAGTAGCGGGTGAGCTCGGCGGTCGGATCGGGCCAGCCGAGGGTCGAGAACGGCCACAGCCCCGACGAGAACCAGGTGTCGAGCACGTCGGGGTCCTGTTCGAGCGGCTCGGAGCGGCCATAGTGGGCATCCGCCTGGCGCTGGGCCGCCTCGGCGTCGGAGGCCACGAAGATGTGGCCGTCCGGTCCATACCAGGCCGGGATGCGGTGGCCCCACCAGAGCTGCCGGCTGATGCACCAGGGCTGGATGTCGCGCAGCCAGGCGAAGAAGGTGTTCTGCCATTGGCGCGGGTGGAAGACGGTGCGGCCCTGCTCGACCGCCTCGACCGCCGGCTTGGCGAGCGTCGCGGCGTCGCAATACCACTGCTCGGTCAGGCGCGGCTCGACAATGGCGCCGCCGCGGTCGGCATGCGGCACCTGGTGGGTGTGGGGTTCGGTCGCGACCAGCAGGCCGAGCCGCGCGAGTTCGGAGACGATCGCGGCCCGCGCCTGCTCGCGCGGGAGGCCCGACAGGCCGCGCACGAAAACGGGATCGGCCAGGCCGTCGACCTGGCGGAGATCGGCCTCGATCTCGCCGAGCGCGATGGCGGCACCCTCGTCGAGGATGCTCGGCATCGGGAGCCCATGACGTTGCCCGACAAGGAAGTCGTTAAAATCGTGGGCCGGCGTGATCTTGACCGCGCCCGTGCCCTTTTCAGGGTCGGAGTGGGCGTCGGCGATGATCGGGATGCGGCGGCCGGTGAGTGGCAGCACGGCATGGCGTCCGACGAGGGCGGCATAACGCGAATCCTCGGGATGGACCGCGACCGCGGTGTCGCCGAGCAGGGTCTCGGGGCGGGTGGTGGCGACGATGATGGTGCTGTCGGCGCCCTCGATCGGATAGGCGATCCGCCAGAGGTGGCCGCGCACCTCGCGGCTTTCGACTTCGAGATCGGAGATCGCGGACCGGAACACCGGATCCCAGTTCACCAGACGGCGGGCGCGGTAGATCAGGCCTTGCCCATGCAGGGTGACGAAGACCTGGCGGACGGCTTTCGAGAGGCCGTCATCCATGGTGAAACGCTCGCGTGACCAATCGAGCGATGCGCCGAGGCGGCGCAACTGCTCGGTGATCTGGCCGCCATGCGCGCGTTTCCAGTCCCAGACGCGGCCGAGGAAGGCGTCACGGCCGACGGCACGGCTGCTGCTTCCCTCGGCGGCAAGCTGACGTTCGACCATCAGTTGCGTGGAAATGCCGGCATGATCGGTGCCGGGCTGCCACAGTGCGTCGCGGCCGCGCATCCGCGCGCTGCGGATCAGCACGTCCTGGAGCGTCATGTCGAGCGCATGGCCGACATGAAGGCTGCCGGTGACGTTCGGCGGCGGGATCATGATGGTGAACGGATCAGCCGACGACGCGACATTGGCGGCGAAGGCGCCCGAACGTTCCCAGCGCGCATAGAGCGAGCGCTCGACGGTTTCGGGCACGAACTGCTTATCAGGCATTGGCATCTTTACGTTCACGAAATATTGATGAAGACAGGCTCAAGGTGACGCGGTCGGGGTTGATCTGGAGATGGGGGTGCCGGTCATGCACGGAACAAACCGGGACAGGATCGAGGAGCTTGCCGATCGGCTGGAGAGCGATCTCGATGCGCTGGAGACCTGCTGGCGTGCCGTTCCGCACGATCAACGTGCGATCGTGATCGGACGTATCAATACGATTGCGCCTGGAATCGCTCGGCTGCTGTGCCCGCACTACCAGCGTTTCGGCGGCACCGTGTGAAGGGTAGGACCGAACCCTAGGACCCTTCCCGCTCGACGATACGCGAGATCTCGGACCGGACCATCTGTTCGACGAGGCCTGGGAGGTTGGCGTCGAGCCATTCACGCAAGAGGGGCCTGATCTCCTCGCGTATGATGTCCTCGATGCTCGGACCGCCACGGTGGGTCAGCAGCGCGCGCTGCTCGCGCATGACGGCGCGCAGTGAACCCAGGGATTGCCGGGCGGTCTGCTCCGCCTGATCGCCGACGAGCTGGCGGTCGGTCTCCAGCGTGTGCGAAGGCGGTGTCTCGATCATCATCGTCGGCTCCAGCTCGAGCACATCGTCATCGATGGTTCCTGGTGTGGTGGCCGTGGTCGCCGGACGGGCGAACGGATGGCGGGCCTCGGCCGGAGGCTCGGTGCTCCGGGCCTGGTCCTCGTGGAGGATGCGGCGGACGGTGTCGAGGATGCCCTTGTCGTCCTGATCGGGTCGGCCGCGCTCGTCCATGTCTTCCTCCTCGTGGTCAGCGTCCCGGCTGTTTGACGGCGTAGTCGTTGGTTCCCCACAGCCGATCCTTGACGGCGTTGTAGTAGGCGGTCTCGTCATAGAGGGGAGTATCGAGATGCAGGTCGGTGGCCGTCAGCCGGCCCAACGCCTGTGCGACCTGGTAGGAGGCCGTGACCAAGGTTGTGAGATTCTGGACGAGGGCGGTCTGGGCGTTCAGCAGGGTCTGCTGCTGCTGGAGCACCTCGAGCGTGGTGCTGGTGCCGACGATCGCCTGGCGCTCGACGCCGTCAAGGGCAACGAAGCCGGCGCGGATCGCGGCATGGTCGCTTACGACGGCCGCACGCGTTGAGATCAGCGTTTCCCATGACGAGACGGAGGTCTGCAGGGCGGTCCGGCGCGCTTCGTCGACGGTGCGGTGCTGCTGCTGTTCGGTCTGCCGTGCCTGGCGGATGGCGGCGTATTCGGAACCGCCCTGGTAGAGCGGGAAGGTCAGGTTGATCAGGCCCTCGGCGCCCTCGGTCTGGAAACCGCTCGACCCCTGGTTGACCTGCTTGAAATACTCGCCCTGCAGCGAGAGCTTCGGCATGACGGCGGAGAACGCGACGTCGACCGCGTCACGCGCGGCCGCTTCCTGGAACAACTGGTAGACGACGTTCGGGTTGTTCTCGACCGCCTGGACCATGGCTTCCTGTTCGGTCCGGACCGGCAGCTTGAGCGGCTGCGGATCGATCAGGGTGTCGGGAGGCGGAGAGCCGACCTGCTGGAGATAGGTCGCGTCCGCGGTCAGCAGCGTGCCCTCGGCGCTTTGCCGCTGCGCGCGCGCACTTTCGAGCGCGGATTCGGCCTGGGCCACATCGGTGCGAGTGATCTCGCCGACCTTGAAGCGGTCCTGGGTGGCGCGAAGCTGCTCGGCGAGCACCTGCTCGTTGTTGATCTGCAGCTGCAGGAGCTGCTTGTCCTCGATCACGCCGACATAGGCCTGCACGACGTTGAAGAGGACGGTTTCCTCGGTCGCGATCAGGTTGGCGCGTTCGGCGAGCACCTTGTTGACGGCCTCGTGGGTGCTCGAGGTGGTGCGGCCGCCATTGTAGAGCGGCTGGGTCACCTGGGCGGTGAGCTGATAGCCGAGCGGCTTGAGGAAGGTTCGGCTGGCACCGGGCTCGGAGCCGCCGGGCAGTGGTAATCTACCGAATCCCGGTTGGCCCGGACCTGCGGTCCCAGCGGTTTGCGTTCCGGTCCCGAAGGACGTGATCCCACCCGCCTGCTCGGTGAAGGTCTCACCGTAACGGCTGCCCGCGCCCGAGAGCTGGACTGTCGGGCGCCAGCCGGCGAGAGCCGTGGGCACGCCCTCGTCGATCGAGCGCAGGTTGGCGCGCTCGGCCTGCAATTGCGGATTGGTCAGATAGGCCTGCGCGAGAGCCTGCTGCAGCGTGTGCGGGACGAGAAGCGGCGGGTCGGACGCCGGATCGGCGAAGGCGGCTGCCGCCACCGCTGTCGTGCCGAGAAGGGCGGTGGCAAAGCCGAACCCCGCCTGAGACCTTTTCATCGCCGGACCCCCAGAACCCCGAGGCGTTTCTGCCATAGAGCGAGCGCGGCTGCCAATGATGTCGGCGCCGGCGGCCGGGTCTAGAAGCGGAAGCCGGCGGGCCTGGCGAAACCGGGCAACAGTCGCGCGGCGGCGTCGAAATGAGGCCGCGCGCGCAATCCGTCCTGCGAACGCTCGGCGACCATCCCTTGCCAGACGCCGCCCTCGCGCATGACGGCGACGAGCCGGCCGCGTCCCAGGGCCACGAGCCGCTCGAGGGCTGGCGGGATGATCTCGACGCCGCCTTCCACGAGCACGACGTCGAAAGGAAGCTCGTCCGGCAGTCCTTCGGCCGGACGGCCATGATGGAAGATGACATGGAGCTGGGACGACGCGCAGGCCGCGGTCGCGATGGCGAGAAGAGCCGCGTCCTCCTCGACGGCGACGACATCGAGGTCGAGGGAGGCGAGCAAGGCGGCGCCGTAGCCGGTGTTGGCACCCAGAACCAGCGCGCGCTCTCCCCGGCGCGGGGCCGCGAGCTGGACGAGGCGGGCGAGGACGCGCGGTTCGGTGACGGTGCGGCCGCCGCCGAGCTCGATCGGGGTGTCGATGTAGGCAAGGCCCGCGAGCGACGGGGGGACGAAGCGTTCGCGCGGGAGGGCGCGCATGGCGAGGATGATGCGCGGATCGTTGACCCGGACCGGCCTGATCTGACCGTCGACCATCTTGTTGCGGGCAAGTGCGAAGTCGGACATGCGGGCGAGGATCCCTTTCGTCGGCGCGCGCCGGCTTTAGAGCAGATTTCCTCGCGGATGTATCACGGACGGCTCGGGCGGCCAGGCGTGGGACAGGGGCCTTGACCGGGTGCGCGGCGATGGCCGATATCGGTCCGCCCGCGCCGGTCCGGTGGCAGAGTGGTGATGCAGCGGACTGCAAATCCGCGAATGTGGGTTCGATTCCCGCCCGGACCTTACACCCTAAAAATTAGCGTTTTAAGTCAAAAGGTTACGGGCCTCAAAACTGTAAACCCGCAAAAGGGTTTACAGTCAGGTTCCCGGTTCGGTCCGTTTGGGCGGCCGCAGAAGCACCATCGCCGACGTCGCAAGGCGCACCTGATCGACCGATCGGGTGTAAACCTCCGCCTCGTCGATCGACTTCCAACCGAAGATCGCCATTAGCTGATGGATGGTTGCGCCGGCCTCGGCCAGCCTCGTCGCGGAAGCCTTGCGCAGACCGTGCGCCGACCGGCGGTTGAGCCCGGCAGCCCGGCAGCATTCCCGAAACCAGTTAGAAAACCCCGCCGGCGTGAAGGCCTTGCCCTCGGCGGTCAGCAGGAAGGTCATCCGGTCGGTGGGATGACGTTCCAGCTCGTCGACGAGCTCGGGGAGCATCGGAATGCGCAGGCTGGTGCCGGTCTTGGACTGGCGGACGTCCAGCATGCCGCCACGGACGTGCGGGCGTCCCATACGCACCACGTCGCCTCGCCGTTGCCCCACAGCCAGCAGCAGGACGAGGGCAAGACGCGCGCGAGAGCCAGGCTCCCATCGCGCCTCGTAGCGCGCGATGTCCGGCTCGGACCAGGGCTGCCACCCCTCCCCCTTCGTGCGCTGCCGCTTGATTCCCGTGGCCGGGTTGTCACGTCTCCAGCCGTCCTCCACCGCGAACTGCATGATAATTCTGAGCATCTTGAGCAGGGCGTTGGCGGTCGCCGGCGTCGCGGCCTTGGCGGCCATCAGGCGCTTGATGTGCTCCCGTTGCATCAGTGCGACGGGCTTGTCGCCGTGCTCCGATCGAAGGCGCTCAAGGATATTACGATAGGTCGCACGCGTGACGACGGCGAGCTGCCGGAACTCGGTTGAGCTATAATACGCGGCAATCAGGGCTGTCAGGGTGCCCGCTTTCGACCTCGAGACGCCGATCGGCGCCTTCTGGGCGGCAAGGGCGGCCTTGTACGCCTCCATGAACGCTTCCGACCCTGGGGCGCCCGGCAGGAGCGCCCGTGGGCATCCCGGGCGCCTGAAGTAGTGCCGGACGGTCCCGTGGCGATCGCGGAGCCTTTGCACGTAGCGCAGCTCGAACCGGGTCATATGCCGTCCCAAGGGTTCTCCTCCGCGCCATCAGGCAGCGCGTCGAAGGCGATGTCCAGCTTTCGAATGTCCCAGATGCAGCGTGTGCCCACCTTCTTGGGCCCCGGCATCCGCCGATCGTCTACCAGGTTGTCGAAGGTCGTCGGCGAAACTCCGATGTAGCGGGCGGCCGCTTCCCGGCAGAGTCCTCGAGGCGACAGGCTCGGCGGCAGGGCATCGTAGCGCGGCATGTCAGGGGGTCGCGAAGGCCTGACGGGACGGCCACGCTGGATACTCCCGAATCAACAGGTCGCTCGGTATGGAGGCCATGCGCGCCTTCACCGAGCCTCCCATTTGCTTCATGAAGAACGGTACGCTTGCGGCGTCGCACTGGTCACGAAGCGAGCGGGCCCAGATCAAGTCCATCCCCCGTGCACCGCGCCCGCTTTCGCCGCCACATACCAGCCAATGCAGTCGATCGGCTGCGTTCCAGCATCGATCATCGTCCGGCTCGGTCAGCCACCGCCGCAGATTGACAGGCCCGATCAGGGGCTCTGCCGAGATCCACCGAACGGCCGCCGGCGTCGCGAGCAACTCGGGAATGCGCTCGTCCGCGCGTGTCTGGTCTTCAACTGAGACGCCCAACCACACGTGCGGCCATGGCCAAGTTCCGGCAAGCGTCCTTCCAATCGGGAGCGGCTCGCCGCGATCGCGCGCGATGCGCTTCGCTCGCCCCTCAACGGCGCCCAACGCGCCCTCGACGCACCGCTCGTTGATGTAGCGGAGCACGCGGCCGCTTCGCTTCGTAAGCACCTGATAGGTGTGCTGAGGCGCGAGCGCCATCACGGCGAAGACTCGGTCAATCCAGTCGTCAGGCACGTTCTCGTGGAACAGGTCGCCATGGGCGCAGACAAAGATCATGCGTGGGCGAGACCAGCGAAGCGGTTGCTCAAGCCAGTCCCCGTTGAGACGCACCTGGCCGTTCCAAACCGGTCCCGCCTTGCTCTGAACGGTTAGACCCGCGCGGCTTGGGTGATGCCGCAGCCGCGTCCCGGCGAGCCGCATGGCATAGCAGTTTGTACAGCCCGGCGAGACGACGCTGCAGCCGGTGATTGGCGACCATGTCGCCTCGGTCCATTCAATGTGGGTGCCGTCAGCCATCGAAGTCTAGGCTCGATGAACATCCCTCCCAACGGCCATCTGAAAAGCGCCGACGAGCTGCTGCCACTCGTGCCTTGCGCTTCTCGGCCAGCAAGCTCGCGGCCTGAGCAGGATCGGCGAGCGTCACGTTTGGATCCCGACGACGAAGCATCGACATGGCACCGGCCTGTCGCCACGTGATCTGTAAGGCACCGGCCGCCACCGCAGCTACCCGCTTGGATAGCGCGATATCGTAATGGTCGTGCTGATACCACCGTCGCGCCACGCCAATCCGGTCCGCCATCGCATGCAGTTCCGTCTCAGTGTCAGCAATCATGTGAGACATTTTCAGCCGCCCGAAGCCGGCATTCATGTCGTCGACGTACACGGTCATAGCGGGGGGTCCGGACATGGCCGCCAGTGCGTCGGCTCGAACGGTGGGTTGGTGCCCTCCTCGTCGTCGTACCAACCCGTCTCGGTACGATGACCAACAAAGTGCCAACTCATGATCGCGCGATCGGCGTGCGGTCTCCAAATCAGCACCGGACCGATACCGGGCCGTGCGCTCTCCATCGTCCGCCACCCATGCGTCTTTCGCTCGTGAGCGTCGAGCGCGCTGATCGCGGCTTCGGCGTCGTGCTTCCAACGCTCCCAAGTCGCCCCGCTTACGCCATGCGTTTTGCACAGCGCCCGCGCCACGATCTCAATGCGTGGATCAGTCATCATTTTTTACTTCCGGAATGTCTTGTTCCGCAAGCTCGCGCCAATGAGTGCGGGTTTCAGGACCAGTCATGCGCGCCCTCCCAAAAAGGAGCAATCTAATCGGTGATGGAAACGCTCAGCACGTAGTCGCCGATGAAGTGCCCCGCGCCGACGTCGATAGCGACTGTCCCATTGATTGGAAAGTTACCCGCCCACTTTGCCAGCAACGCGCCCATCTCGCACATCGGCACAAGGTCGCCTGGCGCTTCTGCGCCGCTCGGATCAACAGGTGAGTGAGACAGCACGAAGCGTGCATTGAAGGGTGGGCTGATTGCGACATCAAGGAATTGCCCAGATCTTCCGAAGACGGTGTAGGTGTCCATGCCTTGATAGAGGCTGCCCTTGACCGTGGCGCTCGTCGTGCCGGGAACGAAGTGGATTTCCTGAATGCTCATGCGTAGATCTTCCCTTCAATCCGGTGGATGACCTGCCATTGCTTCTCAGACACGTTCAACGCGACGCCCTGGACGAGCACGCAGTCGCGCATGTCGCTGCAAAACTCGTCCTCCCACTGTGAAAGGCGCGGACACGACTCGGCATCTTTGAGGATCTCGACTAGTTCGCGATGCTCTTGGTCGGTCATGGCCTAACCTCCGGGAATCGTCTTTTCTTGCGCGTAGCATATCGTTGTGGCGTTTCGGTCGCCGACGACTGCCGAAACAATGCGTTCGTATGAGTTGGCTTCGTCTTCGGCGGCCTTTGTCAGCGCTGCAAACCGGCATCTCCATCATGCCGTTCCGGCACCGACGGATCAGCCGAACGCGCCGACCCGACATTTCGCGAACGAGCTTCGGAAATGGCATGCTTATGGCTCTACTATCGAGAAGGCTTCTTCTCGTGCCCGGACGGGCCACATTTCCTGCGCAACCCGGAAGATAGGCGTCATCCATTCGTCTTCGTCATCATCAACGGCGTCCATCGCATTCAGCATGTCGCCAAGCCGCTCCATGAAAGCGGCTGTTTGTCCCCCGACTTGATCGTTGATGTCGACACCTTGCAGACCGCCGTTGCGAAAGATCCTCGCAAAGTCCGTGTGAACACCGGCAATGGCATTCGCCATATGGGCAACGGCGTCACATTGCTTAGCAACCTGCTCACGCTTTTCGTCTCCGGTCATGGCTTTACACCCGATATGTCTTGTTCCCGTGCCTTGCTCACGCAAGCATCTCCATCTGCGCGACGTCGACACGCTTGGTTTTCGTCGAGACCCGGTAGGTGTCGAAATCGGTGAACTTCCAGAACCGGCCGTTCACCCATCGCTGCACCGCGCGTAGTCGGGACTCGGTCCAGTCAAACCGGCTGCGACGGACCCTAGCAAGTCGGCGTCTCTCTGCGCGACGGTTGGAGCGTCAGCGGCAGTCTGTTCCTCGAACTTGCGATCGCGTCTCCAACAATCAAGCATTTGCGACGGGTCTGGCATGGACACATTAAACTCAGTAGCGATGGGCGCGGCGTCGTGCGCTGCTTTCCACATTCGCTCAGCGACCTGCTCTAATCTTCCAGAAGGCAGCCCGTCCATGTAAGCGTGCCTCATGGCAGCGATCATCTCGTCGGTCGGCTCGCGCGGTGTCATGGCGATGTCTCCGTTGCACGCATCAACATCGAGATGGCTTCATCGGCCGCAGCGTAGGCGAAAGTCCAAACTGGCGCCCCTTCTTCTTTGCAAGCCTGCCAATCAGCGTCAGAAAGATCATGACGGCTAATCGTTTGCCACATAGCGTTGGCCATTCGACGAGCGATCCTGTCGCGATCGTATGTCATTTCGCATCCTCGCTTGCGTGCTTTATTTTCTCGGCCTCTTCCCCTCGCTGCCAGTTCCGTTCATCCGCGGCGGCGATCTCATTGAGAATCTTGCGCTCGCGGCAGTATCCCCAACCCGAGCACGCGATCGGCGACCAGCATCGGTCCGCGACGCACAAATCTCTTACGCGGTCGGTCATCCCTTGATCCCCCGCAGCATCTCCAGCACGGCTCGCATTGCTTGCAGCTCGGTCTCCGCCTTTCGGGCCGACATCTTGGCCGCTTGTCTCCGGTGCACGTAGACAACTTCGCGCGTCCAGATCTCGCGCTCGACGCACGCGATCTGTTCGGCGAGATTGGGCTTGATGAAAGACGAAGTGCAAAAGTCTGTAAAAGTCGTCATTAAAAAGGTATCTCATCATCGATATCGGCAGCAACAGGTTGCTTTTGCTTGCGTGCTGGCTCAGATCGTTCAGGTTGCACTGCAATAACATAAGACTTGACAATGTTCTGATCAGGATAAACGCCATTCTTGTCTCTCGAACGACCGATCTTAACCTGACACGACTTTCCCATAAAATCGTCCGCGCCAAGATCGCCAGCATCATATCGATCAATTAAGCCCATTGCGTCGGCAGCCTGCCGAACCTTGTAAATGACCGCTTCCATCAGGTAGTCGCGAACTTGGCGTTTGCGCCCTTCGTTGTCATAGATTTCGAGCGCCAGCTCGATCATCTCGTTTCCTGCTTTGCTGATCTTATCAGTTGCATCGAAAACAACGGCGTCATAGGTGCCGTCAGGCCAAAGGCCGTCTTCGATAATTTCCTTCTCTGACTTGGGAACGAATTTCATGTTAAATGGCCTCCGGGCCAGCGACCTTAGCGGTCAACATGTTGATGATAGCTTGCACTTTGTCGGCATCCATTTCTTCAAATGTCGATGCATTGGCCTTCGCAAACCACTTTCCAATCGTATCATCGCCGATATTCATGACACCGACAAGACGTGTGATTTCGACCACCTGTTCTGGCGAAGCCAGTTCGAGTTGCGTTGCCTTCTTTTCGATAATGTCCCTGCCGTAGCGAGCGGCAAACGCAGCGTAAGACCATTCGAACACATCGGCATCTGGGAAGCCCGTCAATCGCGTTTTGCGAACACGTGCTTTCCGGCTTGGTCCCTGCTTGATGATGTTGAGACAAAGGTGCAACTCATATTCAAGCTTGTCCCAAGCATCGAACGTCTGATCGACAATGGCCATCTGTCCTTTGTCGTCTTTGCCCCACACCGGCTTTTCGTGCGCGACAAGAATCACGTTCATATCGAGCCGCGTCAGCAACGCCACCAATCGCCGCATATAGGCCACGGCAGGTTTCTTGTCGGCGCCAAAAGCGTTCTTGTCACCAAGGCGTTCGCCTTCGCGCGCGATCTCGACCATATAAAGCTTGGTGATGCTGTCGACAACAATGGTGCGAAAATGATGCTTTTCAGTCGCCAGCGCAGTGATCTGTTCAAGAAGTGTGTCGAATGACAGACTGCCCTGTTCGGGACCAAGATACATGCCGCCAGACCGCTCTAGCTTGTCGGTATAATGCGACAAATCCGCGCCTCCCTCGGTATCCACGTAATACACTGAAGGAAAGTCAAGGCTTGCCCACGTTTTGCCAACGCCCGGTCGACCGTAGATCAAAATCTTTGGCTTGCTTGGCTCGGCTGCCTTTGGAGTGACGGCCTTAAGCCTGGACGTTTTCGCAGGTTTCGTAATTGCATTCATAATTGCGGCTCTACTTCCAGCAGCTTCACTAGTTTCACCGCCTGCGTCAGCTCGATCGGCTCGCAGAGAACAGTGGGCGTGTCGAGGACTTCGGCGGAAATCTCAGTCACGCTTCGCCCTCCGTTTCGGCAGCGCACGCACGAAGATCGGCTAACGTTGCATCGTTGCTTGCATAAAAACTGGGAATAGGCTTGCCCGGACGAGATGCGGCATAGATCAACGCGCCGGCATTTGCAGCGCCGACCTTTGTTTCGAGATCTTGACCAGACTTTCCGGCAAGCACAATTGCCCACCCTGCGCGGCAGTGCGTTGTCGCGCACGTATGCCATTTGGACATGTCTAGATCGCCGACAGTCTCCACGGCGTCCAAAATGCGCGCGTCGATATTTTGAACGATCGGCACACCCGTGAGGACGGCACCCGTGAGGACGGCACCCGTGAGGTCGGCAGCCCTGAGGTCGGCACCCGTGAGGACGGCACCCGTGAGGACGGCACCCGTGAGGTCGGCACCCGTGAGGTCGGCACCCGTGAGGACGGCACCCGTGAGGACGGCACCCGCGAAGACGGCACCCCTGAGGTCGGCACCCGCGAAGACGGCATCCCTGAGGACGGCACCCGTGAAGTCGGCACCCGTGAGGTCGGCACCCGCGAAGACGGCACCCGTGAGGTCGGCACCCGTGAGGTCGGCACCCGCGAAGACGGCACCCGCGAAGACGGCATCCCTGATAGCAAATCTAAGCTGTTCGGAATACTGGAGCGCGGCTACGTCTTCCGTCAGGTCGCACTCAAAAACCACACGATCAGACCAGCGTGACTTGATCTTGAAAGTCTCGGTCATCACGCTGCCTCCAACACGCTAGCGTTCAGCACGTCAAGCGCGCCCTGCAACGCGGCGATCATGTTCCGCGCGTCGTCATGCGTGAGGGTCATCATTGATGATGTGATCTGAGACACGGAATGAACGGTAATCGCCCCGTCGGAATGCGCGTAGACCGTGACGCAGGGTAGACCTGGGATGACAGAAAATGACGTGCAAGCCATCACGCAGCCCTCCGCGCGACGGTCAGGTCCTCGATCCGCTGGTCGAGATCGGCAAGATGCGCCTCCCACACCGCATGGCTGCGACCGTAGGCGGCAGCGTCGACCGTCTCGCCTCGGCAAATGCCGCAAGCATAGTGTGAGCCCGTGACCAAGTCGCGGCCGTGGCCATCGTGACCCTGGCCTCCGCACGCGTCACAGATGAAATCGGACAGGCGAGGCTCGCGGGCCTCCTCGCGCTTGTATTCGGCGAGCAGCGTGTCGATGAGGGTCATGGCGGCGGTGCCTCTCGTCAGGTGGTGACGAGTGGCAAAATGCCACAACCCCAGACGAAGTCAATGGCAAAATGCCATCTCAGGGTTCTTGTCCGCAGATTTCTCGCAACAAAATGCCATATGTTGCAACGTGTCTAAGCGGAGCCTTCTTGAGCTTGAGCCAGCCGAACCTGGCGCGATCAGCCCTGCCGTGGCTGCCGACATCGACGAGACCGACGACGGCTGCTGACCGCTCTGTTTGGGCGCAAGCTCCGATGGAGTTGGGTGCGCGAGCGCCTGACCTATGAGGCAGCGCTAGCGTGCGCCGACAGACGTCAGATGACGGTCAGGGACTATCAAAAAATGCTCGCGCCGGAAGCTGTCGCATCAACGGTGCGGAGCGAGCTGGAAAACATGGTGGCGGCGGGGCTGGTGCAGTTGATGCCGAGCGGCCCAAGCGGCCGACGGGTTGTCGTGATGCCAACCAGACGGCTGGCGACATTCTATGAAGTGCAGATGCCAAGGCTCAGAGAAGAGGTAGAGCGAGTTTTGGGCATTGCCATGTCGTAGGACGACATTCCTTAAAAAGTCGGGTTGGACGACGTTCTAACGGGTGTGTCATCGTGTTGACACACGAGGCGATCGGCGCCTCCAATGAAGGATAGCGATCTGATCATGATCGGATTCATATTCACTCGATCATTGAACCCGCAGGGACCTGTCTCTTGGAGCGCGGAGGCGTGTTTAAAGCGTGGTCCTTGTCCTTGTCAGACGCCGTGCCGGTGGGTCGGTCAACCAGCTCTGGGTGCAAAGCCGCCAGTTTTACCTGCATCTCTTCATCAAAAAGAGAATTAGTTAGAGACCCCCGCAGTAAATAGTCGGCAGATACCCGGCACCTTGAAGCAATGCTTATGACCTGAAAGACACTTGGGGCGCGATCGCCGCTCTCGATTTTGTTGATAGTGGATGCGTCATGACCAATGGCTCTAGCTAGGTCAGCTTGAGACGCAGAAACCAGCTCACGAGCCCAACTTACTCTTTTGCCGATTCCTTCCCGGATCGCGGAATATGATTCGGGTCGTTTGCTTTTAGCCATTCAGCAAACCTTGCGCATGGCTAAATGCCACGCCATAGCCCATTACGCACTTGACGCCATGGCATTTTGCCACGATCATCGCGCCTATGAACGTCAGTGCAATCATCCAGGCGGCAGGCGGTCGGGACGAAGTCGCAAGGCTTTGTGAGCTTGAGCCAAACTCGGTCTTGTATTGGGAGCGACGCGGGCGAATACCCGGCCAGCACGTAGCCCGTCTCATGGACAGGTGCGGCTTGGAGGCTTTTGCCGCCGCCGCGCAGGCCTCGTCCACGTCAACGGACGCCGTTTGATGCCCGCCCGCACCGCACCTTCAAACCTGATGCCCGTCTGCGCCGCGTCCATCGACATGACCCCTGAGCAACGTCTCTACGCCACTTTCGACGAGCCCTGGCCGCCGATGTGCGGGCAATGGCCGCCCTCATGGTGGTCAGAAGTGCCTCCAGGCAGCGGAGTATCCGGAAGCGGCCCAATCGTCGCCAAGCTCAACGACGTAGATAAAGCCACCGTTTCCAACGCTGACAACTTCGTCCAGTCGCGCCCTGATCTGTCCGGCGACAAGGTTCGATCGAACGTGGAACGCGCAGAAGACGACTTTCTCATCGTTGAACATAAGGTTGGTCTTTCCGCATTTGGTCAGGACGGCTTTGACGCGATCCAGGATCGAGACGGTGCTTGTCTTGTCTCTGACAATGACCATCCACCGCTTCATCTCATCCATGTCTTGTGCTCCGACGCTGAAGTTGCTCGTTACCGAGCCGCATTGTTGTCGGACCCCGGCTTACCGGGCAACGGCTTCCTATCGGCGTATTTATGACCCTTGCGCCCCCAAACCTCCTGCCCCTGGTCGCGCTCGCGCTCCTCGCGTGGGTGCCGATCATCGGCGTCGTGTGGTGGCTGCTGTGAGCGCTCGCGCGATCCTTGAGACCGCCGCCGTGATGCTGATTGTCGTCGGCGGATCGGTTGCCGTCGTGGCGTTGGCGTCGCTGCTGGAGGCGGTAACGCCGTGACCGACGACCATCAGATGGCGCGCATCTGGGAGCGGAAATGCCCTGATTCGATGAGGCCGCTGCCGCACGTGCCGGTGTTTGGGCCACGCGTCCAGCTCGACCCACGCGAAATCGCAAGCACGGACCTGCCCGCGCTGTTCGGGCGCCCGAAGCGGTTTCGGGACCGGCGTGGAGATCAGACATGAGCCGCGTTGTTTGGAACGGCGAGATGCGGGCGGGTCTCGCAAACCTGTGGAGCCAAGGGCGGCCCGCAAGCGAGATTGCCACGCGCTTGTCGGTCATCGCTGGCGCCGAAGTCACAAAGAACGCTGTTATCGGCCAAGCGCACAGGCTTGGCTTGGCGCGCCAGTCGAACCCCATCAAGCGGTCGTATACAAAGGCGCGTCGCACGTCTCCAAAGCTCAAGGCCGCGCGGCCAGTCGTCGCGCCTGCCGACGCCGCACCCGCCACCGTGTTCAAGCCGCGCGCACCAAGCGCCGAGGGCTGCAATTTCATTGTGTCCGGGTCGGGCCGCCACGCAGTCCGATGCGACGATCCGGTTGAGCGTGGCAGCTACTGCGCAGTCCATCGCGTGCTGTGCTCGTATACAGCGCCGACGCGCGCCGCGAAACTGGACAGTTACGCATGATCGTTACCAAGTGGACCAAAGCCGAAATCGCGGTTCTCCGCGACATGGCGCTTGACGGACGATCGGCGCGCGACATTGCCCGACGCCTCAATCGGTCTGAGGTCTCGGTCAAGTCGGCGAAGGTTCGGCTTGGACTTGGCAGACGCGCGGCGCATGAGGCGGTCCGCAAGGACAGGATTTCCGCGATCAAGACCGCGTGGATGGGAGACGCCACTGTGGCGGAAATCGGTAGATTGTTCGGGATCGCGACTTCGACTGTCTCTGGACTGGCGACGACACACGGTTGGCCACCCCGTCGCCGTGGGTGTCCGCCCACGCCACGCCAACTTACTTGCGACGCGATCATGCGCGAGGATCTGACCGATGCAGCCCTGTATCGTGCGCGCGGCTGGTCCGACGCGCGGATCGCGGAATGGCTTGGCTGGCATCCGGAGCAGGTCGCGGAACGTCTTGAAGCCGCGGTTGCCCAGCGTCTTGTGTGGGCCGTGCTTGAGCTTGAAATCGCGCAGTCGTCGCCATGACCGCGCGCGTCATCACTGCTGCAATGGTTGAGGCCGCGCACGCTGCGGACGTCGTCGAGGCGCGCCAGATGCGGATTGACCGCGCAAGCTATGCCGAGATCGCGGAACATTTCGGCTGGACTGTCGCGCAGGTGAAGGACGCGGTTATGGGCGCGTGCGAACAAGGCAAGCGCGCCGCGCGTCAAGTGCCGGCTGTCGTGCATTATATTATGGCCGACTGCCGCGTGTGCGGCGCGCGATATCGCGTTCGGCCGGACGATCGGCGTCTGTGCGCGAAGTGCTCCGCCCGATCGTCCTCAGTGTCGCGCGGCGTCAAGTCTGTGTCTCCGGTCCTGAACGACCCGGAACATGGAGCATTTCAGTGCGGCGGTCTCGATCAATGAGCACGGCAGTTGCCGGAGATTACGCAGTCTCGATCCGAGAGGCGATCCGTGTCGCGTGGCCATCGCGCGACCGGGCCAAGCGCGTCGCGGGCGAGATCAAGGCCTCCCATCGGACGGTGGAGGATTGGACGCAGGGCAGGCGGGCGCCCAGCGCCGAACAACTGCTCGAGCTGATGGCGACGAGCCCAGCCATCGAAGAAACGGTCGCGAAACTGGTCGCCGTCCGGCGCGCTGCTCGCGTCCAGGAACAGAAGGTTTCCGATCAGTATGCGAATGCGATGCGCCGACGCGCTGCTTTGGCTGGCTCGAACGAGCGCGCGGCTTCGCATTTTCGCACTGTCGACCGAAGAATGGCTGATCCGGAAGGCTGCGGATCTGTATTCACGGTGACGCGGAGACGTGCGTGACGAACCGGCGTGACGATCCTGTCCGCCGTCATTGAGGAGAAGTGTTCTGTCTGAAACCGAAGCGCCCGCCGTGAAGCGGGACAAATCACCCGCCAGCGTCATCGATCCGGTCGCCAACACGCTGACCATCGCCGGTGTCGTCTACAAGCTCGACGACGTGCCGTTCCACGTGAAAGACCATCTCGCGCTGTTTGGCCTGCGTCACGAAATCCAGAAGGGTCTTTCGTTCGACAAGATCGTGGCGGGCGAGCTGCGGCGGCCGCGTGCCAGAACGACGCCGACTTCGTTCTGGCCGAAGGCAATGGAACTGGCGTTGATCGAGCGTTCCAAGAAGGTCGGCACGCCGATCGCGCCGGACGCTGCGGCCGCAACCGTGTCGGCGCTATCCAAGGAAGCGCGCGCCGAGTGGCGGAATGATCCGCTCGTTCGCAAGCATCACGCCAGGCTCTCAGGCGTCGCCGACAGGCCTTCGGCGCTCGACGCGGTGCTCGCGCCCACCTCCGTCTCGCAAGCGGCGTGACGTGGTGGCCGCGAGCTTGATTGCACTGCTCGCGGCCATGTCACACCCGTGCGCCACACACGTCGTCGTTCGTGTTTCCGATGCACCTCGGTGCGTCGTGGGCGTGGCGACGGTGGTGGTGCCGGAACGGCGGGGGTGGCGGACGTGATTGCCGAGTACGCCGATTTCCTGGCCCGGAAGGCGCCTACGTTTGAGCCAGACGGCTTTGATCCGATGTCGCTGCCAGCGCACATGACCGGGCATTGGGGCGCGGCAGCACTTATTGCAATCCAACGCGGCCGCTGCGGCCTGTTTCTTGACACCGGTCTTGGCAAGACAACGGTCGAGCTCGAATACGCTCGTCAGGTGTCCGAGCACACTGGCCGCCCGTGCGTCATTCTGTGCCCGCTAGCCGTCGGCTTTCAAATGGAACGAGAAGCGTCCCGCTTCGGCTATGACGCCGTGATGATGCGTGACGGTGCTTGGAGGCGAGATGCTCCGATTCTGCTCGCGAATTACGACCGCTTGGACGCGGTGCACGCAGATCGGATTGGCGGGGTGGTGCTTGACGAAAGCTCGATTCTCAAGAGCTACACGGGATTGACGTCACGCGCGCTAATCGCGAAGTTTGCAGGTCTTCGTTATCGAGTGGCCGCAACCGCCACACCGGCTCCGAACGATCACATGGAGCTTGGTCAGCATTCAGAGTTTCTTGGGGCGATGGCAAGCAATGAAATGCTCGCGCGCTGGTTTGTTTCTGATCAGCGACAGATGGGCCGATACCGTCTCAAAGGTCACGGCGTCGAGGCCTTTTGGGACTGGGTGTCGTCCTGGGCGGTCATGGCAGAAACGCCGGAAGATCTCGGGTTTGACGGTTCGGCCTTTGTGTTGCCGCCGTTGCGCATTCACCGGCACAAGTCTGCTGGCGACGTTCGCAAGCCGATTGGCGGCCTGTTCGCGGCCGACGTGTCCGCAACAACGATATTCACTGTCAAGCGTCACACAGCACAGGCCAGGGCGGACGCCGTTGCGTCCCTCGTAGCCGCAGAGCCAGATGAGACATGGGCAATCTGGTGCGATACGGATTTTGAGGCGCACGCTCTAATGGCGCGATTACCGGTCGGCGCCATAGAAATCCGAGGGTCGCACAGTGCGCGCCTCAAGGAGGAGTCGCTTATCGCATTTCAGACTGGCGAGCGCCCCTATCTCGTGAGCAAACCGTCCGTGTGTGGCATGGGCCTGAATTTTCAGCACTGCGCGCGTCAAGCATTTGTCGGTCGGTCGTTTTCTTATGAGGCTTGGTATCGAACCGTGCGTCGGTGCTGGCGCTACGGTCAGACCCGTCCCGTCGACGTGCACATTATAGTTGCCGAAGGCGAAGAGCAGATCGGCCGCGTCATCGACACAAAGGCCGAGAAACACGCCCTCATGAAGCGCGCCATGCGCGATGCGTCGCGACGGCGCGCAGCGACGAGCCGGACCGTAAAGATGGCTTATCAGCCAGAGCATCAAGGGAGACTGCCGACATGGTTGTGTGCGTGAGCGAGGCGCATGGCGAAGGCTTCTCCGCCTACGAAGGGGATTGTGTCGATGTCGTCCGTCAACTTCCCTCGTCGAGCGTTGGATTTGCGGTTTACTCGCCCCCGTTTGCAGGGTTGTACATCTACAACGACAGCGCTGCCGACATGGGAAATTGTCGCGACGACGCAGAGTTTATGGAGCACTACCAGTTTCTTGTGCGCGAGCTGCATCGCGTCATGAAGCCTGGGCGGATCGTCGCCGTGCACTGCAAGGACTTGGTCTATTATCAGAACGCCAACGGCACAGCTGGTCTCCGCGACTTTCCCGGCGAACTGATTCGCGCCCACATCGAAGCGGGGTTTGACTTCCATTCTCGCGTGACGATTTGGCGCGATCCGGTGCGTGAGATGACGAAGACGAAGGCACACGGGCTGCTTTACAAGCAGCTTCGCACGGATAGCACGTTCTCCAGGCAAGGCCTTCCGGAATATTTCGTCGTCTTCCGGAAATGGGCGGAAGAGGGTGACATCGTAGATCCTGTCACGCACACCTTCGACAGCTTCCCGCTTTCGCAATGGCAAGAATGGGCATCGCCGGTTTGGATGACGACGCGCGTCACCGACGTTTTGAATTCTCAAAGAGGTCCTGGTGACGAGAAGCACATTTGCCCGATGCCTCTGGACCTTACGACCCGTGCCACGCTCATGTGGAGCAACCCCGGCGACGTTGTCCTATCTCCGTTTATGGGGATTGGGTCTGAGGGTGTTGTGGCGTTACGTCAGCGGCGAAGGTTTGTCGGCGTGGAGCTTAAGCCAGAGTATTTCTCGCAAGCGGCCCGCCATCTTACAAATGCCGAGACCAACGCCGTCGACATTTTTGACGACATCGCCGCAGCATGACCACCATCACCACCTACTGCGCCGTCCTCCGCGCGCGCCTGTCCACATGCACTACAGACGCGGCTGTCTCAGACGCAATCTCTAAGTCCGGCGCGCTGAACGCGATGGATTGTATGACGCCGGACGAGCGAGAGGCCGTGCGTCTAGTGATGGTGGAGGCGCGCGCGAGGGTGGCGGATGCTGCATGACGGTGCTTCTAAGGTCTTATCAGACCGACATGGTTAATGGCTTCCGCGCGGCCTATGCGTCCGGTCATAGGCGCATTCTTGGTCAACTCCCGACGGGCGGTGGTAAAGGGCGACTTCTAGCGCACATGGCCCGTGCCGTAGCGGACAAGCACAAGCGCATTCTGATCGTTGCACATCGCTCGGAACTGGTAGACCAGATTTGCGCCAATCTCGACGCGGAAGACGTGCCATACGGGCGCGTCCAGCCAGGGTGGCCGATGCTTGGATTTCCGGTGCTGGTCGGGATGGTGCAAACCGTGGCCCGGCGCGTGGCGAAACTACCGGTTCCAGATCTCTTTATGGTCGACGAAAGTCATCACGCTCCTGCCGGTCAATATCACGCTATGTTCGGGGCGTGGCCGACGGCGCGCGTTATCGGAGTTACGGCCACGCCTGTCAGGACGGACGGACAAGGCCTTAGCGAGTTTTTTGACGTGATGGTTCAAGGCCCGAGCGTCCGCGAGCTGATCGACGCAGGACACCTTGCAGACTATGATTATTTTCTTCCCAGTCCAGATTTCAGTGTTGCCGCCATTGGCATTGAACGCGGCGACTACAACCAAGGGCAGGCGCTTCGCGCGATGTCCAAAGCCAAAATCGTCGGCGATGCCGTTGCGCACTATAACCGCCATCTTCGGAGCAAACCCGCGATTGCGTTCTGCATGGGCGTCGCCCACACGCATAGTGTTGCCGAGCAGTTTATGGCAGCGGGCATCACCGCCGCCGCCATCGACGGAACGATGCCTCTTGCCGAAAGGAAGTCGCGCCTGCAAAGCCTTGCATCCGGCGCAATCCAGGTGTTGACGGCCGCAGACGTGATTTCCGAAGGTGTCGACATCCCGCAAGTCGCGGGCGCCATTCTCTTACGGCCGACGTGCAGCGAAGGATTGTATCTTCAACAAGTGGGTCGCGCATTGCGGCCAAAGCAAGATGGCAGCCGAGCTATAATCCTTGATCATGTTGGCAACGCCCGAAAACACGGCATGCCCGCCGATCCGCGCATGTGGTCGCTTGCTGGGAAAATGAAATCGGACGCGCCGGAGATCCGCACCTGCGACAAGTGCATGCGGGTGTTCCCCGCATCGTCAGCACGCGAAATTGCGTTGAACGAATGCGTGCTTGCAAAGAACGACGACGAGGAGTGTCCAATCGTCGCCGTTACAAAAAGCAACTGTCGCGGCACGGGCAGCACGATCGATGGCGAGCTGGAAGTCGTCAGCGACCCTTGGGCTTGGGCCGGTGGCATTGATCCCGTCCGAGCCTACGGTGCCGAGTGGCATGACTTGGTCGAACGCGCGTCGACCGAAGAACATCTCGCGATGATTGCCCGCGCCCGTGGATACAAGCGAGGATGGACGGCGCACGTCTTGCGTTCCCGAAGAGAACGGGTTGCAGCGTGAACAACCGTTCCGAGGCCGCTATTCAGGCGGACATTCTGGTGGCGATCACGGCGCTTCCGTGCGCCTGTTTTTGGCGTCAGAACGTTGGTGTTGTAGAGCGAGCCGACGGCAAACCGATTCGGTTCGGGCGACCCGGCATGCCAGATATTCTTGGCGCATACCAAGGCCGGGCCATCGGCATCGAAGTCAAGGCTGCGCACGGCCGACAATCCACTGCGCAACGCAACTGGCAGGCGGCATTCGAGGGCGCCGGAGGGACTTACATCTTGGCCCGCAGCGTCGACGACGTGCTCGCGGTGCTAACATGATCCCGGACGAAATCGAGCGTGTCGCGCTCCTGGGCTGGCACTGCTACCCGACATCCGTACGTTCCAAAGCCGGAGCGTTCAAAGGTGCGGCCAGCGCCGCTACCCATGATCTCGATCAACTAGACCAGTGGGCGCGCACCTATGCAGGATGCGGATGGCGCGTCGTGGCTGGACCGTCGGAGTTGTTTATTCTTGACGTCGACCGCCCTGGTACACATCACGCCGACGGTTTTTCTGCCCTTGCTGAACTAACGTCGAAACACGGACCGCTGCCGGCGCGACCGATGACCCGAACCGGCGGATCAGGTGGGGCCGCTTTGTTCTTCAGGCATCAAGGTGAGGCACTTCGCGGTGAATCCGGCGCGCCCGCACCCGGCCTCGATCCACATCGCGGCCGACAGGCAATCATGATCCCGCCCAGCCGTCACCCGGTGACGGGAGGTGCCTACACGTGGCGCACGGCGCCGTGGGACGTCGCGCCGCCGCCAATTCCGTCCTGGCTTGTCACACTTCTGGCTCCCCCACCGGAACCTGTCGTCAAACATGACTGGCTGCCGACCGGCGATCGCGCACGAACTGCCTTGATGCGGGCCATGCACCGCGTGCAAGACGCACCGCCCGGCACTGCCAACGTCGCCTTAAACCGTCAGGCTTACAATCTCGGCTCGTGGTGCGCTGCCGGGTTGTTGTCCGAGCACGAAGCCAAAGACGCGCTCGAGGCGGCCGCGCGCGCGCGCAAAATACCGGCAGCCGAACGTAGGGCAACGATCAGCTCCGGCATGACGGCCGGTCTGAGACGCCCCGTTCAGGCGCGGCGGGCTCATGGCGGATGACGTGGACAACGTAATCCCTCTCAAGCGCCGCAGTCCCGGCATGGCTTGGATGGGTGAACTGACACGAGGAGACAAAGGGGTTCACTCGACCGTTAGCAACACGATCCTGATTATGGGTAACGACGACAAACTGTTTGGCACACTCGCCTATGACGAATTCGCTCACGTCATGGTTGCAACGCGTTCGCCGCCGCCGCCATTTGCCGACGCTCCGATGTCGCCCGGTCCCTACCCGAGACCCGTCAGCGATAGCGACATCACACTCATTCAGGGCCACATCCAGCGATTGTATGACATGCGGATCTCGCAACAGATCGCCCAGCAGGCCGCCGTTGCAGCGTCCGAGATCAACCGCGTGCATCCGGTTCGGCACTGGCTAAACAGTCTCAGATGGGATGGGAAACCCCGCATTGATTCCTGGCTGCACGACGCTTTCGGCGTTCCTCGAGATGCCTACCACGATGCCGTGGCGGTCAAGATGCTGTGCGCGGCTATCCGGCGCATCCGCAAACCAGGATGCAAGTTTGATCACGTGCCGGTGCTCGAAGGCTACCAGGGCGCCGGCAAAAGCCGAGGCTGCCGGGCGTTGTTCGGGCCGGATTGGTTCAAGGACGATCTCAGTCACGACCTGAGCGACAAAGACGCTCAGCAAGGCATGGCCGGTCGATGGGGTGTCGAACTGGCCGAGTTGCAGGTGCTAGTGCGATCGAGCTCACAGGCCGCAAAGGCATTCTTTTCTCGGCAGGTCGACCATTTTCGACCTAGCTACGGTCGCACCTTCGTCGAACGCCCGCGCCAGTGCATTTTCATCGGCACGACAAACGAGACGGATTACCTATCCGATCCGAGCGGAAATCGGCGCTACTGGCCAATCGCATGCATCAAGGTCGAGGTCGCTTGGATCGAGGAAAACCGGGAACAGCTTTGGGCCGAAGCCGCCGAAATCGAGGCCATGGGTGAGTCCTTGTGGCTGGACTTGGACAACGTCCGAAAGGACGCCGAGCACCGGCAGTCGTCGAGGATGGCGGAAGACGTGTGGCGGCAGCCGGTGATCGACTACGTTCAGACGCTCCCCGAAGTCACCGTATCCGACGTTCTGCATAAAGGACTTGGCTTGCCACGCGACCGTCAGAACAGGGGGAGTGAGATGAGGGTCACGGCAATCCTCAAGGGGCTTGGATGGATGCTGCATCGCTATCAAAGCAACGGCCACAGGGTCAGCGCGTGGTTCGCGCCGGGGCAGGAATTGCCCGGCATGGGGCTTCGGGTTCCGGACCTTGAGGAGGGTGACTAGGGATGATTGGGCACACCGAAGAAAATCTGCACAAATGCAGATTTGTGGCTTTCTGTTACATTCCGTTGCAGAGATGCCAGACCATTCTGCAACGACGCCAGACCTTCAAAACGAGGTCCGGCACGAAAAACCTTGTCCCCCTCTACAAGACCAGACCTACCAGACCTGCCAGACCTATTTATAAAGTTTACAGGAAAGGGACATAGTATGGGGAGAGTTAGGGTTTTCGGGAAGTCACCTCCAGGTCTGGCAGGGTCTGGCAGCGTTTCGCTAAGCGAACGTCTCTGATGCCATTTTCCGGCAAATATCAGGGCTGGCCGGTTGACCAAGCCGTCGCTCATTTGTCCGTCGACGAACCGGGTATCAGGGCAGAAGCGTTTCACCGCATGGCCAGGGCCGATCGACGCCGAAAACGTGTCGCTCAGATGCTTGCCGAAGCCGACCGGCTCTGTGAGGAAGGCATGGCGATCTGGGTTGCCGCCGTCGAACACTCGCAACGGCCCCAAATCCAGCCCCCCAAGGACCAGACCGTCGCATCCAATCATGACTACGCGGGCGCTCAGGACGCGCCACAGACCTGTAAGCCTGTTTCCGGCCCCAACACCCCGCCTGACCCTGCAAACGGCTCTGGCGAGCCTCCGACGGGTTTATGCCGATGACCGGTGACGCATGCCGTGCCTTGACATGCCTTGGAAGCGAGGCCACCGGTCTCGGCGTCAGTGGCGGCTCGTCGGTCCACGCCATCACCACGGGCTTTCAGCGGCTACCTTCGCGTCTGGTGCCCGGGTTTCGCCTGAAGCCATTGTGGCGCGTCCAGGCGGGCAGCAGGAGGGTGACGTGAGCGGCACACAAGCCACGCGAGCACCAACCACCGTGCGCGTGTTGACGATGCACGACCGGGTCGCCTTGGTTCGGCTCAGCCCGGCATGGCGGTCGACGGACGAAATGACGATCAGACAAGCCGTCGAGCTGGCCGCGGCGATCCTGGCGGCAGCAGCGGAAGCAAGCTCGGTGACGCCATGACCCCCACCGCTGACACCCTCATCCGTGGCCGCAGTCTCCAGCGCGCCCGCAAGCGCATGGGGTGGAAGCAAGACCAGCTCGCCCACGCCATCGGTGTCTCACGCGCCTTGATTGCTCAATACGAGACGGGTCGCTGCGACTTCGCGCTGCGACAGCGCAAGATCGAGGCGGTGTTGGGGCCGATCTGGGTATCGTCCGGCAAGGATTGTCAGGAGTGTGCCAGACTGCGTGGTGTCATCGAGCGAATGCACGCAATGGCCGAGGCAGGAATGACGGCGATCGGTCAACGCGTGGATGCGCTCGAGGCGCTGAACGGAAGCGGACGATGACCTTCCACGTTCTTCTCGTGGGTGCGATCCTTCTCGCAATCCATGTGACCCGCCGCCAGCGTGAACGGCGTCGGTTTGACGGCATGATGCGGACGTTGCGCACTCTGGCCGTGGAGATGCCCCGTGTGTTGGGAGACGCCGCATGAGCGCCATTTCCACGTCTCGCACCAAGCGTCGCAGTCGCGAAAAGCGCGCGCCAGGCGTACCGCTTGTCATCTCGGATCACGCACTTGACGCGCGTTACAGCCGAGGTGAGATCGCTGTCGAGCATTGCGCGCCGGACGTGGGCGAGGGCGGCAATCCAAACCGCAACATCAGCCGCGCTCGCGTCGTCTGGTCCTATGATCGTCTGCACAACTGCGGCGCGATCGACGATGATCAGCGCGACGCGTGCGACAAGTATGCAATGCTGTCGGAGCAGGAACGCGGCGCGTCGTGGCAAAGCGGCGAGATTGCCGGCGGACGTCGCCCGGCTTGGCAGAAGGGTCATCCAATTCTAACCGCAATCCAGGCCACGGCGGCGCTGCGGTCCGTGAACAAGGCACTAGGCAACCAAGCGCGGGCGCTGGTCGTGTTGCTCGTTGTGCAGAACCTTACGGTCCGGGAGATTGCAAGGCGGTTTAAGCGCGTGGACGTGGACGCAGACGGCCAGAAGACGATCCGCACCATCGACGAAAAGCAGGTCATGGGGCACATCAACGCGGCACTGACACGCATGGCCGAGCACTGGGAAATGGTGGACCGGAATTACTGACTTTCGTGGTCATGCGGCCACTTGCGCCAGCATTCGCGGTTCTACGACCGGCACCGGCGGCGGGCGGATGCCTGCGACCTGATCTCCGATCTCCCCGCGCGTTGCGCCCAACAGGGCGCGGTTCCGGGCCTCCTGCCCGTACCGTCTTAGGTTCGCCGCCGCGTTGGCGTCGCGGTCCATGACGTTGCCGCAGTCGCAACGCATCGTGCGCTTGCCGAGCGGCATGTCGTGAAGCCGCCCACACAGTGAGCACGGCTTGGTGGACGCGCGCCAGCGGTCGGCGGCGATGCTTGACACAAGGTATTGCTTTCCGCCGCCACCCGTGCCTATACGGAGTGTTAGGTGGTGAAAGTCGCGTTACCGTGAGCGTGGCCCCGCCGGTCCGAGATGTTCCCATGGCAGACACACGCAAACGCGGTTACCGCGATCGCAAAACGGGCAATCCCTGGGGCCGCCGGCCAGGCGAGGGCAACATCGGCAAGGTCGAACAGGCTAGGCGTCAAGCTCTCTTGTCGGCGCAAGACAGGCTTTCATCCGAGATGACAATCGACGACATCCGCAAGCTCACGCCGCTTCAGCTTCTCGAGCACGCGATGTATTTCGCGGCCGAAGAGGCTGTCCATTCCGAAACACCAAAGGAAGCTCTACAGGCGTGGATGCTGGTGGCGGCGCTCGCCGAAAAGGCAGCTCCTTACCGTCACGCCAAGCTCAACAACGTGACCCTCAATGCAACCATCCGCAGATCCGCGACCGACTTTTCCGACGCAGAACTCGCTGCTATCGCGTGCGAGACAGGCGGCGATAGCGGAACTGAAGAGACGGGAACGATCACGCACTAGCCTTCTGGACTTTACCCGCTACACGATGCCGGGTTATCGCGTCGGCCGTCATCACGGGCTTTTGTGCCGCGAACTGGAGGCGATCGAGCGAGGCGAGAACAAGCGGCTCATCGTCAGTGTCGCGCCTCGACATGGAAAGTCAGAGCTAGTCAGCAAACGCCTGCCGGCATGGTGGTTTGGTCGTCATCCGCACGATCAGATTGTGGTGGCAAGTTACGGCGCCGATCTTGCCCAAGGTTTTGGCCGCGACATTCGCAACATTGTCCAGTCGCCGGAATACGCGGCGTTGTTCCCGGAAGTGAAGGTAGCCGCCGACAGTTCTGCCCGTGATCTGTGGCACACGAACAAAGGCGGGGTCTTTGCCGCGATTGGTGTCGGCGGCGGCCTGACCGGGCGCGGCGCTCATCTGCTCGTGTGCGACGATCTCGTTCGCGACCGTAAGGATGCCGACAGCGCAGTAGTGCGCGAGGCAACGTTCGACTGGTATCGGTCCGTGGCTCGCACCAGGCTTTCGACGCGCGGTGCCATAGTGCTGGTCATGACCCGATGGCATCCCGATGACGTCGTCGGCCGTCTTCTGAACGACCAAGCCGACGTGTGGCGCGTTATCAACCTGCCTGCCGTTGCGGGTGCCAACGATCCACTCGGACGCGACATTGGCGATGCGCTTTGGCCCGAAATGTTTGATCGCGCGGCGCTTGCCAGTCTTGAGCGTGACCTCGGTCCGCGCGAATGGGCATCGCTGTATCAAGGGCAGCCGTTTGTTTCTGAGGGAGCGTTGTTCAAGCCGTCGCTGATCCCGATCTTGGACGCGTCGCCGAGCAACATTATTCGCCGCGTTCGAGCCTGGGATCTTGCGGCCACTCGCCAAACAGGAACACGTGACCCGGACTGGACTGTTGGCGTGTTAATGGCCCAGTTATCGACCGGTGGTTTTCTGGTCGAGGACGTGGTTCGCGTGCGAGGAGGTCCGGACGAGATCGAGGCCACGATTGTGGCGACGGGCACTCGCGACGGCAGAACGGTGCCGATCAGCCTGCCTCAAGATCCTGGGCAGGCTGGCGTAGCGCAAGTGGCCTACCTCACGCGGCGGCTGGTCGGGTTCACGGTCGGTGCAACTCGCGAGACTGGAGACAAGGCTACGCGAGCGGCGCCGTTTGCTTCGCAATGCAACGTCGGCAGCGTGTCGCTCGTGCGAGCGGCTTGGAACCGAGTGTATCTGGATGAGATGGGCTCGTTCCCGGCTGGCACACATGATGATCAAGTCGACGCTTCGTCTCGTGCGTTCGAGCAGTTGACGGTTCCGCTTCCTATGCAAGCTGCGGCAGTCCCATTCAACCTGCACCGTCGCTGAGGCAGGAGACGCAGGAGCGCCCGAATGGACTGGCAGGCGCTCCAAAGCGGCTATCCGAAAGATGCCGGTTATCCATCTCGAGCAATGCGTCTGACTGCACTTGCGAAAGTCCGCGACAACACGCTTTACGATAGCTTGCCGCATCCGTTCTCGGAAGAGTTTTCCGGGTCGGGCGAATACATCTCGCTCAACAAGCGACGCCCATCGGTTCGCACCGGTCTCTGCCGCGTGGTCGTCGACGACAGCGTGTCACTGTTGTTCAGCGAAGGTCACTGGCCTACTGTTCAAGCCAAGACTACCGATACCGTCGCGACCCTAGCCGTCTTGATAAAGCAGACGCGGCTAAACGAGATCATGCTTGACGCGGCCACGCGCGGCTCGGTTGGCTCGGTTGCGATCCTAATGCGAGTGTTGTCGAACAAACCGTTTTTCAACGTGATGGAAACGATGTATCTGACGCCCGAGTGGTCCCCGGAAGATCCGGATGTGCTGCTTCGAGTAACAGAGCGGTTCAAGGTTCGAGGGGCCGATCTGCGTAGACAGAGATATGTGTTGCCCGCAGACGCAGACGCGCAGACCTATTGGTTCCAACGCACCTGGGATGAAACCGCTGAGACGTGGTTCCTGCCGCAGCGGATCGATGACACGGCTGCCGCGATCGAGGATGACGCGCGGTCAACGCAGCACGCGCTGGGCTTTGTGCCGATTGTGTGGGTCCGCAACCTGCCGGGCGGCGACGGACCGGACGGGCAATGCACGTTCGAGGCAGCGATCGACACCGTGATCGAAGGTGACTACTTGCTGTCGCAAGCGGGGCGCGGGTTGAACTACTCGTCCGATCCGAAAACAGTTCTCACGATTAATGGCACGACGCCCGATCTCATTGGCGGTGCCGCGAACGCGCTGGTGCTGCCAGCAGGCTCAGACGCCAAACTGCTAGAGATCGGCGGCGAGGCGGCGCGCGCGGTTCTTGATCACGTGCGGGAGCTTCGGGCGATCGCGCTTGAGGCAATGCACGGAAACCGCTCGCATGCGGACAAACTGAGCGCGGCGACGTCTGGCCGATCAATTGAGCTTATGATGAGCGGCTTGATCTGGCTTGCGGACCGACTGCGGATTTCCTACGGCGAGAGCGCGCTGCTCAGTCTGCTGCGCATGGCGTGCAAAGCATCGCAGGTCATGTCCGGTGGGTTGACGATTGGGGACGAGCGGGTTGTCATTGACGACGCCGGGCTTGAACTCCGGTGGCCGGCTTGGATTTCGCCCACTGCTCAGGACGAGATGACAACCGCACAGGCTGTCGTGACGGCATATGCGGGCGGTGTTGTTTCTCTGAAAACCGCCGTGACCAAAATGGCAACGCTGCTGGGCGTGGACGATCTCACGGCCGAGATGAAACTGATCGAGACGGCATCGGCGGTAAAGCAGCAGCAAGCGTCGGACTTGGCGGCTCAGACGGCTCGAAACGCGGCAAATGGCGGAACGCAGCAGACAAGAGAGGTAACGGCGTGAGAACCGAGGGTTGCGCCATTGTTGCTGTTGACAGCAGATCGACAATAGAGACGCTTAGCCGCGCGGGGTGGAAACCCCCGATCCTATAGCTCGACCGGAAACCGCGAGGGGGACCGCATCAAGCAACGCTGCGCGCGACGCGCAAAAGGAGCCGTGATGGCAACAATCGAGGAACTACAGGCGGAGCTTGCAACTGTCACCGCCGACCGAGACGAGTGGAAGGCAAAACACACGGAAGTCGCTGGTGAAGCGAAGGGGCACCGCTTAAACGCCAACAAGTTCAAGGGGCAACTCGAAGCTCTGCAAGCCGATCTCGACACGTTGACAAACGAGCGCGATGGCATGGCGACCAACCATTCCGGCGAGCTGGAGCGACTTCGCGTCGACTTGACCGCGCAGTTGAACGCCAAGCAGGGCGAGCTTGACCAGCGGGTCAACGCCGAGCGCGATCTTCGCACAAACACCGGACTTGAGACTGCGGCAGCGCGGCTTGGCATGCGAGACATGGATGGTCTCAAGCTGATCGACCGCGCCGGACTCAGGATCGCCGACAATGGTGACATCGAGAACGCTGACGAAATCCTCAACGCGTTCAAGGAGTCCAAGCCCTACTTCTTTGCGGCCGGTGCGCGTCAAGTTCACACGACCACGAGCACAACGCAGCCGCCCAGGCCCGCACCGGCAAATGGTTTCGATGCACGCACGATAAAGCGCGAAGACTATCAAAGTGCGCGCCGAGTTTTTCTTGCCGAACAGAATTGACAACCCGACCGGCTGATCCGGCGGGCAACGAGACGTCCCCATAAAATCAGCCCGGCTGGGGTTTCCAGTCTTCAAGGCCGCCAACAGACCCGTTGAGCGGCCTTTTCTGTGCCCGGCTTTCAGCCGTGGCCGTCGCACAGGAGCGACCTCACATGGCAATCCAAAATTTTCCCGCCTCGCTTCAGCCCGCTATTCAGCAGGGCTTTCTCGCTCGAGAGTTTGAAGAGGGACTTATGTCCCGTCTCGGCTTTCGCGAGATCGTTGACCGCGTGGCCATTCCCAACCGGATTGGTGAAACGATCACCATGACCAGGCGCGGCCTTAAGCCGCCTGTTACCACGCCAATCACGCCCGCCTCGAACAACAATTTCGACAACGGCCTGACGCCGACAACCTGGGGTGTTGAGCAGTACACGATCACTATGAACATGTTCGGCGACACGATCGACCTGAACATGGTGACGGAGCGCGTAGGCATATCTGCGCAGTTCATCCAGAACGCCCGGGTCAACGGCACTCAGGCCAACCAGTCGCTTGATCGTCTTGCTCGCGATGCGCTGTTCAGCGGCAAGAACGTGTTTGGCCTTGGGGGTTATCTGGGTGGTAACACCCGGGTTACTACCACGCTCGGCGCCGCCGGAACTGCCGTGCATGTTGACGACATTCGAGGTTTCCAGAATACGCTGACCCCCGTCGGCACCGTAACGACTATTACCTCATCGACCGGAATGACGGTTCTTGTTGGGGCTGGTGTCTACACGCTGTTGGCGGCCGTTGCCGATCAGACCAGCACTTCAACAGCTCCAAACGGCGTCTCCGGCACGCTTACCTTTAACTCCAACGTCACCGTGTCGGACGGAACCGCTGGTCAAGCGGTGATCGCTTCAACCGCGCCGCTCATCGTCCGCCCCAACGGACGCCAGACCACGCTGGTGCTGACGGCGCCGGCAGGGACCTATGGCGCGTCCGGCTATGTTCCTGGCGACACGATGACAATGGACACGATCAATCAGGCCGTTGCCTCGCTGCGTATGAACAACGTGCCGCCGGTCGATGCCTCAGGGCTCTATCACTGCTACATGGACGACAAGCAGATGGTGGGCCTCTTCCGGGACGCCGACTTCAAGTATTTGTATCGGGGCGCTTACGGATCGGACTCTTACCGCACGGGACAGGTAGTCGACCTTCTCGGTGTTCGGTTCATCCCGACGACCGAGGCGCCGCAGCAATCCTCGCTAGGCAATGGCAGCATTCATCGCGCAATCGTGGTCGGTCAGGGCGCCATCATCGAAGGCGATTTTGCCGGCATGGGCGCGAACGACATCCCGGACGCCGAGCGTGCAATCATCGATCGCGTGGACGACGTCGTGATGGTCACCCGGCCGCCGCTTGACCGATTGAATCAAGTTGTCGCTCAGAGCTGGTACTGGATCGGTGGATACGCCATTCCAACCGACAGCACGGCGGTTCCGTCGATCATCCCCACCGCGACGAACGCCTATCTAAAGCGTGCGGTCGTCATCGAGAGCCTGTAGTCAACGGACGCGCGCAAGGATGCCAAAAGGGCACTACAACCGCGAGGCATCTCGCGCGCATCGTTTTGGGTTGCCTGCTCAACCTATCGTGGAAACCGCGCGCGCATCGCTCGTCTATCCGTCGCGCATTCGTCTGACTGAGTCACACGGTTTCATCGACGACATCGGCGCGGTCTATGGCCCAAAACTGGCGGGATACGAGACCGATAACCCACTTGAGATTGCCGTGCTGGTTGATCGCGGTGCGCGTCACAAGGTCGTGTGATGAGCGGCGCTGCATCCGATACAACAGAGGCTTCGACCCAACCGAATGGCGCACTGTCAAACGGCGAACGTGTTGATGTCCGCCGGTTCTGCGGTTATCCGGCGTATGGCACCGGCAACGGCGGTTTCCAGAATTGGAGGTTCTTTCAGGCCTACGGAACGCTTGAATACAGGCTGACCAACGCGGCTCCGGAAGAGTTCCAGCAGATCCGCCAATATCTCGGGCAACTCATTCCGCTCGAACAGGCGCTGCTGACTGCCAGTTCTGGTTTTGATACGTCGCGCGCCGCCATCTACACGCGCAACCCAAACGAAATGATTGAGCGCAACGCACTGTTTCGACAATGGCGGTCGGCGCTCTGCGAATTCCTCGGCATTCCGCCAGGTCCGGCGCTCGCGGCCAAATCCAACATCATCATCTGACCAGGAGACGATCATGTCCGATAAAGTCGACGGCCCCGGGGTCGATTTGCACGTAGGTCCTGCACCATTGCGCCCGCGCACTTGGGTGTTGGTTCAGGGTGGCATTGCAAAGAAGGTCAAGCACACTTTCGACTGGTTTAAGCACCCGTTCGAGGACGATCTCGACAATGCGCGTGTCGTCGACGGAACTGGTGTTGACGTCCAACCCGGCTATATGGTGGACGACAAAGGCAACTTCACTCCGGCGGAGGGCCGAACGGCGCCAATTCCGCAGGGCTTGCCAGCCTACCACGCAGGGCCAGGCGTTACGCGCCTGCCTGGATTGCTTGCCGCCGAACTGTCCGGATCGGAACTGTCGGACAACCTAAAACGCCCGGCTGAAGACCAACTGACTGTGCCAGTCTCCAATAAAACGGGTATGGCAACAGTCAAGCCGAGCAACAAGGATGTTGCCGAACACGACGCTCCCACCGAGCCGGTTCACACGACTGGCGTGGTGGAAAATGAAGCGCACGACGCAAATCACGGCGTCGTCGAGCATCATGAGCACTACGTCGGCGGCGAGACGGACGTCACGCACACGGAAAACAAGCCGCACGAGGGCTGACACCAATGCGCGCGCTGATCAGGGTTTAATCGCAATGGCGCTCGCGACTGCGCTCGCTCCCCGTATGTAATGCCGTGGATCAAGCCCTCCTCACACAAAAAGCCAACTACGGTTTTGGAAAAGCTGCGTCGATTATCGGTGCGGCAGTCAATCAAATCCGCCCGACGACGGCACTGACCCCGCTCGGCACAATCTTTGCGCAACCGTTCGCGGCCTACGATCAAGATGCGGCGTTCGGGTTCATCAAGCCATGGGATCGAAAGAAAGCCGAAGGGTTCGCACTCATCAATGCAACCACTCAGCTTGGTGACTATTTGATCGGCTTGGAAACCTATTTCGTCCAGCGAGTCGAGCCGTTCCGTCCTGTCGGCGTCGTGCTTTGCAATCACGTCATCAGTGTCTCGTCCCCGTCTGGAACCACCGTTACTGACAAAGGTCCGGTCGGCGCTGGTGGATACGATGGTCCGACGCAGACGACTACTGAGACGACGGACATCATCGCGTCAGGATGGCCGGTCTCCATTCTGCAAGGCAGCAAGGGCGAGGCAGATCCTGCCAAACTGGCTGGCGACGTTCGCACGCCTTGGTGGGTGATCCTAATGCCCGCGATCCCTACTGTGACGATCGTCCGCGAGACGGTGCTGACTGACGAAAACGGCGTTCTCTACAACGTCTCGAGCGCCGAGCTGACAGACTGGGGCTGGCGCTTGACCGCGACGCAGGACGCGACGTGAGCGACCTTTCGGACGTCGAGACTGCACTCGTCGAGATCGCCGCCGCAGCAGTCTACCCGCTTGGAACGTCACAACCGAGCGTTGCCGGTATTCCGATCCGCATTCGTCGAGGCTGGCCTCAACCGGCCGCCCTCGACGATGATCTGAAGGCCGGATCGGCTCGCGTCTCGGTCTATTCGCAACCGGGGCACACGCGAAACGTCACCCGCTATCCGCAAGACTGGCGGACGACGTCGCTCAGCGCACCGACGCTGACGGCAGTCATTACTGCAGACGGGCTTACGATTACGTTCGGCGGAACTGGTGGCGCTGGGCAAAACGTCGGTGTGCTCTGTCGGGGCACAGGATATATTCTTGCCGTTCAGTCGACAGATACGCCCACGGACGTTGCGACCGGATTGGCCGCACAGATCGACGGCGCTGCGTCATCGGGTCTGGTGCTGACACTGCCGACACCAGGAGTAGTCACGGTTGCGGCGTTGAGCGGATCGTCGCAGGAACTGCGCAGGCAGGAACAAGGTTTCATGGTGACGGCTTGGTGTCCGACGCCCGGTGCGCGTGACGCGATCATTGCGGCTGTCGATGCGGCATTCGCGACAATTAGTTTCATCGCCTTGCCGGATCAGCAGGCCCGCATCAAATACACCGACACGCGCGTGATCGATGCGTCAGAAAACGCCGACATGTATCGGCGGGACTTGTTTTACACCGTCGAGTATTCGACCGACGCGACGCAACAGTCAGCACCGATGATCTTCCCGATCGGTGCGATCGAAGGGCCGGGAGGCGCCATTGCCAGTTTCTAGCTTTGCGCTGTCGGTGGCACTGCACGCCGCACCAGTTCTTGCCGGTCCGATTGTGGGATATGCTGTCGGACCTTCAGGCACAGTTATTGAAGATGGCGGCGGGAACCTCATTGGCATCGTGCAGCAACCCTACGCAGCCCTGATCGAGGACGCGGCGGGCAACGTAATAGTTGACATTCAACATAATCCGTTGGGAACATCGACGCCGCAACCAATCTTGTTCCAAGACGCGTCCGGAAACCTCTTAATAGACGCCCACGGCAACGTGCTTGGCGCGGAATAGGAACCACCGATGAAAACCCGCGCCTATGTTGTCAGCACAATTGCAGTCGTGCTGACTGGTGCGGCGTGGGCGCAATCGGTGTCTCCGGCGACAACATGGAGCGGTCTGCTGGCCGCAGGCATCGTCACGCCGCTTTCGCAGACAACGCTCGCCAACCAGATCGCACCGATGGTGACATCAGCGCTTCGAACAAGCGGGTTCTCGGGTGTGGCGGTCGACGGCGCGACCGTCAACGGGCAGACGCTGATTGCTTACGAAACGGCACAGGCGCTTGCGATGACCGCGCTGGTGTCGACGTCCAAAATTGGTGCTCCGTCCGGAGTTGCGCCCCTGGATACGAATGGACTTGTTCCGGTTGCAAACCTCCCGTCGCTATCCGCTGTTGACAGCACGGCTCGATCTTCTGCCGCCACCGCTGCCACGCTTGCCGCTGCTGCAGTTCCGGCCGCAAGCGGGAATCTTGCCTCGGGATACGCCAAACTCGACACGAACGCGCTGCTGCCGCTGACGCTGTTTCCAACGAACGCGCCTGGCGTGGACGCGACGGCGCGCACGGCCGCTGCTGCGGCTCAGAGCACGGCTGCTGCCGCCCTCCCGGCGGCACAGAAAGCCGTCCCGAATGGTGTTGCCTCTCTTGGCCCCGGCGGCCTTGTCCCGGTCGGTCAGATAGACCCGGCGTCTGTCGCCACGGACAGCACCGCCAGGGCATCCGCGGCGGCCGCCGCGTTGTCGGCCGCCGCGGCCATCCCCTCGGCCCAAAAAGGCGTCGGATCGGGCGTAGCGACGCTTACTACGAATGGTCTTGTGCCCACCACACAGATTGACCCCGCCTCGGTCGCTACTGACTCAACCGCGCGTTCGTCAGCATCATCCGCCGCGTCCCTTGCCGGCGCCGCTATTCCGTCGTCGACGTTGGGGCAGAACAACGGCCCCGCAAAACTCAGCTCGACCGGTCTGCTTCCGACCACGAACATCGATCCGGCGTCCGTCGCGACAGATCCGACCGCCCGAACGGCGGCCGCTGCCGCTCAGTCGACCGCCACCACGGCGTCGAACACGGCCGGTGCTGCCATCCCGTCGACCGCCAAGGCCGCACCGTCTGGCGTGGCATCGCTTGACAGTAACGGGCTTGTCCCGGTCGGGCAGATCAGCTCGTCATCAGTGGCCACGGACCCGACCGCACGGTCTGCAGCGGCCGCTGCGGCCTCGGTCGCGGGTTCTGCCGTTCCCACGTCCACGGCCAATGCCGCCAATGGTTATGCCAAACTGGACGGATCGGCGCTAGTTCCGACGGGACTCATCAATCCAGCGTCGTCGGCAACCGATAGCACCGCGCGCGCAGCAGCTACATCCGCACAGACGCTGGCGGCCGCCGCCGTGCCTTCATCAAGTTTGGGTCTTGCCAACGGTCCTGCCAAGCTAGACGGAACCGGCCACCTACCGGCGACCGCGGCGCCGGCCCTCACCGGTGACGTCACCTCGACGGCCGGCTCGACGGCGACCACGCTCGCCTCGAGCGGCGTGACCGCCGGAACGTGTCTCAAGCCAACGGTCGACGCCAAGGGGCGCGCGACCGGATGCTCGAGCCTGGCGCCGGCCGACCTTCCAGCGGGATCGACAACGCAAGCGGGTGCGCTCCAGCTCGGCACCGGTGGCGGCCAGGCAGCTGCTGGAAACGACACACGGATCACGAATGCTGCGCAGCTCGACGGAAGCGGCACCATCAGTCAGGTTCCAGTCCTCGCGTCAGGATTAGGGGCAGTTCAGCGGGCGCTTTCCGCTCGCGCCGACGATGTCGTCAACGGCGCCGATTACGGGATGGCCTGCAATTATCAAGTGATTTCCGATGTTTCGACCACATCCGGATCATCGACGATCACCAGCACCAACCACGTTTTCGTCCCCGGCGAGAACGTTCTCGGCGCTTATGGCATCGGCTCTCTGTCGACAACCGTGGCAAGCGTCTCGAACGGTGGAAAGACGGCAGTCCTCAATGCCAACGCGCCGGCAACCGGGTCAGGCGAGACGGTTACGGCCTACAGCGACGACACGGCGGCTTTGAACCGAACGATCGCTGTCTACCAATCCCGCTCTTTCGGCGCTCGCATTCAGCTGCCGCGCGGCGGATGCGCGACGACGGGCAACATCACGATTAACTACTCGACGCATCTCGATTTCGCCGGGATGGGCGACGGTGCGACCACAATTATTCTGACCGCCAACAATAACCTGTTCCAGTTTACAGGCAGCAACCTTGCCGCGCTTTCGGCCCATGACTTCGCTATTGCCAGAACGGGCGGCTCCGAAGCGGCGAACACGTTCAACGATATCGCCATCAAGATCAATCCGTTGAACGACGCCACAAACACCGCTGGGCAAGCAATCCTCGCTAACATCACAGTTGAAGGGCAGAACAGCACCGACAGCCACACCGGCTGGGCAGGCGGCGTCTGGCTTCATTCGATGTCGCGGCCGGTTCTTTACAACGTAAACGTCATCAATGGCGGTGCATACAGCGGAAACAGCGCGACGCTTATACAGCCATATCCAACGCCTCAAAGCCCTACCACTGCCATGCCTACTCAGCTCGCGTTCGGGTCTTGCAGCGACATTATGATCGACGGCGACACGTCAGGCAGTCCCGAGAACGATCCGGCGATCATGAGCAGTGGCACTAATGGTGGATGCGCTGGCGTCGACGTCGGCACCGATGTCCAAGGTCTCTACGGTTTTGGAAACACGCTGGTCTACTCGGACTACGGGTTGCGGCTTGCCTCGACCAGCGGGTTTTATCAGCTCGGCTTGTGGGCAGGCGGGCAGTTCAACAACGTCATCAGCGGCGTCTACGCGAACGGCGTGAACGGCGTGACGCTGACCGGCAACTACTTCATCAACCAGTTCCCCGCACCGTCCTATCAGGCCGTGTGGTTCCGGAACAGCAATCAGAACACGATCGGCAACAACATCTTTTATGGTGTGAGCAACACGACAGTTGATGGACAAGCCGGCAGCGCACCGAAAGCAACCGCAGCGATTGCATGGACCTACGATGGCCCTACCTCGAATGGCTTCAACACTTTTCCCGAAGTCGCCACCGGCAACGCGATTACTGGGTTCAATGGCGCGTGCCTGATGAATGACGCCAATGCGAAGAACGTCCAGGCGACTGGAAACGATCTGGCGTCGTGCGGCACCTACGTGAGCGATCCAACTGGAAACAACGGATATGCGCCAAACACGTTCACTTATCCGGACATGTTCGACGACGGCAAGGAGAACATCACATTTCCAAATGCGCTGACTGTCGGCAGGCCCTACAGCGCGGGTTCACTCCTCGTTGAGTACGGGCCATATGGCGCGCAGGTCCCGTCTCTCAGCAGCAACGTCGAGGGCGACATCGTCATGGGCGGGCAGCAGTCGATAGGCACGAACCTGTCTCCTGGACACGCGCTTTACAAAGCCGGGATCAACGGCATCGTGCCTGTCGGCGCAACGTCGTTCCTCACGCCGATTGGCGCGGTCTCGACCACGTTGCCCGCATCCACGACGACACCGGCTGGGTCCGCGCAGGGCGCTGCGAACGTGTCCGTGGCGTCAACCGCCAACGTGGTTGCCGGGGACAAGGTCTATGACAGCACCGCCAACAAGATCATCGGCATCGTCGGTTCGGTGCCGGGCGCCACGGCGACGCCGACCACGGTGACTACCGGTGTCCCAGCAGGCACCACAACGTTGACGGTGGGCTCGACGACGGGGGATGCGGTGGGCGAGGCCGTCACGGACGGAGGCGTGCTGATCGGCACGATCCAGTCGCTGACGTCCACGTCCATCACTTTCCCCGCTTCGGGCACGCTTGCGGCGACGACAACCAATGACGCGCTTGCCATCTCGTCGCTGATCAACTTCCAGAGCTTGCAAACTACCGTCATCGCAGCCGGCTCAGCGGCTTCAGCTGCTGGCGATACAATCCAAGTGCTCCTCGGGCCGCAGATGCAAGTCGGCGGTGGCAACATCAACGCGCAATACGGTGAGCTTCGCGCACACGTCTATTGCCGAGACAACGACGACTATCAAAACAGGTTCGAGCTTGACACGTGGCAGCAGTATTTTGCTTTCGCGGCCGGCGGCGGCAACTCCTATGGGGTCAACGTCGACCTTGGCGTGGCGACCGCAGCGACAGCGACCGAGACGATGAGCGCGATCGGCAGCGCCAACACCTTGCCGCTCACTGCGGTGTCCGGCGCGGAGCTGCCTGGCTGGACGGCGCTGGACACGACGGCGGGGCACACCGCCTACATCCAGGCAGGCGCGGTCCTGAAGGGCGAGGCGGGCCTCACGGCTACACTTTCGGTGACGCCCACAACGCTGCCCGCCTCGGGTGACGTGATCACGTTCACCGGACCCGTCGTTCAGACCTTGCCTAGCGGCATTCGTGTCCTGACCAGTCGCGACAATGGAACAGGCGGCCCGATGCTGGCGCTGAACAATGGCTTTACGCATCCCATGAACTGCATAGGAGAAGAGACCTACCAGCCGAATTGATCCTCTCAGGTTGAACCAAATATCGCTTGCAGCCAAAGAGACCACGCAGCGATAACGGCGCGTCTAACATAGGTGCGTCGAGCAATGGGTGACACGATCACGGTTTCGTCGGGTGGATACATTATACCGGTTTCGAGTGCAACGGTCAGCGGGAACAGTCTCGCCATAGCTGGGTATCAGCCTGGCGGTTTGTTTGCCGGAGCAAACTATGAGTTCCTGGGTCTTTTCTACAGTCAAGAGCCAATCACTCTCGTCGATTCGACGACCGGTAACACCTACGTCTTTTCGGGCGCGCAAACGACGTCTTTTAACGACGGCTACGAGCCTGGAGGATACTTTGTCAACGCCGGAATCTCGTTCTCGTCGGTGACGCCTCCGTTTCAGGGCACTCTGACCGGGACGCAGCCGACGCCTTGCTTTGCCACTGGCACCCTCATCGCCACGGCCGCTGGCGCCACAACGGTGGAGACACTGACCACCGTTGACGAGGTCATCCTCGCAACCGGCGGCACAGCTCGCGTGACCTGGGTTGGGCATCGGCGCCAAGTTGACGGCACCGTGATCCGGGTTCGAGCCCATGCGCTGGGGCACCATTCGCCGGAGCGTGACCTGGTCGTGTCGGCGGACCATGGGCTCTATCTCGACGGCGTGCTCATTCCGGCCGGGCTGCTGGTCAACGGGGAGACGATCGTCGAGGAACACCGCGACGCCGTGGTGCTCTGGCATGTCGAGCTCGAGCAGCATGGCATCCTGCTTGCGGAAAACGCCGCGGCCGAATCGTATCTGGACACCGGCAACCGTCGCCAGTTCGGGAACTGTTCCCTTGCCTACGATCCGATCGCGGCTGTGCAGGACCCGTGCGCGGAGATGGTGTTCGCCGGCGAGCGCCTTGATCAGATCCGGGCGCGGCTGCCGCTGCCTGCCTGAGCCTTCGCCCACAATTTGAACCTACTTCAGCCCGCCCGGCATCGTCTGGACGGGCTTTTTCTTGCCCACAACCCAAGGAGCTTGCCATGAGCGGCAGCACGTCCGCGCCCGCCGTGGCGCTCCCGGTCCGCCTTGTCGTGACCAAACCGTTCGGCGACTACCAAAAGGGCGCGGAGATCAACGGCGCGGCAATCGCCGAAGTCTGGGCCGATCACCGGTCGCACGTTGTCGCCGCACCCGCGCGGCTTGCTGCGGAAGAGCAGCACGAGACGGAGCACTGACATGGCGCTGATCTCACAGGCGGGAAGTCTCAACACCACGGCGCTCACTGTTCCGGATCTTTACGTTCAGATCGTGCCGCCTGGCATTCTTGCGCTTAACGGCGTGCCTACAAACACGATCGGCATTGTTGGAACCGCTTCGTGGGGTCCCGTAGGCCAGGGCATCGTCTTTGGCACCGACGCGGAGCGTATCCAAAACTTCGGCATGATCAACGCCCGCAAGTATGACATGGGAACGCAGGCATCGACCGCGATCTTGCAGGGGGCATCGTCGTTTGTCGGTGTGCGCGTCACCGATGGAAGCGACACGGCCGCCAGCATCCCGATCGAGGGTAACTCGACGACGATGGGGCTCGTCTTGACCGCACTCTATTCGGGCACGACAGGCAATTCCATCACGGTGACAATCAACAATCCCGGCGCCAAGGGCACGGGATATGCCGACATTATTGTCCAATGTCCGCCGATGGGCACCGTCGAGGCTTTCAACGGCATTCCGTCCGCGACCGCGTCGGCGTTCTGGTATCTGGCCGCGCCCGCGCTGAACGGGCAGGCGGTGCCGGGTTGGACGCCGAATCGCGGCGCGTCGCAGCTTATTGTAGCTGCCGTCGGTGCCAACGCGAGTGCCTTGCCGCCGATCACGGGAACGCAGGTCTCGGCCACGCTAGCGGGCGGTACGGACGGCGTGACCAATGTCACTCAAAACACGCTGATCGGCATCGACGGAACCGCGCGGACTGGGATGTATGCGCTTCGCGGGCAAGGCTGCTCAATTGGTGTGCTTGCCGACGGCGACCTCGCATCGACGTTCACGACGCAGATCGCGTTCGGACTGGGCGAGGGTGTCTACATGATTGGCACCGGGCCGTCCGGAGCCACGATCGCCGCAGCGGTTTCCGGAAAGCAAGCGGCTGGCGTCGACAGCTACGCGATGAAGATTATGTTTGGCGACTGGATCAACTGGTACGATCCGGTCAACCAGCTCTATCGCTATGTTTCTCCGCAAGGGTTTGCAGCCGGTCGATTGGCTAACCTTGCGCCGCAGCAATCTAGCCTGAACAAGCCGATCTACGGCATCGTCAACAGCCAGAAGTCAGGGCAAGGGCAACAAATCGGCAATTACTCGTCCGCCGATCTCCAAACCTTGTTTGGCGCGGGCATCGACGTGATTTCCAATCCGCAGCCAGGCGGGTCTTATTGGGGTTGCCGGGGCGGGTTTAATACATCGTCGAACGCCGGGATCGACGACGACAGTTATACGCGCCTGACGAACTACGTTGCTGCCACGCTGGCAGCGGGCATGGGCGAGTATGTCGGCGAGCTGATCAACCTGACGCTGTTCGGAAACATTCGCGCGACGCTGCTCGGGTATCTCGGCAATCTGCTTCAACAGGGCGTGCTCGGATCACTCGACGGCAGTACGCCCTATGGCGTCGTGTGCGACAACACGAACAACCCGCAATCCCGAACGGCGATAGGTTACGTCCAGGCGGACGTGCAAGTGCAATACCAGGGCGTCAACAAACGCTTTCTGGTGAACTTGCAGGGCGGCGCCGGCGTGACAGTGACGCAGCCGGTCACTTCGGGGCTGGGCGGCGTGGTTGCGGGTTGATCCGGTCATTCAAGAAAGGATGTAGAAAATGTCCGGAAGCCAACTGGCACCGTATACGATTGGTCGGAATTGTCGCGTGGTGCTGCTTTGGCAGGGCGCGCGCATCGACATGCCCGACGTCACCGGGTTTCAGGCAAACCAAGAGGTCAAGACGCAACGCGCTGATCCGCTCAACTCAACGCCTGTCGAATTTACGACGCCGTCGGGATGGCGTGGCCGGTTCATGGTAGATCGAGCTAGTCCGAACCTCGACAACCTTATTGCTTCAATCGAGACGTCGTTTTGGACGGCAGGCGTCATCGGATCGGGCACGATCTATCAATATGTGACCGAGACCAATGGCTCGCTTTCGACTTATGAGTTCATTGGCGTATCGCTAACTTTGACCGACGCAGGCAATTTCCAGCAAGAGGCAATTGTCCGTCAGACGCTGGGCTTTTTTGCCAGTCAGCGAATCAAACTATGAGCGAGTTCGTAGTCGACGCGCGCGGGCGCAAGATCGAAGTTGAAGACGTCGTCGGCGTTGCCAAGAGCAAGCTTCACATGGCGATGGGCCGAAATCTTGATGCGAGTGAATGGGCAGCTACGTCTCTTGCACGTGCTCGAGTTCGCGCCATTGAGGGACGGCCAATGCCGCCTTTACCTACGACGCTTGACCAAGTCCACCAGCTTTGGGACGTCGTTGATGACGACGCCACGTTGGCAGCCTTCAACTGGATGGTGGCTAAGAACGAATCGCTGCTGGCCGACGCGGGAAACGTTTTAGGGCACCCGGACTCCGAGACCGCCTCTATCTCGTGAAGAACGGCGTGCCCTGGCAGGTCGCGATGGAAGAAGAGATGCAAATCGCAAGTGACGCGGAGGTTTATGCCTACGCCGTGCATTTTGCGGAGATGGAACAGCCCGGTCACTTCGACTGGAGCCGTGGGCAGTGGATACCCCACAATGCCTGAGTTTCCCTTGCTCGGATTTGTCGAACGACTAGCCGCGATTACAATCGAAAGCGAGGTTGAGACGCGCGAAGCCTTGGAAGAAGCTGCGAGGCTTGTTGAGACTGAGGCAAAAGCCGAGGTAGGCCATTATCAAGACGAGGTTGGTCCGTTCGCTGCTTGGGCCGAATTGGCAGACGCTACGAAAGAAGACCGCATTCGGAAAGGCTATTCGGAGAACGATCCGTTGCTGCGTGAGGGTGCTCTGCGAGACAGCATTGAGCACATCGTGGCAGGGCACGTTGCGCATGTAGGCAGCAATCTGGACATTGCCGAGTTCCAGGAGTTGGGCACGTCGCGCATCCCGCCGCGCTCGTTTCTGGGCGGCGCTGCGTTCCGAAAGGGCCACGAGGTCGCCGAAATTTGCGGCTCTCATGCTGTTGCAGGTCTCACCGGCGGAGGCGTTCACCTCGGACGCCTTCCAATCCCGCTAAGTGCCGGTCATCCAGGTGATGAAAATGGCGGCGGTGAATAGAGTTGCGGGCAGCAGTGTCAGCAACGCCAGGATGCCGAAGAACGACAATACGAAGAGCTTTGCCGGGCTAGACCGATCAAACGCCCGTCGCCACGGCGGCCGGTGTCGAATGCGCCATGTCGGCGACTCACTATCGTCGAAGTCCTTGTCGGCGTCGAAGTGACGACGCATCAGTTTCGCAATGTCCAGTCCGCCGTCCAGAAATCGCGAGTTCCGTGAGCCCATTCGGTATTCACGCGATCCCAACGATCAAGTGCGCCGTCGCTCTCAATCACCCGGACGTCCCATCCGTCCATGGCGGCTATGCAACCGTAGTCGCCGTTGCGAATGCCCTTCACGCCCGCCCGCACGTGCTCAAGAAGGTTCTTGAGATCGGCTTTCGTATCGCAGAGCGGTGAGCCTTGGCTGGTAAGCAAGGGCTTGGCGTGATCAAGCGGCGCCGCGTAGCAGGCAGTCGGTCCGACTAGGGCAAACACCGTCAGAAGACAACGCATTTTATCTCCGGGAGTAAGGCATGGCCGGAGAGTATTACCGCATCGGCGTTCAGATTGCCATGACGTCGAACGCGGCTCAGGTGCTGGGGGCACTCAGCCGGGAATTGCTTGGCATCCACGTTCGAGCGAAAGATCTAGAGGGCGGTCTAAACCGCATCAAACTTGCCGCCGTTGGAATGGGCAGTGCTCTTGCCGGCGCCGCCGTTCTAGGCGGCATGGCGAAGCTGGTCGACCACGGTAAAGAGTTTGTTCACCAGCAGAGCTTGATGGCTCAGGCCGGAGTATCGCAGGCCGACATTGCGCACGCCACGGCTGCAGCTTGGAAAAACGCGACGTCCGTCTTGAACGCAGGGGCGTCAGACAACCTTAAGTTGCTGGCCGATCTCCGAAACGAGTTTGGCCGGATGGACGAGGCGGTCAAGGCGTCTTCTGCATTCACCAAACTGGGAGTGGTCACTGGAGCGATCACGGGGGCAAATCCGGAAGAGGCTGGATACCAGGGAAGCCGCTTCTTGGACCTTCGAGGGTCGCTGGTCGATCCGAAGACGGGGCAAATCAGCGAGGCGAGGGCGGAGCAACAAGCGCGTTTGCTTGAAGCAATTACGGTAGCAACACGGGGACGGGTAGGCACCAGCGAGCTGCTGAATTTCCAAAAGCAGGCCCGGGGCGCGGGCGCCAGTTTGACCGACACTGGTCTGGAGAACATGGTCCCGGTTGTTCAGGCGATGGGTGGATACAGGACCGGCACGGCTCTGACCTCCATGGATCAGGAGATCATCGGTGGCCGGCTTACACAGCAGGCCGGAAAGTTTCTGGAGCAGATTGGTGTTCTTGACCCCCGGAAGGTGACTGTCGGTCGGGGCGGGCAGATGCGCGTGGCGGCGGGAGGTGTCAAAGACGAGGAGTTGCTGGCTACTGATCCGGTTAAATACATCGACACTGTCATGCGATCTGGTCTCGCCAAGATGGGCGCCTCAACGCCGGAACAGGCAACGATCTTACTAATGCGCGATGGGCTCCGCCAGACGGTAAACGGGCTGATCACCGAAGTCATCCGAAACGCAGTGCCGTTTGCTCGAGATGCGGGAAACATTCGAACAGCTGCAACGGTGGATCAATACGAAGTTATGCAGAAAACCGACCCGTCAACAAAGATCGCAGCGTTCACAACGTCTTGGAACAACCTGCTCACGGCGCTTGGCGCTCCGATCGTCAACGATGCTACTGGACTGATTGGACATCTGACGGGCGCCTTGAACGATCTCACACGATGGGCGGCGTCTCATCCACGTTTGGTGGGACAGATTGAAGAGTTGACATCTGGATTGGCGGCGTTGGCCGTTTTGGGAGGCAGCCTTGCGATTGCCGGGGCTGCGTTCGGCCCGCTTGTAACGGGGCTGAAAGCGTTCATGCTGTTGATGGCGGGCCCCGAGGTTGTTGTAGTTGGAAGCGCTTTGGGTGCGGTGGCCGCTGGTCTAGCTGCTCTTGGTGCTGCCTTGGTCGGCTTGCCGCCTTTGTTGAATTACCTAGCGCACGAGTTTGGCCCGACGAACGACACCAAACCTAATTCGGCAAACCGAGGGCATGCTGGAGCGGTGACGATTGCGCCGCCCGCCGTGCATACGTTTTCGGCTCGTGGGAACTACCATCCGACGTCCTACGAACCGGTGCCGGCGTCGCTTCCCATCCAGCACATCAACCTGCTGGTCGATGGCAAGAAGATGGCCGAGGTCGTGACGGGTCATCAATCGCGTTCAATGCGCCCAAACGTGCAGACGGGCACATCTGGCCCCGATTGGCTCCAGACGCCGCTCCCCGTAGGGATGTCGCCGTCACTCATCTGACGTGCTATTAGTCACGTGTGAAATACCTTCTTGCGGTTGCCGTCGTCTTCACGTCTTGCTCGACGCTCGGCCGATATCCAGGGCAGTCCGACGCGTCCTGCATGCGCGCAATGATGGGGCCGCCACGCAGCCTCACGCTTGTGGCAGCGGCGAGTGCCGGATGTCGGCGGGTGACGGAGGGGCTGCCTTTCGTCGGGACGGGCGCGCAGCCCATACCGCTTGACCTTCGTGGTGCGCCTGACCTGCAAGAGCAAGCCCGCGCGAACGGGGTGCCCTACACCGACTGACCGCGCGGGAGCGATATGAGCCAGACGCTCCTCAACATCGAGACGGCGATCGGCGGTATTGGGCGCGGTTTTGCGTCAGCTCCGGTAACGCTGGGCGGAGTGACGCTGACCGGCGTCGAGGTTCCAAGCACGCTCGATATCGGCGGCCGCCAGCAGATCGTCATTCACCGGCTGCCAGGTGGCGACCGAATCATCAACGCCACCGGCAATGACCCAAACCAGATCACCTTGTCTGGGATGTTTGCGGGTCCGAACACGGCCGCTCGGTATCAAGCGCTATCGGCGATGCGCGCGGCCGGGGCGGCGGTCACGCTGTCAGTGGCAGGGTCGTCGTTGCTTGTAGTCATCACCGGATTTCGTTACGTCTATGGACAACGTGGGATCGTTGTCGGCTACACGATCGAGGTCGAAATTGTCCCGCAGCTCGCGTCGTCGCAACCGACGGATGGCACATCGGCGCTTGCCTCGTTGATTGGTCCGAACACGGCGGCAGCGGTAATGTCAGTCACGAACACGATCGCGACAGCGGCTACTTACGTGCAGAACGTCGCGGGACAAGTCTCGACGGCCGTGGGCGAGATCACGCCAGTCGCGCCGATCATTGGGCTGGGCGGCCCGCTTGCCGGCGTATCAAATCAGCTTACTGCGGCATCGGCATTGTCCGGGTCGCTGACCAGCTTGTCGAGTGCGCCGGCGTCGCTGGCCGGGTTTGTGACGGACATTCAGGCTGCCGGGGCTGGATTGATGACCACAATTTCGCAAGCGGGAGGCTCGCTGGTCGGGATTTCGCAGGCGGCGCCAAACGGCATCGCGCTGGATGAGCCGTCACTTCAAGCCGTCGTCGCTCACGCTGGCGTGCTGGTGGGCGCGGTGACGACGGGCGGCCTCGTAAATCAGGCGCTGGCCGGGGCGGCACAGACAAGCGGGACGGCTTACGCGGGGCCGGTGGTGCATTCGTGAGCAGTTACATCCCCGGCACCCCCACCACCGCCTACGCCATCGCTGCAGATCAGCTTGGCGACGCCACGCAGTTTGATCGCATCCTCACTTTGAACGGCCTGTCCGACCCGCAGATTGCGGCGGGCACAACAATTCGGCTTCCACCCGTGGATGCTTCGGCGGGCGGCGGCGTACCTCCTCAATGAGCGTCGTTCGTCCGCGCGCTCAGATCCTCATCAACGGTCAGCCCCTCCCGTCTGCGCGGAACGCCGACGGCTCACTTGCCACCGGGTTGGTATCGGCGACCGTCGAGACAACCAATTACGCGCGCGGCGACACATTCGACGCCACGATCGCCTACCAGAATATGCAACCCGCGCCGCCGTGGTCTGATCCGCCGACCGGCACGACGCAAGTCGAGGCAACGATCCAGATCGGGATGCTCGAACCGGGCGCGTCGGAAGGCCTAGCCAACCCTTCGACGATGATTGTAGGCTTGATCGATCACGTTAGCATTGATCCAATCGCCGGGCTGATCCAGGTGACAGGACGCGATTACTCATCTCTGCTGTTGGATCTTCGCGTCACAAATGGGTGGCAAAACGAGACATCCGGCGAGGTCGTATCCAAACTCGCGACTCAAGCTGGGCTCAGTGCCAACATCCAAAGTCGGGGCGGCCTTACCGGTCAGTATTACCAGATCGGACATAAGCGGTCCGCACTCACGGCTCAGCACCGGTTCGCAAACGCATGGGATTTAGTCCAATTCCTGGCCCGGACGGAAGGTTGCGATGCCTACGTGACGAACAAGACGCTCAATTTTGTGCCGGCTCTGTCCGATAGCAGTCCGGCGGTTCCAGTCACGATGCAGCGCGACGCGAACGGTCATCCAATTCTGAACGTTTGGGATCTCAAGCTTGAGCGCGATCTGCTTATGGCAAAGGGCGTTCTTGTCCAGGTAGTGTCCTGGAACAGCAAGTTGCGGCGCACCGTGACAGGACAGTGGCCGTTGAAGGGCACGTCCGCGACAGGGGCGTCGAACAAAGGACAACTCTACTCGTTCAAGCGTCCTAACCTGACTGCCGATCAAGCTCAGAAGATCGCGCACGAGTATTACAATCAAGTCGTGGCTCACCAACGCACAGTGCGGTTTGAGATACCGATGGATCTCGCGTTGACACCACGGCAACCGGTCAACGTGTATGGGACCGGCACCTCGTTTGATGGGGTTCAGCGCATCGACGCGATTTCGCGCACGTTGTCGGTGGATGACGTGACGCAGGCGGTGACGCTGCGAAATCGAGACGTGACGGAGGATGTGGAGCAGTGATCGACGCGCACATCCGAAAGATCGCGTCACAGGTTGCTGGGCAACTAGCGCAACCGCAATTCGGCATCGTGTCGGCAGTCGATCCTGTTGCGCATGCTTGTAAGGTCACGCTCCAGCCGGACGGCGTCGAGACCGGGTGGATACCCGACGCGGCGCTGGCGTGCGGGTCTCTTAGAGTTAGCAGCCCGTGCGAGGTCGGGACGCAGGTCAAGTGCACGCCTACCGAGGGTGATGCGGAACACCCGGTCATCGTGGCCCGCGTGTTTGATGCAACGATGACGCCCGCCATGTCGCCGCTAACCGGCAAGCCCGCGCAACCTGGCGAGATGCTAATCGCGGCCGGACAAGCTGGAACGCCTGAAACGAACGCTGCCGCCGCGCAACATCCGGCGTGGGTGCACATCCAACCATCTGCGATCACAATGGGCGCGGGCAATGCACAGTGGTCGATCGCAAACGGAATGGTCATGCTGACCATCGGCAGCACCTCGTTCGCGTTCAGTGCGTTGGGCCTGATCGTGACGAGTGGCGACGTAACGGTGCAAGGAATATCGTCGCTGCATCACGAACACACGGGTGTTCAATCGGGGTCCAGCAACACGGGGATGCCGCTATGACCGATGCGGCTTGCACGTGGGGCGGCGACCTGTCGCTTGGGCCGTCTGGAGATCTAGCAACAGTGGCGGGCATTGCCGAAAGCCAGGAACGCGTGACCCGTAGACTATTTACAAACCAGGGCGGCTACATCTGGCAACTCGGCTACGGCGGCGGGTTTCCGGCTCTAGTCGGCGCTACCGTAGCCGCTGAACAGATCGGTGCTATTGCACGCGCGCAGATGCAGCTCGAGCCCAGCGTCCAGCAGTCGCCCGCGCCTGTCGTGACCACTGCGGCAAATGCGACAGGCGACGTCACTGTGTCGATCGTCTACGCGACAAGCGAGGGCACTGCCACGGTGACGGGGCCGGTCGGGTAAATTGTCAGTTCGTTCGGGGTTACGCTAGCCGCTTTGTGCGGCCTTTTTTATGTGAGGCCGAATTGACGCTGCAAACCAATAACTTTGCCACTCTCGTCTCCAACATGACAGCGGCGGTTCAGGGCGCGGCACTGACCGTTCTCGACCTGACCGTGGGTTCCGTCATTCGAGCAATCCTTGAAGCGACAGCGGCGGTCGCATTGTGGCTGCAATTTCTGGTCTTGCAGGTGCTGCAAATCACCCGGCTCGCTACAAGCACCGGCAACGACGTGGACACGTTTGTCGGCGATTTCGGGCTGACACGACTGGCTGGTGTTGCATCGACATGTCAGGTCACATTCACGTCGCTAGCTCCGACAAACCAGTCCTCCACCATTTCGGTTGGGGCAATTGTTCGGACAGCAGACGCGACGCAGACATTTGCCGTTGTTGAGGTAGACAGCAACCCGAACTGGAACGCGGGCATTGCAGCCTACATACGCCCGGCCGGGACTGCGTCGATCATTATCCCGTGCCAGAACACAACGGCCGGGACGGCGGGCAATGTGCAGTCAAACACCTTGACCCTTCTCGGAACGCAGATATCGGGCATTGACACGGTCAACAACGCTAACAGTGCAACCGGCGGCTTGAATGCCGAAAGCGACGGCGCGCTCAAGACGCGGTTCGCCGCCTATATCAACAGTCGTTCCGGCGCGACCCCGCTTGCGGTTGCCGCAGCTATCCAGGGCGTGCAACAGGGTCTTGACTACGAAATCCTGGAAGGACAGGCGACGAACGGCGCGAGCCGTCCGGGATGGTTCGGCGTGCTAATTGACGACGGCTCCGGCAACCCGTCACAGACGCTCTTACAATTGGTCTATGCTGCGATTGACGTCATCCGGCCGATCGGGATTTCGTTCGCGGTTGCGGCACCTGGTGTAGTGCCGGTCGATGTTGTAGCCGCTATTACGGTTGCGCCGACGGCCTCAAACGCTGCCGCGCAGAACGCGGCCGTCACGGCGATCACCACCTACCTGACCGGGCTTGCGATTGGTGTAACAACTGGGTTTGCGCAACTCTCGGCCGTCATCGTGCAGGCATCGGGCACCATTTCCGGCGTGTCGTCGCTGACGATAAATGGCGGGACGTCAAATATCGTGCCGACGTCGATCCAGGTTTGCCGTCCGCGCACCATCACTGTTATGGCATCCGGTGGCACCAGCCCGTGACCGGTGATGCGGACGACATGCGGTTTCGTATTCGGCGGCTATTGCCGGTCAAATGGTTTGGCGACGAAGGCACGACGCCTATCCTGGACGCGCTGCTGACCGGGATCGGAACGGCATTTGCGGCGATCTACGCCCTTATCACGTTTACCCGCCTCACGGCTCGCCTGACGACCAGCGCGGGTATGTTCATTGATCTTTGGGCGCAAAGCTGGTTTGGAACCACCGCGTTTCCGCGACAAGCGGGCGAAACCGACGCGGTGTATATTGCTCGAATCAAGGCGAACTTGTTTCTTGTGAAAGCTACGCGACCTTCGCTTGTTGCAACAATGACAGCCGCAACGGGCGTCGCGCCGGTCGTGCTTGAACCGCAGCGGGTGATCGACACGGGCGGCCTCGCGACGCTTGCTACGCCCGCGATGGGCGGCGGCGGCGGGTATGACGTCGGCGGGATCTATTACGGCTCGCTGCTGTTTCCGGGAGCGTTTTTTGTCACGACAGCGACCGGGCCGCTGACTGATACACAATCCTATGCAAACATAGCGGCGGCACTGCCTGCTGGTGTCGTCGCGTGGTCAGACCTAACGGACTGAGGAAGATATGGATCGCACGCTTCGCTACGCCGGTCAGATACCTCTCGTCGAACAGATGATGCAGGCGGAACAAAGCGCCTACGTGGGATTGGGCGCGGTCATAAACTCTGTCATGGGCGCAAGTTCTTTCGTTTCGGACGGGTTTATTGTGACACCAGAATCCGGGCTGACAATTTCAGTGGGACCGGGCACGCTGACGGGCAATGGAACAAGCGGCGCCGACCCGAGAGGATACGGTGTGTTGCCTGCCACTACCCTGCCCAGCGCCAAGCAATATCAAACAACGGCGCCGACAACACTGACACTTACGGCGGGCGCGACGAACACTATTTACGTCACGGGAGCAACATTCGTCGACGACACCGACGTTGTCCTTCCGTTCTACAATTCCGCAAACCCGTTGCAACCTTTTAATGGCGTCAACAACCAAGGCACAGCACTGCCCACAACCCGCAAGGACGTTGCCACGGTAACGGTCACGACTGGTCTGGTCCCAGCAGGCGGGTTTTTGCTCTACACAATTACGCTTCCGGCTGGCGCGACGTCTGTGTCACCAAGCGAGGTCATCACTCCGCCGAGCAGCTCGCTGCTGCCGTTTAAGCTGCCGCAGTTGCAGCCCGTTCTGGATCTCGTCGGCGGCACGCAAGGCGCGACGGTCTGGACGTTTGCAAACATCATTTTTCAGTCGTTCGTTGGGCCGCTTGTTCCCGTCAACGCAGCAAACACGCAGTTCACGTCGTCCGGATCGTGGCCCATCGCTTATCCAAACAGTTGCTTGAATGCGATAGCCGTTGACGGCAATGTCGGCCTGATCAACTGGAACACGTTCCCGTCCTTGTCACCAACAGGCTTTACGATCGGCTGCTGGACACCTCAGGCTCCTTCCGGGACTATCTATCCACAGGCGCGTATTCTGACGTTTGGCCACTAGACTGATGCGATGCTCACCCATCGTCGTTGTGCACTGGCGCTTATACTTTTGACATCCGACTGCAACCACATTCCCGCCCCCGACGACTGTCATTTTCAAGCGCATATGGGAAGCAAGGACAACTATCCGGCGCGAGACATTTTATCGGGTTTGAGAGCAGCGCGCCGGGAAGCAATCCGAAGCAACCCCCACCAGCCTGTGCCGCGCATCCCGAAGTCGAAATACGAGCATCTGCACGTGTGGGCGCGAAACGGCGGCGTCGGTCTTGAGTGCGGCTGGAGTTTTTAGATGGGTGACACGACAAGGCCGCAATGGATCAAGCGCCGGACTGTCATAGGCCATCTGGCGGACGGCCCAACATTCGTTCAGCTCGTGTTCGTTGTCATCCACTGGGGTTGGTTCATCGTAATCACCCGGCCGGACTGGAACCGGTTACTGCATGTGCAAGTGTTTCACGTGTTTGGCCTCGCCGGATCGGAGCGGTTCTGGACATCGACGTCGCTCAGCATGGCGTGTCTGGCGACCGCGTGCCTGTTTCCGGGCACACGCCTGTTCGGAGCGTTCATGACGGGCGCACAAGGCTTATGGATTACGATCCTTGCCGCTTTGTTTATCCAGGGCCATCTGGCAAGCATCGTCACAATGACCTATTCGGCGCTAACATTGCTGGCATGGTGGCTCGTGTGGAGGCGCGTGGATGACCGACCGATACGATGACGATCAGCGCGCGCGCGATGGCGAACGCCCCGTCCTCTGGCGGCATCTGTGGGCTATGGGTTTCAAGATTGGAGATCGGACCTGGGAAGACAATAACCTGGAAATTACTGGCGATTTACACAGGGATTTTGATCGCGGGAAGCAGGGCCTCGCCGCACGGTGGGCACCAGTCGCTTCGATTGGAGCGGGCGTAGCCGCCGTGGCGGTCGCCTTCGGGCCTGCGATCGTTCGTCTGCTGGTCGGGAAGTGACCGATGGCTGCTACAACGCATCGAATACGACAGCGCGTGTTCCTGTCGCTGTTCTTGTTCTTTATTACGGTGCTGGCGGGCGGTCTGCTCGCGGGCGCTTTGACCGCTTACGTCATTATTCGGAGCGAATTGGACACAGGCGCGAAGATCGATTCGCTCGCCACCAGTGATTTTCAGATTGATCAGAACGGGCAGGTCCGAACACGGGAGGTGCACACAACCCGCGCCGGTTGCCTTGGTGCGGATGCTCGAGTTCTGGCTCGGCTTGAACCTGATGGCTCCATTGACGAACAGGCCTTGACTGCGATCCCTTTTCCGGTCGGGATCGACGCAAGTTGCTTGCGGCAAGCGGGATGCGAGCGGCAAATACAGCCCGTCAGCAAGGTCCCAAAGACGCAAGTCTTTCATCGTGGGCTGCCGCTGCCCACAGGTTTGCAGCCGGGACATTGGGTCTACGTCATCCAGCACGATCAGCCTTCGTGCGGGTGGGTTCACTCGCTGCTGCCGATCCAATCGACGCTGACATACGGCCCCGCGTTCGATGTCGGCGCCATTCAACCATCCGGAACCGCACCGGGCGAGCTGCGGAAAACCAAAACAGGAGATTGACATGAGATACGTTGCAGTAGCCGCCGCCGCTCTTGTCGTCGGCGTCGTTCTTTCGCGCATGGCTTACGCCGGAGACGGTGACGGTGCGCAGACCGTGTGCGACCCGTTCGACCCGACATGTGCGCCAATGCCGTCCGCACCCGCTCCGTCCGCGCCGGCTCCCAAGCCGGTCGCGCCGCAGCCCGTCGCGCCGACGCCGGATGGTGACGGAGACGGGGCGCAGTGACAGGACCCACGTTCGACGCTGCTGTTCTGAGGGAAGAACTCAATCGGGACGAAGGACTGCGCACGTCGGTCTACAAAGACACGCGCGGTTTTCTCACTGTTGGGGTTGGACATAACCTTTCTATCCCGCAGAACAGCTACACCATCGACGCGCTTTACCAGAATGACGTCAATGGGTGCGTTGCTTCGCTGAACCTGAACTTTCCATGGTGGATCAACCTCGACCCGGTTCGGCAGCGCGTGATGATGTCGCTCATGTTTAACATGGGGAGCGGCACGCTTCGGACGTTCAACACGTTTCTGTCTTTGATGGAGGCCGGTGACTATACGGCCGCCGCCGACGATCTCAAGACGACGGCGTGGGCGCGCGAGGTCGGCGATCGAGCGACACGCCTCGAACAACTACTCATCGAAGGATGATGTCCGCTCCCGGACTTGAACCGGGACGCCTTTCGGCAGCCGATGTTAAGGCGGCTGTGTCTACCGTTTCACCAAGCGGACGCTCCGCTTCAAACCACACCACAACGAGGAAATCAATATGACCCGTCACGCGTTACTCTCATCCGCGCTCGCCGTCCCGCTTTTCCTGGGCGCGTGTGCTGGCACCACGGCAACCTCGGTCGAAACCGAAATGCAAGCGGTCCTGACTGACGTGAACGTTGCACTTCCTATCGTCGAGGCGTTGCCGGGCGTGTCTACGTTTGCGCCGGTCCTCGCGGGCATCGGCCTTGCCGACAACGGCTTGAGCGCCATCTTGGCCGTCGTGAAGGCTGGCACGGGCACGCCGGAACAGACTGCCATCGCAAGCGCAATCACGGCCGTCCAGCAGATCCAGGCGGCGCTGCCGCAGAACGCCACGATCCAAGCGGATGCCCCCAAGGCGCTCGCTGCGCTTCAGGTCTTGTCGACGGTCAGCACGCAATCGGCGCAGGTTCAGGCGTTCACCTTGCTCGGTCAGATTGCGACTGCGGCGCTTGCCTCGATACAGCCCGCGTCGGCACGCTATGGTGCTGTGTCGCCGGTGTCGTCGCTGACGAACGACGCCAACGGCCACCTGCATAATCTGGGCGGCTGACACCCATGGGCATCATCCTGGCTGGTCTTGTGTTCGGCTTGATCGTCGGGGTGGTGCTCATCTTTCTGGTCGTGACGGATACGGATTGAGGGGCAAGATGATCGACGACACCGAAATGGCCACACTGCGGATTCGGGCGCTGTCTCACATGGGGCCGCTTGATCCGGAGACGCTGCCCGCGCAGCTCGCCTATGCCACGAAGATCGCGCGCTGGCTTAGCATAGGCGAGGTGCCGGGCGAGGTGATACCCGCCCGTGCCGGCGTGGCGCTGCCAGACGGCGGCATCATCCAACACGCGCGCAAGCTCGGGGCGAAGCCGCCCAAGCGGGATGATCGTGTGCCCCGTTTGTCTACGATCGCGCCGTCTTTACCCGCAGCTCCCCCAAGGCACACTGCATACATTGAGGCGGTAGCTTCTTGGGAGCTTGGCGAAAACGACCGTCTTGGCACGTGTACTTGTGTGTGCCCCGCCAACGTCATCCTCGCGCTGACCACGCTGGTCGGGCAGCCCCGCCGCACGTCCGACACCGATATCGTCGGGTTCTACAGCGCCGTGACCGGCTACAATGCGGGCGATCCAAACAGCGATCAGGGCGCGATGATCGAGGATGTGCTTGCCGCATGGCACGCGCACGGCATCGGCACCAAGCCGATCGACATGCTCGACGGATACGCGACGATCGACATTCACAACCACGATCGGGTTCGAGAGGCTGTCGCCGCGCTTGGTCCGGTCGACATCGGGGTCAGCTTGCCGTCCGGATGGGAGCAGGCGACCGTCTGGGACACGTCGACGGCGGGCACGGAGATCGCGGGCGGCCACTGCGTCACCGTCGTCGGCTACACCGAGGCCGGGCCCCTCATCGTGTCGTGGGGGCAGGTGTTCTCGCTCACGTGGGCGGGCTGGGACGCCTACGCCACGGAAGCGCACGCGTTGCTGTCTCAAGACGCGCTCACGCGGGCTGGGAAGGACGTGGCGGGCGTCGACTGGGATGGGCTGTCCGCGATGATGACCGTCATCCGGGACGCTGCGTGATGCCAACAATCCTGATTGTTCTCCTCCTGCTCGTGCTGTTCAGCGGTGGCCTCGGCTACGGCTACAGTTATGGGGGCTGGACAGGCTACGGCCCCGGCGGCGGCCTTACTCTGCTTTTGATCATTGTCGTTTTGTTTCTGCTGTTTCGAGGGAGGCTATAGTCATGTCCGCCACCGTCACGCCCGTCGCCACCGTCCCGACCACGTGGACAAAAGTCCGGTCCTGGCTCAGTCAATCTTCGACGATTACGGGATTGATGATCCTTGCCACCGACGGCGCGCTTGTGGCGACGGGCGCCGTCACGTGGCGGCTTGAGCTGCCAATCGCCGCCGGCGGCCTCGTGGGGCTGATCCTGCCCGGCAACACCGGCGCGGCGACGCTGCTCGCCAAGATGTTGCGCGACCTGCTGGTGGCGATTGCGTCGAAAGACGCCGTCTCGATCATGGCGGTCGCGGCGGACGCTCAGGCGCTGCTGGTGGCCGTGGGCGTCAAAGTTCCGGCGCTGCCCTCGGATCAGCCGCTCAAGCCGTAGACGTGTTGCTCTGGCTGACGCGCGAGCCCCGCTGGCCTTCGGGTCGGCGGGGCTCTTTTCGTATGTAGTGTTAGTGGCATTGCCCGTTTTCAGCACACCAACAAAGATAGCTGATCATTTGCACGCCCCGGTGCATATCGCGCACTGTCTTCGCGTCGTAACCTTTCCCGGCCTCATACTCAGAGAAGTCTTCTGCAATGACGCTCAAGTGTCCAAGAACGTATCGCAACGCGCGAAGATCAGAAGGCGAGACTGTCATTCTAACGATTTGGGTGCGCGCACGATTGGGATGATTTGCCATCACGCGGCCACCTTCGCACGTTCGGCCGCTTCGGCGCCAAGCCCTACCCATGGCTGCTCAAGCCGCCAATTCCGACTGCGCATCAGACGCATCGCGCGGAAATGCGCCGACAAAGCGATCTTGACATATTCTGACGGGTCCTGACCAAGACTTCTGCGATACCGTGCCAAGTCCATGTGATTGTCGCGTGTGTGCGTCAGGACGCTGTGTGTGTCGTCAAAAAGACCCAGCATCAAGCCGTGTTCGGGGTCCAGCCGAATAAGCGTATCTGTGACACTTGCCATTTTCAGCCCTCCTCGTCGAACCAGTTTTCGCCGACGCTACCTTGGCCCATCGGGACCCGGAATGAAGGTGTCGTCACGGCCAAAACAGCCAATGTCAGCTCATTCTCCATGTGCAAAAGCTGCTGCACACGCGCGACGGCGTGATCTTCTGCCGTCCAAGCCTCTTGCGGCACGATGCCGTGGCTGTTCCATACCTCGGGCACAAAATCCAAGCCGCTTCGGCTGCGGAAATGGCTCTCGTGCGGGGCGATGGCGTGAACTAGCGCAAGGACTTTGTCGTCGCTCGCGGAGGATAGGGCCACCGAGATAACTTTGGCCCGGTTGTTGAGAAGCTTTTGATAGACACCTGTCTGAGTGGTCATCTGCTTGTCTCTGCTCCTGATCCGCGAGGGCGCCGTCCGTGAGTAGACATATACCGCTGAGTGTGTATGATGTCAATCATGAAACGCATTGAAAATAGTGAACGGCACCAGATTATTCTGACCCGCGAGATCGTCGAGCGGATCGACAATTGGCGACGTGGGCAAGCGGACCTGCCAAACCGGAGCGAGGCAATCCGGCGATTGGTGGAGGCGGGGTTGTCACCCGTCTCAACGGGCGCACCGCAAACCGGACCCGCAGTTGTCTCCATAACCCATTGATTCAATTAAGCCTTAGCTTGCGCGCCAGATAAACAAATGCAGTGAGTAGTTTAGCTGCCCGGTTTGCCACGGTTGTCACGAGCAGTTTGCAATCGGACGATTGCTGCCGTCGCAAGCGTCTTTTGGTCGGCGGACGCGGTATAGAGCTGCACCATGCCGAGCGTGCGGTGCCCTGTGATAGCCGCAATCTCATGCGTCGAGCACCCAGCTTCGGCGACGTCCTCGCGGCCGTGGCAACCCGAGATCCGGCCACTATAGCGACAGCCGTCGCCGATGCGCAGGAGCTGCTGACCGAGATCGAGACGGCGCCGTCCAAGGTTGCGGTGACGGTGACCCGCTCAACCGCGTGATCCTAGATTTTCTGCCATCACCCGGAGGGCCGCCAGCACAAGCTGGCGGCCCTTTTCTTGTTTCAGTCGACAGACGCGTCAATCGCGTCGCACGCCTCCTCGAGCATCCGGTGGATGTCCGCTATGCCCGGCATCGCGTCCGCCCACGCGATCTCGGCGAGCACGTACCCGTCGCTTGCATAGACGATCCCGGTCTCGATGTCGGCGGGCAACTCATCCTGTTTGGGCAAGCCGTCCTCGTCGAGCGAGACCACACGCGCCGTGAACCGCGGCGGCCGGCAGCGGACGACATACTCACGCACCGCACCGAGATCGTCTCGAGCGTCGCCCACGATGTAGGTATCTCGCGGCCAATCCGGATCCACGATCGCAGAGCCGCCCAGCGCGCGCTTGATGTCCGCCTCGACACCCTCGCCGACGGCGACCTGGCCAGCCGCCAGCCGCCGCATGTGGCGAGGCGACACGCCGATCGCGCGCGCCAAGGGCGCCTGCCAGTCATGGCCATAGCGGGCCATGCCGAGGGCACGCAACTCGTCTGGTGTCACGGCTCGACCCCTTCCGGGAGTTCGACTTGGCAGGCCGCGCAGAGCGTGCGGACTTGGCGGTCGGACAGGATCACCTGCGGTTCGCACCAAATGTCGAAATCAAGACGCCGAGCGGCCTTCTCAAGCACACCGACACGCGCCAGGTCGATCGGCAGACCGCCGACATGTTGGACCAACTCGCCGAGCGTCATGCCCAGCACTCCACGCGGCGGGTGTCGCGCGCCGCGCGGGCGACGTCGCCTCGCGCATGCTTTTCGTCGAGGATTGACGCGCGCTCTGCCTCGTCGGTCCAAGCCTTACGGCGGGTGCCGTGGCGGTAGACGTTGCGGCCCTTGCGCCGGATGACTGATCCTGCGGCGATCGCGTCGATGCCGTCGCTCGCCCGGACTATCAGCGTGAACGTGTGCTGCTGCCTGTCGGCGCCGTAGCTGTCCTTGTGGATCGTTGCGACAATTCGACGGTCGCCAAGATAGCGAGGCTTGCGAACCGAGCCTCCGAAAACGCCCTCAGTGAAGAGAATGACGTCGCCTTGGCAGGCGTCGCCGGTACAATCGTAGTCGAAGGTCATTGGATCGATCATCGGGTCTCTCCCGTCCGCCGGACCTCATTGCCCTTGCGCATGTCCTACGTAGGACATTGTTGCCGCATCATCAATTACTTTCTCAGCGAATTAGCCAAATGCAGCGACCGACTGGGCCACCGCGCGACATGCTGTCGCCGCGATCGAGCATCGAAATCTGGCGAGGCCGCGATCCACATGCGCTGCATCGAAGCCGGGCGAGGCGTCGCCCAAGGAGCTCGTCGAGGCGCGTCTCACTCATTTTGTCGACTGGCATGGTCGCTGACCGTCCGCACATACATGCCAATCGAATCCACGGACGCCGAAATAGCCAGATCGGGATTTCCAGCACTGGCGGGTCAAGCGTCATACCGTGAACGGAAACAGAACATCGGCAGTGAGTCCAGGTGAGCTTTTTGCTCACACGGGCAGCCCACCGGGTTTACAATTTGGAAAGTTGCCGCATTAAGTGACGAGGGTTACGACAGGGGTTTACAGGCTAACCCATTGACAAAATAGGAAGGCATATATTCCCGCCCGGACCTCAAAGGACAGAGGGCGGCGTATGTTCGTTTCGGCGATGGAAGATTGATCGCGGCTCCGGCTGGAGACACCCCGATAATGGGGCACCCTCCGATGGAGACGAGATTGATCCGCCCCCTGCTGCCGTTTGCTTTTTTCGCCACACTCATGCTCGGCGCGTGCGCCGCGACCAGCTCGACCATGCCCACGGATGCGCAGCTCGCGCTGACCGACGGGGAAGCGATCCTGGCGGCGCTCGACTCCGCCGGCAAGCTGCCGCCCACCGTGCGGATTGATGCGGGGCTCGTGATCACCGGGCTGCAGGCGACTATCGCGGCGTACGGTCCGGGCGGAGGATCGGAGCAGCAGACGCTGGCCGCCGCCGCGGCCGCCGTGCAGCAGGTGGTCCATGACTCGAGCGATGCACGGGTCAAGCAGGCGGGACAGGTCGCGCTGGCGGCCATCGAGGCGGCCGGCGTCAATACGAGCGCCAGTGCGCGGGTCCAGGTGGAGACGGCGCTGGGCGCCGTGCTGCTCGACTACCTGGCGACCGCCCAGGCAACCCAGACCCTCGCCGTCGCGCGACGCTGAGGACGCACGCATGACCTGGCTCGTCGAACTTCCCGATGCGAACGGGCGGCCGATGCTGCTCAACCTGGACGAGCCGGTGCTCGTTCAGGGAGACGCGGCGCAGTCGTCGATCGTGACCGCGCTCGGGACCTTGCCCATCGGATTGGGCTACGAGGATCTGTGCGTCAGGCTGCGGCTGAACCCGGCCGATCGGATGGCGGACGAGGTGAGCCAGCCGCACCGCGGGCTCGGCAGGCTCCCGGCGAAGCGGGACGCACGGGTGCCGCGATTGTCGATGGTGGCACCGGACCTGCCGCCGGCGCCGGCCGGATACACCGCCTACGCGGACGCCGTCTCGCACTGGATCCTGGGCGAGAACGACCGGATCGGCGACTGCACCTGCGTGGGTCCGGCCAACGTGATCCTGGCACTCACGACCTTGTCGGGGCACGCGCGGCGGATCCCGGACGCGGACATCGTCGCCTTCTACGCCGGGATCACCGGCTACAGCGCGGCCGATCCGGACAGCGATACGGGGGCGATGATCGAGGATGTCCTGGCGGCGTGGCACGCGCGCGGGATCGATGCGGACCGGCTCGAAGGCTACGCGACGATCGAGGTCGGCGACCACGAACGGATCAGGCAGGCGATCGCCCTGCTCGGTCCGGTCGATCTTGGCATCAATCTGCCTGCCGGCTGGCTGCGTGCGGCCGAATGGGACGTGTCGACGGCCGGCGACGAGATCGCCGGCGGTCACTGCGTCACGGCCATCGGCTACACCGACAGGGGTCCGCTCGTGGTGTCATGGGGCAAGATCTTCCCGCTGACCTGGGCCGGTTATGACGCCTATGTCGACGAGGCGCACGCGCTCCTGTCGCGCGATGCGTTGACACAGGCGGGCAAGGACGCGGGCGGCGTCGACTGGACGGCGCTCGAGCAATTCATGGCGGTCATCAGGGGGATGGCATGACGATCACGCGCGCAACGATCGCGGGATGGCTGCGGCAGCCGACGACGATTGCCGGCATCGCGACCCTGGTCGGGGACGCGGTCGTGGTCGCGACCGGCGCGGTCACCTGGCGGCTCGAATTGCCGATCGCGGCGGGCTCATTGATTGCGATCCTGCTGCCCGACAACAGCGAGGCGGCCGGGCTGCTGGTCAGGACGATGCGCGATGTCCTGGCAGCGATTGCGACCCGGGACGGCACCACGATCATGGCGGCGGTCGCGGACGCGGAGCAGCTCCTGGCCTGCCTCGATGGGGAAGCCGGCCCGGCGCAGAGTTCGCACGCGGGCTGACAGCGGGGCTCGACGGCGGATTTCGGGCAGGCGGGATTCGAACCCACGACCCCCAGTCCCCCAGACTGATGCGCTACCAGGCTGCGCTACTGCCCGTCAGTCCGCCGGTCGCGTTGGCTTCGTCACGACGCTGAACCGGATAACAGGGCAGCGCAGGCACCGCAAGCGGATCAGTCGGGGATGAGGGCGCGCAGGGCCTCGAGGTCGGCGAGGAGCGCGCGCAAGGCGATCCTGGTGGCGTCCTCGTGCGGGGCCGACGCCGATGGGCTCGACGGCGGCCCGGGCGGTTCCGGCGCATGCAGGTCGAGTTCGTCGGACATCTCGCCCTCCTGCCGTTCGGCTTCGCTCGCCGGCGGAATGTCCTCGGAGAGTGCGCCGCCTCCCTCCCGCAACAGGCGCTGCACGCCCTTGATGGTATAGCCCTGGATATAGAGCAGGTGGGCGATGCTCCGGAGCAACGCGATGTCATCCGGCCGGTAGTAGCGTCGGCCACCGCCCCGCTTGAGCGGCTTGACCTGCGGAAAGCGGGTTTCCCAGAAGCGCAGGACATGCTGCGGAATATGAAGCTCGTCGGCGACTTCGCTGATCGTGCGGAAAGCCGACGGCGATTTGCGGAGCCGTCCGCCGCCGGCCGAACGAGCGACAGCCGCCAGCGGCTCAAGATCGACCGGCTCGTCGCCCGATTCGTCCTTCAATCGAGTTCTCCGAGATCGTCCTCGAGCGGCGGCTTCTCGCCGTTGACGAGCGCGCGCATCACCTGGCTCGGCCGGAACACCAGAACGGAGCGCGGCATGATCGGCACCTCGATGCCGGTCTTCGGGTTGCGGCCGACGCGACGGCCTTTCTGCCTGACGGAAAAGGTTCCGAACCCGCTGATCTTGACGGATTCCCCGGCCTCCAGAACGGTCGCCAGGCGATCGAGCACGTTCTCGAGAAGATCCGCCGACTCGTTTCGCGACAGGCCGACCTGCATGTAGATCTGCTCGGCCAGGTGGGCGCGCGTCACGGTATTCATGGCGAAACCTAGGCAGGCGGGTCCGGCAGCGTCAACGAATCGGCGCGCATTGACGGACTTATCGCAATGACCTGTGGCGCTACATCCGCACCAGCGCCGAGCCCCATGTCAGACCACCGCCCAGAGCCTCCATCACGACGAGATCGCCGCGTCTTATGCGGCCATCCTTCATTGCTTCATCAAGAGCGAGCGGGATGGAGGCGGCCGACGTGTTCGCGTGCCGTTCCACCGTGATGACCACCCGATCGGCGGCGAGCTGGAGCTTGCGGCCCATCGCGTCGATGATGCGCCGGTTGGCCTGATGCGGAACCAGCCAATCGACCGCGGAATGATCGAGGCCGTTGGCGGCGAGAGCCTCGTCGACGACGGCGGCGAGCTTGGCGACGGCATGGCGGAACACCTCGCGGCCTTGCATGACGAGGTGACCAGGGCGGTCGGCACGGCCGACAGAGCCGTCGACATAGAGAAGGCTGGCGAAGCGGCCATCGGAATGCAGATGGGTCGACAGGATTCCGTCGCCGTCGCCGGCGCCCCCGCGCAGGACGACAGCGCCGGCGCCGTCGCCGAACAGGACGCAGGTCGTGCGGTCCTGCCAGTTCATGATCCGCGAATAGACCTCGCTGCCGATGACCAGCGCTGTGGTGGCCTGGCCGGTCCGGATGAAGCTGTCGGCGGTGCTGAGCGCGAAGATGAAGCCCGAGCACGCGGCGGACAGATCGAAGGCGAACGCGCTCGTGGCCCCGAGCGACGCCTGCACGCCGACGGCGCTCGCCGGAAAGGCCTGATCGGGGGTGGCGGTCGCGACGATGATGAGGTCGATCTCTGCCGCCGTCAGACCGCTGTCATCGAGGGCGGCCTGGGCGGCCCGCGTCGCCATCGAGGTGGTGGTCTCGTCGCTGTCCGCGATGTGCCGCTGGCCGATGCCGGTCCGCTCACGGATCCAGGCATCCGAGGTATCGACCGTCCTGGCGAGTTCCTCGTTGCTGACGCTCCGCGCAGGCAGGTAGGAGCCGACGCCGACGATACGCGAACGACCCATCAGGCGTGCTCCCGAAGCATCATTTCGCCGCTGCCACGCGCGGACCGTCACCGTCAGCGGCCTCGATGGCACCGTCGCCGCTGCGGTCGCCGATGCGGCCGAGTCCGTCACGGATCCGCTCGTTGAAGCCATAGGTTACCATGTCCATCGCGACATCGACGGCGTGGGCGAAGCCCTCCGCGTCCGTCCCGCCATGCGACTTCACCACGACCCCGTTCAGCCCGAGCAGCACGGCGCCGTTGTAGCGTCGCGGGTCCAGCCATTCGCGCAACCGCTCGAGTCCCGGACGGGCGAGTACGTAGCCGAGCTTGGAGGTCAGGCTGCTGGAGAAGATCTGGCGCAGCAGATCGCTGACCATGCGCATGGCGCCTTCCCCCGTCTTGAGCGCGACGTTGCCCGTGAAGCCGTCGGTGACAACGATGTCGGTGCGGCCGGCGGTGATGTCGTGGCCTTCGACAAAGCCCTGGAACTGGTCGGCGATGTGGCTGCGCCTGAGCACCTCGGCCGCGCGGCGGAGCTTGTCGTCGCCCTTGCCCTCCTCGGAGCCGACATTGAGCAGGCCGATCGTCGGCTGGGTCAGCCCGAGCACCGCACGGGCGAAGGCGTCGCCCATGACGGCGAACTCGACGAGGTTGCGGGTGTCGCAGGCGAGATTGGCGCCGAGATCGAGCATGACCACGTCGCCGCGCGCCGAGGGCGACAGGGCCGCCATGGCTGGACGATCGATGCCGGCCATCGTCTTGATGACGATCTTGGCGAGAGCAAGCATGGCACCGGTGTTGCCGGCGGAGACCACGCCCTTTGCCTCCCCGCTCGCGACCGCATCGAATGCGAGACGCATCGAACTGTCGCGCAGGCGAAGTGCCGCGGTCGGCTTGAGATCGTTGGGGATGGCCTCGGACGCATGTCGGACGGTGCAGGACAGCCTGGCGCGTCTGGTCTCGGCCAGCAGCGGGGCGATGACAGCCTCATCGCCGATGAGCAGGAAGCGCGCCGACGGATGCCGCTCCGAGGAGATATCCAGGCCCGAGACGATGATGGCGGGCGCATGATCGCCGCCCATTCCGTCGATCGCGAGCGTGAAGGTCTCGGTCACGCCGGCGCGCCGGCCCGCGTCAGCGGTCCCAGTGCCCTCCGCCTCAGACCCTGACAGTGCCCTTCAACGCCTTGCCGGCGCCCACGACCTCACGGCCGTCATAGTGGCCGCATTGCGGGCAGACATGATGCGGGCGCTTCAGTTCGCCGCAATTGCCGCACTCGTTGAACGCCTCGACGCGCAGGGCTTCGTGGCTGCGTCGCATGCCGCGCCGGGAGGGTGAGGTCTTCCGCTTCGGAACTGCCATGGTGACCGGCCCCTCCATGAGCCTGGCCGTCGCGGTGGATGCGGACGGACCTGAATGGCGTGCTGCGCGCACGAACCTCCGCGGATCGCGGAGTGGATAAGTTTGTTGTCCAGGCGGGGGCGTCTACCAGAGGGCGGCAGCCGTCGCAAGCGAGGAACGAGCGGCCGGTCAGGCCTTGCCTCCCTTGCGGCCGAGGTCCGCGAACGGGTGGATGGTCACGGTCACGGCGTCGGGCGGCTCATCCTCCGACAGGCCAGGCGGCAGTGCCACGCCGGGCTTGCGCGGAAAAGGATCGAGCGCGAGTGCCAACTGTTCGACGGCCGCCTCGCCGAGATCGATCCGGTCATCGTCATAGGGGATCTCGTCGATCGCATCGGGATCGATGTCGTCGGAGGGCTCCGCGGGGACGAAGCGGACGGTGAAACGCTCGACGACCGGCTGCTCGAAGGGCTCCAGCGAGATCACGCAGGCCTGGGTGACGCGTGCGTCGAGCACCGCATCCGCCTCGACGATCCTCGCACCAAGCGGGCGGAGCGAGAACCGTGCTTCGAGATGGCCGACGGCCTCGATCCGAAGCCTCAGTGCCACGCGTGCCAGTTCGTCGGGGTCGGCGCGCAGATCGAACGCAGTGGCCGGCCCGATGAGCCGGGAGAGCGGAAACGGCCGCGTCAGTTCGGGGGTGGAGGTCATGTCGTGTCCTGCCATCTGTTGACACCATCAGGTCGATGCGGCACCGGACGAGCAACCGAAGGAACAATAGCGTGCGCCTGACCCGGCTGGTTGCAGTTGCTGCCCTTTTGATCGCATCGGCCGGCGTGACCGGTTGCCAGTATTTCCAGCCGAACCGCCAGACCCGCGGAAACATGGTGGACGCGGTCGACTACAAACAGCTCATTCCCGGCACCAGCACGCGCGCGGACGTGACGTCGCTGCTCGGGTCGCCGACGACCCGTGCGACGTTCGACGACAACACCTGGATCTATGTCGGCGAGCAGACCCAGCCGACGATCGCGGGCTTTCCGTCCGTCGACCGCCAGCAGACGCTGGTGCTGAATTTCGACGCCAACGGGACGCTCACCGGCATCCGGCGCGCCACGGCCAAGGATGCGGTCCGCGTGGCGATGGACGGGAGCACGACACCATCGCCGGGAAGCGAGGCCAGCATCCTGCAGCAGGTGATCGGCAATGTCGGACGCTACAACCCCGCTGGTCTGCTGGGTGGAGCCGGGACCAACCCGAATGGCAGCGCGGGCGGCGGCGGCGGCGCCGGCAACACGCTCCCGTAATCAGAACAGGAAAGGGATCAGGCGCCAGGTCCTCGTGGTGTACGCGCGGTAGGGACCGCCGAGAGCCGCGCACAGGGCTGTCTCCTCGACACCGATCCGATTGGCGAAGCCGAGGGTCGTCGACACGACGACAAGCAGCAGGCCGAGCCAGGAGCCGAGGGCCAGACCGACGCCGACAAAGGTGAGCAGGCTGCCGGTGTAGGCGGGATGGCGGATGATCCGGTAGGGACCCCGATCGACGACCGGCTGGGCCTGGTGGATGGCGACGTCGATGGTAAAGAAGCGTCCGAGCACGCGGACCGCCCACCAGCGCAGCGCCAGGCCGGCCACCATCAGCGTGACACCGAGGTAGAACAGGATGTGCAGCCCGACCGGAAAGACGGTCGAGGGCGCCGCCGTCGCGCTCATGAAGGCGGACATCAGGCCCAGGAAGATGGCGAGCTGGAGCAGCCTGACGGAGCCGCGATCCCTTGGATCGGCGTGTGCGCGGGCGCCTCGCCGGCGCGACAGCACGAAGGTCTCGGTGCCGAGCCAGATGACGTAGACCGGCCAGAACAGGCCGCCATAGAGGTTGCTGCCCGATAGCGGCAGCGACGTCGGCACCAGCATCGATCCGGTCACAGCGGCAGCCAGATGCGGGCGCGCAGGCCGCCGAGCGGACTTGCCTCGAGGACGATGTCGCCGCCGTGCGCGCGCACGATGTCGCGTGCGATGGTCAGCCCAAGCCCGGTACCGCCATGGGCCCCAGTCTCGAACGGCCGGAACACGGTCTCGCGCCGTTCGGTGGGGATGCCGGGACCGTCGTCGTCGACGACCACCTGCACCTGCCGGCGCTGGGCCTGCAGCGCGACGGCGACCCGCCTGGCATGACGCTGGGCGTTGTCGACGAGGTTGGTGATGGCGCGCCGCATCGCGTCCGGCCGAAGCGGCAGGTCGACGCGCTGGCCTGGCGCGAGCTCGATCGCGTGGCCGGAACGGCGGGCGCTGCTGCAGACGTCGTCGACGATGGCGGAGAGGTCGGTCGCGCGCATCCGCTCGGCGCCCTCGCCGCGGGCAAAGGCGATATAGCCGTCGATCATGCGCTCCATCTCGTCGACATCGGCGACCATGCCGGCGATGTCGGCTGACAGTTCGGCCGTCTCGGTGCGCGGCAGCATCGCCAGCGTCAGACGGATGCGGGTGAGCGGCGTGCGCAGATCGTGGCTGACGCCGGCCAGCATCTCGGTCCGCTGGGTGACGAAGCGGCCGATGCGCTCCTGCATGCGGTTGAAGGCGGAGGCGGCGCGCCGGACCTCCTGCGCGCCTTCCGGCTTGATCGGGCCGGTGTCGCGGCCGGTGCCGAGGGTTTCGGCGGCACGCGATAGGCGGCGGATGGCGCGAACTTGGTTGCGCATGAACAGCGCGGCGATGGTGAACAGGAGCAGCGAGCTTCCGGTCAGCCAGAGCATGAAGAGGTAGATCGCGCCGGTATCGAGCCGCTTTCGCGGTGCTTCGATCGCGAGCACGCCGTCATCGACCGCGACGCGAAGCAGGACCTGCTGCGGGTCGGTGGTCCAGTCCATGGTGAAGGGAAGCCGCACGACCTCGCGCATGGCGGCGGCGAGATCGTCGTCGGCGGGACCGATGATGTTGGTGCGGTGACCGAAACGCAGATGGGCGCCGGGCTCGATCGTCATGGCCAGACCGTAATGCTGTCGGGCGGAAGCGATGATCCAGTCGCGATCGGCGGGCAGCGGGTAGCGCTTGAGGAGTTCGAGCGTCTCGGTGACCTCGCCGGCGACCGAAGCAGAGAGGCGGCGCGAGACGATGTTGAGATGGCTGCCGTAGAAGATCTGCAGCGCGATGGCTTCGGTCGCGATCAGCGGAATGAGGATGATCAGCAGCGAGCGCCCGAGCAGGCTGCGGGGCAGGAAGCGGCGGAGCGGGCGTTCGAGGCGGACGCGCACCCGCTAGCTGCCCGGCTTGAGGACGTAGCCGCGGCTGCGAACGGTGTGCAGGAAGCGCGGCTCGCGCGGATCGGGCTCGATCTTGCGGCGCAGGCGGGTGACCTGGACGTCGATCGCCCGCTCGCCGATCTCGTCCATCTCGAGGATGCGCGCGAGGTCCTCGCGCGAGAACACCTCGTTGGGCTTGCGGGCGAGGACGGTCAGAAGCGCCACTTCGCCGCCGGTCAGGTGGATCGGGCCGTCATCGTGGGCGAGCAGGCCGCGAACGGGATCGAACTCGAGCGACCCGAGCCGGACCGGCCGGTCGTTCTCGGTCGAGGCAGGAGGCGCGATCCGCCGCAGGAGCGCGCGCAGGCGAAGGAGCAGGACGCGCGGCTCGAAGGGCTTGCCGAGATAGTCGTCCGCGCCGGCCTCGAAACCCTCGATCTGGTCCTCCGGCGCTCCGCGCGCGGTGAGCAGCAGGATCGGAACATCCGAGCGGTTGGCGCGGAGTGCGCGGGTGAGCGTCACGCCATCCTCGCCCGGCATCGTGACGTCGAGCACGATCGCGTCGGGCTGGATCGAGCCGAGACGCGTGCGCGCGTCGGCGGCGTCGGTCGCGGTGGTGACGCGGAAGCCCTGCTCGGTGAGATAGCGCTGGAGCAGGGTGCGCAGGCGCTGGTCGTCGTCGACGACCAGGACGTGCGCTTCGCTCACCGTTCGACGACCTGCTCGTCGGACATGCCAGCGAGGACGCGGCGGAAGCCCTCCACCGCGGCGACGCCGGCCTCGCTGAAGGCCGTGACGAGAAGTTCGCGCTGACGGTCGAACAGGCGGCGTTCCAGGACGCGGCCGGTCTCGGTCAGTGCCAGATGCTTCTGGCGGCGATCCGCGGCGCCGCGTGTGTGCTCGACATAGGCTTCCGCCACGAGCTGGCTCAGCACCCGCGCCAGGCTCTGCTTGGTGATCCGCAGGAGCGCGAGAAGCTCGGTGACGGTGACGCCGGGCCTGGCGCCCACGAAGTAGAGGACGCGGTGATGGGCGCGGCCGAGGCCGAGCTCGTCCAGAACCGGATCGGCGCTGCCGGTGAAGTCTCGATAGGCGAAGAACAGCAGCTCCTGCGCCTGCCTGAGCTGCTCCTCGCGCAGGAACAGCAGGCTCTGTCCGGCGGGCGGATGCTGCTGGGCCGGCGGTGGGCGGACCACGAGTCGGGTTGGCATTCGGCGAGAATATGTCAGCTTCGTTGACTTATCAAAGGCTGATCCATAGTGTTTGGGTCATTCCGACTGCAGAGAGGGTGGGCGATGGCGCTGGTTCCGTTCGACGATCGCGACGGGCAGATCTGGTTCGATGGCAAGCTCATTCCCTGGCGCGAGGCCAGGATCCACGTGTTGAGCCATGGCCTGCACTACGCGAGCGCGGTGTTCGAGGGCGCGCGCGCCTACGGCGGCAACATCTTCCGGCTGCGCGAGCACACCGAGCGCTTCATCGAATCGGGGCGCATGCTCGGCTTCGAGTTGCCGTATGGCGCGGAGCAGATCGACCGGGCCTGCGTCGAGACGCTGGCGGCGAATGGCCTTGCGAACGCGTATATTCGCCCGCTGGCTTGGCGCGGGCCCGAGCAGCTCTCGGTGTCGGCCCGGCTGACGAAGATCCACATGATGGTGGCGGTGTGGGAATGGCCGAACCTGTTCGGTTCCGACCGGACGAACGGGATCTCGCTGCACATGTCGCAGTGGAAGCGGCCGCACCCCGAGACGTATCCGATCAAGGCCAAGGCCGCCGGCGGCTACATGACCGGGACGATGGCCAAGGACACGGCCGAGTGCCAGGGCTTCAACGACGCGCTGATGCTCGACTGGCGCGGGCACGTGTCGGAGGCGACGGGTGCGAACATCTTCTTCGTCCAATCCGGCGTGCTGCACACGCCGACCCCGGACTGTGCGCTGGACGGGATCACCCGCCGGACGGTGATCCGCCTGGCCAGGAAGCGAGGGCTGGACGTGATCGAGCGGACGATCTGGCCCGAGGAGATGGCGGCGGCCGACGAGGTGTTCGTCACCGGGACGGCGGCCGAGGTCACGCCGGTACGCCGGATCGGCGATCTGCGCTACGAGACCGGTCCGATCACGGCGGCACTTCACAGCGACTACGAGGCGCTGGTGTTCATGCGTCCCGAGGAGGTGTCGCTCCGCCTGGCGGCCTGACCGGTGGCGGCGCTCGCCTTGCTGCGGGCGATCCGCCAGACGGGCGAGGCTGCCTTTCTGCGCGTGCTGATCCAGAGCGTCGCGCTGGCCGCCGCGAGTTTCGTGGCTCTGGCGTTCCTGGCGGCCTGGGGGTTGCACCACCTGCTACGCCACGGCGTGCTTGCCGATGCGGCCGCCGTGCTGGGGGGTGCCGGGGCGTTGCTGTTGGCGCTGTGGCTGTTCCTGCCGGTCGCGGCCGCGATCGCCTCGCTGTTCCTCGAGCCGATCTGCCGCGCGGTGGAGCGGCGGTGGTATCCGGGATTGCCGACCGCGTCAGGCGCGAACCTGGTGTCGCAGGCGCGCGACAGTCTCGTCCTGGGCGGCCGCCTGTTGGTGGTGACGCTGCTTGGACTGCTGGCCGCGCTGGCGGTGCCCGGTGTCGGTCTCGTCCTCGGCTGGGCGATCGACGGCTGGGCGATCGGACGCGGACTGTTCGTGGCGGTGGCGATGCGGCGGATGTCACGCCGCGACGCGCTGGCCCTCTACAGGGTGACCCGGCTGTCGGCGCTGCCGAACGGCGTCGTGCTGGCGGTGGCGGGGAGCCTGCCGTTGCTCAATTTGCTGGTGCCGGTGATCGGGACAGCTTCCATGGTGCATCTCGTGGAGCGGGCGCGAGCGTCGGCCCGCCCGGTTCTCGGGGTCGTTCGATGAGGTTTCCTTCGATGTGCGCGGCGCTGTTGCTCATGCCCGGTGTCGCGTGCGGGCAGACGCTGCCAGTGTCGTCGGCCATGCAGGCGCCCGCGACGATGCAGGGCCATGCGCCTGCCTATGTCGATCCCGCCGCGATGCCGGCGGCGCTGACGATTCTGGCCGCACCGCCCGCGGTGGGCTCGCCGCAGCAGGCCGCGGACGAGGCGACGTTCAAGGCCACACGGACGCTCAAGGGAAGCACGCGCTGGGATCTCGCGACCCATGACGCGGAGCTTGCGGCCGGCAAGCTCGCGGACGATTTCTCGTGCGCGGCCGGCGTCCGCCTGACCCGCGAGATGGTGCCGTCCTTGTTCCGGATCATGGATCGGGCGAAGGCGGATGTCGCGATCACGTATCGGCTGCCGAAGGAGCATTACGACCGCCAGCGGCCGTTCGTGGGCAACGACGAGCCGATCTGCGTGGCCCGCGATCCGAAGCTGGCGTCGAACGGATCGTATCCATCGGGTCACGCGACGATCGGCGACAGTCTGGCGCTGATCCTGGCGGAGGCGGCGCCGGATCATGCGACGCAGATCCTGTCGCGCGGGCGGGTGTTCGGTGAAAGCCGGATCGTGTGCGGCGTGCACTGGGCGAGCGACGTCGAGGCGGGCTTCCTGGCGGCGTCCTCGGTGGTCTCGGCGTTGAACGGGAACGCGGATTTCCGCGCGGATGTCGCAACGCTGCGGAGCGAGATCGCGGCGGCGTCGCCGGGCGGCCTTGATCAGTCCGAATGCCGCGCGGAGTCCGACGCGGTCGCGCATTCGGTGCTGTTCCAGTAGGCGATCAAGGAGCGGGTGCCCCCTGCCCCTCGCCGGCCGGGAACTGGTTGATGCCGCGCCAGGCCCGGCGGCCCTCCAGCGCTTGCCAGGTCGCGAGGGCGGGAAGCCCGAGCGTGAGATCGCGCCCACGGCGCAGCAGCGACAGCGCGAGACAGGTGTGTGGTTCGAGGCCGAACAGGCCGCCGAGCAGGACATAGCCGGCTTCCTGGACGCCGAGGGCGTTCGGGACGACGAAGGCGAAACTGCGCAGCCCGTAGAGCAGGCTGTCGATGACGAGAGCGGCTTCGATCCGCACCGAATGACCCATCAGGGCCAGCGTGAGCCAGGCTTCGAAACCGTTGGCCAGCCAGCACAGGAGATGCAGGAACACGCCCGCGAGCACGGCGCCGCGCCTGGCGTGGATCAAGGCAAGCTCGGCCATGATCGCACGGGTGCCGGCCTTGGCACCCGACCAGCTGCTCAGCAGCCGCGCCGAGACGCGCTCGATGAAGCCGGCGCCGCGCGACTGGAGCGCGAGGAAGACGAGCGCGCCGGCGGTCAGCGCGGCGAGGCCGAACAGCAGCGGACGAAGGAGCGCGAGGTCGGGGTGGAGCCGCCAGAGCAGGAAGACCCCGAGCAGCAGGTAGAAGAGCTGGGCGATGAGCTCCAGGGTCACGTCGACGACGGTGGAAGCGGCGGCGAACATGCCGTTGACGCCGGTGACGGTCAGCGCGCGCGCGCCGAGGACGAAGCCGCCGATCTGAGACAAGGGGAGGCATTCGGACGCGCTGTCACGGATCAGGCGGGCCCAGGCAAAACGTGCCAGGCGATCTGGTCGGCGGGATGGGCCGGTCGGGCGATGCTCCAGGACCCACCACGAGGCACCCATCAGCAGGACAAGACCGAGGCGGTAGGCGAGCAGCACGGCGAAGCCCCAGCCGACCGCCGCCATCGCGACCAGGACAGGGCCAACGCCGACACGCCAGACGATCAGGCACAGCGCCGCCATCCCGAGAACCAGGGCGGCGATCGCGAGCTTCCTGCCGCCTGGCATGGGACGCTCAGGCGGCCCGGGGCTTGAAGAGACGGCGCCTGACGCGGCCGAGGCGGCCGAGGTCGGCGAGCCGCCGATCGATGAAGGCCAGCAGGTCGTCGGGCGAACGTTCGGCCGCGACCCAGTAGAGGAGCGTCGCGCCGTAGAGTGCGGCGAGGCTGGCGCGCTTGGTGTACCAGGAGACGCCGACGGCGTCGTCGCCGGTGGCGCGCCAGATCGCATCGACGGTGCGAGCGGTCATCCGGGCGGCGGTCGGCGCGTTGCCCGGCAGCGCGAGCTGGGCCAACGCACGCCGGACCTGGGCGCGGTTTGGGGAAGCGGCGTCGAGCCGGAGCATGATGACGGACCGGACGCGCTTGCCCAGACCAAGGATGGCGTGGATCTCGTCGCCCGCAGCCCGCTCGATCATGCGCCGGTCGGCGAGGTCCGCCCACGCCTCGATGAGCTCGACGATGCCGCCGGGAAAGAGGAGATCGGCATCGGAGCCTGCGTCGCGGCGAAGCGTCTCGATCGTCCAGGGTTCGGTGGTGCCGGCGGTGCCCGCGGCAAGTCGTTCGACGGCTTCGTCTCGCTCGGGCGTGATGTAGAGGGTCATGGGAGGCCTTCGGGCGGGAAGCGGGCAAGCTCCTCGACGAAGCCGAGCTTGCCGAGGTCGGTCATCCGGGTCGGGTAGAGGACGCCGTCGAGATGGTCATGTTCGTGCTGGAGCACGACGGCGTGGAACCCGGAGGCGAGGCCCTCGACTTCCCTGCCGTCGCGATCGAGGCCGCGAAAACGCACCTGGGCAGGACGCGGGACGGCACCACGCAGACCAGGGATCGACAGGCAGCCCTCCCAGGCAACCGCCGTCTCGTCGCCGACGGGTTCGATCGTCGGATTGATGAGCACCGCGGTGTCACGCGGCGGGTCGTCGGGGCCGGCACGATGCTCGGGGACGCGGTAGACGAACAGGCGAAGCGGCACGTGTACCTGCGGTGCGGCAAGACCGGCGCCCTGCGCGTCCTCCATGGTCTCGACCATGTCGGCGATGAGGCGCGCGATCGCGGGATCGCGCGGATCGGCGACAGGTTCGGCCCGCTGGAGAAGAACCGGGTGGCCCATGCGGGCGATCTTGAGGATGGCCATGGGGTGGAAGATGTCAGCGCGGCCGATGGCTGCCAAGGCGTGAGACGCGTCGACGTTGCGGCGCGGCGGGCCAGGGTGATATAAACCGCGCTTTCCAAGGCCGCGAGTCGCGCTGGCCCCTACCATATCGATCAAGCCCAGAGGAGAGAGCGGCCCCGTGCAGGTCCTCGTTCGTGACAACAATGTCGATCAGGCGCTCAAGGCGCTCAAGAAGAAGATGCAGCGTGAGGGCGTCTTTCGCGAGATGAAGCTCCGTCGGCACTACGAGAAGCCGTCCGAGCGGCGCGCGCGGGAGGCGGCGGAGGCGGTGCGCCGCGCTCGCAAGGTGGAGCGCAAGCGCCTGGAGCGCGAAGGGTTCTGATCGTATCGGCAGGTTATTCCTGCCGGTAATCGGCGACGAACGAAGCGAGCCGGTCCGATGCTGCCGACAGCAGGTCCGGGCTTTTCGCGTAGCATAGGCGCGTCAGGCGTTCGGCGCCGCGGCCGAAGCTGGTGCCGGGGGCCATCCCGATCCTGGCCCGGTGGATGGCGCGACGACAGAACTGCAGGGTGTCGGTGACGCCTTCCACCTCGAACATGGCGTAGAACGCGCCCTTGGCCGGAATAGGGCGGATCCGCGGGATGGCGGCGAGGCGCTCGGCTATCAGGTCATGACCGGTCCGGCACCGTGCGACGAAACCTTGGACGAAGTCCTCGCCGCCTTCGATCGCGGCGACGCCGGCCGCCTGCATGAATTCGAGACCGCCGCTGGTGTTGAACTGGATCAGCTTCTCGAAACTGCCGGTACAGCCTTGGGGAAAGATCAGCCAGCCCATGCGCCAGCCCGTCATCGCCCAGGATTTCGAGAAGCTGTTGACGACGAACAGCGGGTCGTCCGGACGGGCGATTTCGAGGAAGCTGAAGGCGACCGGCCGATCATAGACGATGCGGTGGTAGACCTCGTCAGACAGCAGCGCGATGCCGCGGTCGCGGCAGAACGCAAGCAGCTGCACAGCCTCGGCGCGCTCGATCATCCAGCCCGTCGGGTTGCCGGGACTCGCGAGATAGATCAGGCGCGTGTCTGCATCGACGGCGGCAAGGACGTCCTCGAGCGGAAGGTGCCAGCCGTCGTCGTCATGGTTCAGCGGGACCTCGCCGACGGCGGCGCCATTGATTTGCATGGCGCGGAGCGCGTTCGGCCATGAGGGCGTGATCGCGACGGCGTTGTCACCGGGGGCGAGCGTCGCCTGGGTGACCTGCATGACGGCGTTCATGCCCGAATAGGTGAAGGCGATCCGGTCGTCGGCGATATCGACGCCGTAAAGGCGCCGATGGTAGTCGGCGAGGGCCGCGCGCAGCCGCGGTGTGCCGCGATTGTCGGAATAGAAGGTCCTGCCTTCAAAGAGCGCCTGGCTGGCGGCTTCGCAGATGAAGCGCGGTGTGGGGACGTCGGGCTCGCCGGCCCACATCGGAATGAGGCCGGGAACGCGGAAGCCCTCGCGGAAGATCTCGAGGATCGGGCTGTCCTCGAGAGCCTCGATCCCGGGCCGGATGACGCTCATCGAGACCTCGTCAGAAGCCATGCGCCCGCGATCGCGACGGCGTCCTCGATGAGTGCTGCCGGCGTGCGCCCGACTGCCCTGATCAGGGCCATCCGTGCGGTGTGTCCCGCAATGGCGCCGGCGGCGGCGGCGGCCGCGCCACAGACGAGTCCGCGCATCGACTTGCGTCCCGGTGCGCCGATCGCCGCACCGCACACGGCCCCACTGAGCAGGCGGGCGCCGAGCTGGAAAGGGATCAGCCGGCTGGGCGCGGCCGGAAGCTTGTCGGTGACGAGCTCACCGAGCGCCAACGCCGCGAACACGTAGGCCGAGACCGGCTCGCCGAGAAAAAACAGGCTGGTGCCGCGCAAGGGCCGGTTTCCGGACGACGCCGCCCAACTCACGGCGGCGGGTGCGACGACAGTGCGGAGGCCGGCGACGGCGCCGATCAGGGAGGCTCGGAGGATGATGGACATGCGCGGAAGGTGCTCCGCCTGCCGTCCGGTCGCAAGGCGGGCTCAGGCTCGGCGGAGTGCGAGATGCTGGAGCAGGATGACGGTCTTGGCGTCATGGATGAGGCCAGTGCGGACCATGTCGAGGGCGGCGTCCAGCGTCATCTCGAGGATTTCGATGTCCTCGCCCTCCTCGGCGAGGCCGCCGCCCCGCCGCCTGCGGTCATCGGCGCCGTAGGTCGCGGTGAAGAAGGTCAGTCGCTCGGTGAAAACGCCCGGGCTCATGAACAGCGAGAAGATCCGGGTGACGTCGTGGATTGCAACACCCGCCTCTTCCTCGGCCTCGCGACGGACGGTGGCCTCCGGCTCGCCGCCGTCGAGGAGGCCGGCGATGGCCTCGATCAGGGTGCCGTCATGGTCCGGGCGGGCGGCGGCGAAGCGGAACTGGCGGACGAGCAGCACCGTGCCGCGGACAGGGTCGTGGGGCAGCACGGCGGCCGCGTCGCCGCGCTCGTAGGTCTCGCGCTTGAGCGTCTGCCAGGTGCCGTCGAGGCGGTGGTAGTCGAAGATCGTCTCGCGCAGGACGCCGTAATGCTCGGACAGCGTGGTGGTGTCGCGGACGCGGATGCGGTCGTTCATGGGATCGGTTTATCCTGCCCGCTTGAACCAGCCTAGGCATCCGATGCGCAAATCCATGCTGATCCTTCCGTTCCTGCTCCTGGCTTCGCTCGGCCGTGCCGCCGTTCCAGGCGACGCACCGCCCGCGTTCCTGACCGACGTCGAGGGGAAACCGGCGCTGGCGTGGGTGCAGGCGCAGAACAAGCGCTCGCTCACCGTGCTGCAGGGTGATCCGCGCTATGCGGACTTCCATGCCCAGGCGCTGGCACTGGCGGAGGCCCGCGACCGGATCCCGATGCCGGAGTTCCTCGGCGGCGCGGTCTATAATTTCTGGCAGGACCCGTCGCATGTGCGCGGCATCTGGCGTCGCACGAGCCTCGCGAGCTACCGGACGGACCATCCGGCGTGGACGACCGTGCTCGATCTCGATGCGCTGGCAGCGCGCGACCACGCGAACTGGGTGTGGAAGGGCGACGATTGCGAGGCGCCCGCCTATCGGCGCTGCCTGATCTCACTGTCGGACGGCGGCGAGGACGCGACCACGGTCCGCGAGTTCGACTTGACGACGAGGGCGTTCGTGCCGGGAGGCTTCGAGTTGCCGCACTCCAAGCAGCAGGTGGACTGGGCGGGCGACAACGCGGTCCTGGTGGCACGTGATTGGGGACCGGGCACGATGACGGCGTCGGGATATCCGTTCGTGCTGAAGCGTCTGGCGCGCGGCGCAGCGATGGATGGAGCGGCGGCGTATTATCGTGGCCGGTCGAGCGACGTCGGTGTCGGCGGCGGGACGATGGTGGACGGGGATGGGAACCGTGCCACCGTGGTGACGCAGGAACTCGGCATCCTCGACAGCAGGTTCCTGATCCAGACCGGGCACGGCCTCATGCCGATCGATGTGCCGCATCGGTCCTCGCTGCTCGGGTTCGTCAAGAACCGGCTGGTGTTCAAGATCGACGAGGACTGGCAGCCGGCGCACGGCAGGGCGGTCGCGAAGGGCAGCCTCGTGTCGCTGGCGATGGACCGGCTTGACGTACCGGTTCCGATCTTCGCGCCGGGACCGCGGCAGTCGCTGGAGGAAGCCGGCAGTACCCGCGGCCGGGTCGTCGCCGCGATCTTCGACAACGTGCGCGGACAGGGCTGGATGTTCAGTCCGAGCGGCGATGGCTGGAGCGCCAAGCGTCTTGCGTTGCCCGAGGAGGTCTCGGTGGGGGTCGTATCGGCCTCGGACAAGAGCGATCAGGCGTTCCTCAGCGTGACCGGGTTCCTGGACCCGACGCAATTATGGCTGGCGGACACGGACGGCGTGTCGATGATCAAGTCGCTGCCGTCGAAATTCGACGCATCCAGGCTGGTGGTCGAACAGAACGAAGCCGTGTCGAGCGACGGGACGCGGATCCCGTATTTCGTAGTGCACGAAAAAGGGATGGCGCTGGACGGGCATCATCCGACCGAACTCTACGCGTATGGCGGTTTCCAGGTTTCGATGACGCCTCGCTACGATGCGACCCTCGGGCGGCTCTGGCTGTCGCAGGGCGGGGTGTACGTGCTCGCCAATATCCGTGGCGGCGGGGAGTTCGGGCCCGCCTGGCACGATGTCGCGACCAGGACGCACAGGCAGGTGGCGTTCGACGATTTCGCGGCCGTCGGGCGGGACCTGATCGCGCGCAAGGTGACCGATGCGCGGCATCTCGGGATCCGCGGCGGGTCGAATGGCGGCCTGCTGATGGGCGTCGAGTTCACCCAGCATCCGGAGTTGTGGCAGGCGGTGGTGATCGAGGTTCCTTTGCTGGACATGTTGAATTTCGAGACGATGTCGGCGGGCGCGTCCTGGGTCGACGAGTATGGCAGTGTCTCCAGGCCCGCGGAGAAGGCGTTTCTCGCGCGGATCTCGCCGCTGCAGAATCTGCGAGCGGGAGTGGCGTATCCGGAGCCGTTCATCTTCACTACCACCAAGGATGACCGCGTGGGCCCGGTGCATGCGCGGCGGTTCGCCTGGCGGATGGACCAGCTGAAATTGCCGTTCCTCTATTACGAGGAAACGGAAGGCGGCCATGCGGCGGGGGCCAATCTGCGTGAGACCGCGACCGAGCGCGCGCTCGAATACACCTATCTGGCGCGCAAGCTGATGGAGTGACGGGCGCGCGCCATCCGGCCGGCCAGCAGGATTGGGACCGCGAGCAGATAGATGCCGGCCGCGATCAGCCAGACCAGGCCGGGTGTCGTCGCCGGGCTGTGCGCGAAGATCGCGGTGACGAGCAGCGGCCCGGGGATGCCGATCAGACTGGCGAGGCTCACCAGTGCGCCCTGCAGGCGCCCCTGGCGGTCGGCCGGGACGTCGCGCGAGATCATGGACTGGAGTGCCGGGATCGCGATGCCGCCGACGCACCAGAGCGGCATCAGGGCGAAGGCGATCCAGCCGTGGGTCGCCAGACCGAGGGCCACGTAGGCGGCGCCGTCGGCGAGCGCGCCCAGGACCACGCTGCCGCGCTCGCCCAGGCGTCGAGCGGCGGGTGCGATCAGGAACCATTGCGCGCCGGCGTGGAGCAGGCCGTAGAGAGCGAGCGACAGGCCCACGACGCGCTCGTCCCAGCCGAAACGGCTCTGGCCGTAGAGGATCCAGAGCGACATCGGGAACTGGGCCGCGATCATGAGGAGGGCGTAGAGGCCGACCAGTCTGGGCACGTCCGGCTGGGAGCGGAACACCGCGAAGTTCGGGATCAGGGCCCGCGGCGAGAAGGTGAAGCGGGTCCTGTGCCCGGTCCTGGTCTCGGGCAGGAGGAAGAGCACGACGATCGCATTGACCGCGTTCAGTCCGGCCGCGAGCAGGTAGGGGGCGCGCAGCGAGAAGGCGCCGAGCAGGCCGCCGATCACTGGCCCGGCGATCAGGCCGATGCCCATCACCGCGCTGAGCTCGCCGAACCGTTTGGCGCGCGCCTCGGGTGGCGTGATGTCGGCGATGGCGGAGGTGGCGACGGCGATGTTGGCACCGGTGACGCCGGCGAGGATACGGCCGGCGGCCAGGATCCAGAGCGTCGGGGCGGCCGCGGTGACGAGGTAGTCGACGGCGGCGCCGGCAAGCGAGAACAGCAGGACGGGCCGCCGGCCGAAACGATCGCTGAGCGCCCCGAGGAAAGGCGAGAAGAGGAACTGCATGGCGGCGTAGGCGGCCATTAGCGCGCCGTAGATGATCGCGATGTGAGCGGTGTGACCGAGCTTGCGGAGCAGCGACGGCAGCACGGGCATGACGAGGCCGACGCCGATCGTGTCGATGGCGACGACGGACAGGACGATGATCCGGGCGCGGGTCACGACCGTTCCGGCAGCTCCGGGGCTGCCGCCCGCTGTTCCCAGTCGGCGAGCACGCTGTCGGATCCAAGCGCCTCGATGTCGGCGTCGAGCACGCGCTGGAACATCTCGTAGCTCTGGCGGCTGGCGAGAATGAAGGTCTGGCGGTCCTCGCCCCAGCGGGCGCGCATCTTCTCGAGCTGCTTGATGTCGTAGGTCCGGAACAGCGACGCGGCGCGGTGGGCGCGGTGGGCGCGCATGCCCAGCGCGCGCAGGGCGGCACGGCCCAGGGAGAGGCTGCTCTCGAAGGTTTCGCGCTCGACATGGTGGGCGCCGGCTGCCTGGAGCTGGTAGGTGTCGCGGCGGTCCCAGGCGCGCGCGAGCACCTTGAGATGGGGAAAATTCTGGCGGGCGATCGTGACGAGCTCGGCCGCGCGCTCGCGGTCGTCGATGGCGACGACGAGGATCTTGGCCGAACCGGCACCGGCGGCATGGAGCAGGTCCAGGCGGGTCGCGTCGCCATAATTCACCCGCCGGCCGAAGGCGCGCATCGTGTCGATCTGCGCCATGCTGATGTCCATCACCGACAAGGTGTAGCCGGTGGTCTCGAGAAGGCGGCCGACGACCTGGCCGAAGCGGCCATAGCCCGCGACGATCGCGTCCACGCCTGGTGCGAAGAGAGGGGTCTCGTCTGGATCGGCGGTCTTCTTCCTGGTCGAGAGACGCTCCCAGGCCAGGAACACCAGGGGGGTCGCCATCATCGAGATCGCGACGACGGTGTTCAGGAACTGGGCGAACGGCAATTCGAGCGCACCCGAGGCGGTGGCGAGGCCGGTCAGGACGAAGGCGAATTCGCCGCCCTGGCTGAGAGCGACCGCGACGCTGCCGGCGTCACGGTTCGGGAGGCCGGCGAGACGAGCGACGGGGAACATCACCGCGGCCTTGAGCACCATCAGGCCGAGGACCGCGGTTGCGAGCAGGAGCGGTTCGCGGACGAACAGGCGGATGTCGAGGCCGGCGCCGACGGTCATGAAGAACAGGCCGAGCAGGAGGCCGCGGAACGGCTCGATGTCGGCCTCGAGCTCGCGCCGGAACTCGCTTTCGGCGAGCACGACGCCGGCAAGGAAGGCGCCGAGCGCCTCGGAGAGGCCGACGAACTGCATCAGGGTGGCGACGCCGAGGACGAGCAGCAGGGCGGTGGCGGTGAAGATCTCGCGGACGTTGGCGGACGCGATGTAGCGGAAGGCGGGACGGGTGAGGTAGCGGCCGCCGATGATGATGACGCCGACCGCGGCGAGAACGGCGAGCGCGCGCTCCCAGCCGGGCAGACCCGCGAGCATCGGGTCGCCGGGACGTGGCGGCGCCGGAGCGCCCGCGGGTGCGAGCAGCGGCAGGACGGCGAAGAGCGGGATGACGGCCATATCCTGGAACAGCAGGACACCGAAGCTCGCCGAGCCGACGGCGCCCCGTCGCGCGCCGCGCTCGTCGAGGACGCCGAGGACGATGGCGGTGGACGACATCGCGAGCACCGCGCCGGTGATGATGGCGGCGCGCCAGGGCAGGCCCGCCGACCAGGCGGCCACGAAGACGGTGGCCGCGCAGGCGGCGAGCTGGGTCGCGCCGAGGCCGAAGATGCTGCCGCGGAGTTGCCAGAGCAGCGCGGGTCGCAGTTCGAGGCCGATCAGGAACAGCAGGATGACGACGCCGAGGCTTGCGAGATCGCTCACCTCGGCGCGCGTGCCGACGAGGTGGAGGACGTGGGGGCCGATGAGGATGCCGGCCACGAGATATCCAAGCAGCGCGCCGAGGCCCGCGCGCTTGGCGAGCGGCACCGAGAGGATGCCGGCGGCGAGATAGATCAGGACGGGCATCATGGGGCGCGGCCGAGCAGGGTCTGCAGTCGGTCGAGGTAGATTCCGGCGGCGTTCTCGAGCAAGTCGGCGTGCACGACGAGCGGGGGTTCCCAATGCATGCGGCAGAGATGGGCGGTCCGTTCGAGCGGACGAAGAAATTCGGCCATGGTGTGACCGTGGTCGCCATCGGGCCCGTAGGAGGCGGTGTCGCCGCCGGTGGTGATGACGCAGAACAGCGTCTTGCCCACGAGGCGCGCGCCTTCCGTGCCGTAGGCGAACCCGTGCAGCCAGACGAGGTCGAACCATTCCTTGAGCAACGCGGGCATCGCATACCAGTAGAGCGGAAATTGCAGCGTGATGGTGTGGTGCGCGGCGAGGAGAGCCTGCTCGCGCCGGACGTTGATCGTGAAGTCCGGATAGGTCTCGTAGAGGTCGTGCAGCGTGACACCGTGAGGTGTGCCGGCGCTGTCGAACAGGAGACGGTTGGCGCGTGAGCGCTCGTAGGAGGGGTGGGCGAGGATGAGGAGCAGCCCGCCGGTCGGTTCGTCTGGCATGGTGGTTTGTCGCCCGTCGACGAGATCGACGCCATGGCCGGAGCGATGCATTTTGCCATTCGCCGGGACCGGCGTCATGGCGTGTGACGCGCGCCATCCTTCCAGAGGGCAGAGACGGGAGCCGCGAACATTCGCTCCGCGAACGGTACGGTGTTCCCGCTGTCGTAGAGCACGAGGCCGAGCACGAAACGGTCACCACATTGATCGGCGAGCAGACGCATGCCCTTGAAATCGGCGGCGTTGACGGTCGCGGAGGCCTTCACCTCGATGCCGACGACGCGGCCTCTGGGATCCTCGAGGACGATGTCGACCTCGTGCCGCTCCTTGTCGCGGTAGTGCAAGAAGCGAAGCTCGGCCTCGGCCCAGCTTGCGAGCTTGAGCAGTTCGGCGTGAACGAAGCTCTCCAGGACCGGCCCGAACAGGGTGCGGTCGGCGCGGATCCGGGCAGGCGTGAGCTCGCGGAGAGAGGCCAGCAGGCCGGTGTCGAGGAGATGAAGCTTGGGGGTGCGGGTAAGGCGCTTGCGCTCGTTGTCGTGCCAGGCGGGAAGCGTGCGGACGAGGAAGAGCTGCTCGAGAATGCCGGCGTAACGAGCGGCGGTGACGTGGTTGAGGCCGAGCGGAGCGCCGAGCGAGGAGTAGTTGGCGAGCTGGGCGGTGTGCAGGGCGAGCATGCGGAGCAGGCGGGGCATCTCGAAGAGATGCTGCACGTCGGCGACGTCGCGGACGTCCCGCCGGACGATCGCGTCGACATAGTCGAGATGCCAGCGCTGACGGCGGCGCGGCGTGGCGCGGGCGATCGCCTCGGGGTAGCCACCGGCCAGGACGGTATCGACGAGGGCTTCGCCGATGACGGCGTCGTTCACGATTGGCGGTTGGCCGGCAAAGACGCGATCCAGGAAGCCGGATGGATGTCGATCGATCTCGCATCGGGCGAGCGGCAGCAGACGAGCCACCTCCATCCGGCCGGCCAGCGAGTCGGCGACGCGAGGCAAGGTCAGCAGGTCGGCCGAGCCGGTGAGCAGGAAGCGGCCGGGACGCGGATCGGCATCCACGCTCTGCTTGATCGCAAGCAGAAGCTCCGGCACGCGCTGGATCTCGTCGATGGCAGCTCGGTCGAGGCCGCGAATGAAGCCAGCGGGGTCGGTTGTCGCGGCCGTCAGCGTCGTCTGATCGTCGAGGGTGAAGGCGGGCATGTCGTTGTCGGCAAGCTCGCGGAGCAAGGTGCTCTTGCCCGCCTGGCGGGGACCGGCGAGGACGACGACACGGGCGTCGGAGAGTGCTTCACGGACGCGGGTAGCGATGAAGCGGGGATACATTCGAGTCCCGTCGCAGCTGACGGATTGAAGCTATGGATCTGGCTGATTGAAAGTCAATGGTTGGCTGATTGAAAGTCAGTGATTGGCTGATTGAAGGTCAATGGCTGGCTGAGTGAAAGATATGGGTTTTATCCGAGATCAGGCGGCGAGCTTGTCGAGTTCGCGCAGAACGCTTTGGCCCATGAGCTGCGTGGAGACGCGGGCGTAACCCGGTTGCATGATGTCGGCGGTGCGCATGCCGCTCGCCAGCACGTTCAGGACGGCGCGCTCGATCATGTCGGCGTCTTCGTCCATGTCGAAGGAAGTGCGAAGCAGCATCGCGAAGCTCAGGATCTGGGCGAGCGGGTTCGCGATCCCCTGCCCCGCGATGTCCGGCGCGGAGCCATGGATCGGCTCGTAGAGCGCTGGGCGGCGGCCGGTGGCATCCGGTCGGCCGAGAGTGGCGGAGGGAAGCATGCCGAGGCTTCCGGTGAGCTGGGCGGCAAGATCGGACAGGATATCGCCGAACAGGTTGCCGGTGACGATGACGTCGAACTGCTTCGGCGCGCGGACGAGCTGCATGGCGCAGTTGTCGGCGTACATGTGGTCGAGCTGGATGTCGGGGTATTCGGAGCGGCCGAGTGCGGTGACCGTCTCGCGCCAGAGCAGGCCGGATTCCATGACGTTGGCCTTCTCGACGCTGGTGACGCGGCCCTGGCGCTTGCGTGCGAGCTCGAAGGCGACGCGGGCGACACGCTCGATCTCCGGCGTGGTGTAGATCTCGGTGTTGATCCCGCGGCGGGTGCCGTCAGGGAGGGTTTCGATGCCACGCGGCTCGCCGAAGTAGATGCCGCCGGTACTTTCGCGGACGATCATCAGGTCGAGGTTGTCGACGAGTTCGGGTTTGAGCGAGCTTGCGGCGACGAGCGGCGCGAGGACGGTCGCGGGTCGCAGGTTGGCGAACAGGCCCAATTCGGACCGGAGCTTGAGGATGGCGACTTCCGGGCGGTTGTCGAACGGTGCGCTGGCCCATTTCGGGCCGCCGACGGCGCCGAACAGGATCGCGTCGGCCGTTCTGGCGCGATCGAGCACGGCACCGGTGATCGGAATGCCGTTGACGTCGATCGAGGCGCCGCCGACCAGGTCCTCGGTGACGGAGAAGGTGACGGCACGGCGGCGTTCGAGCCAGTTCACGATGCGACCGACTTCGCGGATGACTTCGGGACCGATGCCGTCGCCGGCGAGGACGAGCAGGTTCTTGTTCGATGCCATGGATCAGCCGAGGCTGACGCTGGGGAACCAGGACTGGTTGGACGCGCGGGTCGTTTCGAACGCGTCGATCGCGTCGGTATGGCGCAGGGTCTGGCCGATGTCGTCGAGCCCTTCGAGCAGGAGATGGCGGCGGAACGCATCGATCGCGAACGGGATCTCCTCGCCGCTGGGACGGATGACGAGGTTGCGTTCGAGGTCGACGGTCAGACGCGCGTTCTCGCCCAGTGAGGCGTCCTCCATCAGGGTGTCGCAGATGTCGCGCGGCAGACGGATCGGCAAGATCCCGTTCTTGAAGCAATTGTTGTGGAAGATGTCGGCGAACGACGGGGCGATGACGCAACGGATGCCGAAATCGAGCAGTGCCCAGGGAGCGTGCTCGCGCGAGGAACCGCAGCCGAAATTGTCGTGCGCGATGAGGATGTTGGCTCGGCGGTAGGGGTCGCGATTGAGCACGAAGTCGGGGCGTTCGGCACCATCGGCGTCGAAGCGGAGCGGATCGAACAGGTGGGCGCCGAGGCCGGTGCGACGAATGGTTTTCAGGAAGCGCGCGGGGATGATCTTGTCGGTGTCGACATTGGCGAACGGCAGCGGGGCCGCGATCGCGGTCAGGACGCGGAAGGGTTCCATCAGGCGAACTGCCTGGCGTCGGCGAGATGGCCGCTGACGGCGGCGGCGGCGGCCATCGCGGGCGACAGGAGATGGGTGCGTCCGCCAGGGCCCTGCCGGCCCTCGAAATTGCGGTTCGACGTCGAGGCGCAGCGCTGGCCGGGGGTGAGCTTGTCGGGATTCATGCCGAGGCACATCGAGCAACCCGGCTCGCGCCATTCGAAGCCGGCCTCGAGGAAGACGCGGTCGAGGCCTTCGCGCTCGGCCTGCTGGCGGACGAGGCCCGAGCCGGGCACGACCATGGCGCGGACGTGGTCCGCGACCTGGCGGCCACGGACGATGGCGGCGGCCGCCCGCAGATCCTCGATGCGGCTGTTGGTGCAGGAGCCGATGAAGACGACGTCGACGGGAAGGTCGGTCACGGCCTGCCCGGCGGTGAGGCCCATGTAGTCGAGGCGTCGCTGGAGTTGGACGCGGCGGCCCTCGTCAGGCTCCTGGGCCGGGTCGGGTACGCGACCGGTGATCGGGACGACGTCCTCGGGGCTGGTGCCCCAGGTGACGAGCGGCGCGATCCCATCGGCGTCGAGGATGACGGTCTTGGCGTATTCGGCGCCTTCGTCGGCGGCGAGCGTGCGCCAGTATTCGACGGCACGGGCGAAGGCATCGCCCTTGGGCGCGAAAGGGCGGCCCTTGACGTAGGCGAAGGTGGTGTCGTCGGGAGCGACTAGGCCCGCGCGGGCACCGGCCTCGATCGACATGTTGCAGATCGTCATACGGCCGGCGAGATCGAGATGACGGATCGCCTCGCCCGCGAATTCGAGCACGTGACCGGTGCCTCCGGCGGTGCCAATGCGGCCGATGATGGCGAGCATGACGTCCTTGGCGGAGACGCCGGCGCCGAGGGTGCCGTCGACGCGGATCAGCATGTCGGGAGACGGCTTCTGCAGCAGCGTCTGCGTTGCCAGCACATGCTCGACCTCGGAGGTGCCGATGCCGAAGGCGAGCGCGCCGAGGGCGCCGTGGGTGGAAGTATGGCTGTCGCCGCAGACGATGGTCATGCCGGGCAGCGAGAGGCCCTGCTCGGGACCGACGATGTGGACGATGCCCTGCTCGGGCGAGAGCAGCGGAAAGTAGGGCACGCCGAATTCGGCGACGTTGCGCTCGAGCGTCTCGACCTGGAGCCGGCTTTCGGGCTCGGCGATGCCGGCACGCCGGTCGGACGTAGGCACGTTGTGGTCGGTGACCGCGATGGTGGCATCCGGACGCCGCACCTTCCGCCCGGCGAGGCGAAGCCCCTCGAAGGCCTGCGGCGAGGTCACTTCGTGGACAAGATGCCGGTCGATGTAGAGGACGCAAGTCCCGTCAGGCAGCGTCTCGACAACGTGGGCGTCGAAGATCTTCCGGGCGGTGGTCTCGGGCATTGGTGATGTCCATGCGGGTCTGGGGGCGCCTGCCCCCAGCGGGGTCAGGGGCGGAGCCCCTGGGACTTACTCGGCGGCCGAAGGAACCTCGCGCGCCTTCTCGGCGATGCGGGCGGATTTGCCGCGGCGGCCGCGCAGATAATAGAGCTTGGCGCGGCGGACGTCACCGCGGCGGACGACGGCGATCTCGGCGATGGTCGGCGCGTAGAGCGGGAAGACGCGCTCGACGCCTTCGCCGTAGCTGATCTTGCGGACGGTGAAGTTCGAGTTCAGGCCCTTGTTGGAGCGCGCGATGACGACGCCCTCGTAGGCCTGGAGGCGGGAGCGTTCGCCTTCGACGACGCGGACCGAGACGCGAACGGTATCGCCGGGGGCGAAGACGGGGACGGGCCGCGTCGCGGTGAGGCGGTCGATCTGCTCGGCCTCGTATTGCTGGATGATGTTCACTGGGTATTTCCTTCCAGAAGGTCGGGGCGGCGGGTGCGGGTGGCGTCGAGCGCGCGCTCATGGCGCCAAGCGTCGATCGCGGCGTGATGGCCGGAGAGCAGCGTGTCGGGGACGAGACGGCCGCACCAGTCCGCGGGGCGGGTGTAATGCGGGTGTTCGAGCAGGCCGTTGGCGAAGCTCTCGGAGGCGGCACTTTCGGCTTTGCCCATCACGCCCGGGAGCAGCCTGACGCAGGCGTCGAGCAGGACGAGCGCCGGGAGTTCGCCTCCCGACAGGACGTAGTCGCCGATGCTGATCTCGATGGCTTCGTTGGCCTCGAGGACGCGCTCGTCGACGCCCTCGTAGCGGCCGCAGAGCAGCATCAGGCCGGGTCCGCCGGCGAAGGCCGCGACGTCGCGCTGGGTGAGCGGCCGGCCACGAGGCGTGAGGTAGACGAGCGGCAGCGCCGTTCCGGCGGCGGCGCGGGCGGCCTCGATGGCGGCGTGCGCGATATCTGGGCGCATGACCATGCCGACGCCACCGCCGAAGGGCACATCGTCGACCACGCGGTGCTTGCCTTGCCCGTGCTCGCGGATGTCGTGGGCGGCGAGCGACCAGGCGCCGCGATCGAGGGCCCGTCCGGCGAGCGAGTGGGCGAGCGGACCGGGGAACATCTCGGGGAACAGGGTGAGGATCGAGGCGTGCCAGGTCATGGCGCGACCTCGCCGTGGATTTCGACCTCGTCGGGGACGACGATCGTGAGGTGGCCGGCGGCGAGGTCGATGCGGGGGATGACGGCCTCGGTGAACGGCACGATAAGGTCGCTATCGAGCTCGAGGCTGATGCCGGCGCCGTAGTCGTGGATGGTGGCGATGCGTCCGATGGCACGGCCGGCCTCGTCGCGTGCCTCGAGGCCGACGAGGTCGGCGAGATAGAACTCGTCCGGCTCGGGTTCGGGCAGATCGGCGCGGTCGATGGTCAGGCGCAGATTGGTCAGCGTCCCGGCTTCGTTGCGGTCGGTGATCGGGCGGCCGGCGGCGTCCGAAAGCTGCGCGATCCCGTCGCCGCGCCAGGCGACGTGCCAAATGCGGCCGCGATCGTCGAGCAGCGGGCGGCCGCTCAGCATGGCAGGCGCGCTGGCACGGCTCGCCAGACGCACCAGGCCGCGCACACCGTGCGGTCTGCCGATCACGCCCATCAGGATCCGCCGCTCGCCCACGCGTCGATCAGGCGGCCGCGTTGGCGGCGGCGCGGGCCTGCGCCTTCTTCTTCGGCGCGGACTGATGCGGCTGTTCGTTGTAGGAGGGCTTCGGCGCGAGACCGGCATTGCCGAGGAAGCGAGCAACGCGATCGGTCGCGAGCGCGCCTTCGCCGAGCCAATGGACGATGCGCTCGCCCGACAGGATCACGCGCTCGGCGTGATCAGCCGGCAGCATCGGGTTGTAGCTGCCGACCTTCTCGATGAAGCGGCCGTCGCGCGGGGAGCGGCTGTCGGCGACGACGATGTGGTAGTAGGGACGCTTCTTGGCGCCGGCGCGTGCGAGGCGGATCTTCAAACCCATTGCTCTGTCCTTCTAGTGTCGTGTCATCGGGGGGCGGCCGCCATGGCGGCCGGGCTGGCCGCCGGCGCCCTGCATGAGAGCGGCGAGTCCGCCGCGCATCATGCCTTTCTGGCCGAGCTTGCCCATTCGTTTCATCATCGTCGACATGTCGTCGAACTGCTTGAGGAGGCGGTTGACCTCCTGGACCGAGCACCCGGCGCCGCCGGCGATGCGCTTCTTGCGCGATGCCTTGATGATGTCGGGCGTGCGGCGTTCGGCCCTGGTCATGGAGCCGATGATGGCGGCCTGTTTCTTGAAAACGGTGGTGTCGAGATTGGCGCCCTCGATCTGTTCCTTCATCTTGCCCATGCCGGGCAGCATGCCGAGGATGCCGCTGATCGAGCCCATGCGGGTGATCTGCTTGAGCTGGCTCGCATAGTCCTCGAGGTCAAACTTGCCGCGCATCATGCGGGTGGCGACGCGCTCGGCCTCGGCTTCGTCGATGGTCTCGGAGGCGCGTTCGACGAGGCCGGCGATGTCGCCGAGACCGAGGATGCGGCCGGCGACGCGTTCGGGGTGGAACTCCTCCAGCGCGTCGAGTTTCTCGCCCGAGCCGGTGAGCTTGATCGGGGCGCCGGTCACCTGGCGCATCGAGAGCGCGGCGCCGCCGCGGGCGTCGCCGTCCATGCGGGTGAGCACGATTCCGGTGACCGAGAGGGCCTCGTTGAAGGCCTGGGCGGTGTTGACCGCGTCCTGGCCGGTCATGGCGTCGACGACGAGGAGGGTTTCGGCGGGGTTGGTGGCGGCGCGGACGGCGCGGACCTCGTCCATCAGCGCCTGGTCGATCGACAGGCGGCCGGCGGTGTCGAGAATGACGACGTCGAAACCCTCCCGCCTGCCGGTGTCCATCGCGCGGCGGGCGATCTCGACCGGGCCTTGGCCGGTCACGACGGGGAGGCTCGCGACCCCTGCCCGCTCGGCCAGTTGCGCGAGCTGGAGCTGGGCGGCGGGGCGCTGGACGTCGAGGCTGGCGAGGAGGACGCGCTTGCGTTCGCGGGTCAGCAGGCGGAGCGCCAATTTGCCGGAGGTGGTGGTCTTGCCGGAGCCTTGCAGGCCAACCATCAGGATCGGGACCGGCGGAGCGCTGTTGAGGTTGAGCGGGACCACGCCGGCGCCACCGAGGGCTTCGACGAGCGCGTCGTTGACGATCTTGGCGACCTGCTGACCGGGCGAGATGGAGTCGAGCACTTCGGCGCCGAGCGCGCGTGCGCGGACCCGGCCGATGAAGTCGCGCACGACCGGGAGTGCCACGTCGGCGTCGAGCATGGCCAGGCGGACTTCGCGCAACGCCTCGGAGACGTCGCCCTCGCTCAGTGCGCCGCGCTTGCCGAGCCGGTCGAAGACCCCGGTGAGCTTGCCCGAAAGGGCGTCGAACATGGGTGGGTTCGCTCCATGGCATGACGCGCCGCTGCGCGAGCCTTCGCGGAGCGACGTGTGGAAGCGCTGGGGCTTACGCGCGGGGACGGCCCGACGTCAAGCCGGTGGCGCGGTGCCGCCCCGAATCCGGTCGCGGAAACGTGAGAACGCCGCAGCCACCGGCCCTCCTTTACAGTTCTGCAAGAATTCAGAAAGGTCGGTGCAAAGGGAGAACGCCCAATGCGGCACAAACAACGTTTCCGGTCCTCGCTGCTTGCGGCGACCGCCGCCGGTCTCGGCATGTGCGCGGCGGCTCGCGCGCAGACGGCCGGCCAGGATTATCCGGTCCCGCCCTCGATCGAATACGGCGCGCTGTACAGCGCGGTCGAGCTCGCCCCGGTGTTCACCGACAGCAAGACGTTCCCCGACCTCGTGCCGAACGGGAGTTCGGCCTCGATCGTCGCCGCTTACGGCGCGATGAAGGGGCAGCCGGACTTCAACCTCGACGTCTTCGTGGCCGCGAACTTCAACGGGCCGACCCCGCCCGGCCCGAGCGTCGCCAAGGCGCCCGCCGGCACCGGTCTTCTCGCCTACATCTCGAGCCTGTGGCCGGTGCTGACGCAGACGACGACGACGGTGCCACCCTATTCGACGCTGCTGCCCCTGCCCTATCCGTATGTCGTCCCGGGAGGACGGTTCCGGGAGGACTATTACTGGGATTCCTACTTCACGATCCTGGGCCTGGAGGGCGACGGCCAGGCGGCACTGGCCGATGACCTGATCGGGGATTTCGCCTATCAGATCGACAAGTACGGGTTCATCCCGAACGGCAACCGCAGCTACTATCTGAGCCGCTCGCAGCCGCCGTTCTTCTCGCTGATGGTCGATCTCGTCGCGCGGACGGACGGGATCGGCACATACCGCAAGTACCTGCCGGAGATGCTGGCCGAGTACCGTTACTGGATGCAGGGGGCCGACACGCTGGCACCGGGAACGGCGGTCCGGAACGTGGTCAAGCTCGCCGACGGGACGGTGCTCAATCGCTACTGGGACGCACGAGACGCGCCGCGCGACGAGAGTTATCTGGAGGATGTGACGACGGCGGCGAGCGCGAACCGTCCGGCGACCGTGGTGTATCGGAACCTGCGGGCGACCGCGGAATCAGGCTGGGATTTCAGCTCGCGCTGGCTCGGCGACCACATGACGCTCGCGACCGACCGGGCGCTCGACATCGTGCCGCCAGACCTGAACAGTCTGCTGGCGCATCTGGAGACCACGATCGGGTTCGCGTATCTGCTGCAAGGCGACGGGATCGACGCGGAGGCGTATTTCAAGAAGGCGGTGACGCGAGCGATCGCGATCGACACGAAGCTGTACGACAGCAAGCTTGGCGCGTTCAGCGACTATCTCTGGAAAGAGGGAAAGACAACGGGCGAGCTGAGCGCGGCGACGCTTTATCCACTTTATCTCGGGATCGCATCGATCCCGCAGGCGCTTTCGGTCGGCAACAACGTGCGGACCAGGTTGCTCGACGTGGGCGGCATGGAGGCCACGCTGATCGATAGTGGGCAGCAATGGGACATGCCGAACGGCTGGGCGCCCTTGCAGTGGATCGCGGTGCAGGGACTTCGCAACTACGGGATGGCGGATCTGGCGCATACGCTCGCGTCGCGCTGGGTCGCCAAGAACATCGCCGGCTACGAGCAGTTCGGCGAACTGGTCGAGAAGTACAACGTCACGACGACGAACGGGGATCAGGGCGCCGGCGGCGAATATGCGACGCAAGTCGGGTTCGGCTGGACGAACGGCGTGCTGGTCGCGCTGACCAACGAGTATCCCGACCTGAAGACGAAGGCGGCGGCCGCCGCCGCCCCGTGAGTGCTCGCGTCAGAATTGCGGGCTGTCGAGCAGGTAGAACAGCCCGCCCGCGATCAGGATGGTGGCCGGCAGGGTGAACAGCCAGGCGAGGCCGATCCGGACGAGCATTGATCGTTGCACGCCCTGGCCGCCCGCGACCATCGTGCCGGCGATGCCGGAGGTGATGATGTGGGTGGTGCTGACGGGCAGCCCGGTGAAGCCGGCGGTCCCGATCAGGATCGAGCCCACGAGCTCGGCGCTCCCGCCCTGGCCAGGGGTCATGTGCGAATTGCCGAGCTTCTCGCCCAGCGTTTTGACGATCCGCTTGTAGCCTACCATCGTTCCGGCGCCGAGGCAGAGTGCGCTGAGCACGCGGACCCAGAGTGGCGCGTAGTGGACCGGGGCGCCCATGCTTTTGCGGATTTTTTTTGCCGCGGCCTTGTCGGCCGCTCCTGCGGCCGGGTTGTCGGTCACGTGCTTGAGCTCTGCCATGACGGAGAAGATCTCGCCGCGGCGCTGGGTGCGCAGACGGACCTGGTCACGGGCCTCGTTGGAGGTCGGCGCGGCGGTGCCGGGATCGAAGGCTTGCAGGTCGGTGGCGGCCTGGACGCCCTGATCCTTGCGATCATCGCCGTATTTCTCGATCAGCGGAATGGCGGCGGTGGCGTTGGCGCCGAGATGGCTGAGCTGGGCGCCGGCGTCCGGGTTCAGGGCATAGGTGGCGGGCAGCAGGCCGATGATGGTGAGCATGATCAGGCCGATGCTTTTCTGGCCGTCGTTGGTGCCGTGGCCGAAGCTGACCGAGGTGCAGGTGAGGATCAGCAGGCCGCGGAGCCACCAGGCGGGCGGCTGATCGCCCTCGGGCGGCTCGAACAGATGGCCGCGCCGGACGATGAGCTTGAGCAGGAAATAAAGACCGCCGGCGATCACAAGGCCGAGCAGCGGCGAGACCGCGAGCGCCTCGAGCACACGGACGATCTGGTGCCAGTCGACGCCATCGGCGAGGCTGCGCGCCTGGATCAGCGAATCGGCGATGGCGACGCCCACAAGGGCCCCGATGATGCAGTGGGACGAGGAGTTCGGAATGCCGAAGAACCAAGTCAGCACATTCCAGAACAGGGCGGCAATGAAGAGGGAGACGAGCATCGGCAGGGCCGGCGCGCCGTCAGGCGGAGTGAGCACGTCGGGCGGCAGGATCTCCACCAATGCATAGGCCACCGCGATGCCGCCCACGAGCACGCCCACGAAGTTCATGATGCCGGACCAGATCACGGCGGGGATCGGCTTGAGGCTGTTGGTGTAGATCACGGTCGCGACGGCGTTCGAGGTGTCGTGGAAGCCGTTGGTGGCCTCGAAGGCGAGAACGAGCATGAAGCAGGCGAACAGGAGGGCGATCACCAGGCCGGATGCCGGCGCGATATGGAGCAGCATGAAGCCTCCGCGTGCGGGGCTTCGGCTTTAACAGTCCCGGCGCAATCCGGACCGCGACCGTTTTGTTACAGCATGCGGCCCGGGCTCATCAGGCCGCCCGGATCGATAGCGGTCTTGATGGCGCGCATCAGCTCGGCTTCGACGGGAGAGAGACGCTCGGCGAGGTGCGCGCGTTTGAGGCGGCCGATGCCATGCTCGGCGCTGATCGAGCCGCCGAACCGGTCGACGACCGCGAACAGCGCCTCCTCGGCATGCGTGACAAGGGCGCGGGTGGCGGCCGGATCGAGCCCCGCGGGCGGCAGCACGTTGTAGTGAAGATTGCCGTCGCCGACGTGGCCGTAATTGAGGATGCGGACGACGGGCACGATCGCCAGCATGGCAGCGTCCGCCGCCTCGATGAAGGCGGCGAGGTCGGAGATGCGGACGGAGATGTCCGAGCGCAGGTGCACGCCCTGGCGGTGCTGGGCTTCGACGAGATCCTCGCGCAGACGCCATAGCGCGCGGGCCTGGGTGGTGGATTGCGCGACGACACCGTCCTCGATCTCGCCGGCCTCGGCCCGATCGGCGAGAAAGCGTTCGAACAAAGCCGCAAGATCGACGAGGCCGCTCGCGGAGGCTTCCATCAGGATGGCGAAGGGTGCGGGTTGGTCGAGCGGGTCGCGCAGATCGGGGCTGTGGGCCAGGGTGAGATCGAGGCACGGGCGGCCGATGAGCTCGAAGGCGGTCAGCAGGTCCGACAGGTCGCGACGCGCCTTGGCATACAGGCGCAGCGCCGCCTCGACCGAGGCGACGCCGAGGAAGGCGGTGCGGGTCTGAGTGGGCCGGGGAAACAATTTGAGCGCCACAGCGGTGACGATGCCGAGCGTGCCCTCGGCGCCGATGAAGAGCTGCTTGAGGTCGTAGCCGGCGTTGTTCTTGCGCAAGCACCTCAGGCCGTTCCAGATCCGGCCGTCGGGGAGGACCGCTTCGAGACCGAGGACGAGGTCGCGGGTCATGCCGTAGCGAAGCACGTTGATGCCGCCCGCGTTGGTCGCGACGTTGCCGCCGATCCGGCAGCTGCCCTGTGCCCCGAGACTGAGGGGAAACATGCGGTCGGCGTCCTCCGCGGCCCGGTGGAGGTCGGACAGGATGCAGCCGGCTTCCGCGACCATGCTGAAATTCGCGGCATCGATCTCGCGCACGCGGTCGAGGCGCTCGAGGCTGAGCAGGATCTCGGTCCCGGTGTCGGACGGAACGCCGCCGGCCACGAGGCCGGTGTTGCCGCCCTGGGGGACGACGGGCAGGCCAGCGGCGTTGCAGACGCGCAGGGCGGCCGCGACCTGTCCGGTGCTGTCGGGGCGGATGATGGCGAGCGGGCGCCCATGATGCTCGCCCGACCAGTCGCTGGTGTAGCGGGCCTGGTCGGGATCACGGATGATACCGCGCTCGCCGAGGAGATCGGCAAGCTGGTCGACCGGGTTCGGCGGCACGATCGTGTGGGTCATGCGCGTGTTGACTACCCGTCCTGGGCGATGGCGAGCAAATCACGCAGATGGCGTTCGGAGGCCGCGAGCTCGACACGCTCGGCATCGCTGAAGGCGACGTTGAGGATGCGCTCGACACCGAAGCGGCCGATGACGCAGGGGACGCTCATGACGAGATCGTCGATGCCGTATTCGCCTTCGAGCAGGGTGCCGACGGGGAGGACGGATTTCTCGTCGGCGATGATGGCCCGGATCAGACGGCAGACGCTGGCGCTGATGCCGTGGTTGGTGTTGCCCTTGAGACGGACGATGCCGAACCCGGCCTCGGTGACGGCGCGCCTGACGGCGGCCCGGTCGATCGGCGGGACATCGTTGAGACGGCAATAGGCGCCGATGTCCATGCCGCTGACATTGCAGAGGCTCCAGGGGATGAAGCCGGTTTCGCTATGGTCGCCGAGCACGTAGCCGAAGATGTTCTTGGGATCGATGGCGATCCGCTCGCTGACGATGCGCATCAGGCGGGCGGTGTCGACGATGGTGCCGAGGCTGATGATGCGCCGCTTGGCGAAGTGCCACCGGCGCAGCATGAGCTGGGTGATGGTCTCGACCGGGTTGGTGACGATGAGGATGATCGCATCGGGCGCATAACGCTCGAGATCGGGCATCATCGCCTCGACGATCCTTCGGTTGGGGATCAACCATTCGTCACGCGAGATGGAGCCGGGGATGTTCGCGCCGGTGGTCAGCACGATGATGTCGCTGCCGCCGAGGTCGGGAGGATCGCCGGCGCGGAGCTTCGGATTGCGCGCGGTGTTGAAGGCGGTGGTGTGCAGGAGGTCGAGCACCTCGCCTTCGGCCTTCGCGCGAGTGCGGTTAACGGCGACGATCTCGTTGATTTCGGGCATCGCCATCAGGGAGGCGACGATCTCGGTGCCGACGGCGCCCATGCCAATGACGGAGATCTTCATCGCGGCCTCGTCGGGTGGATGCCTGGGGAGTGGCTTCGTGCGAGGCGTGGCCGACCATCCATTGTGGTTCCTCCCGACCGGCGCGGTGCCGGCGTGCTTGCGCCGTGCAATCGGCTTGCCGGGTCCGGGTCTCGAGGCGTCCGGCCCGCGCGGGGTTTGAAATTCGGTGGCTTCGCGATCAAGTCGGCCGCCCCGCTTCAGGGGGGCGTTTACGGCGCGCGCCGAACGGAGGAATGGCCCTTTTATGGGGGGCTCGCCATGTTTCGCGCGATGGAGCGGGAGCAGGCGTCGATGATCGGGTTTCTTTGCATCCTGCGGGGCTGGCGGCGTTGGCTCCGGCCGGCGCGGGGCGCAGGACTTTCTGCCTCTCGCGCCGCCGGGCGGCCGCGGAGCGCCTCCTGGCCGCGGGATCTGTGCTTTCATTTCGAGGACGGCAGGGGCGGCTGAGAGTCGAACCGCAACAACAGGTCGGCCAGCTCGGGCTCATTGACCAAGGAAGAGGCTGTCGCCGCGTCATACCAGCAGGTCCGCCGCTGGCGCTTCTCGGGCCAATTCTTGCGTTGACGCGACACCTTGAAGAGGAAGACGTCGACCTCGATCGTGCGACAGACGCCGTCCTTCAGCCGCTTCTGGTAGCTGTAGCGGCCGAACGGAATGTCGCTGTCGACGACGCCTTCGAGGCCGGCTTCCTCGAACGCTTCGCGCGAGGCGGCCCGGCTCGCCGACAGACCGGACATCGGCCAGCCCTTCGGGATCACCCAGCGGCGGGTCCCGCGCGATGTCAGGAGCATGATTTCGACGTGGCCTGCGGCGGCGACGCGCACCGGAAGAGCCGCGAACTGACGGACGGCCTTGGAGGACATTGTCGGGCCGATTTTCGCCAACCACGCCTCCCGACTCGAACCTTGCGGGGTAGACAGTGCTTTCGAGAGGGCGGTCTAGCAACGGCGCGCCGGTCCAGCCGGTTTCTTGGTCGGTCGGCGAACGCAGGGGTGATGGGCGGGTCGGGGTAATGGGCAGGTCGGGGCCGGCGGGACAGGAATGGCTGCAGATGTCCGAACTCGGGCTCGCCTTCCTGCTGTCGGCCCTTGTCGGACTGGAGCGGGAAATCCGCCAGAAGAGCGCCGGGCTCCGGACCTATACGCTGATCGGGGTGTCGTCGGCCCTGTTCATGCTGATCTCGAAATACGGGTTCACGGACATATTGGCGAACGGACGGGTGGTGGTGGACCCGTCGCGGGTGGCGGCACAGGTAGTCTCGGGGATCGGCTTCATCGGCGGCGGCGTCATCTTCATGCGGCGAGATATCGTGCGCGGCCTGACGACGGCGGCGTCGATCTGGCTGACGGCCGCACTCGGCATGGCTTGCGGAGCCGGTCTGCTGGGGCTGGCCATCGCCACGACCGCCGGCCACTTCGTGATCATGCTGGTTTTCCCGAGGATCGTGAAAGCCTTGCCGCGGGAGAGACGGACAGCACGCCGCCTGCGGATCCGCTACGAGGATGGACGGGGACTGCTGCGCAGCATTCTGATCGCCTGCACGGAATTTCGTTTCGCGGTCGACCAGGTGGACGTCGAACGTGATGACGACATGCTGCCGGACCGGGAGGCGGACGAGGATATTGCCGACGAGGAAGGGGCCGAAGCCGAGCGTCCGATCAAGGGAGCGGTCGTGCTGACGATGCGCGTGAAGGGAAAGCGTCCGGTCTCGAACCTGGTGGCTCGCCTGTCCGAGATCGATGGCGTGACGCGCGTGGGCAGCCTTGAGGACACCTCCGAGCTGGATTGACGAGCGACCAATCGAGGTGGATCGCCTCAGAGCCATTTGTCGGCGATCCGGCCTGCCCTTCCGGGCGGCTCGGGTTATGCGCTCAGATTCAACCTCACCGATACGTGAGACACGGTTCCAATCCGAAGCGGTACCAATGAAGCGGGCCGGCGAAGACCGGCAAGCGGGGAGGAGAGATCCATGGAGCGTGGCAACGGGTTCGGCCGCCGGCGGGCATTGCAGCTGGCGGCCGGGACGACGGCGGCGGCAGTCGCAGGGTCCGGTGCGGGGCATGCAGCTTCAGGAACCGTCGCCGGCGTCGCACGGGACGTCTCGTTCGACGCAGACTGGCTGTTTTTTCGCGGCGATCCCGCTGGCGCGGAGAGCATGGATTTCGACGACGGCGACTGGCGGCGCCTCGACGTTCCGCATGACTGGAGCATCGAGGATCTCGGGGGATCGACCGGCAGCGGCGCCGAGACCAGCAATCCGGCGCTGTGGACGATATACGATTTGCCGCCCTTGCAGATCGGGCCGTTCCTGGATGTGCCGGCCGACAAGGGACAGGCCAACTACGACACGCCGGCGGCGACGGCCTGGACGGTGGGCGGCGTCGGCTGGTATCGCAAGCACTTCCCGCTCGACGGGCTGGCCTCGGACCGGCAGATAGAGATCCGGTTCGATGGCGTCTACGAGGCCGTCGATGTCTATCTCAACGGTGTTCATCTCGGGTTCCACCCGTATGGCTACACGAGTTTTGCGTTCGATCTGAGCGCCGCCATCAATCGCAACGGCACCAACGTCATGGCGGTGCGGGTGGCCAATCTCGGGCGGACAAGCCGGTGGTATTCGGGATCGGGCATCTACCGCCATGTCTGGCTGACGACGACGGGCCCGGCGCGGATCCCGCTCTGGGGCGTGTCGGTGACGACGCCGAACGTGTCGGCAAGTGCGGCGACCGTGAACCTGGCGGTCGAACTCGAGAGCCGGCTGCGGTCGGTCAGCAGGGCCGTGATCGAGGCGAGCGTGCAGGATCCGCTGGGCCGGGCGGTAGCGAGCGGGTCGACGGGTTTGAGCGTGGCGCGGGGCGCGACAGGGACCGCGTCGCTTTCGTTGTCGCTCCCGTCGCCGGATCTGTGGTCGCCGGATACGCCGTTCCTCTACACCGCCGAGATCGTGGTCCTGGTTGGTGGCGCGGTGGTCGATACGGTGCGGCAGACATTCGGCGTGCGACATGTCGTGATCGACGCGGCGCAGGGCTTCTCCCTGAACGGCAAGTCGGTGAAGATGAAGGGGGCGTGCGTTCACCATACCAATGGCGCGCTGGGCGCGAAGGCGATCGATCGGGCGGAGGTGCGCCGGGTCGAACAGCTCAAGCTCAATGGCTTCAACGCGGTGCGCAGTTCGCATAATCCGCCCTCACCCGCGTTCCTGGATGCTTGCGACCGGCTGGGTCTGCTGGTCTACGACGAGGCGTTCGATTGCTGGGACGCGGGCAAGAACCCGCAGGACTACAGCCTCTATTTCAATCGATATTGGCCGTCCGACATCACCAGCATGGTGCTTCGGGATCGGAACCATCCGAGCGTGGTGCTATGGAGCGTCGGCAACGAGATCCCGGACGGGCAGACGCAGCAGGGCGGCGTGATCGGGCGGAACATCCACAACCTGATCAGCACACTCGACCCGACGCGGATGGTGACCGGCGGCGGGCTGATGACCTACCCGACGCTGGAATACCAGGGGCCGGAATACGATTATCTCGATCTGTCGGACATTCACTACCAGCCCGCCATCTACGCCGAAGTGCACCGGTTGCATCCGACGAAGGCGATCATCTCGTCGGAAAGCCTGCCCTATTTCGCGTATGACAGCTGGGTGGCCGTCGAGCAGGCGCCCTACGTGATCGGGGACTTCGTCTGGACGGGGATCGACTATCTCGGCGAGTCGGGTCTGGGAAACGTGTTTCTCGAGCCGGTGGGTGGCGAGCCGATCGAACCGTTCTCGCAATGCTGCACCTACGATTTCGACCGGCCGTACCCGATGTTCAATTCCTATTGCGGCGACATCGACCTGGCGGGCGAGAAGAAACCCCAGTCGTACTACCGGGACGTGTTGTGGGGGCGAAGCTCGCTTGAGATGTTCGTCCAGCGGCCGACGCCGGCGGGACAGATACAGGGGCTGAGCGCGTGGGGATGGCCGGACGAGCTGAAGAGCTGGAGCTGGCCGGTGGTGGCTGGACAGGAGTTGATCGTCAATGTCTACACGTCGGGCGACATGGTGGCGCTGCTGCTGAACGAGCATGAGGTTGGCCGGCAGACGCTGACGAGTGCCGACAAGCTGCGGGCCCGGTTCACGGTGGGATATGCACCCGGGGTGCTGCTGGCGGTGGCGTATCGAAACGGACAAGTCATCGGGGTGCAGGCGCTCGAGACGGTGGGCCCGGCACGTCGGTTGCTGCTGCTGCCGGACCAGTTGCTGCTGGCGGCAAGTCGGAACGACCTCGCCCATGTGCTGGCGGTGGTGGCGGACGAGTTCGGGCGGCGGGTGCCGGACGCGGTCGTGGAGGTGATGTTCGCGGTGGATGGACAGGGCGAGCTGGCCGCGGTCGGGAACGCGAACCCGCAGAATGTCGACAGCTTCCAGGGGCCCGGGCGACAGACCTATCATGGGGCGGCGCTGGCGGTGGTACGTCCGTCGGGGTCGACCGGTTCGGTGACACTCCGTGCGCAAGCGGCAGGGCTGGCTCCGGCGAGCTTGACGCTTCCCATCGTGTGAGATCGGCGGGCGGCGGGGTCCGGGTGGCGGATATCACCGTCCATCACAGACGATCACCGCGCCCGTCATATTTCTGTCGTAACGGCGCGTTTCTCCGCTTAGCGTTGCTCGGCGCGAGAGAGGGTGCTTCGAATGGACCTACGAACCGACTCGACGCCCCGCACGTCCGGCTCCGCGGACGGTGCCGCCGACAAGGCGATCCTGCACTCGATGGGCTACGCGCAGGAACTGCTGCGGGGCATGAAGACGTTCCAGAACTTCGCGATCTCGTTTTCGATCATCTGCATCCTGTCGGGCGGCATCAATTCGTTCAGCCAGGGCCTGAGCTCGGTGGGAGGCGCCTCGATCGGCCTCGGCTGGCCGGTTGCCTGCCTGTTCTCGCTGTTCTTCGCCCTCGCCATGGGCCAGATCGGGTCGGCGTATCCCACCGCCGGCGGCCTCTACCATTGGGGCTCGATCCTCGGCGGGCGCGGCCTCGGCTGGCTGACGGCCTGGTTCAACCTGGTGGGCCTGGTCACCGTGCTCGCCGCGATCAATGTCGGCACCTATCTCTTCCTGGTCGGCGCGATCTTTCCCTATCTCGGCATCGACACGGCCGCGCTGACGCCAGCGTCGCCGACGATGCACTCCATACTCGTCCAATCCATCGTGGTGGGCGCGATCACCGTCTCGCAGGCGACGTGCAATCATCTCGGCATCCGCCTGACGACCAGGCTGACGGACTTGTCGGGCATCATCATCTTCGCCGTCGTCATCGCGCTCACGCTTGCCCTGCTCGCCTTCGCCCCGCATCTGCAGCCGAGCCGGCTCTGGACGTTCCACAACTACTCCGGTGATCCCGGCGGCGGCGTCTGGCCCGCGACCCACAACCTCGCCTACCTGTTCCTGCTGGGCCTGCTGCTGCCGGCCTACACGATCACCGGTTTCGACGCATCCGCGCACACCGCCGAGGAGACGATGGGCGCGCCGCGCGCCATTCCGCGCGGCATGATCCATTCGGTGCTGTGGTCGGGTTTGTTCGGCTGGGCCATGCTCGCCGCCATCGTGCTCGCCGCACCCGATCTGGGCAAAGCGGCAGGCCAAGGCGGCAGCTCCTTCTTCGCGATCATGGACAACGTGCTGCCCGGCAGCGTGAAATTGCCGCTGTATGTCGGGATCGGCGTCTCGCAATATCTGTGCGGGCTGGCCTGCGTGACGTCGGCGAGCCGGATGATCTTCGCCTTCGCACGTGACGGCGGCCTTCCCGCGTCGGCGACCCTGCGGAAGGTCAGTCCGCGGTATCGCACGCCGGTGGCCAGCATCTGGACCGCCTGCGTGCTCGCGATCGCGTTCACGATCTATGCGCCGGTGTACACGACGATCGCGGCGGTCTGCACGATGTTCCTCTATATCTCCTATCTCCTGCCGGTGGCGGCGGGCCTGTTCGCCTATCGCCGATCCTGGGTCCACATGGGACCGTTCCAGCTCGGCACGCTGTATCGGCCGATCGCGGTGCTCTGCATCATCGGTTGCGCGGTGCTGATCTTCATCGGCATCCAGCCGCCGAACGGACAAGCGCTCACCGTCACGATCGCGGCGCTCGTCGTGGCGTTGGTGGTCTGGTTCGGCTTCGAGCGCCGGCGTTTCGCGGGACCGCCGATCGGGGACATCGCGAACCGACGCCGGGCCGAGATCGAAGCGGCCGAGCGGGCGGTCGGCGAGGCATGACCGGACGGCTTGCCGGCAGGGTGGCGCTCGTCTCGGGTGGTGCGGCCGGCTGCGGTGCGGCGGCCGCGCGTCTGTTCGCGTCCGAAGGGGCGAAGGTCGGCATCGTCGATCGGGACGCGGACGCGGGCGAGATGCTCGCGCGCGAACTCCGGAATCGCGGCCATCAGGCGGTCTTCGCGCAGGCCGAATTGTCGCGTGCGGGCGAGGTCGCGCGCGCGGTCGCGACCGTCCATGCGGCACTCGGCGCCGTGACCGCGCTGTTCAACCATGCGGGCACGCTGATCGTGAAGCCCTTCCTCGAGACGACGGAGGAGGATTGGGACTGGCTGATGGCGGTCAACGTCAAGAGCATGTTCCTGATGACGCGCGCCGTGCTGCCACGGATGATCGAGGCCGGCGGTGGTGCCATCGTCTGCACCTCGTCGATCTCGGCCCAGCTCGCGACGCCGGGAGAAGTGCTCTATGACACCACCAAGGGCGCCTGCCACATGTTCGCGCGCGCCATCGCCGTCGAGTATCGGGACCGCCATATCCGCTGCAATGCGGTCTGTCCGGGCTTCATCCGCACCGCGCACGGGATGCGCGAGATTGCCGCACTGGCAGGCCTCGGCGTGGACGTCTCGGAGAACGCGATCGCGGCGCAGCAAGGCCGGCTGTGCGAGCCCGAGGAGGTCGCTCGCGCGGCGCTGTTCCTGCTGTCCGACGAGGCGTCGTTCGTCACCGGAACGCACCTCTTCGTCGACAACGGCTTCAGCGCGGTCTGAGCCGTGGCTTGGCACAGCGACCTTGCCGGCACCCGTTTCGTGTTCGACGACCTCGCGAGCCTGCTTGCCCGCGCCTCGCCCCGACGGTCAGGCGACGAGCTGGCCGGCCTGGCCGCAGGCTCGGACGCCGAGCGGGTGGCGGCGCGCTATGCGATCGCGGAGATGCCGCTCGGCATTTTCCTCGAGCAGACGCTGATCCCCTACGAGCAGGACGAGGTCACCCGCCTGATCATCGACACGCATGATCGCTCGTCGTTCGGACCTGTCGCGGCCTTCACGGTGGGGGAGTTCCGCGACTGGCTGCTGACCGACGACGCGGATGCGAGGGCACTCGCCGCACTCGCCCCCGGCCTCACGCCGGAGATGGTGGCGGGGGTCTCCAAGCTCATGCGCAACCAGGACCTCGTCCATGTCGCGCGGAAATGCCGTGTCGTCACCGCGTTCCGCAGCACGATCGGCCTGCCCGGACGCCTCGCCACCCGCCTGCAGCCCAACCACAACACCGACGACCCGCGCGGCATCGCGGCCTCCACCCTGGACGGGCTGCTGCTCGGCGCGGGCGACGCCGTCATCGGGATCAATCCCGCGAGCGACAACGCGGACAACTGCATGGGCCTGCTCAGGATGCTCGACGAGCTCAGGCAACTCTACGACATCCCGACGCAGACCTGCGTGCTCACGCACGTCACCAACACGATGGCGATGCTCGAGCGCGGCGGTCCGGTCGACCTGGTGTTCCAGTCGGTCGCCGGCACGGAGGCAGCCAACACCAGCTTCGGCGTGAACCTCGCCGTGCTCGACGAGGCGCACGAGGCCGCGCGCGGACTGCGGCGTGGCACCGTCGGCGATCATTGCATGTATTTCGAGACCGGCCAGGGATCCGCGCTGTCGGCCGACGCGCACTGGGGGTGCGACCAGCAGACGCTCGAGGCGAGAGCCTATGCCGTGGCGCGCCGCTACCATCCGCTGCTGGTCAACACCGTGGTCGGCTTCATCGGTCCCGAATATCTCTATGACGGCAAGCAGATCGTGCGCGCGGGGCTCGAGGACCATTTCACGGGGAAGCTGCTGGGCCTGCCGATGGGGGTGGATGTCTGCTACACCAATCATGCCGAAGCCGACGGCGACGACATGGACAACCTGATGATGCTGCTCGGCATCGCGGGGGCGAATTTCCTGATCACCGTGCCCGGTGCCGACGACATCATGCTGAACTACCAGAGCCTGTCGTTCCATGACGTGCTCGGCCTGCGCCATGCGCTTGGCTTGCAGCCGGCGCCCGAGTTCGCGGGCTGGCTCGCCCGCGTGGGTCTGGCGGACGGCACCGGACGGCTCAGGCCGCGCGCGCTGACCGAGCAGGCGCTGCTCGCGCGCCTGTCCGCCGATGCCGCGTGAGCCCGCGCTCGACCCTTGGGCGGCACTTCGCGGCACGACGGGCGCGCGGATCGGGCTGCGACGCAGCGGCGACACGCTGGCGCTCGACCATGTGCTGGAACTGCAGCGCGCCCATGCCGCTGCCCGCGACGCCGTCCACACGGTGCTCGACATGGCGCGGCTGGAGGCCGAGCTCCACCCGCTGACGACGCGGCTGGTGCGGAGCCGTGCCGGTGACCGCTCGACCTATCTGCGACGGCCGGACCTTGGCCGGCGGCTCGATCCGCTGTCGCTCGGCGTCCTCGAGCCGGGCGATTACGACGTCGTGTTCGTGCTCGGCGACGGACTGTCCGCCGCCGCCGTGCAGCTTCACGCCGTCCCGCTGCTGCGCGCGTGCGCGGACCGTCTGCCGCAGTGGCGTATGGGACCGGTGGTGCTGGCCGAGCAGGCGCGTGTCGCGCTCGGCGACGAGATCGGCGAGCGGCTCGGAGCCCGCCTCTGCGTGATGCTGTTGGGCGAGCGGCCGGGCTTGTCGGTGGCCGACAGCCTGGGCGTGTATCTGACCTGGGCGCCGCGCGCCGGCCGGCGTGATCACGAGCGCAACTGCGTCTCGAACATCCATGACAAGGGACTGACCACGATGCAGGCAGCCGGCACGCTCGCGTGGCTGATGCGCGAAGCGCGTCGGGGGCAGATGACCGGGGTGGGACTGAAGGAGAACGCGGCGCTGGAGCAAGCCGCCGGGAGCGTTCCACTCACGTGACCTGTCCTTGCCGATCAGCGCGCCGGCTCGTCGACGGGTGACGTGAGCGGCGGATATTGCATGACCAGACGGCCGGACGAATTCGAGATCCACAGATGGACCCGGCCGATGAAGTCCAGCCCGAGGATCATCGCATCGTCGCGCAACGGGGTCTGGTCAGCGATGACGATCGGCATGTTCTCGACGGTGATGTCGCCGATCGTCACTGTCTGCAAGACGTGACGGTAGGCGACAACCGGGTCCGGTCCGATGCCACCGATCTTGCCGACGCGATCCGCCTTGGTGGCGGCAAGCCCCAGGCCGAGGCGGCCAGCCGCCGATCGGAACATGACCGTCACCGGCGAGCCGGTGTCGAGGAGTGCGGTGAACATCTTGCCCTCGATGGAGATCTGAATCCGCGGCCTGGGATCATCGTCGTCACGGATCAACCCGGTCGCAAACACGTCGCCGTTCAGCGCGACGGTCGGGTGGTCGCAGTTGCCCGAGGAGGCGAAGAAGTCGATGCGGTGGCCGGGGACATCGAGGTCGACATCGTAGCGCGACAGGAAGTCGGTGCTGAGCAATCCGTCGGCCGCATGGGCCTGGCTGAGCACGTTGCCGGCGATGAAGTGAAAGTCGTGCGCCTTGAGATTGCGGATGCTGAATGTCTCCGCGTCGACGAGAGACACCAGTCGCATGCCGCCGATGCCGTTGACGGTGCCGACATGCTCGTTCTCGGTCTGTAGTCCGAGCCGTTGGACAGCGTCGCCGGTCAACACGCTCGTCTGGGCGCCGGTGTCGAAGATGAGCTTGCTCGGCTGCCCGTTCAGCTCGGTATCGACGATCAGATGACCGCCGGCCACGTGGAACGGCACGGACGCCAGGATGCTGAGCTTGCACGCACCGGACGGTGTCTGGCATGCGGAAAGCGCCATGAGTGCAACGAGCAGGAAGACACGGTTCATAGCGTTAGGTTAAGGAATGAGGGTTGCGGTGCATCGGTCCGGACGTTTTGTCGCGGAGGTCCATGAGCCACTGGCTAATGGCGGGATCGAACCGCAAAGCGGATGAATTGGATGGGGCCCCTGCGCTTCTTGCTTGCTCACCCCGCAGCGGGAGCTTCTGCAAGACCGTGGAGGTTCTTGGCAACGGACTATCAGCCATGGCCGTCCAGCGGCACGCCGTCCCGCCGCTGCGAGTGTGCGTTGACCGTCTGCCGGTGGTGCTGGCCGAGCAGGCGCGTGTGGCGCTCGGTGCAGGACGAGACTGAAGGAGAACTCGGCGCTGAGACAAGCCACCGGAAGCGGTCTTTTCATCCAACCTGTTCCCGAGTAGACGCAGAACGATCCGGTTCCAATGGTGGATATTGCCTTATCAGATGGCCCACGAGAATGAGCGTCATAGATGAACGCGGCCAATAAAATTCAGCCCGAGGATCATGACGTCATTGCCTAGTTCCGCCTGATCGGCGGTGATGGTCTGGATGTTCTAGACGGCGATGTCGCCGACCGTAGAGGAGGCCCAGGCTCAGGCTGCAAGCTGTAGCGTGAGCTGAACCCGCCTGAAGTCGCGGCACAGCCTCCCACTAGAGCTTCCACTTTTTATCGTCTTCAACACCAAACAGCTTTCTTAAGGGTCGAACCGACTTAATAGATCCCTCCAGGGAGGCTGTGGCAGACTTGGTAAGCCACTCCGTCGATTTCCGTAGTAGAACGTTAATCTTAGCCATCGAGCAAAAGATCACTATTCTGTTCTCGACCGTCAACTTCCCTTCGTGGTCATCTCCAGTCGAGACGATGCTATGGCGCACTGGGATAAAGCTTACCGGCGCGAGATGTTCGCCCGTGGAGTCGAAATAGTATTCTTAAAGGGGTCCATCAATGATTACAATCGGGAGTGAAAGTACTTTACAGATCGGTTTGTCGTCGAAGAGAAAACCAACCATAAGTTCGTCCGATTGCCTGTCTATAAAATACTTGCTAGCTTTTAACGAGCTATAAATAGCTTCCTTGTAGGGCTCATTAGTCACACGGTTTTTATCCTGCTTGTTCGAGTGTGTGCTCACTTGAACAACTGCTCTACCTACTCTCGCATTATCTTGGATCGATCCAAAATCTGACGTGTATTGACTAGCGACTCCGAAACTCTCGTCCGCCCAAAAAACTTTGCTGAAGAACTTGGCAGTTTTGTCAGGCTGGCTAGGTAGTGAAGAAAAGACTATCGTAGGCGCAACACTAGACTTCACGTCACAAACGAAGATCAATTTGATGCACGCGTACGAAGTCCGTTCTGATTTGACCAGCACCTGTGTCAATCCGACTAGATCTATCTCTCTCGCCTTGCCTGAGTTAGGGTCAAGATAATAGACGCCGGCATCAGTTGCGGTTCCATGCAATAAAAACTGTTCAAGCGCCTTTAACTCTGCCGAGAACCCACTCTCGGACTTCAGTATCCTCAAAATTTCAGAATCAGGGATTGTGTTACTATTATTGTTCTTTGGCTCGTTAGCTGACTGGCTCATGCAAGCGCTTCCGCGATCCTACAGACCCGATCAAAGAGCAGATCTTTGCATAGGTCCAGAACCGATGCTCGTAGCGTGTGCAGGGAGGGCGTCCGTGCCTTCCTTGCTTCCCAGGCAGCAGCGGCCTCTTCAACGACACGTTCAGGTTCCGAGCCATGTAGCGGGTGGTATGGATGCGTGAGCGGATGACCGCGATTTTGTAGTCGGAGCGTAAGTGAATCTCGCACAGGCCCTTGTTCGGGTCTTTTGGACGGTTGCTTGCCATCCAGACGATAAGGCCAGCAGGGAAGCCGGAACTTGTTGCGTCGGAAATTGCACGATCGAGCCTCTGGGAACGGCCTGCAGCTTCTCAACACTCACCTGCCTGCAATGGAGCTTGGATGTGGGCGGATTGCTCGTAGCCGGCGCAGTCGCCGGCGCCACGTGAGTTGAACGTCATTGATTGACGAGGCGTTGATGAGCGAATGATGTGCCATTGTACTGGAAAGCTGAGGAAGGCTCACCGTGGCGGAACCATTCTTTGTTGAAAGCGGACTGGCATTCGATCTGTCCGGCTTGACCGAGCCTGACTTCTCGGTGCGTGTGGCCTAGGCGATCCGCATCGGGCTTGCGGCTTCGGCCAAGGGCCAGGCGATCGCCAGACTGATCGACGTGCTGATGGCGGGCAGCACGCGGACGGTCGCGTTCTACACGTCGCTGCAGACGATGGGCGCCCGCCTGCCGCTCGAAACCTCCGCGGCCGGGCTGGCAATCTGGACCGACGGCAAGTCGAGACAAGTCTGCGGCTTCGATGGGCCACCAGAACAGCGCACTGGCCTGAAGATCTACCTGGCTCCGAGCCCCTATCTGCAATCCGCGCTGGAGTATACTTGGCACGAACTGCTGCATCTCACGGTTCCGTTCACCCATACGCAATCAGCGTCCGTGGGTGTGGGAGCCGTGCCAGGCGGTGACAACGGGCGCTGGTATCCTCTCATGGCACAGATCGGGCACGAACTGCCGCCGGAGGGTGTCGACCCGATCACCGGGCAGCACGTGCGGTTCCAGCAACCTTTCGCGACCCTCGGATGCCAGTGCGGCACGCCGGTTTGATGCTTGCGACAAAGTGGGTTGTCTTCGTGGCCTCGGCTTTCGGGTTGGCCGCGACCTGCCAAGCGGAATTTGCACACGGCACCCCTGCCATTCGCGGCGCTCTAATGAGCGTTGATTTGGCCGCGCGTTCCTTGACCGTGCGAGATCGCAGTGGCCACGACGCGAGGGTCATGCTGTCGTCGGATGCCTTGATCGTCGTTGGATATCCGCTCCCGCGATCAGATCTCCGGGTTGGCGACATCGTTGCTGTCACGGCGACCGATATCAAGCTTCCGGATGAGCGTTTGCTGGTCGGGGGCGCCTACATGCAGGCAGATCACTCCGTTCCGGCGCGGGAGAAGGAACGGCTCGCGCGCGAGTTTCTGCCCGCATCGGGTCTGGATATTGAAGAAGCGCAGCCTTCCCGCACTGCGCTTATCTCAGGGCGTCTTGTGGCCAATGATCCGACGTCGGTCCTGATCAGAAGCGGCGGAGATGACGTCATGGTCAAATTGTCGCCGGAAGCAACAGGCGAAAGCCTGCATCCCGGCAACCTTTCGGATCTTCGTCCCGGCGTCACTGTCGCCATGGCGCTTTCGCGAGGTGGTGTCCGGTCAGTGCTCGTGACGGACGCTCGCGACCCCTGAGGTCCAGGAGCCGCGGGCTCCTGGTGGGGTGCAGGGGCAACGCCCCTGCCCTTCTTCTATGCGGCGGCGGGGTCCTCGGCGAGGCGGTGGAGGTTCTGGGCGACGTCGCGGGCGATGCGGATGCGCTGGGCGGTGGTCATTTCGCGGATGATCGCGAGCTTGTGGTCTGGGCGCAGGCGCATCTCGCCCAGATCCTTGTTCGGGTCATGCGGGCGCTTGGCCGCCATCCACGCAATGAGGCCGGGAGGGTTGCGGAACTTGTTGCGGCGGAACTGCACGACCATGCCTTTGGGACCGGCCTCGAGCTTCTCGACGCCCGCCTGTTTGCAGAGGCGCTTGAGGGTGACGACATCGAGCAGGTTCTGGGCCTCGTCGGGAAGTTCGCCGAAGCGGTCGACGAGTTCGGCGGCCATCGCACCGGTCTCCTCGTCGTTGGTGAGGTTGCCGATGCGGCGGTAGAGACCGAGGCGGACGGGGAGGTCGCGGACGTAGGTGTCGGGGATGAGGACGGGCAGGCCGAGGGCGATCTGGGGGGTCCAGTCGGTGTCCTCCGCTTTGCGGCGGCCCTTGGCCATGCGGAGCTCGGCGACCGCGTCCTCGAGCATCTGCTGATAGAGCTCGATGCCGACTTCGCGGATGTGGCCGGACTGCTCGTCGCCGAGCAGGTTGCCGGCGCCGCGCAGATCGAGGTCGTGGCTGGCGAGCGTGAAGCCGGCGCCGAGATTGTCGAGCGTCTGCATGATGTCGAGGCGCTTCTCGGCCGCCGCACTGAGGCGGTGGCTCTGGGGCCAGGTGAGGTAGGCGTAGCCGCGCTGCTTGCCGCGGCCGACGCGGCCGCGAAGCTGGTAGAGCTGGCCTAGGCCGAACATGTCGGCGCGGTGGATGATGAGCGTGTTGACGGCCGGCATGTCGAGGCCGGATTCGACGATGTTGGTGGACAGCAGGATGTCGAACTTGCCTTCGCCGAACTCGGTCATGACGCGTTCGAGCTCGGTGGGGGCAAGGCGGCCATGGGCGACGGCGAACTTCGCTTCGGGGACGATCTCGCGCAGGCGCTCGCCCATGCGTTCGATGTCCTCCAGGCGCGGGACGACGCAGAAGATCTGGCCGCCGCGGAAGCGCTCGCGCTGGACCGCCTCGCGGATGACGACGCCGTCATAGGGCATGATGAAGGTGCGCACGGCGAGGCGGTCGACGGGCGGTGTGGCGATCAGGCTCATCTCGCGCACGCCGGTGAGTGCGAGCTGGAGCGTGCGCGGGATGGGGGTGGCGCTCAGCGTGAGCACGTGGACGTCGTCGCGGAGGGACTTGAGCTTCTCCTTGTGGGCGACGCCGAAATGCTGCTCCTCGTCGACAATGAGCAGTCCCAATTCGGTGAACTCGATGCCTTTCGAGAGAAGCGCGTGGGTGCCGATGACGATGTTGACGGTGCCGTCGGCGAGGCCCTTCCTGACGGAGGCGGCGTCCTTGGCATTGACCATGCGGGAGAGCTGCTCGACGCGGATGTCGAGGCCCTGGAAACGGGCGGAGAAGGTGCGGTGGTGCTGGCGCGCGAGCAGCGTGGTGGGCACGACCACGGCGACCTGGACGCCTGACATGGCGGCCACGAAGGCCGCGCGCAGCGCCACCTCGGTCTTGCCGAAGCCCACGTCGCCGCAGACCAGGCGGTCCATCGGGCGGCCGGAGGCGAGGTCCTCGAGCACGTCAGAGATGGCGCGGAGCTGGTCCTCGGTCTCGGCGAAGGGGAAGCGGGCGCAGAACTCGTCCCAGGTGCCTTCGGCGGGGGCCAGGCTGGGGGCTTGCCGGATGCGGCGCGCGGCGGCGGTTTTTATCAGCTCGCCCGCCATGTCGCGGATGCGCTGCTTCATCCGCGCCTTGCGGTTCTGCCAGGCGGTGCCGCCGAGCCGGTCGAGCTGGCCCTGGGTCTCGGAACCGAAACGGCTCAGGAGCTCGATGTTCTCGACTGGGAGATAGAGCTTCTCGGATCCGTCGTAGACCAGGCGCAGGCAGTCGTGCGGCGCGGTGCCGATGGTCAGCGTCTCGAGGCCGTCATAGCGGCCGATGCCGTAATCCTGGTGGACGACGAGGTCGCCCTCGGCGATCTCGGTCGCCTCGGCGATGAACTCGTCGGCGCGGCGGCGGCGGCGCGGCGGGCGGGAGATGCGCTCTCCGAGCAGGTCCTGCTCGGAGACGAGGGCGAAATCCTCGGCGACGATGCCGCGCTCGATGCCTAGCGTGGCGATCGCGATGCCGCGCTTGGGGTCGAGCGCGATCGCTTCGGCCCAGGTGTCGGTCTGGTGGGCGGCGAGGTCGTGCTCGCGCATCAGGGCGGCGAGGCGTTCACGCGAGCCGCGGCTCCAGGCGGTGACGATGGTGCGCCGCGGGCGGCGGGCGTTGGCCCATTCGCGGGCCTGGGCTGCGAGCAGGTCGAAGACGTTGCGAGCCCCCTCGGTGGAGCGGAGCGTGCCTTGCGAGGCGAAGATGGCACCGGGGCGGGCGCCGGCATCGATGCCCCCTGCGCCGTCGGGCTTGGCGAAGGGGCTGAAGCTGGTGACTTCGAGAGGGGCGAAGACCTGATCGAGCGTGTCGCGGTCGAGGTAGAGCAGGCCGGGCGGGATCGGGCGGTAGGGCAGCTCGCCTTCGCGGGCGGGGAGTTTCCTCGCCTCGAAATGGTCGGCGATCATTTCGAGGCGGCCGTCGAAGACCTCCTCGCACTGGTGGTCGAGGCTGATGGTCGGGTTCGGCAGGTAGTCCAGCAGGGTCTCGAGCGTGTCGTGGAAGAGCGGCATGAAATGCTCGAGGCCGGGATAGCGGCGGCCGTCGGAGACCGACTGGTAGATGCCGTCGGCGGCGGCCTCCTGGCCGAACAGCTCGCGCCAATTGGAGCGGAAGCGCGAGATGGATGGGGGGTCGAGGGCGAGCTCGGCGACGGGGTGGAGGACGAGGCGGGGGAGCTTGTCGGTGGAGCGCTGGGTGGAGGGGTCGAAGCGTCGGATGTTCTCGACCTCGTCGCCGAACAGGTCGAGGCGGACGGGCTCGCCCTCGCCGGCCGGATAGATGTCGACGATGCCGCCGCGGACGGCGAACTCGCCCGGCTCGCGGACGGTCTCGGCGCGGTTGTAGCCGCGGCCGATGAGGAATTCGGTCAGCAGCTCGGTGTCGAGCGCGCTGCCCTCCTCGATGTCGAGGCTGGCGTTGCGGAAGGCGCTCCGCGGCGGGACGCGCTGGAGGATGGCGTTGGCGGTGGTGAGAACGATGCGGGGTTTCGTGGAGGGTTGGACCAGTCTGGCGAGGGCGGCGGCGCGTTCGGCGACGAGGGCGGCGTTGGGCGAGACGCGGTCGTAGGGCAGGCAGTCCCAGGCCGGGAACCGGACGATCTCGATCGCGGGATCGAAGAAGGCAATGGCGTCCGCGAGCCGGGCGAGACGGGTGTCGTCGCGCGCGACATGCAGCAGCGAGCCCGGATGTTCGGCGCGGCGGCGCGCGAGGAGGCGCGCGTCGTAGCCCTCGGGGGCGCCGTGGATGGTGGCGCCGAGGCCGGTGCGGCTCTCGGGGCGGGGCTGGTCGATGATGGCGCTCAGGATTCGTGACCTCGCTGGTGGGCGGCGTCGAGCATGGCGCGCAGCATGGGCGATCGGCGGCCATCGGGCACGGCGGCGCGACCGAGGAGCCAGTCGACGAGATCGGCGTCGACGAACTCCATGATCTCCTCGAGGGAATCGAGTTCAGCGTCGGTGAAGGCGGCGATCCGCGGCGAGACGTAGCCGCCGATCAGGAGGTCGGCCTCGTGCATGCCGCGATGATTGGCGCGAAACAGGATACGGCGCCGTCTGGCGTCGAGCGGCGCGGATGTGCTGGCTGCTTCATTCATTCGCTCGCGTCATATAGCGACCGTGAGAGACGACGCCAGTCCGGGACGGCATGAGGAGATGGACGCTGCGCGGATGATGGCGGAGGACGAGGCGCTGCTGCGGCCGATCGCGTGGCTTCTCGGCGTGTCGAAGCGGGAGGCGGGCTTGCTGCCGAGGCTGGTGGGCGGGCCCGCCGTGCTCGACCTGCTGTTCCACCTCCCGGTGCAGTTGGTGGACCGGCGGGCAGCGCCGTTCCTGGCCGAGGCGGTGCCGGGTTCGATGGTGACGCTGGTGGTCGAGGTGATGCGGCACGCCAAGCCCGCGAACGCCCGCCAGCCGTGGCGGGTGGTGGTGAGCGACGGCACGGGCGAGCTGGAGCTGACGCTGTTCAAGCCGCAGCGGCTGACGCAACTGCCGGTGGGGGCGCGGGTGGCGGTGTCGGGCCGGCTCGACGTCTATGCGGGGCGGCTGCGGATGACGCATCCGGATTTCGTGGTGCCGGCGGAGCATCGAGAGGAGATCCCCCCGCTGGAGCCGGTGTGGCCGCTCTGCGCGGGATTGGGACCGTCGTCGCTGCGCCGGGCGGTGGGTGCGGCGCTTGCGGTGCTGCCGGCGATGCCGGAATGGCTGTCGGGCTCGTTGCTGGCGCGGGAGGGTTGGCCCGGATTCGGGTCCGCGATCTGCATGCTGCAGGCGCCGGTCGAGGACGATGCCGCGCTGCGCGGGCGGGCGCATGCGCGACTCGCCTATGACGAGCTGCTGGCGGGACAGGTCGCGGTGCGGGTGGTTCGCGCGCGGGTTCGGTGCGAACCCGGGCGGGCATTGCGAGGGGATGGCGCGTTGCGGGCGGAGGCGCTGCGCCGATTTGGTTTCGCGCCGACGCGGTCGCAGGCGGGGGCGCTGCGCGAGATCGACGCGGACCTCGCGGCGCCGCGGCGGATGCTGCGGCTGCTGCAGGGGGACGTGGGCGCGGGCAAGACGCTGGTGGCGCTGCTGGCGATGCTGCGCGCGGTCGAGGCCGGCGTGCAGGCGGCGTTGATGGCGCCGACGGAGCTGCTGGCACGCCAGCATGCGCGCACGTTCACGCGGCTGGCGCCGGTGCCGGTCGTGCTGTTGACGGGAGGAATGGGGAAGAAAGCGCGGCGCGAGGCGCTCGGGCGGCTCGCGCGCGGGGACGCCGCTCTCGCGGTCGGGACCCATGCGCTGTTCAGCGAGGACGTGGTGTTCCGCGATCTCGGACTGGCGGTGATCGACGAACAGCATCGGTTCGGGGTGGGGCAGCGGCTGATGTTGGGGGCCAAGGGGGATACGGTGGACGTGCTGGTCATGACGGCGACGCCGATCCCGCGCACGCTGCTGCTGGCGAAATGGGGCGAGATGGATGTGAGCCGGATCGAGGGCAAGCCCGCGGGGCGCAAGCCGATCCGGACGACGGTGCATGCGCTCGACACGCTCGACCAGGTGGCGGCGGGAGTGGCGCGCGCGGTGGCCACTGGCGCGCAGGTGTTCTGGGTGTGTCCGCTGGTGAGCGAGAGCGAGACGACCGACGTTGCCGCGGCCGAGGCGCGATGGGTTTCGCTGCGCGAGCGGTTCGGCGAGGTGGTGGGGCTCGCGCATGGGCGTCAGGAGAGTGCGGTGCGCGAGGCAGCACTCGGGGCGTTCGCGTCGGGGACGATCCGGGTGCTGGTGGCGACGACGGTGATCGAGGTGGGAGTCGACGTGCCGCGGGCGACCGTGATGGTGGTGGAGCACGCGGAGCGGTTCGGCCTGGCGCAACTGCATCAGTTGCGCGGGCGGGTCGGACGGGGCGCGGCGGAGTCGTTCTGCCTGCTGCTGCATGACGAGAGCGCGGGCAAGACGGCACGCGCGCGGCTCGCGATGCTGCGGTCGACGGAGGACGGGTTCCTGATCGCGGACGAGGATTTCCGCCTGCGTGGGGCGGGTGACGCGTTGGGGCTGCGCCAGTCGGGCCATCCCGGGTTCCGGCTGGCGCTGGAGGACGGGTTGGAGCGGCTGCTGGAGATCGCGCGGCGGGATGCGGAGGCACTGATGACGCGCGACCCGGGGCTCGGATCGGCGCGCGGATTGGCGGTGCGCCGCCTGCTCGCGCTGTTCGGCTACGAGGACGGGGCGCGGCTGCTGGGGGCGGGTTGATGGCGAGTGCGCGGGCTTATCCGGAACGGCCGCTAGTGGGGGTGGGCGTCGTCGTGCTGCGCGGGGCGTCGGTGCTGCTGGTGCGCAGGGGACGCCCGCCGTTGCTGGGCGGATTGTCGTTTCCGGGTGGCGGCCAGAGGCTCGGGGAGACGGTCGAGGAGACGGCACGGCGCGAGCTGATGGAGGAGACGGGCGTGGAGGCCGGTCCGTTGACGCTGGCGGCCCATGCCGACGTGATCGACCGCGACGAGGAGGGCGCGATCCGGTTCCACTACACGGTGCTCGACATGGCGGGGATTTGGGTCGCCGGCGAGCCGAGGGCTGGCGGGGACGTGTCGGAGGCGAAGTTCGTGGCGGTCGAGCGTCTGGGACTGGCTGGCCTCGACCAGGCGCATCGGGCGGTGGTCAGGACGGCGATCGGGTTCCAGCGCCGCCCCCGCCTGGGAGGCTGATTCTAGTTACTGCGGCGGCGCTTCTGAGTAGCACGCTTGGGACGAGTGGTGAGCGCCAGGCCGCACAGAACGATGCCGAGCATGGCGGGGAGAAGCCAGGCGGGACGCTCCAGGCAAGGGGCGGCGATGTCGGTCCAGACGCCGGTGGAGATGTGGGTCACGATCGCCGCGTGAAGCGTTGCCATCGCGTCATGGTCGAGCTGGAGCAGGACCTGGCCGAGCGGTTCGAGAGGCGGCACGAGGGTCGCGATGGCGAAGGAACCGACCAGGGTCGCGGCGGCGAGGATGGTCAGGATGCGCGATGCGATCACCGGAACGAACTTTCGGGGTCAGGACGAGGGTGAGGTCAGAATTTGAACGAGAGGGCCGCGGAGCCGAAATTGAAGAGGCCGCTCCGGGCACCGACGAACTCCTGCGTCTGCCAGGTCTGCGAGTAGGACAGCTTGACGCCCCGGTAGATAATGGCGGCGCCGGCCTCGATCTCGCCCACGTCCCAGATACGATCAGCGTGCCGGCTGGCACTGCGGAAGGTGCTGCCGTCGATGGTCTCGTCGAAGGCGACGGCCTGCCCGTCGGCGCCGGCAAAGAAGTACCAGGTGACCGGACGCCTCCGCACATAGGCATCGAGGCCGTCCATGCCAGGACCGATCCGGGCGACGCCGTAGTCGGCGTCGAGCCCCTGGCCGAGACGGACCTGGCCGCCGAGCATGATCTCGTCGCGCAGGCTGCCGGCCTCGGCGTTGGCCTGCGGCAGGACGTCGGCGGAGATGCCGTAGAACCGCGCGACCGGGAAGCGCCAGATCCGGCCGGCCTCGAGCTGGAAGACGGGCGAGTTGGGGAGCTGGTAGTCCCAGCCCTTGTTGCGGCTGTCGCCGATCAGGTCGTGAAAGCCGTTCTGCACCTCCTCGCCCTGAGCGTAGGGACCAAGCACACCGAAATCGAAGCCGACATAGCTTCGGCTGGTGTCCTTGTCGGTGAGCAGCCGGATGGTCGCGATCAGGTCAGCGGCGTATGGCCGGTCGTGCGGGTTGGGCGGCGAGATCTGGGTGTTGTGCGGGGTGAAGATCGACTGGTCGAGATCGATGCTGACGCGCTGGACGCCGTCGCCCCAGATGAAATGGCCGAGATCCTGGATCGGTCTGGCCACGCCGAAATCGTCGGTGCCGGTGGTGAAGCCGAGGCGTTGGCCGGCGGTGTAGTACTGGTCGGAGGTGCCCTTCTGCGTCGAGACGGCATCGTTCTCGCCCTGGATGGTGAAGATGGCGGTCGGGTCCTGGGGCGGGGTGGCCATTGCGACGAACGGAAGGCACAGGCTCGGGACGAGAAAGGTCACGGCCGGGATCAAGGCCGTGCGTCGATCAGGTCGTCCCATCGATTCGATTCCTCTCCGTGTACCGCGTCCGGGGCGGCCCGGCTCTTCATAGGCGTTAGTCAAATCGCAGGCAAAGCGCGGTTGTGCCGGACCGCGCCACGTCCGCTCCGACGGCTGAATTTGACGCTGATTTGTCGCACTCGTGCGAAACCGCTATGGTAAGGATGCGGAAACGGACGCTACGACGGCCATTTCGAAAGCCAGGGTTTTTGCCAGGACCAGCAGATTTCCGATCGAGCTCCGCCCTTACCATCTAATACTCGGGATTGACGACGTTGAGAAACAGCAGGACCGACCGCAGCGCCCGTTCCCCCCGCCGCGGCGGCTTTGACGATGACAATTTTTCCCCGCCGCCCTCGTTCGGCGATCGGCCGCCGCTGGGAGGACCGCCGCGCGCCGGTCCGGGCGGTTTCGGGGCACCACGGTCGCAGGTGATCGCGTCCGGGCCCGATGTCGATGCCAGCGTGAAGTGGTTCAATCCTGAGAAAGGGTTCGGCTTTGTCGAGCTGGCCGATGGTTCCGGCGACGTGTTCCTGCACGCCAACGCACTGTCGCAGTCGGGGCATGAGACGGTGAGCCAGGGTGCCACGCTGAAGGTCCGAATCGGGCAAGGTCCGAAGGGGCGGCAGGTGGCAGAAGTGTTGTCGGTCGACGAGAGCACCGCGCAGGCCCGTCCGGCACCGCGTGGGCCGCGGCCGGGCGGCTTCGGGGGAGCACCGGCCGGAAGCGCAGGCGGATTCCGCTCGGGGCCGGGACGACGCGCGCCCGACCTCAGCTCGGCCGAGGAAATGGTCGGGACAGTGAAGTGGTACAACGCGACCAAGGGGTTCGGCTTCATCACGCCGCAGAACGGCGGCAAGGACATCTTCGTCCACGCCTCCGCCCTGGAGCGGTCAGGTCTGACGACGCTGGCCGAGGGCCAGATCGCCCGGGTCCAGGTGGTGCAAGGCATGAAGGGCCCGGAGGCGGCGGCGATCAGCGTCGACTGATCGGCTGCGCCAATGATGTCGAAAAAGGCCGCTCGTTGATCCGGGCGGCTTTTTTGTGTGCGCCCGCTTGGAGGTCTCGGTCAGGCGGCACGCTTGATCAGCATCGCCTGGGTCGTGGGAAGCTCGATCATGGTTTCGGGCTTGTCGCGCAGGAACTGCTCGAAGGCGCGCGCGACGCCCGGGATGATCGAGTAGTCGTGCGTGACGATGATGCCGCCGGGGAGCATCCGCTGGTAGAAGAAGTCGAGGCCGGCCAGGGTGCTCGCCTCGAGATCGACGTCGAGATGGAGGAGCGCGAAGCGGCTATCCTCCAGGCCGCGGGCGGTCGCCGGAAACAATCCCGGGTGGAAATGGACGTTGCGATAGCCATCGAGGCTGCGTCTGACGTGGGCGAGGGTTGCGCTGAAATGTCCGGCGGCGAAGACCCTGCCCTCGTCGTCGTTGGGGATCGGCAGGCCGCCGAACGTGTCGAAGAGGTGGAGCGGCCGGTCGCCCTTGACCTCGCACAGCAGACGCGCCGAGCAGCCCTGGTAGACGCCGAACTCGGCGAAATCGCCGTCGAGCGCACTTTGCGCGCGGCCCAGCTCGTGCAGGACGAACATCTCGTCATGACTGAGGAGCGGCTCGGCGCCACGCCGGGCATCCTTCAACGCCGAGAGGGTCAGGGGCGATTTGTGTCCCGACAGGAGCATCATCTGGAGGCGGTTGGAGGTGCCCATGAAGACCCGCCGGAGGGTGCGGCTGCGGGCCATCGCGCCGCGCATGCGCTCGTTTCTCATCCACATGTCGTGTTCCTCCGCGCGACGAGGCCCGCGGCCCGGCCGACCACCTGCACCTGGTGCGGGCGGCGTCATGACAGGGGCCGGGCGTCAGGCCGACGACCAATCGTGTGTGCTGCCCCTGGCCTCTACTGTCTCGACCGCGCAAGGTTGCACGGCCGAAAGGCTGATCTCGTTCCGGATGGCAGGCATGGTGTCGGCAAGCGCCGCGGCGAGCTGACGGCCGATGCGCGCCGCGTCGGGTGACGCGGTCTGGACGGCGCGTTCGAACCGCCGGGCGATCTCGGAGGCGCGCGAGAAGCCGAACATGCCGGCGCTGCCGGCGAATTCATGGGCGGCGGACGCCAGTGCGATGTCCCCAATTGTCGATCCGAGACCGAGCAGCAGGGTCTCGCCGCGCTCGGCGATGGTCTGCAGGTAGGGCTCGACCGCTCCCGCATCGAGGAAACAGGCCGTGTGTCCGAAGGCGATCTGGTCGAAGACCGGCAGGCTCGCGAACTCCGCGTCGAGCCGGTTGGCGTCAGCGAGCGACGCCGGATCCATCGCGACCGCGCGTTCGATGGCGAGCAGCAGCGCGTCCGGTGCGAACGGCTTGGACAGGTGCCCGTTCATTCCTGCGGCCCGGCATTCCTCGACCTGTTCGCTGAAGGCCTGCGCGGTGAGCGCCACGATCGGAACGGAGCCGGCAGGTGATGGGAGGGCTCTGATCCGGCGCGCGGCCTCGAGCCCGTCGATGTCGGGCATGCGCACGTCCATCAGGATCGCGTCGAACCCGCCGGCTTGCGCGGCGTCGATCGCGGCAGCGCCACCGTCGACGACGACCGTGTCGTGGCCGGCGGCACGCAGGAAGGCCTGGGCAATGTCTCGGTTCATCGCGACATCGTCGGCGATCAGGATCCGCAACCGGCGTTTCGAGAAGCCGGCCGGCTCGACCGTGAGCCCGTCGGCCGCCTCGCCGAGTTCGCCGATCGGCAACTCGATCCAGAACACGCTGCCGCCAGATCGATGGTCGGCATGGCCGATGGTCCCGCCCATGAGCGAGACGAGGCGTCCGGAGATGGCAAGGCCGAGCCCCGCGCCCTCGATGTCGTGGGCGGCATCGAGCCGGTCGAACTCTCCGAACAGGCGATGGCTCTGATCGGCCGGGATCCCCGGGCCGGTGTCGGCGACCTCGATCCGAAGCATGCCGTTGGCACCCGCGAGCAGCCGCATCTCGACCGAGCCCTCCCGGGTGAACTTCACCGCGTTGCCGAGCAGGTTGAGCAGGATCTGACGCAGGCGGGCGGCGTCGGCGACAATGGCCCGCGGCGCGGCCTCGTCGATGACGAGGCGCAGCTCGAGCTCCTTGGCCGAAGCGGCCGGCCTGACCAGGGCGAGGCAGTCGCGTGCACTGGCCGCGGCATCGATGCGCGTCGTCTGCAGGTCGACATGCTCGGCCTCGATCTCGGTGAGGTCGAGCACATGGTTGATCATGCCGAGCAGATGCTCGCCCGCCGCGAGCATGCTGGAGACGCGTTCCTCCTGCGGCTCGGCCAGGCCACCCTCGAGGCGCAACAGATGCGCGTAGCCGATGATGCCGTTCAGCGGCGTGCGCAGCTCGTGGCTCATGCCGGCCAGGAACCGGGTCTTGGCGGAACTCGCCCGCTCGGCGCGATCGCGCGCCTTGGCGAGATGACGCGCGAGACGTTCGAGTTCGAGATTGACCACGCGCAGCTCGTCGGACTGGACCTTGCGGCTCGAGATGTCGCGGATCGACGAGATGATCGACACCGGCCTGCCACTGTCGTCGCGAACCAGGCTGAGTGCGGTCTCGACCCAGAGGAGGTGACCGTCCTTGTGACGCATCCGGAAGGTCAGCAGCTCGGTTTCGGTGCGGCCGTTGCAGAGACGCTCGAGCTGACGCTCGATGGAATCGACATCGTCGGCATCCGCGAGCTCGATCCAGCGTCGCCCGATCAGCTCGTCCGGCACGTAGCCGCAGACCGATGCCGAGGACGGCGAGACATAGGTCTGACGCAGATCGAGGTCGACACGAACGACCATGTCGCTGACGTTTTGGGCGAGCAGGCGGTAGCGCTCCTCGCCATCGCGCGTGCGCCTCGATGCGCGACGGAGCAGCAAGCCGCCGAGAATGATGAAAAGCGAGGCGAGCGCCGCGCCGCCGTTGGTCAAGGAGGCCGACAAGGCGAGATTGCGCGCGATCCTGGCGTTGCCGGCAGCCAGGATGCGATCCTCCTCGACCTGCATCTGGTCGAGGAGGGCCAGCATCTGCTCGGTCAGATGCCGGCCGAGATCGGTGCCCACGATCCGCAGCGACGCGACGCTGCCGGCACGAGCGTGCGCATCGAGGGTCGCGTCCATCTCGGCCATCTTGCGGTCGATGATGGGCAGCAATCGCTCCAGCAGCGCGCGCTGCGCCGGACTGTCGGCCAGAAGGGATGACAAGGTCGCTTCGAGCGGGCGCAGCCGCCGCGTCGCCTCGCGGTAGGGCCGCAGATAATCGGACCTGCCCGTGAGCAGGAACCCGCGCTGACCGGTTTCGGCGCTGAGCACGGCAATCTTGAGATCGGACTCGCGCTCCATGACGTCGCGTGTGTGGCGGATCATGCCGACCATGGCGGCCTGGGTATGGGCCTGGTGGATGGTGAGGCCCACGATGATGGCGAGCAGGGCCGCGAGGCCGCCCAGGACGTAGCCGGTCGAGCGCGATCGGCGGATCTGCAGAAGCGTCATGCTCGCACGGGTTCCGTTTCAGGACCCGATTGTGCACCGTTTTTATTGCGGTGTCGTTAAGATCGTGCGCGGTCGGCGTAGGGGTTGGTGGTGCCGCGGGTGAGCAGACGGACGGGAACGCCGGGCAGATCGAAGCTCTCGCGCAGGCCGTTGACCAGATAGCGCCGGTAATCCTCGGGCAACTGCTCGGCGCGGGTGCCGAACAGGATGAAGGTGGGCGGACGCGCCTTGGCCTGGGTCATGTAGCGGAGCTTGAGCCGCTTGCCGTCGACGAGCGGGGGCTGGTGGCGCTCGAGGGCGGCCTCGAACCAGCGGTTGAGCTCGCCGGTCGCGACGCGCTGGTTCCAATGCGCGTGGGCGCGGCGGACGGCGGGGAACAGCCGCGCGACACCGTCGCCAGTCAGCGCCGAGAGCTGGACGGTCTCGATCCCCTTCATCTGGGCGAGGCTGGTCTCGAGCCGGTCGGAGATGGCGCGCCTGGTCGCGGCGCGGTCCTCGACAGCGTCCCATTTGTTGAGTGCGAGCACGCAGCCGCGGCCTTCGCGCTCGATCAGGCGGGCGATTTGCAGGTCCTGCTCGTGGATGCCGAGGACGGCGTCGATGACGAGGACGACGATCTCGGCCATCTTGAGCGCCTCGATGGTGGCGCTGACGGACATGCGTTCGAGGGCGGCCTCGACACGGGCACGCTTGCGCATCCCGGCGGTGTCGACGAGCGCGATCGGGCCCGCTTCGTCGGCGATCTCGACGGTGACGGCGTCGCGCGTCAGGCCGGGCTCGGGGCCGGTGATCATGCGCTCCTCGCCGAGCAAGCGGTTGAGCAGGCTCGACTTGCCGGCGTTCGGCCGTCCGACGATGGCGAGATGGAGCGGGCCCTCCGGGCGCTCGCCGGTGTCGGCGGGATCGCCGGCGGCCAGCGCCGGCAGGTGCTCGGCGATCTCGCGCATGAGGTCGGCGATGCCCTCGCCGTGCTCGGCCGAGACGGCGAGCGGCGCACCGAGGCCGAGCGAGAACGCATCCATCGCGGCGGCGAGGCCCTGGCGGCCCTCGGCCTTGTTGGCGACGAGAAGCACCGGGATGTTCTGGCGTCGCAGCCAGGACGCGAAATGGGCATCGGACGCGGTGATGCCGGCACGCGCGTCGACGACGAAGACGACGATGGCAGCCTGCGCCACCGCCGCCTCGGACGAGGCGCGCATGCGGCCGAACAGGGTTTCGGGCGCGGCTTCCTCGAGGCCGGCGGTGTCGACGAGGCGCACGTCACGGCCACGAAGGCGGGCCTCGGCCTCCTTGCGATCACGGGTGACACCGGGCTCGTCGGAGACGAGCGCGGAACGGCGGCCGGCGAGACGGTTGAAGAGCGTCGACTTGCCCACGTTCGGGCGACCCGCGATCACCACGATCGGGAGCGGCGAGGCCGGAGCGACGGGGCGATCGTCGATCAGCGGAAGGCTGTCAGCCTCCCGTCGTTGGTCAGCACGAGGAGAGTGCCGTTCGCGGCGATGGGCGCCTGGCTGGCCGGACTGCGGAGCTGGCGCTGATCCTCGATGGTGCCCTCCGACGGGGAGAGCAGCAGCATCTGGCCGTAGGTGCTGGTGAAGACGAGGTGGTTGCCGGCCAGCAGCGGACCGGACCAGCCGATCGGCTGCTTCTCGGCATTCGGCTTGTGATAGCGCGGCAGGACACTGTTCCAGCGCACATGGCCGGTCGCCTTCGACAGGCAGGTGACGGTGTCGTCCTCGGTCAGCAGGAACAGCCAGTCGCCGGCGAGCACGGGGGTGTGGCTGCCGGCGATCGCGGTCTCCCAGATGCGTCGGCCGGTGCGCATGTCGGTGGCTGTCAGCAGGCCGCCGACACTGATCGTGTAGGTGGTGTCGCCGTCGATGATCGGCTCGGCATGGACGGAGGCGAATTCGAGCGGGCTCGCGCCGACGGTGCTACCGAGCGTGTCGCTCCAGACGAGGGCGCCGTCGAGGACGCCGAGGGCGGCGACTTCGCCGGAGCCGAAGCCGGCAACGATGACGTTGCCGGAGACGGCGGGCGCGGGCTGGCCGAGGACGGCATTGAAGGATTGCGACGCCTGGTAGTTCCACAACGCATGACCGTCGGACACGTCGATCGCGCGGAGCTTCTGGTCGATGGTGCCGAAGAACAGCTTGCCGCCTGCGACCGTCGGGAGCGAACGGACCGGCACGGTGGTGCTGACGCGCCAGCGGACATGGCCGGTGGCGGCATCGATGGCGAGCGCCTCGGCAAGGCCGGTCGCCGCGTAGATCGTGCCGTCGGCATAGGTGACGCCGCCGCCGACGTTGGTGCTCTTCTGCTTCTTCGGCCTGGTCGGGAGACGCCAGACCGTGTGGCCGGTGGCGAGATCGAACGCCTCGATCACGGCATCGGCGTCCATGGTGTAGACCCGCCCGTCCGCCACGAGGGGCGGGGCGGTGAGCTGCGACCGGTATCCCTGGCCGGTCCCGATCCTGGCTTGCCAGGCAATCTTGTCGCCGCCGCTCCACGCCACGCTTCCCTTGACATGCGTGGGTATGCGTCCCGGCTGCGGCCAGTCGTCGTTGGGATCGGGCGGCGGCAGGACGACCGGCGTCGAAGCCAGCGCGGGATCGACCTCCAATCCATAGGCGGGGGGAAGGATGTCGATCCGGTGGCCGGGTGTGATCGGTTTGACGTCTTCCTCGAACAGGCCGCAGGCGGCGAGCGGCGCGAGCGCCGAGGCGCTGACCGCGCCGAGCAGGCGGCGCCTGCCGACCTGGATCGTCATTTGCCGCCAGCCTCGCTGGTCGCCTGAAGTAACGTGTTGGCGCGTTCGCGGATGGCGTCGGTGGCGTCCTCGTCGGCGAGCAGCAATTGCAGGGTGCGGCGGCCCTGGGCGATCCTGCCCTGCGCGAGATCGATCATCGCGCCGGTCTCGAGCGCGAGCGCGCGGAACGGCGAGCCCGGCTGCTCGATCCCTTGCAGGCGAAGCGCCATCTCGGCCGGACTGCCGGTGGCGAGCTGGCGCTGAACGGACGCGAGGGTCGCGAGATCGCGCAGCGGAGAGGCGGCCTGCGGGTCGTTGGCGACCTGATCGAGATCGGCGATCGCGGCTTTCGCGTCACCGGCATCGCCTCGAAGCTGCGCCAGGCGCAAGCGCGACAAGGTACGGATGCCGACCGCATCCGCGTCCGCGAGCGGGGTGAACAGCCTGACCGCCGCGCGGGACGCGGCATCCGAGGGGCTGGGCTGATCGGCGCTGTGCATGGCCGCGAAATAGGCCGCCGACAGCTTGGTGTCGGCGCGGGCGCGCTGCCACGCGAGCAACTGCCAGACACCGACGGCGACGATCGCCGCCAGCACGAGCCCGATCACCAGCACCCCGTATTTCCGGGCCATCGCACGCGCCTGCTCGGCGCGCAGATCCTCGTCGACCTCCGCAAACAAATCCGCCACGTCGTCACTGCACCCCAGGCAAGCCGGGCCGGACCATAGCGATGACGGTCGGAGCTATCAAACCGGTGCGGCGGCACCGGGGAAAGGAACGGTTAAGGCGGTTCTGCCAACTTCGCGGGGTGAGAAGTGGCCTGACCCTGATGACGCTGGCGTTCGGTTTGGCGGGCTGCGCCGCGGGGACGGTCGTGCCGGTCGTCGGCGGCCTCGGGGCGAGCATCGCGATCTTCCACCGCGACCTGTTCGACGTGCTGTATTCCGGGATCACCGGGCGGGATTGTTCGGTGGTGCGTCTCGACGAGGGCCGGAGCTACTGCCGGACGCCCGATCCGCCGGTTCCCCCGCAACCCTATTGCACGCGGAGCCTCGGCGTCGTCGATTGCTGGGCGGCGCCCGAGCGGATGGATCCGCTGCCGCCGCAGGTGGCCGACGGGGTCGCGGGTCCGACGCCCGAGCAGGAGCGCTACCGGTTGCGCCGATGGCCGGATCTCTGAGCGGCGCACGCTCACGGCAGGGATCAGGGCTCAGAAACGCTCGGACCACGGCCGGAGATCGATCTCGTGGGTCCAGGCGCTGCGATGCTGGCGGAGCAGGTCGAGGTATGTCCGCGCGATCGCGTCGGGATCGAGGGTGGAGTCTCCGTCATCAGGGCGATCGGCGCTCCGGACGGCGCCGTCGATGTTGATGTGCGCGACATGGATGCCGCGCGGACCGAGTTCGCGTGCGGCACTCTGGGCGAGGCCGCGTAGGGCGAACTTCCCCATCGCGAAGGAGGCCGAGAGCGGGAACCCCTTGAGGCCGGCGGTGGCGCCGGTCAGCAGGATCGTGCCGCGCTCCTCGCGCAGCATGCGCCGGGCGGCCTGCTGGACGACGAGGAAGGCGCCGAACGCGGTCACGTCGAGCGCGCGACGCACCTCTCCGGGGTCGAGATCGGCGACCGGGCCGCGGGCGCGGGCGCCGGCGTTGTAGACGACGAGGCCGGGAGGGCCGATCGCGCTGTCGACCTGGTCGAACAGGGTGGCGACCGAGGCTGGATCGGTGGCATCGGCCGCGAACGCATGGCCGCCGATCTCGCGCGCGAGCGGCGCGAGCTTGACGGCGTCTCTTGCCGCGAGGGCGACGAGAATGCCCTCGCTCGACAGCAGACGGGCGACCGAGGCGCTGATGCCGGGTCCGACGCCGACGATCAGGGCGCGATTGTCGGCAATGGACGTCGTCATGGATGGCTCCTGGCCGCCTCGATCAGCATGTCCCGCGTGATGCCGTCCGTCGTGCGCAGACCCAGCAGCCCGAGGTCGAGGTCGATCTCGCGGTGCAGGATGGACACGGCGTGCCGGATGCCCGGCTCGCCCGCGAGCGTCGCCGCGAACAGGAACGGCCGGCCGATCATGACGGCGTCGGCGCCGAGTGCCAGCGCCTTGAGGACATCGGTGCCGCGGCGAAAGCCGCTGTCGGCGAGGATGGTCATGCCGCCGCTGCGCTGCTTGACCGCGTCGAGGACCTCGATGGCGGCCACGGAGAAATCGAGCTGGCGGCCGCCATGGTTGGAGACGACGATGCCGTCGACACCGTGCTCGGCGGCAATGTGGGCATCCTCGGGAGAGAGCAGGCCCTTGAGCACCAGCGGACCGGGCCAGCGTTTGCGGATGAGCGACACGTGGTCCCAATTGAACCGGCTGTTGCCGCCGACGCGCCCGATGCCGCGCGAGAAGATGTGCGGGCCGCCGGTGGGGCGGACATTGGCGATCACCGGCAAGCCGCGCTCGAGGACGGTGCGGGCGAACGTGCCGCCGAGCCAGCGCGGATGCGACAGGACGTTGGCGACGAGGCCGGGACTTGGCCGGAACGGCATCGTGTAGCCGGTGCGTCGTTCGGCCGGGCGGTTGGACGGGACCGAGACGTCGACGGTGACCATCAGCACGGGAAAACCGGCGCGGCCCACGCGGTCCAGCATGCCCTCGATGATGCGGTGATCGTCCGGAAGATAAGCCGCGAACCAGGCGTCGGGATTGGTGCGGATCACCTCTTCCATCGGCGTGATGGAGTTGGCGCTCAGCACATACGGGATGGAGGTGGCGCGGGCAGCGCGCGCCATGCGGTTATCGGCGTCGTAGGCGACGAGCGCCGACGCGCCCATCGGCGCGATGGCGAAGGGAGACGCCCAGCGACGGCCGAAGAGGCTGGTGGTCTGGTCGCGGCTGGAGACGTCGCGCAGGACACGGGTGACGAAGCGGTAGTCGTCCAAGCGCGCGCGGTTGTTGCGCAGCGCGGCCCCGCTTTCAGCCCCGTCGACGACGTAGGCGCGCGTCGAACGGGGCAGCAGCGATGCTGCCGCGCGCTCGAAATCGTTGAGCTCGAGCATGCGCCGCAGGCGGCGGCGGTTGCGCGGGCTCATGGTCGCGTCAATTCGTGTCCGGGAAGTCGGTGGCCAGGCCGGCCTCGCGCCAGGTCTCGATCTCGGCGAGGCGTTCGCGGAGCTTGGCGGTGACGCTGTCGATACCGAACTTGCCGAGAACGAGATGGCGCGGCGGGTTCGGGCTCTCGGCGATGCGGATCATCGCCTCCGCGGCACGGATCGGGTCGCCCGGCTGCTTGCCGCTGTAGCCGGCGGTGGCCTGCATGCGTGCGTCCGCGGTTTCGGCGTAGTCGGCGATCCGGCTTCTGGTCTGCTTGAGCGAACGGCCGGCCCAGTCGGTGCGGAACGGGCCGGGCTCGACGCAGGTGACGGTGATGCCAAGCGGCTTGCCCTCGGCGGCGAGCGCGTCGGACCAGCCTTCGACTGCGTGCTTGCTGGCGGCGTAGTAGCCGGAACCCGGAAAGCCGATGAAGCCCGCGACCGAGGTGATGTTGATGACATGGCCCTGGCGCCGGGTCCGCATGCCGGGAAGGACGGCGCGGGTGAGTGCGAACAGGCCGAAGACGTTGGCATCGAACTGGGCGCGGATCTCGGCATCCACGCCTTCCTCGGCGGAGGCCTGGTAGCCGTAACCGGCATTGTTGACGAGGACGTCAATCCGTCCGAAGCGGGCCTCGGTGTCGTGCACGGCGGCGTCGATGGCGGACTGGTCGGTGACGTCGAGCGAGAGCGCGAGCGCGCGGTCCTCCGCGCCCTGGGTCAGGGATTGCACGCGCGACGCGTCGCGCGCGGTGACGACGGCGCGTCCGCCGCGGTCGAGCACGAGACGCGCGAGCTCGAGCCCGAAGCCGGTGGAGCATCCGGTGATGAACCAGACCTGTGTGGTGGCTGACATGGGTGTCTCCTCGGCGTGGGTCGCGGCGTTCGCCGCCGGTGATGAATGCAGCCTAGCGCGAGAGGTTGCGCGGCTCGCGATCGAGGCGTTGACGCTGCCGGAAGTATGTAGTCATACTACATGAAAGAGGCTGATCGAAACGGTCCGGCCCGGGAGAGGAACAAGCATGATGGATCGAAGCGCGGGACTCCTGGCGAGTGCGGCCATGCTGGCTGTCGCGACAAGCGGCGCGCACGCAGCCTGCGTGATCGGGATGTCGAACTACACGCTGGCCGCTCCGTATTTCGCGGCGCAGGACGCCGAAGCGCACAAGCATGGGCTGGCCGTCGGCTGCACGGTGGTGTCGGCCAACGGCCAGAACGACATGAACAAGCAGATCGCCGACATCGAGGACATGGTCTCCCGTCATGTGAACATGCTGATCGTCAATGCGCGCGATCCGGAGGGGCTGGTGCCTGCGGTGCGGGCTGCTGCTTCCGCTGGCGTCAAGGTGGTGGCGGTGGACAGCGGCCTGGATCCGAAGGCGAACTATCTCACGCTGGTGCAGTCGTCGAACTTGAGGAACGGCCAGGAGGTCGGCCGCTGGCTCGCCGGCACGATGAGCGGCAAGCCGATGAAGATCGCGCTGATCAGCGGCGACAAGGGCAACATCGTGGGCCAGGAGCGACGCGACGGCGTGTTCGCGGGGATCATGGAGGGCCAGCTCGCGAGCGGCAGTCATGCCGGCTTCACCGTCGTCGGCCAGGGCTGGGGCGCGTGGACGCAGGAAGGTGGGTTGACCGCGATGGAGGATCTGCTGACGGCGCATCCGGACATCAATGTCGTGCTCGGTGAGAACGACAGCATGGTGCTCGGCGCGAGACGCGCGCTCGAGCAGCACAAGCGTCTCGAAGGTGTGACGTTCGTGGCCGCGGCCGACGGGCAGAAGGAGGCGCTCAAGCTGATCGAGGACGGCCAGTACGGTGCCACGGGACGCAACGATCCCGTCCTGGTCATCGACACCGCGATCGACATCGGCATGAAGGCATTGCACGGGTCGCTGCCGGCGGATTTCCCGAAGACCGATTACACGCAGCCGATCGCGATCACCAAGGCGAACGCCGCGAGCTACTACAAGCCGGACGCGGTGTTCTAGATCGCCTCGTGACGCCGCTCGTCGAACTCAAGGGCATCAGCAAACGCTTCGGCGGCGTGGCCGCCTTGAAGTCGGTCGATTTCTCTCTCCGTTCGGGCGAGGTGCACGCGCTGCTCGGCGAGAACGGCGCGGGGAAATCGACGCTGATGCGCGTGCTGGGCGGCGAGATCGCGAGCAGCGCGGGCGAGATCCTGATCGACGGCAAGGTCGAGGCGATGTCCGGACCCAAGCGAGCGTCGGCGCTCGGGATCGCGATCATCCATCAGGAGATGGCGCTCGCGCCGGACCTGTCGGTGGCGGAGAACATCTTTCTTGGGGAACTGCCGTCGGTGATCTCGTGGTCCGCCTTGCGGCGTCGCGCCAGCGCCTTGACGACGCGGCTCGGATTCACGATCGATCCGGCGGCGACCGTGGGCGATCTGAGTGTCGCGCATCAGCAGGTCGTCGAGATCGCCAAGGTGCTGTCCCGGCGTGCGCGGATCATCGTGTTCGACGAACCGACGGCGGTGCTGTCGGTCCGGGACGCCGAGCGCCTGCTCGGCATCATCGACGGGCTGCGGCGCGACGGCGTCGGCGTGGTCTACATCTCGCACCGGCTCGACGAGGTGTTCCGGATCGCGGACCGGATGACGATCATGAAGGACGGCGCGCGTGTCGACACGGTGAGCCCGCGCGAGGTCGCGGTCGACGACGTCATCCGGCTGATGGTCGGGCGCACGCTGTCAACCTTGTTCGGCGAACGAGGGGATCGCACGCTCGGCGAGGAGGTGCTGCGGGTCGAGGATTTGTCGGACGGCAAGAGGATCAGCGTGAGCTTCGGCGTGCACGCCGGCGAGATTGTCGGACTGGGCGGACTGGTCGGCGCCGGCAGGACCGAGGTCGCGCGGATGATTTTTGGCGCGGACCGGAAGAGAAGCGGGCGCGTGACGCTGCGCGGCCGCGAGATCCGGATCGGAAAGCCGAGGGATGCGGTACGGCACGGCATCGCTCTCGTGCCCGAGGATCGCAAGACGCAGGGCGCGGTGCTCGCCCTGCCGATCCGCGTCAACGCGACGATGGCGCGGCTGGCGCCGCTGACGAACGCGGCAGGGTTCATTCGCCGCCGCGGCGAGAGACGCACCGTGCAGAAACTGGCGTCCGACCTGCGGATCCGGATGTCGAGCATGGATGCGGCGGTGTCGTCGCTGTCAGGCGGCAACCAGCAGAAGGTGGTGCTGGCGAAATGGTTCCATAATGACGGCGAGGTCGTGATCCTCGACGAGCCGACGCGCGGGGTGGATGTCGGTGCCAAGGCCGAGATCTACACGCTCGTGCACCGGATGGCCGCGGAGGGAAAGGCGGTGATCGTGATCTCGTCGGAGCATCTGGAGCTGTTCGGACTGTGTGACCGCGTGCTGGTGATGAGCGAAGGCCGTCTGCGCGGCGAACTCCGCCCCGGGGATTACTCCGAGGAAAACCTGCTTTCGCTGGCAATGCGCAACGAGGGCGAACGCATGGTGGCTGGGTGATGGCGAACGGTTCGATGGTGTCGGCAACACCGTTGGAGGGTGTGGCCGACCGTCCGCGCTTCGACGCGGGCGCCGCGTTCAGACGATACGGCACGTTCGTGATCTTCGTGCTGATCATGTCCGGCGCCACCTGGCAATCCCCGGACTTCCTGACGGTCGGCAACCTGATGAACGTGCTTCGCCAGGTCTCCGGGACCGGGATCATGGCGATCGGGATGCTGTTCGTGATCCTGACGGGCGGGATCGACCTGTCGGTGGGCTCGGTGGCGGCCCTCGGCAGCGTCTGCGGAGCGCTGATGCTGCAGGCGCACGGCACCACGCTCTCGCTTGGGGTCGCGGTCCTGGCGGGGGCGGGCTGCGGCCTGGTGTCGGGCGTGACGGTCGCCCATCTGCGGCTGCCGCCGTTCGTGATGACGCTCGCGGTGATGACCATCGCGCGCGGGGTGGCCCTGATCCTGTCCGATGGCCAGCCGATCATGGTGGGCGACAACGGAGACCCGCTCACCAACTTCGCCAACGGGTTCTTCGGCGGCGTGCCTTATCCGGTGCTGCTGATGCTTGCCGTGTTCGTGCTGGCCGGCATCGTGCTCGCCTTGACCCGCTTCGGCCGGCTGGTGCTGGCGACGGGTTCGAACATCGAGGCGGTGCGGCTGTCCGGGATCGCGGTGCCGCGCTACATCCTCGCGGTCTACGTCATCTCCGGCGCGCTGGCGGCGTCGGCCGGCATCATCACGACGGGACGGTCGGGGGTGGGTTCGGCGACCGTGGGGGTGGGCGCCGAGCTGCAGGTGATCGCGGCGGTGGTGATCGGCGGTGCCAGCCTGACCGGCGGCCGTGGCGGCGTGTTCAACACGCTGCTCGGCGTGCTGGTGCTCGGGGTGATCGGCAACATCATGAACCTGGCCGGCGTGCCGGGCTACAGCCAGGATGTGTGCATGGGCGTGATCATCATGCTCGCGGTTCTGCTGCAGCAGGGGTCGCAGTGGATGCGACGCTGAGCGTGGGACCCGATCGTCGGTGACGGAGGCCGCGACGCTCGCGATCGATGTCGGAACCGGCAGCGTCCGGGCGGCACTGGTCGACCGTTCGGGACGCATACGGCGGATCGAGAGCCATGAGCACGAACAGATCGTGCCGCGCTACGGGTGGTCCGAGCAGCGGCCGGACGATTGGTGGGATGGTGTGGTCACCGTCGTGCGCCGGCTGATCGACGCGATCGGCGAGGAGGTGCGCGCGATCGAGGCCGTCTGTGCGTGCGGACAGATGCACGCGACCGTCCTGCTCGATGACGACGGACAGCCGACGCGGGCGACAGCGCCATTGTGGAACGACAAGCGCACGCTCGGCCTGGTCGAGGCGTTCGAGCGGTGTCACGCGCCGGCCGACACCCTGGCGGACTGCGCGAACACGCCGACGCCGGCCTGGCCCGGTTTCAAGCTGCAGTGGCTGCGCGATCACGAAGCGCAGGCCTACGAGCGCGCGACGACCGTGCTGATGCCGAAGGATTTCATCAATTTCCGGCTGACCGGGGAGCGCGCGACGGATTGGACGGAAGCGTCGTGCTCGTTCCTGATGGATCCGCGGACCAGCGACTGGTCGGAGACGATGATCGCCCGGATGGGGCTCGATCGGCGCAAGCTCGCGCCGATCCGCATGCCGCACGAGATCCTCGGGCACGTGACGGCGGACGCGGCGCGGGCGACGGGCCTGCCGGCCGGGTTGCCGGTGCTGGTCGGAGGCGGCGACTATCCGGTGGCGCTGATCGGCTCCGGTGCGAGCCGGCCGGGATTGGGATCGGACGTGACGGGGACGTCGTGCATTGTCACGCAGATGCTGGATCGGCCGGTGCTGGACCCGGAGATGTCGAACGTGGCGGTCGCTGACGGTGTCTGGGGTGCGTTCGTGCTGCTCGACTCCGGCGGGGACGCGATGCGCTGGGCGCGCCGGGCGTTCCACGACAACGCGATCGGCTACGACGAGATCGTCCGGCGCGCGGCGGACGCGCCAGCCGGCTCGGACGGACTGGTGTTCCTGCCCTATCTGTCGGGCGAGCGGCTCGGCGCGCATCGGAACGCACGCGCGCAGTTCTTCGGCATCACGCCGCGCCACGGGCTGGCACATCTGCATCGGGCGGTGATGGAGGGCGTCGCCTTGTCGGTCGCCCGGCATCTCCGGATCATGCGAGCGGCGTCCGGCCAGCGGATGGAGCGGGTGATCGCCTCGGGCGGCGGGGCAAAGACGCGTCTATGGCTGGAGATCAAGGCGAGCATCTACAACATGCCGATGGTGGTGCCGGCCGAGGCGGAATGCGGTGTGATCGGTTGCGCGGTGCTGGCTTCGGTCGCGACCGGACGCTTCTCCCGGCTCGACGATGCGGTCGGCCGTCTCGTACGCCACGGCGAGGAGGTGGCACCCAATCCGGCCTGGGCGGAGGGTTACGCGCGCCTGCTGCCTGTGTTCGAATCGATCTACCGCAACAGCCAGAGCCAGTACGACCTGCTCGACGCGCTCGGCATTCCTGGAGAACCACGATGAGCGACCCGTCGGATGCCGTGTTCCGTGCCGACCTGTTCGAGGGCCGGACGGTGCTCGTTTCGGGCGCGAGCAGCGGCATCGGACTGGCGATCGCGCGCGGGTTCACAGTCCATGGCGCCTCCGTGATCGGAACCGGAAGTTCCGAGCAGAAGATCGAGACCGCGCGAAATGAGCTGGCGAACGAGCGGCTGCGGTTTGCCGTGCTGGACGTGCGTCGGGTTGCCACCGTCGATGCGTTCGTGGGCAGGCTGAGCCGGCTCGACGTGCTGGTCAATGCGCAGGGCGTCGCGCGACCCGCGGACGAGTTTCGCGACGAGGTGTTCGAGGACGTGATCGCGGTCAACCTGACCAGCGCGATGCGCCTCGCCAATGCGGCGCGACCGAAGGCCGAGTTTCGAGGCGATCGAACAGTATGCGGCACTCAGGCGCTGGGGGACGGTGGACGATCTGGTGGGGGCCGCGCTGTTGCTGGCGTCGCCGGCGGCCGGGTTCATAACAGGCGCGGATCTGCCGGTCGACGGCGGTTATCTGATGCGCGCGGTGACCGGGTGACGAGGGTCCTGCACGATCGACATGTCCGAGATGAACGTTCTGATCGACGCTCGGGTTGATCCGGTCTCGGGCCGGTAGTAAAACTACGTAATCTTCTGGGGACAATCCGCATGTTCGCTCCGATGCCCAGCACCTCGATCGTGCGACCTGGGACCGGCACGCTCGAGGGTGCCACCGGACGCTACGAGAAGCGGTTCTCGGAGTTGCGCGGGCTGTTCCTCGACGAGGACGCGCTCGAGCATGTCGTGGACGAGACCGGGGACGCGGTCGCCTACGCCGTGGAGGATGTCCGGCCGTCGGCCGACAGTGGCGATCTGATCTTCGGCGTCAGCACGCTGCAGCCGGGGATCGTGGGACGCGAGTTCATGATGACGCGCGGCCACATCCACGCGCGAACCGATCGGCCGGAGATCTACTATTGCCAGTCGGGCCATGGGGTGATGCTGATGGAGCTCGAGGACGGGACGGTCGAGACGGCCGAGATGCGGCCGCAAAGCATCGTCTACGTCGCGCCGCACTGGATCCACCGCAGCGTCAATGTCGGTCATGACAAGCTGGTGACCGTGTTCTGCTATCCGGCCGACGCCGGGCAGGATTACGGGATCATCGAGCGCGCAGGCGGCATGCGTGTGCTGATCACGGCGGATGGACAGGGCGGATGGCGGCGGGAGGACAATCCGCGCTACCGGCCGCGGCCGCGGGCGGCATGAGCGCGGTGGACATGATCGAGGCGGCGACGCGCTTCGGGGTGATTCCTGTCGTCGAGATCGAGGATCCGGCGCGGGCCGACGCGCTGGCGGAGACGCTGCTGGAGGCGGGCCTCGGCGTGGTGGAGATCACGTTCCGCACGGCGGCCGCGGCAGAGGTGATCGGGCGGATCGCCGATCGCCATCCCGACATGCTGGTCGGCGCCGGGACGGTGGTGCGCACCCAGGACCTCGATCGGGCGCAGGCGGCGGGCGCGCGCTTCGCGCTGGCGCCGGGCCTGAGCCGGCCGATGGTGGCGCATGCGATGTCCTGCGGCCTGCCCTACGTGCCGGGCGTGATGACGCCGTCCGATCTGCAGGCGGGTCTCGAGTTCGGCCTGACGACGTTCAAGTTCTTTCCCGCGGTGCCGGCGGGCGGCATCGGATTTCTGCGATCGGTCGCGGCGCCGTTCGCCATGCACGCGGTCCGGTTCATTCCGACAGGCGGCGTCTCCCCGGCGACGCTTGGCGACTGGCTGCGGGAGCGGGCGGTCGCCGCCGTGGGCGGAAGCTGGATCGCGACCCGGCAGGCGATCGCCGACGGCGACTGGACGGGGATCAGGACGGCGGCCCGGGCGGCGCTCGAGATGATCGATGCGGTCAGGGCGGAGTCTTGAGATCGTATCGCCCCGCCGGGCGGCCGACGCTGTATTTCATCGGTGTTTCCACCGCGCAATCGTCGATCATGCGGATCTTCCCGCGCTGGGCGGACGCGCTGGAGTTGGGCGACTGCGCGATCGAGGGGCTCGATTTCGCGCTGCACGACCGGCCCGAGGCGTATCGGGATGCGGTCGCGTTCATCAAGCACGACGCCTTGTCGCTCGGCGCGCTGGTGACCACGCACAAGATCGACCTGCTGGCGGCGAGTGCCGACCTGTTCGACGAGCTCGACCCGTTCGCGGCTTCCCAGGCCGAGGTGAGCTGCCTGTCCAAGCGCGGCGCGCGGCTTGTTGGGCATGCCAAGGATCCGGTCTCGGCGGCGCTGGCGCTGCGGGCGATCGTGCCGGAGGGCCACTTCGCCTCGACCGGTGCGGCGGTGCTGGCGATGGGGGCGGGTGGCGCCACGACGGCCATCACCTGGAACCTGATGCGGCGGGAGCGCGGCGCGGACCGGCCAGGGCGCATCGTGGTGTCGGACATCTCGGCCGAGCGGCTCGAGACGCTGCGGCGGTTCCATGACGGCCTCGAGACGGGGATCGCGGTCGCGTATGTCCAGGCACAATCGGCCACCGACAATGACGCGCTGCTGTCGGAACTTCCGCCCGGATCGCTGGCGATCAACGCGACCGGACTGGGCAAGGACCGCCCGGGTTCGCCGCTGACGAACGGCGCGTCGTTCCCGCGCGGCGGATTGGTGTGGGATCTCAATTATCGCGGCGACTTGGTCTTTCTCGACCAGGCGGACGCGCAGGCCGATCGACGCGGCCTGCGGGTCGTGGACGGCTGGCACTACTTCCTCCACGGCTGGACCCAGGTGATCGCAGAGGTGTTCGCCGTCGAGGTTCCGTCCGGACCGGTGTTCGAGCGCCTGTCGGCGCTCGCCGGCGGCGCACCGCGCGCGAACGCGCGATGAGACGCCGTTGAACCGGGTGCTGGTCACGCCACGGTCGCTGACCCGGACGCCCGATCCGGCGCTGCACCGGCTCGAGGAGGCGGGACTGGCGCTCGTGTTCAGCACGGCGGGCGAGACACCGGACGAGAGCGAGCTGCTGCGGCTGCTGCCTGGATGCGTGGGTTGGATCGCCGGCGTCGAGCCGGTCTCGGCGCACGTGCTGCGCCAGGCGCGCGGGCTGCGCGTCATCAGCCGGAACGGCAGCGGCGTGGACAACCTGCCGCTGGCGACGGCCGCCGAGCTCGGGATTGCCGTCCTGCGCGCGGATGGCGCGAATGCGCGCGGCGTAGCGGAACTCGCCGTCGGATTGATGCTGGCCTCGCTGCGGTCGATCCCGTGGTCGGACGCGTCCCTCAAGGCCGGCCAGTGGACGCGGCGCCCGGGCGAGGAGATCGGCGGCCGGACGGTCGGCGTGGTGGGGTGCGGCGCGGTCGGACGGCTCGTCGTGCGCGCCGCACTCGGTCTCGGGGCTCGCGTGCTCGGGTTCGACCCGATCAGGCATCCGTCGCTGGTGCCGGGCGACGGGTTCCGCTGGTCAACGCTCGAGGAACTGCTGCTGGAGGCGGACATCGTCAGCCTGCATTGCCCGCTACCGGCGGACGGGTGTCTGCTGGACGCCGAGCGGATCGGCCGGCTCCGGCCGGGATGCCACGTGGTCAACACGGCACGCGCCGGGCTGGTGGACGAGGCGGCGCTGGAGGCCGCCTTGCACGCGGGGCGCATCGGCGGTTACGCCACGGACGTCTTCGCGGTCGAACCGCCGCCGTCGAGCGCTCTGCTCCGTGACGACAGGGTGATCGCGACACCGCATGTGGGCGGATTGACGGCGGAAAGCGTGCGCGCGGCGACGGCGGCCGCGGTGGACAATCTGCTGCGCGCGCTCGCGGACTGAAGCATGAAGGAGGAGAGCCTGGGCGGAAGCCTGGCCGAGGCTTTGGGGCGGCCGCATCGGGGCGCGTCGTTGATCTGGCTCGGGCAGGCGGGGTTCCTGTTGCGCGTGGACGCCGACATCGTGTTGATCGACCCCTACCTGTCGGACAGTCTGGCGGCGAAACATCGTGGCGGACGCTTCGACCATCGACGCGCGATGGCGGTTCCGATCGCCCCGGACGCCTTCGAGCGGGTCGATCTGGTGCTGTGCACGCACCGGCACGGCGATCACATGGATCCGGGGACGCTGCCGGTGCTGGCGCGCGAACATCCGGGCTGCCGCTTCGTCGTGCCGGCCGCCGAGACCGGCCATGCGTCGAGCCTGGTGCCGGCGAGCCGTCTGATCGGGGCGTCGGCCGGTCGGAAGTTGCGTATCGGGAACCTGATGCTGACGCCGATTGCCGCCGCGCACGAGCGAATGGAGACCGATGCGGCAGGACAGCATCGGTTCCTCGGGTTCGGGATCACCGGGCCTGGCTTTGCGCTCTATCACAGCGGCGATTGCGTTCCCTTTGAAGGCCTGGCGGATCGGGTGGCCTTGCTCGGTGCGACGGTGGCATTGCTGCCGGTTAATGGCCGCGATCCGGAGCGGGCAGCGGCGGGGGTGCCGGGAAACTTTACGCTCGACGAGGCGGCTGCGTTGTGCCGGCAGGCTGGCGTGCGGGAGATGATCGCGCATCATTGGGGGATGTTCGATTTCAACACGTGCGATCCGTCCTCGATCGATGCGATGTCGAAGGCGGGAGGACCGCCCGCCGTGACGCGCCCGGCCTGTGACCGGCTGTACCGGCTGGGCTAGACCGCATGGCACGACGAGCAGCCGCGCCCCGGACGCCCCAGCCCAGCGCGCGCAACGTGCTGGAGCTCATCGTCGTCAGCCTGCCGACATTGCGCCGGTCGGACCGGCGGGTCGCGGAGCACATCCTGTCCGATCCGCAGGCGGCACTCGGTGCGACGATGGCGGAGACGGCGCGCGACGCGGAGGTGAGCGAGCCCACCGTGATGCGGTTCTGCACGGCACTCGGGTTCGACGGCTATCAGGACTTCAAGTTGCGGCTGGCACAGAGCGTGGCGCTCGGCATGCCAGCGACCCAGTCGGTGCTGGACATGACCGACACGCCGCAGGCGCTGACGGACAAGGTGTTCGACTACACGATGAACAGTCTCGACTGGGCGCGAAAGCAGATCGACCACGCGGCGGTCGCGCGCGCCATCGAGATCCTTGCGGCCGCGGACCGGATCGAATTCTTCGGGTTCGGCGCGTCATGGATCGTGGCCGCCGACGCGCAGCAGAAATTCCCGCTGTTCGGCGTGCCCTGCCTGGTGCATCTCGACGACCATCAGCAATTCATCGCGGCGTCGATGATGCGGCCCGGAAACGTCGCGGTCGCGATCTCCAACACTGGGCAGACCACCGGGCTGCTGGAGATCGCGCTGGCGGCACGCGATGCGGGAGCGTGCGTGATCGCGCTGTCGGGCAACCGCGACGGGGCGTTGGCGCGGCATTGCGACCTGATGCTGCTGGTCGAGACCCTGGAGAACACGAACGTCTACACCCCGACGATCTCACGGCTCGCGGCGCTGACGGTGATCGACGTGCTGGCCGTCGGGGTGGCGATGCGGCGTGGCGCGGATCATCAGCTCCGGATCTCGCGGATGAAGAAGCGGCTGGCCAGGATGCGCAGCGGCCATGGCGCGCGGGGGCCGGTAGGCGAGGATTAGTCGAATTCGGCGAGTCGACCGGATGGCACGCCAAGAACGGCGTCGTCGCGCATGACGACCTGGCCGCGGACGATGGTGGCGACCGGCCAGCCGGTCACGCGCATGCCCTCGAACGGGGACCACCCGCAGGGACTGGCGAGCCAGGAGGCCTCGATGGTGCGGCAGGCCTTGAGGTCGACCAGCGTCAGGTCGGCATCGTTGCCGCGCACGAGACGCCCCTTCGCGCGCAGACCGTAGACCCGGGCGGGGCCGGCGGACATCAGGTCGGCCAGACGCGCAAGCGTGAGCCGGCCGGCGTTGACGTGGTCGAGCATGATCGGGAGCAGCGTCTGGGTGCCGGTCAGGCCGGCGGCGGTCGCGGGCCAGGGGCGTTCCTTGGCGGCCCGCGGGTGCGGCGCGTGATCGGAACCGATCGTATCGACGCGACCGTCGACGACGGCCCGCCAGGCCGCCGCGAGATGGCGCGCGTCGCGGATGGGCGGGTTCATCACCGCGTAGCCACCGAGGCGATCGTAGCAGTCGGGCGCGGACTGGGTGAGATGATTGACCAGCACCTCGACGGTGACGCGGGCGCGATGGGCGTCGAGCCAGTCGAGCTCCTCCTCGGTCGAGACATGCAGGATGTGGATCGGACGGTCATGGCGCTCCGCGAGGGCGACGATGCGCCGCGTGCCGAGGAAGGCGCACTCCTCGTCGCGCCAGCGTGCGTGATCGGCAGGGACACCGGACTCGAACAGGGCCTTGCGTTCGCGTAGGCGCGGTTCGTCCTCGCTGTGGAAGGCGACGCGGCGCGTGCCCGCCGCGAGCACGCGTGCGATGCTGTCGTCGTCATCGACGAGAAGGTCGCCGGTCGAGCTGCCGGCGAACACCTTCACGGCGCAGACCCCCCTGCCCCGCTCCAGTCCGGCCAGTGCCTCGGCGTTGGTCCTGGTGGCGCCGACGTAGAGCCCGACGTCGCACCAGGCGGACCGTTCCGCGTGGACCTGCTTGATCGACAGCGTCGCGTCGTCGATCAGCGCGGGCGCGGTGTTGGGCATGTCGAAGATGGTGGTGACGCCGCCGAGGACGGCGCCGCGGGTGCCGGATTCGAGCGTCTCGCCGGAGGGATCGAGCGGACCCTGGCCGGAGTCGCGGAAATGGACGTGCGGGTCGATGATGCCGGGGAGAACGTGCAGTCCGGTGGCGTCGACGGTCTGGCGCCCCTCGGCGCCGGGCTCGACGCCGATCGCGGCGATCCGGCCGCCGACAATGCCGAGATCGGCGCCTGCCTCTCCCCAGGGAAGAACAAGGGTGCCGTTGCGGACGAGCAGGTCGAACTGTGGCACGCGCACACTCCTGGCGGACGGAACCGCGACTGTCGATCGGACCCGGCGTGACGCCAAGTCCGATCGATGCCGCCCGCTCAGGACGCGATCGCGTATGCCCTCGCCAGGAACGCGCTGCGGCTGAAGATGGGCAGGGTGCGGCCGCGCAGGAGATGGTCGAGGCCGAGGCTGCGGCCGGCATGAGTCGCGGCGAACATCCCGTGGGCGGCGATGATGCCGACATAGGTCCAGGGCCATTCGGTCGGATCGTTGTAGAGGCCGACGAGCAGGTTCAGCGTGAACAGGGCCGCCAGGACACCCGAGAGACGGACGGCGAAGCCGAGCATGAGCGAGGCCGCGAAGAAGATCTCGAGCAGGAAGACGAGCGGCTGGACGATCGCGAGGTGATCGAGCATCAGTCGCATGAAGTCGGCGTGGATCTGGAAGGAGCTGTATTTCACGCATTGCTCCATCCAGAACTTGAAGCCGGCGGAGACCGGCAGCGGCAGTTTCCACAAGATGCCGAGGGACCACATGCCGGCGGCCGTGAAGCGGAGCAGGAAGATCGCGAGATGCTCCGTGGCGCGCTGGGCCGGATCACGTTTCCAATTGAGTGTCGCGACCGCGATACCGCCGAGAAACAACGCTCAGTACAGCGCGACGGTCAGCCATCGCGGATCGCCGAGCGCGATCTGATCGGGGATCTGCCCGGTCATGAACTGCAGGAACGTGTGGATCGGGTTGTCGTGCATCGGTCTCTCCTTTGTTCGCGTCTGTGTTCGGCGCCGCGCAAGGAGAGTTACGGCCGCATCGAAGTGTGACTTTGTTACTTCGCCGACAGGGTCGCGAAGACGTCGCCTTCGGGGGCGCGGCCGAGGATGTGGGTACGGTGCCAGAGCGCATAGAACAGCAGCGTCCACGCGGCGTGACGCTCGTGGCGGCCGTTGGCCGCGCGAAACAGTGCCTCGACGCGGTCCGGGCGCGCAATCTCGGCCACGCCGTCCTGGCTGGCGACGAGACGGCCGAGGCGGGCGCCTTCGGCCGCGATCCATGTGCCGACGGGGACGGTGAAGCCGCGCTTGCGGTCGAAGGGCCGGGATTGCGGGAGGTTCTTCGCGAGCCACGCGCGAAGCAGGTACTTGCCGCGCCGGTCTCGCACCTTGAGGTTGTCGGGAAGCAGGAAGGTGGCGGCGGCGACGCCGGGATCGAGAAACGGCGTCCGTCCCTCGACGCCATGGGCCATCAGGCAGCGATCGAGCTTGAGCAGCAGGTCGTGCGGCAGCCAGTCGGCGATGTCGGCGGCCTGGGCGGCGGCAAGACGGGTGCGGCCGGCGGTCGCCGCCGCACCCTGCGAGGCGCGCGTCGAGTCGCGCCAGTTGCCGGCCGCGCTGCGGAGCACGCCAAGACCGTCGAAACTGCCGCGTGCGCGCATCGGCCGGCCGCCGAGATACCAGGGGCGCATGGCGCGCCGATAGCGGCCGTAACCGGCGAGGATCTCGTCGCCGCCTTCGCCCGACAGGATCACCTTGACGTCGCGCGAGGCACGGCGCGCGAGCAGCCAGGTCGGGATGATGGCGTAGTCGGCGACCGGATCGTCCATGCAGGCGACGATCTCGGGGAGGTGACGCCAGACGGTCGCCTCGTCGATGGTCATGGTCTCGTGGCGCGCGCTGCACGCTTTCGCCATCTCGGCGGCGGCCTCGGATTCGTCGGCCGAACCGGGAGCGTCGAAGCGTGCGGTGTAGCTGCGCACCGGGCCGCCGATGCGCGTCGCCATCGCGAGGATGGCCGCGCTGTCGATGCCACCCGACAGGAACAGGCCGTAGCCGACGTCGCTGCGCAGATGGAGGCGGACACTCTCCTCGAGAGCGGCGTCGAGGCGGGCCATGGCGGCGGGCTCGTCGATGGTCTCGGTCGGACCCTGGGGGAGCGGGCTGCGCCGCGAGCGTTCGAGGATATGGCCGTCGACGGCCCGCAGGGTCTCGCCCGGCAGGACCCGCTCGATGCCGGGAAAGATGGTCTCCATGCCGGTGGTGAATTGGAGCTGGAGGAGTTCGTCGCGCGCCTCCCGACGGATCCTCCGCCCGACGAGGTTGCTCTTGAGCAGGGCCTGGGGTTCGGAGGCGAAGGCGAGACCGTTGGGGAGCTGCGCGACGTAGAGCGGCTTGATGCCGAACGGGTCGCGGCTGAGCGTGATGGAGCGCGCGGCACGGTCGTGGATCGCGATCGAGAACATGCCGCGCAGATGCTCGGCGTAGGCGTCGCCGTGGGCGAGCCACAGATGCAGCGGGGTCTCGCAGTCGCTGCCGGTGGCGAAGCTGGTGTCGGTCATGTGGGCGCGGAGTTCGAGGTCGTTGTAGATCTCGCCCACCGCGATCAGCGCGGCATTGCCCGCGAACAGCGGCTGGTCGCCGCCGGCGACGTCGATGATGGCGAGACGACGGTGCAGAAGCGCGATGCGGCCGATGGTCGACGAGCCGACGCCGTCGGGGCCGCGATGGGCCATCGCGGCCGACATCGCGGCGAGAATGGCAGCGTCAGGCGGCGGAACGCCCTGGGCGTAGGCGAGGCCTGCGATGCCGCACATCAGGTGGTCCTTCCGGAGACGATGCGGGCGAGCCCGTCGCGCCAAACGGCGAGGACGGGTGCCGCGGCATGGCGGCGTTCGTAGTCCAGGCGCCCGGCGGACGCCAATCGGACGCCGAGCGATGGGGTGTCGAGCAGGGTCGCGATGGCGCCCGCGAGGGCATTCGGATCGTCGATCGCGACGAGAATGCCGTTGCGGTCCGGATCGATCAGCTCCGCCGGGCCGGACGCGGCCGCGGCGATGACGGGACACGAGGCGGAGAAGGCTTCGAGGATGACGTTGCCGAGCGGTTCGTGGCGCGACGGACAGACGAGAATCGAGGAAGCGGCGAGGAGCGAGGCCGTGTCGGCGCGCCAGCCGAGGAGGTGCACGCGGTCCTGGACGCCCTCGGCGCGCGCGAGGGATTGCAGGGCCGGCCGTTCGGGGCCGTCGCCGGCGATGACGAGGTGGGCGCGCGGCACGTGCGCCATGGCGCGGACCAGGATGTCGAACGCCTTGTTGCGGTGGAGCCGGCCGAGCGCCAGGATCGCTGGGGTCCCTGGCGGGATGGGGAGTGCCGCGGCCCCGGCGCCGGCGAGATCGGGCGCGAAATTCGGCAGATGGTGGACCTGGGCGGCGGGCCAGCCCTGGGTCACGATCCAGTCCGCGAGGCCGCGCGTGTTGGCGATCAGGTCGGTGCAACGCCGGTAATAGGAGAGGTCGTAATAGCCGCCGAGGCGGCCGGCGAGCGCCCAGTCGCCGACCGGTGCCAAGCGCGCGGCGCGGTTCATCCAGGCGATGGCGATCATTGGCTGGAAGCGGCGGAGGGTTCGGCGCAACCTCGGCGCGGTCAGCAGGTCGAGGCGGCCGCCGAAGGCGAGTTGGGCCGGGGGCATGCCACCGGCGACCAGGCGCGCCGCGCGCGCCTGGTCGCGCCGGATGACTGGCAGGACGTGCTCGCCGGCGCCGTGCAGCGCGATGCAGAGGCGCTCGAAGAACAGCTCGGCGCCCCCCGCCGGGGCGCCGGCCATGAGGTGGGCGATCCTCACGGCAGAAGGGCCCGTGCCTGGATGAGTGCGGCGTCCAGCGTGAGGGCGTCGATCGGCGCGCCGCCCTCGGGACCCGGTGCGACGGCGGTGCGCGCGTGCACGCCGATGGGTCCGTATTCGGACACACGGCTGGGACCGAACAGGCCGAGCGTCGGCGTGCGCGCGGCCGCCGCGAGGTGCATCAGGCCGGAATCGTTGCCGACGAAGAGGGTGCAGCGGGCAAGCGCGGCGGCGACGGCGGGCAGAGCGAGACGGCCGCAGAGATCGACCGCCTCGGGGAGCGCCTCGAGGAGGGGGACAGCCATCTCGCGTTCGGCCAGGCCGGGGCCAGCGAAGATGGCTGGACGCAGATCGGGATGGTCGACCTGCAGCGTCCGGAACAGGGCGGCGAACCGGTCGGCGGGCCACGCCTTGCCGGACCAGTTGGCGGTGGGTCCGAGGCCGACCCACCGCTTGCCGTCCGGTAGCAGGCCGGCGGCCGTCTGGTCGTCCTCCGGCGCGGTCCAGATGGTCGGAAGCGGCGGCTCGGCCAGCCCGAGGATTCCGGCGAGATGTGTGAGGCGATGGCCGGGCCGGCGGCCGCCGCGCATGATCCGGCGCTGGCCGGCGGCAAGAAAGACCGTGCTGAGCGAGCCGCGCAGGTCGATCGCGAGGTCCCAGCGTGTGCCGACGCAGGCGGCCCAGAGCGCGAGCCAGTGGATGTCGTGGCGGCGTTTCTCGATGACGATGGTGCGTTCGAGGCCTGGAAGACGCGCGAACAGGCCGGCGGCCACGGGGCCGCAGGCGACCGTGAACCGGGCGCCGGGCATCGTGCGGAGCAGGTGGTCGAGGAGGCCGGTGGACAGCACGGCGTCGCCGAGACGTGTCGCGGTGATGAAGAGGACGCGCATCTGCCGGGCGGTTCTTGCCCCAGCGCGGCGGCTGGGCCAAGTGCGGGTGATGCGAAAGATGGCACATCTGCCCGACCGCGCGGTGCTTGCGGTCAGTGGCGAGGACCGGGTGGCGTTCCTGCAGGGGCTGGTGTCGAACGATGTCGCGTTGGCCGCACCCGGGCGCGCCGTGTGGGCGGCGCTGCTGACGCCGCAAGGGAAATGGCTCGCGGACTTCTTCATCCTGAGCGACGGCGAGCGCCTGCTGCTGGATTGCGAGCGGGCGCAGGCGGTCTCGATCGCGAGCAGGCTCGGGCGGTTCCGGTTGCGGTCGAAGATCGCGATCGAGATGTCGGACCTCGGCGTCCATGCGGGCTGGGACGGCGAGAACGCGATGCATGGCATCGGGGCCCTCGATCCGCGGCTGCCGGAGGCGGGATTCCGGTTGCTGTCGGATCGGACGGTCGAGGTGAACGCGGATCCCGCCGACTATGATCGACACCGGCTGCTGCTCGGGCTGCCGGACGGGACGCGCGACCTGGAGTCCGAGAAGAGCCTGCTGCTCGAAGCGGGCTTCGACGAACTGGGCGGCGTGTCGTGGACGAAAGGCTGCTACATGGGCCAGGAACTGACGGCGCGGACGCGCTACCGCGGGCTGCTCAAACGGCGGCTGGTGCCGGTGGGTGCGGAGGGCGCGCTGCCGCCGCCGGGGACCGCGCTGACAGTGGGCGAGCGGGAGGCGGGGACGATGCGCTCGTCGCGCGACGGGCTCGGAATGGCCGTCGTGCGGCTCGAGCATCTGCACGACGCGCTGTCGGGAGGCGGTCATGCGTTGCACACGCGTCTTCCCGCCTGGATGAAGCTGCCGGCATCGCCACCGTGACCGAGGCGCTGCTGGGGGCGATCCGGTTCGACGAGCACGGACTGGTCGCGGTCGTTGCGCAGGCGCACGACACCGGTGCGGTGCTGATGGTCGCGTGGATGAACCGCGAGGCGCTGCTGGAGACGGTCGAGACTGGGCGCGTCTGCTATTTCAGCCGCAGCCGCGCCAGGCTTTGGCGGAAGGGCGAGACGTCCGGGCAGACGCAGCGCCTGCGAGAGCTGCGGGTGGATTGCGACGGCGACACGCTGTTGCTGCTCGTCGAGCAGGACGGCGTCGCCTGCCACACCGGGCGGCGGAGCTGCTTCTTCCGCGCCTGGCACGACGGGGCGTTCGTCGAGACGCAAGCGGTGGAGGTGCCGCCGGAGGTGCTCTACGGGACATCCTAGGCGGCCCAACGATCATCGGACGAGCTTGCCCGCGTAGGCCAGCGGCGGCTCGACGGCCGCGCCAGCCGCCGCCTCGAGGTCGTGCCTGATCCGGAGCAGGACGGTGGACGCCTTCGATTTGAGCAGGAAGAACCAGGCAGCGCCCGCCACCATGTAGGCCAGGAAGCCGTATGGCACATGGTTGTAGGATAGGCGGGCACCGGATAGAGGCTGCCGACCAGGGACAGCGTCGTCAGGTTCAAGGCTTCGGCCAGCCCTTCGAGTTCCTCGACCGCGCCGCGTGTGGTCAACTTCACGCCGGAACCCTCGGCGCCATAGACGGCGAATCCGGTGCTGTCCGGCCCGCGGTCGCGCATCGTCGCGAGCATGGCGGCGAGCAGGCTCTTACGGGGAAGACGTCGCGATCACGGGCGAGCGGTTCACGGGAAGGTCTTGAGGGACAAGGCCGTGGGCGACGCCGCAGCCGTGGTCGCGGTGGACGCGGTTCTTGGCCGGTATCCGGCCGCGCGCAGGACGTTCCCGCGCCAGACGACGCGGGCGCCGCAGTAGCTCGCGAGCACGACGGTCGCCGACATGATGTCGCGCGCGGGCAGCAGCCAGAGCGGCGAGGATCGGCCGGTGTGGAAGAGGCGGTCGGTCGCCCGCGCGGCCGCGGCGCGTGTCGTCCAGCCGGCGGCGAACAGGACGACCGAGAGGAGGGAGAAGCCGCTCAGGCAGACCGCCAGCGTCGCCCAGAACAGAGGGTACTGGATGATCGAGGTCGCGAACAAGAAGGGCTCGAGGGCGCGGATCGTGCGTGCCCAGCGGAGCTCGTGCTGCCAGAGATCACGGATCGAGGTCTCGGGCACAGCGGTCCGGGGAACGGTGGCCGCGAGGGCCACGTCGAGGCCGAGTTCGCGAACGCGACGGCCGAGCACGTTGTCGTCGCCGAGATGGGCGAGCAGGGCCTGCAGGCCGCCGACGCGTCCGAGGGTGTCGCGCCGCAGCGCCATCGTGGTGCCGAGACAGTCGGCGCGGCCGAGGGCGCGCGACAGGAAGACGCTCGGCAGGAAGGAGTGGCTGATCGCGGTCGCGCCGAGCTTGGCGACCCAGCCGCGGGCGGTGGGCAATCCCACGCAGACGGTGGTGACGAGACCGGTGCCAGGCCGTTCGAGGGCCGCCACGATCTGGGCCACATAGTCGGGTGCGACGTGAAGGTCGCTGTCGGAGAAGACGAGAACGTCATGCCGAGCGGCCGGCATCATGGTCAGCAGGTTCGCGATCTTGCGGTTCACGCCGGGCGGGGCCGATGCGACGACGATGTCGATGTCATGATCGGGAAAGCGCGCCTTGATGCGGCGGACCGTCTCGAGTGCCGGGTCGTCTTGCGTGCCGACGCCGAGAACGATCTGGAAGACCGGGTAGTCCTGCGCGCAGATCGAGGCGAGCGCCGCGTCGAGGCCGGGCTCGTCGCCGCAGAGCGGCTTGAGGATGGTGACCGGTGGATGCAGACGCGCGGAAACGACGGGACGCGCGGCGAAACCGGCGGCGGCGAGGGCTCCGGCCGTGACCGCGGCGAGGCCGCCGGCGGCGAGGAGGTCAGGCACGAGGGTGAGGTTCGTCACACGGCGTTCCGGGACATTTCCGGCGGCATGATGGTCGATCGAGCCTCCGACGGAAAGGCCGGGCGGATCGTGGTGGTCTGACGCTCGATCAGGGTGAAGCCGACATCGATCCGGCCGGGGGCGGGGCCGGACCTGGAGAGAAGATCGACGATCAAGCCACCCGCGCGCACACCGAGGGTCGGGAAGTCGACGCCGATCGTGGTCAGGGCAGGCACGACTTGTCGGCCGATCTCGAAGTCGCCGAAGCCGATCAGGGACAGGCGCTCGGGCACGCCGACCGCGCGGCGACGGCATTCCATGAGCGCACCGACGGCGAGAAGATCGGAGATGGCGAAGACGGCCTCGACATCCGGCGCCCGCTCGAGGAGCGAGGCCATCGCGCGCGCGCCCTGCTCGAACGAGACGGGTATGGCGGCGGTGGCGAGGACGAGATCGGTCGGGATGGAGGCGTGGCGGAGGGTGCTTGCGAAGCCTTCGAGGCGGGCTTCGCCGCGCGTATCGCGGCGCTCGTCGGTCGCGCGCGGACCGAGTGCTGCCACGCGACGGTGGCCGAGCGCCAGCAGGTGCCGTGCCGCGGCCGCGCCGACGGCGTGGTTGGAGAAGCCGATGGTCCGGCCCACGGGATCGTCCGGCAGGTCGGCGAGCTCGATGACGGGCGTGCCGGCCTGGAGGAGCAGCGCGCGGGTGGGCGCATGGGTCGTCGCGGTCAGCACGAGGGCCTCGGGGCGGCGGGAGAGAATGGTGCGGACCTGGCGCTCCTCCTCGCGGGGTCCATAGCCCGTGTAGCCGATGAGCAATTCGTAGCCGGCCTGACGGATCGCGTCCGTCAGCCCCTCGGCGATGGCGGCGAAGTTGCCGTTCGACAGGGTCGGGATGACAAGGCCCACGAAGCCGCTGCGCCGGGTGGCGAGGCTGCCCGCGGCGCGGTCGGGCACGTAGCCGAGTGCCGCGACGGCGCGCTCGACACGTTCGCGCGTTTCGGGATGCACCTGTGCCGGCCGGATCAGCGTGCGGGTGACGGTCATGCGCGAGACGCCGGCAAGCGAGGAGACGTCGCGCAGCGTCGGCTTGTGGGAGCGGAGGGTCAGGGCGGGATCACTTGCCCCAGATTTTGGCGTAGGCGTCGCGATACTGGTTGTCCGGGTCGTAGACGCCCCGCTTGCCGCCGTCCTCGTCAATGTTGGCCTTGGTGACAAGGTGCACCGGGGTGACATAGCCGGAGGGCTTTTGGCCGGCGAAGGCGCGGTTCAGCTCGTCGACCGCCTGCCAGCCATGCAGTTGCAGCGGCTCGGGGACGGTGGCGGACTGGAACTGGCCGGAGCGGATGCGCTCGAAGGCGGAGCTGCTGCCGTCGCCGGCGCTGATGTTGACCGGCGGCCCGGCGGGATCGCGGCCGGCGGAGATCAGCGGCGGGCTGATGAAGTCGAAATAGAGGTCGTTGATGCCGAGGCTGTAGGTCCATTTCTGGCCGAACCGCTCGAGCAGCGAGGTGGTCAGCGGCGGCATGCGGGTCGAGGTCTCGTCGAGCGGGGTGTCCTCGAAGGCGAGCACCTTGCAGCCGGGGCACTTGGCGATGGTGTCGCGCATCCAGTGGCCCTTGGCGAGCGCCATCGCGTAGGCGCTGTCGGCAAAGATGACGGCGTTGGCACGACCGTCGCTGCTGGCGATAGCGTAGTCGGCGGCGATTTCGGCGACCCGGTGGTTGTCGCTGGTGACGTTGAAGAAGAGATCGCCGTTGAGCATCGGGCCGGGGATCGGGCCGCCGTGCCAGGCGACCAGCTTGACGCCTTGCGCGACCGCCTGGTGGATGGCGGCTTCGTTCTGCGCGGCGTCGAAACCGCCGATGATGATGCCGTCCGGCTTGAGCGCGATCGCCTGGCTGAAGGCGGACTGGATGCCGGAGACGGAGCCCTGGCCGTCGATGATGCGCAGGTGCCAGCCGATCTTGTCGGCGGCCTGCTTGACGCCGTCGCTGACGCCCTGGATGCCGCCGTTGCGCATGTCGCCGGCGACATAAACGATGGTCTTGCCGGTTGCGGCTTTCGGACCGGTCGTCGGACCGGCCCAGACGGTGGAGTGGGCGGTGGCAGCGCTGACCGCCTGCTTAGCGGCGGCGAGCGTGTCATCGGCGCGGCTGGCGGTCCCGGTGAGAAGGGCGAGTAGGGCAAGCGCCGAGGCGCCGTAAGAGCTGGTCATCTGGACGTTCTCCGTTTCTACTTCGCGGCCGCCGGGCGGCGTCGGCCGGTCCAGCTCGCAAGGCCGATCGCGATCAGCAGGGTGGTTCCGTTGAAGGCGGGCTCGACCCAGAAGGCGCCGCCGAGCTGCTCGATGCCGGAGATGCCGATGGCCAGGATGACGACGCCGACAATGGTGCCCCAGACATTGACCCGGCCCGGCGTGATGGTGGTCGAGCCGAGGAAGGCGCCGACCAGTGCGGGGAGCAGGAACTCGAGGCCGACGCTGGCCTGGCCGAGACGCAGACGGGCCGCGAGCACGACGCCCGCGATGGCGGTGATGCCGCTCGAGGTCATGAAGGCGAGGATGACGTAGCGGCGGGTCGGGATGCCGTTGAGTTCAGCGGCGCGGGGGTTGGCGCCGATCGCGTAGAGATAGCGGCCGAGCGGGGTGTAGACCGAGAGGGTCCAGAGTGTCAGCGCAAGGCCGGCGACGTAGAGCGCGGGCGCCGGGATGCCGAACACGCTGGCGGTCTCGATGACGAAGAAGGAGGGCGAGAGGTGGCCGATGACCTGACGACCGCCGGTCCACCAGAGTGCGATCGCGTAGGTGACGGTGCCGGTGCCGAGTGTGGCGATGAAACTGTCGATCTGGGCGATCTCGACGAGGATGCCATTGAAGAAGCCGAACAGGATGCCGAGTGCCAGCACGATCAGGACGGCGATCGGCCAGGGAACGCCGTCGAGCTGGAGCGAGATCGCCAGGATGTGCCAGAGCACGACGCCGTAGCCGACAGTAAGGTCGATCTTGCCGGTCATCATCGGGACGGTGGCGGCAAGCGACAGCATGGCGACGACGGCCTTGTCGCTGAGCAGCGAGCGGACGTTGAGCCAGGTCGGGAAGGTGTCGGGCAGGATCAGCGAGAAGACGACAGCCAGGATGATAGCGAGGATGACGAGGCCGTACACGGGCAGCAGGGTGGCCACGCGGTGACCGAGCGGTTGGCCGGCCAGCGAGCCATGCGCGGGTTCGAGTGCGGTCGATCGGAGCGAGGTCATGCGGCCTCCGAGGGGGCGATGCCGCCGGCGGAGGCGGCCTGCAGGATGCCGCCCACCGAGAGTTCGTCGCGGTCGAGCGCGCCCGCGACGCGGCCCTGGCTGAAGACCAGGGCGCGATCGCAGATCTTGGCGACTTCCTCGAAGTCGGTGGCGACGAGGATGATCGAGAGGCCGCCTTCGAGCGCCTTTTGCAGCAGGGCGTAGATCTCGGCCTTGGCGCCGACATCGACGCCGGCGGTGGGCTCCTCGAGGATCAGGACACGGTCGGCGACACCGAGCCAGCGGGCGAGGACGACCTTCTGCTGGTTGCCGCCCGACAGGTTCTCGACCGGCAGGCCGGGATTGTTTGGACGCAGCGACATGCTGGCGCCGGCCGCGCGCGCATCGGCGCGTTCGCGCGCCGGCGAGAACAGGCGGAGCGGATGCAGGCCGCGCGCACCGGGATTGAGGAACAGGTTCTCGCGCACGCTGAGATGCATGCCCAGGCTTTCGCCCACCCGGTCGCCGGCGACGAGGCCGATCCCGGCTCGCATGGCCGCGGCCGGTGTCGCCGGCTGATAGGGTCGGCCGTCAAGGACCGCGCTGCCCTGCTCGATCGGACGGCAGCCGAACAGGGCACGGCCGATCACGTCCTGGCCTGCGCCGCGAAGGCCCACGAGGCCCACGATCTCGCCCGCGCGCAGCACGAGATCGACCGGGCCGGCATGGCCGGCGACGAACCCATTGAGTTCGAGGCGGGGAGCACCGTCACGGCGAACCGGGGTCGCGACCTCGTCGGGCGGCCGGCCGACGATCATGGTGATCAACTCGGCCGGATTGGTGTCGGCGACGCGCCTGCGGCCGATCAGCTTGCCGTCGCGCAGCACGGCGACGTCGTCGGCGACGTCGAAGACCTCGTCGAGGCGGTGCGAGACGTAGATCATGCCGATGCCGGTGCGACGGAGGTCGCGCAGCACGCCGAGCAGGTGCGCCACTTCATCGGCGGGCAGGCTGGCGGTGGGTTCGTCGAGCACGAGCACCTCGGCGCGGGCCGCGAGCGCGCGGCCGATGGCGACGAGCGAACGCTCGGTGCGCGAGAGATGCATGATGCGCGTCTCGGGGTCGATGTCGGCACTCATGGTGGCGAGGGTCTGGCGGGCCTGGTCGCGGCAGCCACGCCACGAAATCAGGCCGCGCCGGCGTCGGTAGCCGACGCCGAGTGCCACGTTCTCGGCGACCGTCATCCAGTCGATCAGGCCGAGATCCTGGTGGATGAAGGCGACGTGCTGGCGTTCGGCACCCTTGGCCGCGCGCAGATGATGGTAGGGCGTGCCCCGGAACAGGATGCGGCCGGCATCCGGGACGTGGATGCCCGCCAGCATTTTTATGAGCGTCGACTTGCCGGCGCCGTTTTCGCCCAGCAGAGCGAGGATCTCGCCCGGCGCGAGCGTCAGGGACACGTGATCGACGGCAAGCGTGCCGCCGAAGCGTTTCGCCACCGCCTCGAAGCTCAGCAGCGGGGTTTCATCGCTCATGGCGCTCACGCGAACTCGAGATGGACCTTGATCGATCGTTCGCGATCGGCGGCCAGCGCGAAGGCCTCGTTGGCATCGGCGAGCGGGAAGGTTGCCGACAGGATCGGCGAGACGTCGACGCGGCCGGTTGCCAGCGCGGTCACCGCGAGACGGATTTCTTCATGGAACCGGAACGAGCCGACGAGGTCGATCTCGCGCGCCATCAGGAGGTTGACGGGAACCGGCGTGTTGCCGGGCGGCAGCATGCCGAGCTGGACGATGGTGCCGCCGCGCCGCATCAGGCCCGGCAGGACGGCGAGGGACGCGGGCGCGCCGGTCGCCTCGAACGCGACATCGAAACCATCGGTGGCGCGGCGGGCGCGATCGAGGGAAGCCTCGCCGTCCACGATCCAGATCGTCTCGTCGGCGCCCATCGCGCGCGCGATCGCCAGCGGCGCCTCGGCAAGGTCGGTGATCGTCACATGCGCCGCACCGGCCCGCCGCGCGGCCGCGAGCGTCAGGAGGCCGATCGGGCCCGCGCCCGCGACCAGGACGTCGCGGCCAAGCAACGGGCCCGCACGGCGGATGGCGTGCAGGGCGACGGCAAGCGGTTCGGCGCATGCGGCAAGACGGAACGGCATGCCGTCGGGCACCTCGATGCACTGATCGGCGCGCACGACGATGCTCTCGCTGAACGCGCCCTGGACGTGCGGCATCCGGGCCGCGCTGCCGAGGAACCGCATGTCGGTGCACAGGTTGGAGCGGCCGGCGCGGCAGGCACGGCAGGTCAGGCAGGGGCGGCTCGGATCGATGGCGACGCGCTGGCCGAGATGCAGGCCATCGGCCGGGGTCGCGATCTCGACGATTTCGCCCGCGACCTCGTGACCCAGGGTGAGCGGCTCGCGGACCTTGAAGTCGCCGACACCGCCCTTGCGGAAATAGGAAAGGTCGGAGCCGCAGATGCCGCCGGCGCCGATGCGGACGCGCACCTCGCCCGGACGGATGTCGGCCTCGGCTCGCTCCTCGACACGCAGATCATGCGCGGCGTGCAGGACGACAGCCAGCATTGTCCTCTCCCCGGGCGGCCTTGTATGTGACCGTTCACATCGCCTATGCCATTTCCGGGCTGACGGCGGAAGCAAAATTCCTCGCCAGGGAGAACGACATGTCGACGATGTTCGACCTGACCGGCAGGCTTGCCCTGGTGACGGGCTCGAGCCGGGGCATCGGCATGGCGATCGCGCAGGGGCTGGCGAATGCCGGTGCGCGGGTGGTGCTCAACGGGCGGGACGGAGCGCGGCTGGCCGATGCGGCCCGCTCGATCGGGGCGGATTGGGCGGAGGGCGCCGGCGTGTTCGACGTCACCGATCCGGATGCGGTCGAAGCCGGCATCGAGCGGATCGAGCGCGAGGCGGGTGCGATCGACATCCTGGTCAACAACGCGGGCATCCAGCGGCGCCAGCGGCTCGACCAGTTCCCGGTCGAGACGTGGCGCGAGGTAATGGCGACCAATCTCGACAGCGTGTTCTTCGTGGGCCAGGCGGTGGCGAAGCGGATGATTCCACGCGGCAGCGGCAAGATCATCAATATCGCGAGCCTGCAGAGCGAGGCGGCGCGGCCGACGATCGCGCCCTACACGGCGTCGAAGGGGGCGGTGAAGATGCTGACGCGGGGAATGTGCGCGGATTGGGGCCCGCTGGGATTGCAGATCAATGCGATCGGGCCCGGATACTTCGCCACGCCGCTGAACCAGCGACTGATCGATGATCCGGTGTTCGATGCATGGCTGAAGAAGCGCACGCCGGCGGGGCGCTGGGGACGGGTCGAGGAACTGCAGGGCGCGGCGGTGTTTCTGGCCTCCGACGCGTCGAGCTTCGTCAACGGCCAGGTCATCTACGTGGACGGCGGGATGCTGTCGGTCTTGTGAGCAGCATCTCGGCGCTCGGCTCGTGGCGGGTTACCGGGTCGTTACGAAGCCCGCGCCCGACAGTTCGAAGACCGTGCCCGCGCCACCGGCGCCCCCCGCCGACGTGGTGCCGTAGAGATTTCCGGCGAGGTCGGCCGCCAGTCCACCGACCGGCGCGGAACCATCCGAGCCGCTGAAGCTGTGCAGGATGGTCATCGTCCGATGATCGGCCGAGAGACGGAAAACGGTGCCGTCGCCGCTGCTACCACCCATTGAGGTGGTGCCGTAGAGGTTGCCGACGGCATCGAGCAGCAACGTCGACTCGGGAACGCGTCCGCCTGTGCCATTCTCGTCGAAGTTGAACAGGTTGCTTATCGTGCTGTGATCGGGCGCGGGCAGTTCGTAGATCGTGCCACCAAACAGGGGACCACCGAACGCCGCCGTTCCGTACAAATTTCCGGCCGCGTCCGCAGCAAGTCCGCCAAGAAGAGCGCTGCCGTCCTTCTCCAACCCGAACTGGGTCAGCACCCGGAAGGTCCGGTGCGTCGGGCCGGACAGCTCAAACACCGAGCTGCTGAAGAGTATTCCGGTGGACGTTCCGAACAAGTTTCCAGCCCCGTCAGCGACGAGTCGCGTGTTCGGATAGAACGAGTTCTTGCCGAGGGTGAACGAGTGGACGGTGGCAATCGTGTTGAAGTTCGGTCCTGCCAGCTCGAACAATGTGCCGGCACTGCCGCTCCCGCCCTCGTACGTGGCGCCGAAGAGATCGATCGAGAGAAAGGGAAACGTGGGAAGCACGTCGAGGTCGAAGGTCAATCCAACGGGATCAGTCCCGTTCGGGGCTCCGAAACGGGCGAGCGTCGCGACCGACCGATGGTCGGGCCCGGACAGCCGGAATGCGGTGCCGCCTCCCGAAGTGCCCCCGCTGGTCGTTCCGTAGAGATTATTGAACAGGTCGAGCGTCAGCGGGCCGGTCACGACGGATCCACTGCTCCCCCCGAACGACGCGACCGTGGTCAGGGTACGGTGGCCGGGTCCGGAGAGCTCATAGATCGTGCCTCCATCGCCGGGACCACCGCGACTGGTTGTTCCGTACAGGTTGCCCGCGAAGTCGATGGTCGGTTCAGCGACGGGATCGCTGCCGTTGGCGCCGTCAAACGACGCCAGCGTGCTCAACAGGGGTGCAGCGCTCGCGGGACAAGCTGCGCTGCTGGCTACACAGACGAGTGTTCGCAAGAGCTGCCAACGCATTGCACAGATCTCTCAATCGAGGGTGCGCTTATGTCGCTCGCCACTGCCGACTGATTGATCATAGTCCATTCCGGCCTTGTTTGCAGCGGGAATCGGAACGGCTGTTGGCCGATTTCGGCCGTCGCCGGTTGTCATGCATCGACAAACATCCATCACGCATCCGTCGCATCGATCGTGGGTTATGTCTCAGCTGATTTGCGTCGGGCCTCGTGTTGTTGCGCGCCGCACCGTGTAGGAGAGACCCATGCCCGAGATGATCCTGCAGCTCGCGCCGGTGACGCCGCGCATCCAGTCGGTGCTGGCGGAGCGCTACGAGGTGCACCGGATGCCGCCGCGCGACGGGCTCGATGCCTGGCTCGCGGCGCACGGCGGCGCGGTCAGGGGCGTGGTGACGTCGGGCGGGCATGGGATCGACACGGCGCTGGCCGAGCGGCTGCCCCGGCTCGGGATCGTGGCGATCAATGGCGTGGGCTACGACCGGGTCGACACGGAGGCGATGCGCAGGCTCGGGGTCCGGGTAACGAACACGCCGGACGTGCTGACCGACGATGTCGCGGACCTGGCGATCGCGCTGATGATCAACGTCATGCGAGGGCTCGTCGCGGCGGACGCGCATGTCAGGCAAGGCAGGTGGCCGGCGGGCAACCAGGCACTGATGCGAACCGCGTCCGGACGGCGCTACGGGATCGCGGGGCTGGGGCGGATCGGGCAGGCGATCGCGCGGCGGCTGGCGGGGTTCGGCGGGACGGTCTCGTATACGAGCCAGAGCCGTAAGCCGGTCGATCACTCGTTCCATGCCGATGTGCGTTCGCTCGCGGCGGCCTCGGATGTGCTGTTCGTGGCGACGGCGGCGTCGGCGGCGACCGCGAAGCTGATCGATCGGCCGGTGCTGGACGCGCTCGGACCGGAGGGCGTGCTGGTCAACATCGCGCGTGGCTCGGTGGTGGACGAGGCGGCGCTGGTCGAGGCGCTGGTGGAGCATCGGCTCGGCGGCGCTGGTCTGGACGTGTTCGCCGACGAGCCGAACGTCCCCCCTGCCCTGTTGGCGATGCCGCACGTCGTGCTGGCGCCGCATGTCGGCAGTGCCACGCACGAGACGCGCCACGCGATGGGCAGCCTGATGGTGGAGAATCTGGACGCCTTCTTCGCTGGAAAGGATCTGTTGACCGAAGTGGTCTAGATTGATGGTTCCCAAAGGCGCCTCGCCGCAGGCGTGCTTCGCACTGGGGCTTTGGCGGGGCCCGGGGCAGAGCCCCGGCTTGCTTGCTTGAGTGGCGCTCCGACCATCTGGCTCCTCGCCGGCGAAGCCAGCGGCGACGTTCTGGGTGCGCGCCTGATGGCGGCAATCGTGGCCGCGCGCCCGGATGTCAGGTTCGCCGGCATCGGCGGCCCGAGGATGGAGGCGCTCGGGCTCGAGAGCCTGTTTCCGATGCGCGACCTCGCGGTGATGGGTCTGGCGGAGGTGTTGCCGAGGTTGCGCGCGCTTCGCCGCAGGCTTGAGGAGGCGCAAGCCGACATCGCGAGACTGGCACCCGATCTGGTGGTGACGATCGACAGTCCGGGCTTCGCCTTGCGGCTGCTGCGCGCGATCGCACCGCTCGGGATCGCGCGTGTCCATTATGTGGCACCGCAGGCCTGGGCCTGGCGCGAAAGCCGGGTCAAGGGCTTTCCGGGTCTGTGGGACAAGTTGCTGTGCCTGCTGCCGTTCGAGGTGGCGTTCTATGCCCGGCACGGCATCGACAGCGTGTTCGTGGGACATCCGGTGCTGCAGTCGGACGCGGACAAGGGTGACGGGCCGGCGTTCCGCGCACGACACGGGATCGACGCGGACGCGCCGGTGCTGGTGCTGATGCCGGGGAGCCGTCGGAACGAGGCGCCACGGTTGCTGCCGGTGTTCGGCCGGATGCTGACAATCCTTGCGCGCGCGCGGCCCGACCTGGTGCCCGTGGTTCCGGCTTCGCCCGTGGTGGCGTCGCTGGTGGCGCGGGCGGCTTCGCGCTGGCCGATGAGGCCGGTGGTGGTGACCGATGTCGCGGACAAGCACGACGCCTATGCGGCGGCGTCGGCCGCGCTGACGAAGTCGGGCACCTCGACGCTGGAGCTGGCACTCGCCGGCGTTCCGATGGCGGTCACCTATCGGGTCAATCCGATGACGGCGGCGTTCGCACGGCGGCTGATCCGGGTCGAGCACGTCGCGATGGTCAATCTGCTGGCGGGCCGGGAGATCGTGCCGGAGTTGCTGCAGGAGCGATGCGCACCCGGGCCGCTCGCGGAGACGGTGCTACGACTGATCGGCGATCCGGAGGCGGCAGGCGCGCAGCGCAGCGCGTTCAAACCGGTGCTGGACAGCTTGCGGGCGCCGGCAGGTCTGCCGGCGGATGCGGCCGCGATCGAGATCCTTGCCCTGCTTCGATGAACGGCCGGGCGTCCGGGACCTGTTGGTCAAGCGTCGCCGCATCGGTCACTCTGACCGCGCGGCGGCTCGGCCGGCACGCGGGAGGTTCGGAATGCGGGCTGTGACGAGCAAGAGAGCGGGCACCGGGACCAAGCGGGAGCTGGCGGTTTCGGCGTGTGCGGCCTGGCTGGTCTGGCTCTGCCTGTCGATCCCCCTACCTGCCATGGGTGGCGGGGGAAAGATTTTGCGGTTCGGGACGGAAGCGGACGACGCGCCCTTCTCGTCGATCGCCGCGAACGGAGCACCAGCCGGCTTCAGCGTCGACATCGGCAATGAACTTTGCCGGCGCATCGGCGTGCGATGCGCATGGGTGACGATGCCGTTCAAGAACCTGATCCCGTCGATCGATGACAACCGGATCGATGCGGCGATCTCGCAGATCACGGTGACACCGGCGCGTTCCGAGAAGGTCCTGTTCACCGATCCGGTGACGCGCACCGGCGGGTTGCTGATCGTGCCCACGCTGTCGACGATGACGAACAAACCGGACAGCATGAGGGGCAAGACCCTCGGCGTGCAGAGCGGCACGACGCATGAGGCATATGCCGACGCGGTGCTTTCGGCGTTCGTTTCAATCCGTCGCTACGCGACGCAGGCGCAAGCGTTCGACGCGCTCGCGGCCGGCAAGGTGGATGCCACCCTCTCCGATCTCGAGATCGGTCACGAATGGCTGGAGGCGCATAGCGGTAATTTCCGGTTCGCGGATCGGCCCATCGTCGATCCGGTCCGTTACGGCTCGACGACGGCGATCGCGCTGCGGCGTGGCGACGACGGTCTGCGGGCGCGCCTCGATCGTGCGCTGTCGTCGATGGTGCATGACAAGACGTTCGCCAGGATCAACAGGCAATATTTCACGTTCTCGGTCGAGCCCGGCTCGTTTGGCGACCCGCTGTAGCGGCCTGCGATGAGCGACCGGTTCGATCTCGAACGGTTTGTCGCGGCGCAGGATCCGGTCTGGGATCAGGTGCGACGTGAGATGGTCGAAGGCCGCAAGAGGAGCCATTGGATGTGGTTCGTCTTTCCGCAGATGTCGGGGCTCGGATCGAGCGCGATGTCGCGGCGATACGCGATCGGTTCGATCGACGAGGCGGATGCGTTCCTGGCCCATCCGATCCTCGGGGCACGGCTTCTGGGCTTGACCGCGGTCGTCAACGCCATCGAAGGGCGATCGGCGGCCGACATCTTCGGGTCGCCGGACGATGTGAAGTTTCATTCGTCGGTGACGCTGTTCGGCCGTGTCCGGGGCGCGGATCCGGCATTCCGGGTCGCGCTGGAACGGTTTTTCGGCGGACTGGAGGATGAGGCGACGATCGGCGCGCTGGCATGAGGATACGACCGCGACCCCGAGTGCGCTCGCCGTTGCGTCAGGTCTGGTTGAGAAACTGCTCCAGGACGGACTGGTAGCGGTCTGGTTCCTCGTAGGATGGCAGATGGCCGCTTTGCTCGAAGAAGACGAGTCTGGCGCCTCGGATCTCGTGCGCCATCCGCCAGGCCGTCAGCGGCGCGACATTCATGTCGTATCGCCCGGAGATCACGAGCGTCGGAAAGCGGAAGCCCGGCAGGCTGGATGTGAGGTCGAGGTTCGCGGTGGCCTTGGAGAGCGCATCGGCGACCGCGGGCTCGAAACCGAGATCGCCCATGTGCGCGATGTAGGTGTCGCGCTTGGCAGGCGCGTAGAAGATCATGCGGAAATGGTCGAGCAGGCTCGCGCGCGCGGCGGCGTCGGTGGTTGGACCGAGCTGGTTCTGCCTGTCATCGTCCTGCTGCTCGATATCGGGAAAGACATCCGGCAGCAGGTGCACCATGGTGGCCCACGAGGGTGCCGCGGAGTCGGACAGGACGAGTTTGGCCATGTGGTCGGGATGCGCGGCGGCGTAGGCCATCGCGATCATGCCGCCGAACGAGTCGCCCACGATGGCCACCTTGTCCAGCCGGAGGGCGGCGCGGACGGCGTCGAGGTCCTGGACCTGCGCATCCATGGTCTGCGGCGCGTTCGGTTGCAGACGTTTGGACGCACCCGTACCGCGCTGGTCGTAGAAGACGACAAGGCGATGGCGCGCGACACGTCGCCACATGTCGTTCTGCAGCATGTAGACGTGAGACAGGCCAGGGCCGCCATTGACCACGATGACGGGCAACGCATGGCCCCTCATGCCGAAGGTCTCGAAGCCGAGGTCGACCTGCGGCGTGTGGACGGTGCCGGTGGACGCGCGAGCGCCGGCGCAGGCAAGGCACGCGAGCGCCAGGAGGACCGGGATCGGGATCCGCATGCATGGCTCCGGCTCGGTTGATTTCAGGCAGTCGCGAGCCAGTCCTCGGCGCGCAGCCCGTCGACCCGCTGGAATTCGCCGAGGTTTCCGGTGATCACGGTCAGGCCGCGGCTGCGGGCATGACCGGCGATCATCAGGTCGTAGGGGCCGATGACCGATCCGTCCCGCTCGAGCGACGCGCGGATCTCGGCGGCATGGGAGGCGGCGTCGTCATCGAACGGCAGGATGGTCAGGCGCGCGGCAAAGCGTGCGACTTCGTGGCGGATCTCGGCTGGGCGCGCGGATCGTTCCGCGCCATAGAGCAACTCGTAGAGGACGACATCGGAGATGCAGAGTGCGTCGGCCTCGGTGTTGAATTTCGGCCGCAATCCGCGTGGCCGGTCGCGAATGACACGGATGCAGAGGTTGGTGTCGAGCAGGTAGCGCAGCACTAGAAGGCTTCGCGCTCCGGCAGGGTGGGCTGGTCCCGCTCGGCGAGATCGACCCCGGGCGCGTCGAAGAAATCGTCCCAGAGTTGATCGGCGGGCATGATGATGCGGCGCGCCCCGTCGCGGACGATGGCGACCTCGTGCACACCCTCCGCAAAGCCGACCGCCTTGGGAAGACGCACGGCCTGGGAGCGGTTGGAGAGGAACAGGGTGGTGCGGGATGTCATGTGGGCGGCCCTGGATATACACGATGTATATGTTGGCGGCCGGGTGGTGTCAATGGTCAGGGCGCCGGCGATAACAGGCCAGAGGCTTCCATCCGCTGGCGACTGTGGCGGATGCCGTCGGTGACCGCGATGGCGGCTTCAAGCGCGCGGCGGCCGGCGTGCGCGTCGACGACGACCGGGGCGCCGTCGAGGCAGGAGGCGGTGAAGGCGGCATGCTCGGCGGCGAGCTGGTCTTCCTCGCGCCATTGCACGGCCTCGCGGCGGAAGCCACCGGTGCCGGGGATCGGAAGGCCGCGCTCGCGGCCGATGAAGGTCAGCTCGCGTGCCACGAAATCGGCCGAGAGATAGCCCTCCTCGGAAAAGAGGCGCATGCGGCGCTCGGTCTTGATGCTGATGCGGCTGGCGGTGATGGCGGCGACGCAGCCATTGGCGAAGCGGACACGGGCATTGGCGATGTCCTCGTGAGCGCTGGAGACGGCCGCGCCCAATGCGTCGACGCTCTCGATCGGGCTGTCGACGACGGCGAGCACGAGGTCGAGATCGTGGATCATGAGATCGAGGATGACGGAGACATCGGTCCCGCGCGGCTTGAATGGCGCGATCCTGGTGGCCTCGATGTAGAGCGGACGGCGGACGCGCTGCGTGATGGCACGATGCTCGGCGGAGAAGCGGAGCAGGTGGCCGACCTGCAGCACGCGGCGGCGTGATGCGGCGAGGGACGCGAGCGCGTCGGCTTGCGCGAGCGTCGCCGCGATGGGCTTCTCGATCAGGACGTGGCGGCCTGCCTCGAGCGCGCGCGCCGCCAGCGGCGCGTGATGTTCCGCGGGGGCCGCGACGATGATCGCGTCGGAACAATCGAGCAGGGGCTGGATGTCGAGGACGGGAGGCCGCCCTGCCTCGGCGGCGACGCCCGCGGCCCGGGCCGCATCCGGGTCGTGGATGCCCGACAGGACGGCGCGCGGATTGGCGGTGACCTTGAGCGCGTGGAACCGGCCGAAATGGCCGGCGCCGATCAGCCCGATCCTGAGTCGTTGGTCGGAGATGAGTGCCCCCTGTCTCGCTTTTGCGACCAGTGGTTAGCAGCGACGAAAGACGCTGTCTCGACGTCCGGCTGGCGCAATTTCGCCGCACACGCGGCGTTACGTTGTGGGATTGGACGGGAAAGGAACACCACATGACAAGAACCACACGGATGGCCGCCGCCGCGGCGCTCGCCTCGGCACTCGGTGCGAGCTCGGCGATGGCCGAGCCGGGCGGCTGCCTGAAATATGGCGCGGTCGGCGCGGTCGGTGGACATCTGGCGCATCACGGCGTGCTCGGCGCGGCCGGGGGATGTGCGGTGGGTGCCTACAAGCGCCACGAGTATCGCAAGCAGCAGCGCGAGATGTCGCGCGAGGAGATGCGCCAGAACACACCCGAGACCAACTGAGGCCGCTCGCCGTCACGTCCCCGCTTTCAGGCGGGGACGGTTGCATCGGACGCGCGCGGTCGGCATGTTCCGCGCGCCTCGGCATCTGCGCCCTGGATCGTCGTCGCTTGGGCCGGTCCCCGGCGGGCATCGCTTGGGCCGGTCCCCGGCGGGCGTCGCTTGGGCCGGGCGCCGGCGGGAATGAGGGAGCGGACCGCCACCGATGATGTATTTCAGCCGTCTGCGGACGGGCTTGATCCTCGGGATATGCATCCTCGGGATGCTGCTATGCGTGCCGAATTTCATCGCCCGTCCGTTCGCCGGGCTGCCGTGGCGGACGATCCATCTCGGTCTCGACCTGCGCGGCGGTTCGTATCTGCAGATGCAGGTCGATCTGGGCGCGGTCACCCGATCACGGCTCGAGACGCTCGGCGATGCGATCCGGCACACCTTGATTTTGGCCGGTCTCGGCTATCGGAACGTGACCGCCGACGCGGCGGACGGTGCCATCGTGTTCACGCCGCGCGATCCGTCCGAGCGTGACCGGGACGTGACCGCGCTGGATGCGATGCCGCGCGACATGCGCGGCGAGTTCGCAGTGGGCGCACGGCCCGACGGGACGGTTGCAGTGACGCTGGCGAAGGCCGCGATCGCGAAGAGAGCGAGCAACGCGGTCGAGCAATCGATCGAGATCGTTCGCCGCCGGATCGATGCGACCGGCGTGGTCGACCCGTCGATTTCGCGGCAGGGACCGGACCGGATCGTGGTCGAGCTGCCGGGCGTAACGGATCCCGCCCAGGTGCGCGCGCTGCTGGGCACGACCGCGAAGATGACGTTCCAGCTTGTCGACGAGAATGCCGCGCCCGATGCCCCGGTGCCGCCGGGCGACGAGGTGCTGCCGCTGCAGGATCCTGCGGGGCAGAAAGTGGTGGTGTTCCGGCACGTGGAGGTGGATGGCGGGGACCTGACGAACGCGCAGGCGGCGACCGATCAGCAGACCGGGTCATGGGCGGTCAATTTCTCGTTCGACAACGCGGGAGCCCGGCGGTTCGCCGCGGTCACGCGCGAGAACCTGGGCAAGCGGTTCGCGATCGTGCTCGACCGGCAGGCGATCTCGGCCCCGGTGATCCAGGGCATCATTCCGAGCGGCCAGGGCCAGATCACCGGAAACTTCACCGCCGAGCGGGCGACGACACTCGCGCTGCTGCTGCGCGCGGGCGCGCTGCCGGCGCCGCTGACGGTGCTCGAGCAGCGCAGCATCGGTCCGGAGCTGGGCGCCGACAGCATCAGGGCCGGCGCACTGAGCCTCGGCGTCGGGTTCCTGCTGGTGATCGGCTTCATGGGCACGTTCTACGGGCTGTTCGGCTGGTACGCGAACGCGGCGCTGGCAATGAACCTGGTGCTGCTGACGGCGATCCTGTCGCTGTTCCAGGCGACGCTGACGCTGCCGGGGATGGCGGGGATCCTGCTGACGCTCGGGATGGCGGTTGATGCCAACATCCTGATCAACGAGCGCATCCGCGAGGAGGTCAAGCGCGGCAGGACGCCGCTGGCCGCGATGCAGGCGGGCTTCGAGCGCGCCTACAGCACGATCATCGACAGCAACGCGACCGCGTTCCTGGCGCACGTGATGCTGTTCGTGTTCGGCAACGGGCCCGTGCGCGGTTTCGCGCTGACGATCACGGTCGGGATCGCGAGCTCGCTGTTCACGGCGGTGCTGGTGACGCGGTTGCTGATGGTGCGCTGGTTCACACGGGTTCGCCCTGCCCTGCTGCCGGTATGAGCACGATGTTCGAGCGGCCGATGTTCAGGTTCGTGCGCGATGGCACGCGCATCCAGTTCATGCGCGGGCGGTATGCGGGCCTTGCGACGTCGGCGGCCTTGTCGCTGCTGTCGATCGTGCTGTTCGTGGCACCTGGCCTGCGGCTCGGGATCGATTTCTCGGGCGGTGTCGTGGTCGAGGCGCGGACGCCGGGCCCGGCGGATTTCGGCGACATCAGGAGCCGGCTGGCGGCACAAGGTGTCCAGACGGCCGGGCTGCAGCGGTTCGGCGCGGCGGACGACGTGCTGATCAGGCTGGGGCAGCGCAACAGCGAGGCGTCGACACAGGCGGCGGTCGATCAGGTCAGGCGCGCGCTGCAAGCGGCGGCACCAGGGACGAAGGTGCTGCGGGTGGACGCGGTGGGCGCGTCGGTGTCGGCCGAGCTGTTCCGCAACGGCCTGCTGGCGCTCGCGCTCAGCCTGCTGATGATCCTGGTCTATATCTGGTTTCGTTTCGAGTGGGAGTTCGCGGTCAGCGCGGTGGTCACGCTGCTGCTCGACATCACCAAGACGGTGGGTTTCCTTGCCGTCACCCGGATCCAGTTCGATCTGGTGATGGTGGCCGCGATCCTGACGATCCTGGGCTATTCCACCAACGACAAGGTGGTGGTGTACGACCGGGTCCGGGAGAATCTGCGCAAATACCGGTCGATGCCGTTGCGCGACCTGATCGACATGTCGATCAACGAGACGCTGAACCGGACGCTCGGCACGTCGATGACGGTGTTCCTGGCGGCGGTGCCGCTGGCGCTGTTCGGCGGGGGAACGTTGTCCGGGTTCGCGACCGTGATGCTGTTCGGGATCGTGGTGGGCACGTCGTCGTCGATCTTCATCGCGGCGCCGATTCTGCTGTTGCTGGGGGCGAAGCGGCTGCGGCGCGACACGATGGCGGCACCGGAGCGGGTCCGACCCTGATCGTCGGAAGGCGGACGCCTGCGGTCAAGGTGCTCCGAGGCGGCTGAGCTCGGGCGGCAGAGCGGGCGGCGCGGCCCCGACGGCGGCGGCGTAGGTGGCGAGTGCGGCGAGCGCGTCCTGTGCCCGGCGGCGAGCCTGGTCGGAATGGTCGGTGGCGGCGGTCTCGAGCGCGCTCAGCGCCACGCGTTCCAGCCGGACCAGTTCGAGAAGCTGGGTTCGGTCGGTGATGTCGCCCTGGACGGTGCCGCGGACGAAGCCCTGGACGAGGATCGAATCGTCGAACAGCGAGTGCGCGGTCAGCGGCAGGGGCGGCCCGGCCGGTCCGGATGCGCAGGACGCGAACAGGAAGCAGAGCGGAAGCGGTCGCACGAATCGTTCGCGTCGCATGGGCAGGGGAGCTCCGGTCCGGATGCGACGAACGTCGCGCTGAAGCGTCTCACTGTTGTCGGAAACACGCGGGACGCAACCCATGAGACTGTATCGGATATCGGCGAAGAACGGCATCGATGACCTGACGATAACGCAGGAGGATGAACCAACGCCGAAGAGCCGGGAGATCCTGGTCCGGGTCCGGGCGTGCTCCCTGAATTATCGCGACCTGATGGTCGTTCGCGGATCGTATCCGGCGGTCAAGGATGGAGGTCTGGTGCCGCTGTCGGACGGCGCCGGCGAGGTGGTGGCGTTGGGCGACGGCGTGACCCGGTTCAAGGTCGGCGATCGCGTCGCGGGCGGGTTCTTCGACCGTTGGCAGGGTGGGCAACTGACGAGCGCGCTCGAGCGGACCGCGCGTGGCGGTTTCCTCGACGGCATGCTGGCCGACTATGTCGCCCTCTCGGAGGAAGGGGCGGTGCGGGTGCCCGACCATCTGTCGTTCGAGGAGGCGGCGACCCTGCCGTGCGCTGCACTGACCGCCTGGCACGCGGTGATGATGTTCGGCGCGATGCGGCCGGGCGAGACGTTGCTCACGCAGGGCACCGGCGGGGTGTCGATCTTCGCGATCCAGTTCGCGCGTGCCGCGGGCGCGCGGGTGATCGCGACATCGTCGTCGGACGGGAAGCTCGAACGGGTGCGTGCGCTCGGCGCCGAGGAGACGGTCAACTACCGGACCGCGCCGGATTGGGAGCGCGAGGCCAAGCGGCTGACGGGCAAGATCGGCGTCGACCTGGTCGTCGAGGTGGGCGGTCCCGGGACGTTCGCGCGCTCGATGGAGGCGGCACGGACCGGCGGCCGGATCGCGGTGATCGGGTTGTTGTCGGGGCCCGGGGAGACGATCGACCCGCTGACGATCCTGCGCCGGCGGTTGAAGGTCGAGGGCATCCTGGTGGGGTCGACCGAGATGTTCGAGGCGATGAACCGGGCGATCGCGATGCATGCGATCAGGCCGGTGATCGACAGGGTGTTTCCGTTCGAGGACGCCGCCGCCGCCTACCGGCACATGGAAGCGGCGGGGCATTTCGGGAAGATCGTCATTTCTCTTCCGTGACGCGCCTGGTCGCGAGCAGATCTCGTATGTCGGCGAGAAGCTGCTCGGTCGGCGTGGGGCCGGCCGCCGCCTCGACCTTCTCCTGGCGCACATGCAGGCGCGTGAGCAGGCGCACCAGCCAGAAGATCGCGAAGCTGACGATGAGGAACTGGATGATGGCGTTGACGAAATTGCCGTAGTTGACGGTGACGGCGCCGGATTTCTGCGCATCCGCCAGGGTGTGCGCCACGGGTCCCTTCAAGGTGACGAACAGGTTCGAGAAGTCGATGCCGCCGATCAGCAGGCCGATCAGCGGATTGAGCAGGTCCTTGACGAGGCTGTTGACGATGCCGGTGAAGGCAGCGCCGATAATGATGCCGACCGCGAGGTCGACGACACTGCCGCGCATGATGAAGGCGCGAAATTCGCCGACCCATCCGGGCGCGTGCGGCGTCTTGATCGGCAAGGCCATGGTTCCCCTTCTCCGTCCCCTGGACGCATGTTCAGATGGTTCCGGTGTGATGATGGATTGTTCGGATGAATGACGCAAAGGCGGTGCTCGGGCGCTGGATCGTCGAGCGCAAACGTGAACGCAAGCTGAGCTGGGCGGAGTTGGGCGAGATCGCGGGGCAGTCGCCGGTCTGGACATGCGCCGCGTGCCTCGGGCAGATGGCGGTCCCGGCCGCGGCGGCGGCCCGGCTCGGCGAAGCGCTCGGACTGACGGCGCTCGAGGTCGCGGTGCTGGAGCAGATTCCCTATCGCGGCGCGCTGCCACCCGGGCCGCCGACGGACCCGGTGATCTACCGCTTCCACGAGCTGGTGCAGGTCTACGGGACGACGTGGAAGGAGCTGATCGGCGAGGAGTTCGGCGACGGGATCATGAGCGCGATCGATTTCTCGATGAGCGTCGAGCGCGAGGCCGATCCGGCGGGAGACCGCGTGCGGATCGTGATGAGCGGCAAGTTCCTGCCTTACAGACGCTACTGACCGGGGTCCGTCCGACGGGAGCGCCGGCGCGCCGCGTCCGGATCGATCTGCTGCGCGGCATCGCGATCGCGCTGGTGCTGCTGCATCATTTCAACATCGCCTATCCGCTCGGCGGCGGCTGGCTGGTGCACGCCGTGGCGCGGAACGGCAATTACGGCGTGACGATGTTCTTCGCGATCTCGGGGTTCCTGATCACCTCGACCGCGATCGGACGTTGGGAGGCGCTGGAACGCGTGTCGGTGCTTGCGTTCTATCGGATGCGCGCGGCGCGCATCGGGCCGATCCTGCTGCTGTTCCTCGTCGCGGTGAACGGACTGGCGCTCGCGGGCGTCGGCATGTTCGTCAATCGGGCGGAATCGGGGCCGCCGGTGCCGATGATCCTGGCCGATGCGGCGGCGCTCACGTTCACGATGAACGTGCTGATGGGCCATGCGGGCTGGTTCAACTATGCGCTCTGCGTGCTCTGGTCGCTGTCGGTCGAGGAAGTCTTCTATCTGTTCTTCCCGCTGCTGGCGGTGACGCTCCGCGGCGGCCGGCTGCTCGCGTTCCTGGGCGTGATCATCCTGATCGGGCCGGTCTGGCGATGGCTGCATCGCGATGACGAGTACGGGTTGCTGTATGCCTATTTCGCGTGCTTCGACGGGATCGCGATCGGGTGCGCGGCAAGGCTCGCCGCGTTCCGGCCGCCGACGACACTGCTCTGGGCGGCAGGTGGATCGATGCTGATCCTCTATCTGTCCGGACCGATCTGGGCGACCGCGACATGGGGCGTGAGCGCGATGGCGGCCGGCACGGCGATCCTGATGCTGGGCGCGAGCGTGACGACGCGAGCACCTGGGTGGATGCGACCCGCCGCTTGGCTCGGGCGGCACAGCTACGAACTCTACCTGGGCCATCTGGTCCCGCTCGGCCTGCTGCGCACGGTGTGGCCGAGCGGGGCGCAGCCGGAGGCGGCGCGCCTGGCGCTGCTGGCCGGCTATCTTCTCAGCGCCGGCATCATCGCGATGGCAGTCGGACGATTCGTGGCCGAACCGCTCAATCGTCGTCTTCGGGGGCGTCGTCTTCGGGGGCGTCGTCTGCGCGGGGCGGTTCAGCCGCGGCCGGCGACGTAGTCGCGCAGCGTGTCGACCTCGTGCGCCTGCTGCTCGAGGCGTTCCTTGACGACGTCGCCGATGCTGATCATCCCCTTGAGCACATCGCCGTCGACGACCGGAAGGTGGCGCACACGGCCGTTGGTCATCATCTCCATCGCGGCCTGGACCTCCGTCTCGGGCGTGATGGTGTGGACCACGCGCGTCATCAGCTGTGCCGCGGTCATCTCGAGCGTATGCGCACCCTCGGCGGCGAGGCTGCGTATGACGTCGCGCTCGCTGATGATGCCGAGTAGCTGCTGTGCCTTGTCGAGAACGAGAAGCGCGCCGACCCGCCGCTCGGCGAGCTGGGCCGCGACGGCCGCGATCGTGTCGGTCGGGAGGACCGAGAAGACGCCCGCGGACTTGCCGCGCAGGATGGTGGAAACGCTCATGGACCCTCCATCGTCCGCTGGCCGGACGTTTTTGTTTCAGCACGACCGTTTCACGGCCGCACACGATTGGATAGCATGGCAGCACGATGACAATCATGCGAGCACATGACCGTGAGCACGCGGCTTTCATTGCCGACAGTGCTGGGCGACTGGTGGCTTGGGCGGTCGAGCAGGCGTTTCCGCTCTGGGCCGATCGCGGCGTGGACCGGGCGTTCGGCGGTTTTCACGAGAAGCTCGGGATGGATCTGCGGCCGGTCGACGTCGCGCGGCGAGCGCGCGTCCAGCCACGCCAGGTTTTCGCGTTCGCGCACGCGGCGGCGCTCGGCTGGGACGGACCGGCGAGCGCGGTGATGCGCGACGGGATCGCGTCGATGTTCCGGCGCTACGAGCGGCCGGACGGGCTGTTCCGTACGCTGGTGGGCGCGGACGGGACGGTGCACGACGACGGCGCCGTCCTCTACGACCAGGCGTTCGTGCTGCTTGCGCTGGCGGGCGCGCACGCGGTGCTGGGAGACCCGGACGCGCATGGCAAGGCGGTCGTGATCCGGACCGCGATCGAGGAACGATACGGGCATCGGTCGGGCGGCTTCCTGTCGGGTGACGCGTCGCCGATGCCGTTGCTGGCCAATCCGCACATGCATCTGCTCGAGGCGTGCCTCGACTGGACCGATCGCGGTGGCGACGCGCAGTGGGGCGTGATCGCGGATCGGATCGCGACACTCGCGCTGACCCGGATGATCGACCCGTCGACGGGAGCGCTGGCGGAGGCGTTCGACGAGGATTGGCGCCGCGTGTCCGGGATCGCGGGCCGGATCGTCGAGCCCGGACATCAATTCGAATGGGCTTGGCTGTTGATGCGCTGGTCGATGCCGCGCGGACGGCAGGATGCGGTCGATGCCGCGCTGAGGCTGATCGGGATCGGGGAAAGATTCGGGATCGACCGGGCCCGCAACGTGGCCGTGCTCGAGTTGCTCGATGACATGTCGGTGCACGCACCGGTGGGCCGGCTCTGGGCGCAGACGGAGCGGATCAAGGCAGGATGCCTGGCCGCCTCGGTCACCGGCGATGAAGGCCATCTGGCCGTCGCACGATCGGGATGCGAGAGCCTGCTCGCATTCCTCGACGATGCGCCGGCGGGACTATGGCGCGACCAGATGAACGAGCAGGGGCATTTCGTCGAGGAGCCGGTGCCGGCGAGCACGTTCTATCACATCGTGGTGGCGATCGAGGCGCTGGCCGGCTTCGTCAGGTCTCGATCCGCTCGCTCTTGACGAGCTCGCAGCCGGCGATGCGCCAGGTGCCGTCCGGTTCGCGCTCCATGGTGTAGAGGGCGAGCGCCCCCTCGCCGTTCGGTCCGACGAGCTCGACATGCTGGATCAGCTGGCCGTCATGCTGCTCGAGGGCACCGAAACTGACCGACTGCGGATCGACGACCGGCGCATAGCCGCTCTTGACCATCGCGAGGAAGTTGGGCGCGTCGCCGAACATCGAGCGGATGTGCGGCGACGCGTAGGAGAACGCGGCGTTGCCGTCACCGTGCCGGAGGGCCTCGATCTGGGCGGTTATGACCTGACGGATCGCGCGACCGTTCGGGGGACCGGGCTGGGCGCTGGCGGCAACGCTGCACAGGCCGAGGCAGACGGCGAGGAGGACGGCGCGCATCGATCGGCTCCGGTCTGTTGGACGGATGTTAGCACGGAACGGCTTCGAAGAGTCGGCCTGGATCGAGAAGCTCGTCCTGGGCGGCGATCAGCGCGATCTCGCGGGCGCCGTCGGCAAGGGTGCGCTCGATGACGCCCCAGACGCTGCTGGCGGCCCGGGAGAGCGCGCGGCCGGGGTCGGCGCCATCGAGGACATGGAACAGGAACAGGGCGGCGATGAGGTCGCCGGCGCCATTGACGGAGATGTCGAGCCTCGGGGTGCGGACGCGATGAAAGCCTTGGGGGCTGCCGACGAGCAGGTCGAGCTGATCGGGCGGCGTGTCCTCGACGACGAGGCTGGTGACCATCACGAGGCGAGGACCGCCGTCGCGCATGCGCGCAGCGAGGGTCGCGACGGCCTGCCTGGCTGCCGGGAGCGTCGCCGTTTCGATCCCCGCGAGCAGCGAAAGCTCGAAGTGGTTTGGGGTGAGGATGTCGGCCTCCGCCACGGCGCGGCTGGCGAAGAACCCGTCGATGCCGGGACGGACGAAGACGCCGCGGCCGACATCGCCGATGACCGGGTCGCAGGCATAGAGCGCGCGCGGATTGCGGCCACGGACGAGGCGGACGGTGTCGAGGATCGCGTCGCCGGTGGCGAGGTCGCCGACATAGCCGGACAGGACCGCGTCGGTGCGGGCGAGCGCGCCGCGCCGGTCGAGGCCGTCGGTGAGCTCGCCCACGGCGGAGGCGGGAAACACCTGGCCGGTCCAGTCGCCGTAGCCGGTGTGGTTCGAGAACTGGACGGTGTTGATCGCCCACGCCTCGGCGCCGAGCCGTTGCAACGGAAAACAGGCGGCGGCATTGCCGACATGACCGTAGGCGACCCACGACTGGATCGAGAGAATGTTCACGTGATGCTCCGGCTATGGCGTGGTTCGACAGGAATCGCGCGTGTCGGTATAGGGTGGAATGGCAGAGAGCGGAGAAGACCGATGACGCTTGGACAGCAACGAGCGGTCGACCTTTGACGGTTCCCGTCGTTCTTCTCGCAGGCGGCCTCGGCACGAGGTTGCGCGAGGAAACCGATGTCCGGCCGAAGCCGATGGTCGAGATCGGCGGCAGGCCGATCCTGTGGCACATCATGAAGATCTACGCCGCGGCCGGGTTTCGCGAGTTCGTCGTGTGCCTCGGCTACAAGGGCGAGGTGATCAAGAACTTCTTCTACGACCTGCATCACCAGGCGGGCAGCGTGACCGTCGAGACCAGGACCGGCGCGGTCGAGCGGCACGGCGACCGGCCGGTCGAGGACTGGACGGTGCATCTGCTCGAGACCGGTCCGGAGACGATGACCGGCGGACGCGTCAAGCGCGCGGCCGAGTTCCTCGGCCGGCGGCGCTTCATGCTCACCTATGGTGACGGCGTGGGCGATGTCGATCTGCGCGGATTGCTGTCGTTTCATGACAGTCACGGCAAGAAGGCGACGATCACCGCCGTTCGTCCTCCCGCCCGTTTCGGCGGCCTGACGATCGAGGGCGACGACGTGCTGAACTTCATCGAGAAGCCGCAGATCGGCGAGGGCTGGATCAACGGCGGCTTCATGGTTCTGGAGCCCGAGATCGCCGACTACATTGCGGGCGATCCAACGATCCTGGAGCGGGACCCGCTCGAGCGGCTCGCCGACGAGCGCCAGTTGACGGCGTTCCGGCACGACCGGTTCTGGCAGCCGATGGACACCGTCCGTGACCTGACGCTCCTGCGCGAGCTCTGGGAGAAGAAGCAGGCGCCCTGGAAGGTCTGGGAGGACGAGGTATGAGCGCGCCGTTCGGCGGCGTGTTCTCGGGCGCGAAAGTCCTGATTACCGGCCACACCGGCTTCAAGGGGAGTTGGCTGACGAACTGGATGCTCGGGCTTGGCGCCAAGGTCGCGGGGTATTCGCACGACATCCCGACCTCGCCGTCGCTGCACGAATTGTCGGGCATCGAGCAGCGGATCGAGGATCACCGCGCCGACATCCGCGACGTGGCGGCTTTCCGCGGCGTGGTGAAAAGCTTCAAGCCGGATTTCGTGTTCCATCTGGCGGCGCAGGCGATCGTTTCGACGTCGTATGCCGAGCCGGTCGAGACGATGTCGAGCAACGTCGTCGGCACCGCCTCCGTGCTCGACGGATTGCGCCGTGTCGAGCACCCGTGCGTGGCGGTGATCATCACGTCCGACAAGTGCTACGACAATGTCGAGTGGCCGTGGGGCTATCGGGAGACCGATGCGCTCGGAGGCAAGGACGTCTATTCGGGATCGAAGGGTGCGGCCGAACTGGTGTTCCGCAGCTTCTGGTACTCGTTCTTCAAGGCAGAGCATCCGGTCAGGATGGCGACGACGCGCGCCGGCAACGTGATTGGTGGCGGCGACTGGGCGGCCGACCGGATCGTGGCCGATTGCGTGCGTGCCTGGCAGGCGGGCCACAAGGTGCAGATCCGGTCGCCCGCGGCGACACGTCCCTGGCAGCATGTGCTGGAGCCGTTGAGCGGCTACCTGACGCTGGCGCAGGCGTTGCGCGAGGATGCGTCGCTGTCGGGAGAGAGCTTCAATTTCGGACCCCGCGCGGAACAGAATGCCCGCGTGGTCGACCTGCTGGGCGATATCGGCCGGGTCTGGGGGCTCAATGAGCAGGACAGCTACGAGGTGACGGGAAACGTGCCGTTCCACGAGGCGGGCCTGCTCAAGCTGAACTGCGACAAGGCGCTGCTGCGTCTGCGCTGGCAGCCGACGCTGTCGTATGACGAGTGCGTGTCGATGACGGGCGGATGGTATCGCGACGTCATCCGGGACGGCGGCGATGCGCGCGAGGCGACGCACGCCAACATCTCCGCCTACGAGCGGCTCGCGTCGGAGCGCCGGCAGGTCTGGGCTTGACCGGCACGGTGCTGCTGACGCGATTGCGGCGGATTCCGACGCCGCTCGGGGCGGTCCTGCACGGGATCAAGGCCGTCGATGCCGGCTATGAGGGATTTGGCGAAGCCTATTTCTCGATCGTCGACAAAGGTGCGGTCAAGGGCTGGAAGCGGCACACGCGCATGGTGCTCAATCTCGTCGTGTGTTCGGGCACGATCCGGTTCTACGTGCGGCGCGAGGGGTGGGCCGGCAGCGTCGCGCTGTCGCCCGACAGCGACGAGACGCATGCGCGGCTGACGGTGCCGCCCGGTCTGTGGATGGCGTTCGAGGGTGTGGACGATGCCACCAACATGGTTCTGAACGTCGCCAGCATCGGACATGACCCGGCCGAGGCCGAGACGGTCCCGTTGTCGACGTTCCCGCTCCAAGTCGGCGAGGCGATCGGATGAAGATCCTGGTGGCAGGCGCGGGCGGCATGCTGGGGACGGCGTTGCTGCCGGCGATCGCGCGCGCCTGGCCCGAGGCGGTGGTGCTGCAAGCCGGCCGTGAGGTGCTGGCGGTCGCGACACCCTCGGCGCTGCTCGGCCATGTCGTGGCGCTGGCACCGGGCCTGGTGGTGAACGCGGCGGCCGACACCGATGTCGAGGGTGCGGAATCGGATCCCCGCCCCGCCTTCTCGTCGAACGCGGAATTGCCGGGGTTGCTCGCGAGCGCGTGCCGGGATCTGGGGGCGCCGCTGGTCCATGTCTCCTCGACGGGTTGCTACGGAGCCTGGAAGGACGGGCCGTACGACGATTACGACACCCCGCGTCCGACGACGGCGCATCATCGGTCGAAGATCGCGGGCGAGCATGCGGTGCGCGCGTCGGGCGCCGAACATCTGATCGTGCGGACCGGCTGGCTGTTCGGCGGCGCGCCCGGGCACCGCAAGAACTTCGTCTTCAAGCGCGTGCTGGAGGCGAGCAAGGCCGGCACGATGCGGAGCGATCCGACGCAGACCGGAAATCCGACCTTCGTCGATGACCTGGCCGCGACAATGCTCACCGTGTTCCTCGAGGGTGTGCGCGGGACCTGCAACATCGTCTCCGGCGGCTCGGCCACACGCCTGGACTACGTGCGCGAGATCGTGGCGCTGTCCGGCCTGCCATGCCGTGTCGAGCCGTCCGACGGCGGCTTCGCCCGGCGCGCGGACGTGTCGCCGAACGAGGCGGCGATCAATCTGCGTCTGGAACTGCTCGGTCTCGATACGATGTCGTCCTGGCGAGACGGGCTGCGGCGATACGTGGCAACGCTGCGCGGCACGCCCGCCTGGCGCGAGATCGAGGGGAGTGCGCGATGAGCCGCATCGAAAACGTTGTTCTCGGCGCCGGCGTCGCCGGCCTTGCGGCGGCGATGGCGGCGCGCGAGGCGGGAGGCCGTGCCACGATCTTCGAGGCGCGCGGGCGCCATGGCGGTACGCTCGATCATTTCGAGATCGACGGTTTCCGGTTCGATCATGGCGTCCACCTGTCGTTCGCGACCGAGCCCGAGGTGCGGGCGGTGTTCGACCGGACGCCCTACGAGACGCACGACGCGGTGTCGCTGAACTTCGATGACGGTTTCTGGCTCAAGCATCCGGCGCAGAACAACATGTTCCCGCTGCCGGCCGACCAGAAAGTCGCCCTGATCGCGGGTCTCGCCGAGCATCCAGACGGAGAGATCGCGAACTACCGCGACTGGCTGATCCACCAGTATGGCGAGGCGATCGCGACGCGCTGGCCGCTGGTGTATACGGAAAAATACTGGACGGTGGACGCGGCCGAGCTTGGCACGGACTGGATCGGCAAGCGGATGCGGCGCGCCGACATGCGCGAGGTGCTGACCGGGGCGTTCTCGGCCGAGACGCCCAACACCTACTACATCAGCCAGATGCGTTATCCGAAACATGGCGGCTACCGCGCTTTCGTCGATCCGCTCGCGGAGGGAGCCGACCTTCGCTTCAACCATCAGGCCGTCTCCATCGACGTGCAAGCGCGACGGATCGTCTTCGGCAACGGCGAGGTGGCGGAATACGACCATCTGGTCAGCACGATGCCGCTGCCGCGGCTGATCGAACTCGCGGCCGACGTGCCGGACGATATCAGGGCCGACGCGGCGACGTTGTTCGCGACGGAGCTCGATCTGGTGTCGGTGGGTTTCGAGCGGGCCGACGTGCCGCCGAGCCTGTGGTTCTATATCTACGACCGGGACATCCTGGCGGCGCGGGCCTATTCGCCGAGCCGCAAATCGGCCGACAATGCGCCGCCGGGCACGTCGTCGCTGCAGTTCGAGATCTATTCCTCGCGCCGCAAGCCGCAGACGCTCGGCCCCGAGGCGCTGATCCGGAACTGCGTCGACGCGCTCGCGAACATGGGGCTCGCGACCGAACCGGACATCCGCTTCACCGACCATCGCAAGCTTGCCTATGCCAACGTCGTGTTCGATCTCGGAATGGAGGAGCGGCGCGACCGGGTGCGCGGCTGGGTGCGCGACCAGGGCGTTGCACTCGCGGGGCGGTTCGGCGAATGGGAGTATCTGTGGAGCAACCAGGCGATGATGAGCGGACTGCGCGCCGGATCGTCGGCGTTCCTCGGCCGATCCGATCACGGCCAGTGACGGGTCGGTGACGGGCGTCTTCCCGTTCTGGCGGCGCAAGCCGGCAGAGGCCGAGGAGATCATCGCGACGAGCCCGATGCCGTCGATCTTCGAGCGTCCGCCGCCGCCAGCGCTGGCGCTGCTCACGGTGGGCCAGCTGATCCCGCCGCTGTGGACGATCACCGACGGCGACGGGGCGGCGATCGGCGAACGGGTGCGGTTCATGCCCGACGGGCGTCTGCTGGCGGGACCGGGCGGACGCTGGGAACAGACCGAGGGCCGGCTGCTGATCCGGACGGCGGACGGAGCGGCCTGGGTGTTCGACCGGCGCGAGACGATCGCCCGGCGTGACACGGTCCTGGGCCAGATCGAGGGCAGCGGCGCCACGATCACAATGCGTTGCGACCTCGGCGACCTGCAGACGGTGCACGCGCTCCGCCGGCCGGACGATCCGTTGCTGGTGGTGTTCAACTCCTCGGAACATCCGTTCGACGGCGCCGGCACACGCTGGGAGTTCAGCGAGTGGATCGACGAGGGAGCGGTCGACTTCGTGTTGATTTCAGAACGTGCCGATCCTGCGTTCTCGTTCCTCAACAAGACTGCGCGCGTGGTGGACCGGTTGCGCCCTCTGCTGTCGGCCGGATATCGCGAAATACTGTTCCTCGGGTGCGGGTCGGGCGGGTTCGCCGCGATGATATTCGCCGAGTTGCTGAGCTACGAGGGCGATGCTTGCAGGATGCGGTCGGTGACGCTCAATGCCCAGACCCAATTCGGACCCGAGCATGACCAGGCGATCGCGGCGGCGACCGATCCGGCGCGGCTGCCGCCGTTGGTGGAGGCGGATGCGCTGTCGCAGAAGGACTGTGCCTTCACCAGCATCCGCGAGCTCGTCCGGATGAGCACGCGCAGGCGCGGGTCCAATGTCGAGCATCGCGTGTTGTACGACGGCGCCAATCCTGCCCAGGCCTACTACGCGCATTCCCTCGACGACCTGAAAGGTTTCGACCTGCGGCCGCTCGATCTCGGAATGGCGCATCGGCACGGCGTCGACGAGCTCGGCCGCTCGCAGGCCTTCCACGACGCCATGCGATGGGGTCGTGAGCGCTAGTGTTCCGATCCTACGCGGCGGACGGTGACGAAATGCGACCGGACGGCCATGTTGCCGCCGCGTTCGGAGCGGATATCCCGGACGATCGATGAGGAGAGACGAAGATGATTGGATTGCAGATGCGCGGCACGGCGCGTTCCCTGGTGGCGGCCATCGCCGTCCTGACGGCGGTTCCGGCTTTCGCCCAGACCTCGGCCCCGGGACGGCCCGCGCCGGGGGCGGCACCGAACGCCCAGGAGGTACAGACACGGACCGAGGCCCGCATCGCCTCGTTGCACGACCAGCTCCATATCTCGGCCGCCGAGGAGCCGAACTGGCAAGCGTTCACCGCGGTGATGAAGCAGAACGCGTCCGAACAGGCGGCATCCCTGCAGGCCAGGCAGCAGAACTTCGCCGGCATGAACGCGGTGCAGGATCTGCAGTCGTTCGCCGACCTGACGCGCCAGCAGGGCGAGCAGATCGGCAAGCTGGTCGGGCCGTTCCAGACGCTGTACGCGCAGTTCTCGACCGACCAGAAGGCGACGGCGGACCGGATCTTCCACAACTACACCACACACGGCAGCCGCGCCCGCGGCTGAAGCGCGCTGGCATGCGGCGCTGGACGCGCCAGATGCCAACGGCTAGGAGGCTGCTTTTGCGCCGGTCGGAATCGGCGCCCCGAGCGAGGCACATCATGAAACCCGGCATCCATCCCGATTATCACGAGATCAAGGTCGTCATGACCGACGGCTCCGAGTTCAACACCCGATCCTGCTATGGCAAGGCAGGTGACACGCTGCGGCTCGACATCGACCCCAAGTCGCATCCGGCATGGACCGGGCAGCAGCGGATGATGGACACCGGCGGCCGGGTGGCGAAGTTCAACAAGCGTTTCGCGGGCCTCGGGATCAAGAAGGAGGGCTGACCGCCCTCTTGAAGAGCGAAGTCACGTCGATTATTTCCTGGCGGTCCGGGGTGCCCATGCGGGGCCTCGGAGCCTCGACCGTCCGGAAACGGTGGTCACATCGACTTGAACCTTGCTCTTGAGGAGGTTTTCCATGACTTACGACTTTGCACCCTTGTTCCGCACCGCGATCGGTTTCGATCGTCTCGCCCGCCTGATGGACAGTGCGGTGGAGAGCCCGGCGACAGGGACCTATCCCCCCTACAATATCGAGAAGCTTGGCGACGAGAGCTATCGCTTGACGATGGCGGTGGCGGGCTTCGGCCCGGACGACATCGAACTGGTCGCACGCGACAACACGCTCGTGGTTTCGGGCAAGCCTGCCGCCGTGGCGGCGAATGACGGTGCGCCCAAGGGCGAGATCGTCTATCGCGGCATCTCGGGCCGTCCGTTCGAGCGCCGGTTCGTGCTTGCCGACCATATCGTGGTCGAAGGGGCTGATCTGCGCCACGGCCTGCTGCATGTGGAATTGCGTCGCGTGGTGCCGGAGGCACTCAAGCCGCGGCGCATCGCGATCGGGACTCCGGCCGCGATCGCCGGGCACGGCGCGATCGAGGGTGAGCAGGCAGCGGCCTGACAACTTCCGACCGAGCGTATGGGGGGCCGGCTTGCCGGCCCCTTTTTTGTGCGTTTTTCGCGTCGCATCATCCGGCACGTCTTGACCCGGACTCGCCGCGCGCTTCATACCAAATCGATCTTCGCGGCGAGCGGCCGCTCCTTGGGCCGCGATGCCTGAGCGAGCCTCCGAATGGACCCGAGATGACCCTTCCCCTGATGCCGAAAGCCACCGCGGTGTGGCTGATCGAGAAAACCGCCCTTACATTCACCCAGATTGCCGATTTCTGCGGCATGCATCCGCTCGAGGTGCAGGCGATCGCCGATGGCGAGGTGGCGCAGGGGATCGTCGGCTACGACCCCGTGGCCAACGGACAGGTGGCGGCCTCCGAGATCGCCGATTGCGAGCGCGACAATGCGCGGCGCCTGCACATTCTGGCCAACGCCATGCCGGCGCCGAAGCGTTCACGCGGCGCGCGCTACACGCCGGTCGCCAAACGCAATGATCGGCCGGATGCGATCGCCTTCGTGCTGCGGAACTTCCCGCAACTGAGCGAGGCTCAAGTGATCAAGCTGCTCGGTACGACGAAGGACACGATCCAGAAGGTGCGCGACCGGCAGCATTGGAATTCGGCCAACATCAAGCCGCGCGATCCGGTGATCCTCGGCTTGTGCACACAGACCGATCTGAACGCCGCGGTCCAGGCCGCCAATGATCGGCTGACCCGCGAGGGCCGGCATGTGCCGGTTCCGCCGCCGCCCGAGCCGGACGAGGAAGCGGCCTAGGCAGCGTCGGGAGGCACCCTGTCCCGGTCAAGGGATGTGGGGCTTGAGCTTCTCCATCTCGTCCTTGAGCCTGAGTTTCTCCGCCTTGAGCCGCGACAGCTCGTCGGCGTCCGGAGAGGGTCGATGGTCCTCCGCGAAGATGCGATCCTCGAGATCCTGGTGGCGCGCGGAGAGCGCCTCGATCCGGCCTTGGAGACTCATTCTTGATACGTCCTCCATGCTAAACGGCGAGGTTAGGCGGACGGGGCGCGATGTGGCCAGTGTGTCGCGCGATTATACCGGACGCGCGCCTGGACTGGGGGGTTGATGCTGACCGACCGCGACTCGCTGCTTCGCAAGCTGCACGAGCTGCGCAGCGAGCACAGGGACCTCGACACCGTGATCAGCAGGCTGTCCGACCAGCCGCTCGACCAGCTGCAGATCCAGCGGCTGAAGAAGCGAAAGTTGCTGCTCAAGGACGAGATCGCCTGGCTCGAAAGCCGGCTGATCCCGGACAGCATCGCCTGACATGGCGCCGCGCGTCGGGGCGCCGCTGGTCGGCTTGATCATGGGCAGCCAGTCGGACTGGCCGACGATGGCCAAGGCGGCCGAGATCCTGACCACGCTCGGGATCGCGCACGAGACCCGCATCGTGTCGGCGCATCGCACGCCGGATCGGTTGGCGGACTACGCACGCGGGGCAGCCGGAAGGGGTCTGAGGATCATCGTGGCCGGCGCCGGCGGGGCCGCCCATCTGCCGGGGATGTGCGCCGCCTGGACGTCGCTCCCGGTGCTAGGGGTTCCGATCGAGAGCCGCACGCTGCGGGGTGTCGACAGCCTGCTGTCGATCGTGCAGATGCCGGCCGGCGTGCCGGTGGGCACGCTGGCGATCGGGGACACCGGCGCGGTGAACGCGGCCCTGCTGGCGGCCGCGATCCTGGCGCTGTCGGACGACGCGCTGGCGAGGCGGCTGGCGGACTGGCGGGCCGAGCGGTCGGCCTCGGTCGCCGACGCGCCGCTGTGACGGCACCGGCCGCATGAAGACGTTGGGCAGCGGTTCGACGATCGGGATCGTCGGCGGCGGCCAGCTCGGACGCATGCTGGCGATGCGAGCGGCGCGGCTCGGCTACCGGTGCGTGGTGCTGTCGCCGGAGGCCGGCTGTCCGGCCTCGCATGTGGCGACGCATCTTCGCGCGGATTACGAGGACGAGGCGGCGCTGGCGTCGTTCGCGGCCTGCGTCGACGTGGTGACGTTCGAGTTCGAGAATGTCAGCGAGCGGGGCCTCGCGCGGCTCGCGTCGCTGGTCCCGGTGCGGCCGTCGCCCGACGTGCTGCGGATCAGTCAGGACCGGATGGCCGAGAAATCGTTCCTCAACGCGGTGGGCGTGCCGACGGCGGATTGGCTGGCGGTGGACGATGCGGCCTCGCTCGAGGCCCTGACGCTGCCGGCGGTGCTGAAGACGCGCCGGCTCGGCTATGACGGCAAGGGGCAGGCGGTGGCCAGGACGCCGGAAGAGGCGGCTGCCTCCCTCGAGCGACTCGGAGGCGGCGGGCTGATCGGCGAGGCGCTGGTGGATTTCGCGCTCGAGATGAGCGTGATCGTGGCGCGCGGGCTCGACGGATCGATGCGCGCCTTCGATGCCGTCGAGAACCGGCATCGCGGCGGGATCCTGGACGTGACGCTGGCGCCGGCGCGGGTGACGGACGAGATCGCGTCGGAGGCGAGGCGCCTCGCGCTCCGGACGGCGGACGCGATCGGGATCGTGGGACTGCTCGCGGTCGAGATGTTCGTGGACCGCGAAGGGCGGGTGCTGGTCAACGAGATCGCGCCGCGGCCGCACAATTCCGGGCATTGGACGATCGATGCGTGCCCGGTCGACCAGTACGAGATGCAGATCAGGGCGGTGTGCGGGCTCGTGCTGCCGGCGGCATCGCGTCATTCGGACGCGGTTATGCGCAACCTGATCGGCCCCGAGGGCATCGGCGAATGGGACGCGCTGCTGGGTCAGGACGGCGCGATCGTGCATCATTACGGCAAGAGCGAGGCGAGGCCGGGCCGGAAGATGGGACATGTGACTTACCTGTTCCCGCGCGGCGGGCTGCCCGGCGATCTCGGGATCGATAGCGTTCTCGGGGCGCGTTCCATCGAAACGGGAGAAGACGGGCATGGGTGTCGATCGCCGCAGGTTCATCATGACGACCTTGATGACGGGCTTCACCGCTTCGGTCGCGCGCGCGCAGTCGGCCCCGATCCATACCGACAGCAACGGCCTCGCTGACGGCGAGACGCGGATCGAGGTGGCGGACGGGCATCTGCCCGCCTACTTCGCGCGGCCGGCGGGCAGCGGCCCGTTTCCGACGATCGTGGTGATCGAGGAGATCTTCGGTGTGCACGAATACATCAAGGATGTCTGCCGGCGGTTCGCCAAGCGCGGGTATCTGGCGGTGGCGCCCGAGCTGTATGCCCGGCTCGCCGATCTCTCGACGATGTCCGATCCGCAAGCGATCATCCGGGACGTCATCATGAAGGCGCCGGACGCGACGGTGCTGTCGGATCTCGACAGCACCGTCGCGTGGGCGGCGGCACATGGCGGCGACGCGCGCCGTCTGGGCGTCAACGGCTTCTGCCGCGGCGGGCGCGACATCTGGCTCTACGCGGAGCACAACCCGGCATTGAAGGCGGCGGTCGCCTGGTATGGGCCGGTGCGCAGTCCGGTCTCGCCGATCCAGCCGCGGACGCCGCTCGATGCCGCGGGGTCGCTGCATTGCCCCTTGCTGGGCCTCTATGGCGGCCAGGACGACAGCATCAGTCAGGCCGACGTGCAGCGCGCGGCGCGGATCGCACGCGCGGCGGGACAGACGGTGGAGATCAAGGTGTTCGCCGGCGCCGGACACGGGTTTCATGCCGACTATCGCGCGAGTTACGACCAGGCGGCGGCCGAGGCGGGCTGGGTGGACGCGCTGGCCTGGTTCAAGGCGCACGGGGTCGGGTGACGGAGGCGCCCGCCTCGATCATGCTCCGGATCTTCGACGCGAGCGTGTCGAGGGCGAAGGGCTTGGTGACGATTTCCATGCCGGGCTCGAGCGCACCGTTGCCGATGGCGGCGTTGTGGGCGTAGCCGGTGATGAACAGGACGGGCAGGGATGGCCGCGGGACGCGGGCGGCGTCGGCCAATTGGCGACCGTTCAGGCCCGGCAGGCCCACGTCGGTGACGAGCAGGTCGATGCGGTCGTCACCTTGGAGGATGCGGAGCGCGGACGGACCGTCGCAGGCCTCGATGGCGGCGTAGCCGAGTTCCTCGAGGGTTTCGGTGACCAGCATGCGGATCGTGGCCTCGTCGTCGACGACGAGGACGGTCTCGCCGCGTTCGGCCTGGGGCAGCGCCTCGACCAAGGCCGTGTCGGCGCCGGCGTCCTCGGCGCGGCCCCGGTCGCGCGGGAGATAGAGCTTGAAGGTCGTCCCCTGCCCTGCTTGCGAGTGGATCCTGACATGACCGCCGGATTGCTTGATGAAGCCGTAGAGCATCGACAGGCCGAGGCCGGTGCCCTGGCCGATCGGCTTGGTGGTGAAGAAGGGATCGAAGGCGCGGGCGATGATCTCGGGCTCCATGCCGGTGCCGGTGTCGCTGACGGAGATCATGATGTACTGGCCCGGCTTGACATCACCCGCCTGGCTTCGCGCGTAGGCGTCGTCGAGATGGGCGTTGGCGGTCTCGATCGTGAGCCTGCCGCCGCCTTGCATCGCGTCGCGGGCGTTGATCGCGAGGTTGAGGATCGCGTTCTCGAGCTGGTTGGGGTCGCACAAGGTGGGCCACAGGCCGTCCGACAGCACCATCTCGAACGCGACGCCGGGGCCCATCGTCCGCCTGACGAGATCCTCCATGCCGGCGACGAGCCGGTTGGCGTCGGTCCGGCGGGGATCGAGCGGCTGGCGGCGGGCGAAGGCGAGCAGGCGCTGGGTCAGCGACGCGGCACGCCGCGCCGCGGTGATGGCGGCGGCGGTGTAGCGCTCGAGATCGTCGGTGCGGCCGGCGTCGACGCGACGCTGCAGCAATTCGAGACTGCCGGTGATGGCGGCGAGAAGATTGTTGAAATCGTGGGCGATGCCGCCGGTGAGCTGTCCGACGGCTTCCATCTTCTGCGACTGGCGCAGCAGCTCCTCGGTCCTGGCGAGCGCCGCCGCGCCCTCCTTCTCGGCGGTCACGTTGCGGCCGCTGCCATAGATCAGGCTGCCCTCGAGCGCCGCCACCCAGGCGATCCAGCGATAGGAGCCGTCCCGGTGACGGATCCGGTTGTCGTGGGGCGGCATGTTGTTGGCGGCCGCCAGGCGATAGGCGGCGTCGCTCGCTGCGCGATCGTCGGGATGGGTGAAGTCGAGAAAGTGCCGGCCGATCACGTCGTCCGAACCCCAGCCGAGGATGGAGGACCAGGCCGGGTTGGCGGCCCGGAACGTTCCGTCCAGGTCGACGACGGCGAGGAGATCCTGCGAGTTCTTCCAGGCCCGATCACGTTCGGCCGTGCGCTCGGCGACGCGGGCCTCGAGCGAGGCGTTGAGCTGCTGCAGCTCGGCCTCGGATCGCTTGCGGCCGGTGATGTCGACCGACACGCCGACCAGGCCGCCGATCGCGCCGCTCGCGTCGCGCAGCGGCGTCTTGGTCGAGAGCCAGACGCGCGGCGCGCCATCCGCGACGCCCACGATCTCCTCGAGTTCGACGGTGTGACCGGCATCCATGACACGCTGGTCGTTGCGCATGACGATCCCGGCCTGTTCGGGATCGTCGAGGAACTCGCGATCGGTGCGGCGCTTCACCTCCGACCAGGACTTGCCGATCAGGCCGAGCGTCGCCGAGTTGGCGATCATCATGCGGCCCTGGCGATCCTTGGCGAAGATCAGGCCGGGAGAGGTTTCGATGATCGTGCGCAGGAGCGTGTCGGCGAGCCGCCGCTCCTCCTCGGCCAGGTGACGCGGAGTGACGTCGAGCGAGATGCCGACGATGCAGGCTCGTGTACCGTTGCCGGCCGGAGCGAGCTGGCCCCTCATCTGGATCCAGCCGACAGCGCCGTCGGGCCGATGGAGGCGCACCTCGACATCGTAGTCGGTGCCCCTGGCGATCGAGCGCTCGATGGCGTCGACCATCCGATCCCGATCGTCGGGATGGACGCAAGCGCGCAGGTCGGCGTGGGAGAACGGCGACGCGGGATCGCGGCCGAAATTCTCCCGGCAGACCGGCGATGAGGTCAGCTCGCCGGAGACCGTGTCGATCTCGAAGAAGCCCAGGCGGCCTGCCTGGATGACGAAACGCAGGCGCCGTTCGCTGTCCTGGTGGGCCCGCAGCCGGCCGGCGATTTCGGCCATCAGCGCCGCGTTGCTGTTCTCGAGATCGGCGAGGCGTTCGCGCTCGAGGGTGACATCGACCTGGCTGGCGCAGAAATAGGCGAGCACGCCGTCGGTGTCGCGGACCGGTTCGAGCAGCAGGCGGTTCCAGAACCCCTCGCCGCTCTTGCGGTAGTTGCGGATATCGATCTCGATGGGCCGCGCGTCGGCGACGGCGGCACGGATCCGGTGGACCGTCTCGGGATCGGTCTCCGGTCCCTGCAGGAAGCGGCAGTTGCGCCCGACGATCTCATCGCGGCCATAGCCGGTCATCTGGCAGAAGGCGTCGTTGGCGAAGACGACCGGATTGTCGGGCGCGCGCGGGTCGCTGACGATGATCGGCATGCGGGTCGCGCGCACGGCGGCGACGAAGGGATCGGTGCGGCCCGATCCGATCAGTTCCGCGGTGATGCGCCCGCGGTCATCCGCGACCACGGGACGCAATGTTTCGGTCGTTGGGTCGGCCATCGATGGTTGGAGTCCAGCCCGGTCCAGGCGGCGCAGTATAGCCGGCAGCGGCCGGCGAGAGGAAGGCGCGCGCCTTCCTCTCGATTGATCGGTTCCGATCAGATCGTTCGGCGACCGACGATGGCGTGATAGACGAGCAGGACGATGACGGCGCCGACCACTGCGACGATCAGGCTGTAGATATTGAAGCCGGTGACCCCGGCGGCGCCGAAGACGCTGAACAGGTAGCCGCCGACGACGGCGCCGACGATGCCGAGGACGATGTCGAGCACGATGCCCTCGCCGCTCTTGTTGACGAGCTTGCTGCCGATGAAGCCGGCCACGAGGCCGAGGACGATCCAGGCGAGAATAGACATGTGGCTTTCCTCAGGTGTTGGGGACGCACCGCGCGCCCCGCCGTGTTCTTGGTCGTAGTCTAATCGCTTCCCGATGTCGTGTCGGCCCCCACACGATCGGGGGCGAGGCCGGCCAGTGCGGCCGCCGGCGCTTGGCCGCCGGTCGCGCGCTGGTCGAGATCGACGAGCTCGTGACGTTCGAGGATGTCGATGATGCCGGGCGCATGGATGTCGGAGGCGGAGACGGCGATGATCACGCGTCCGGCGTCGGGATGGGCGGCACCGGCATCGGCCTGTGCCGGCTGGCCGAACAGGCGCGCCCAGAAACGCGAGCGCGGCGCGGGGCCCTCGTCGGTGCCGGGGACGGTGTAACCCGGCACGGTCTCGATGCGCGCGTGGCGCGAGATCGCGGCGTCCGGGATGCCGGCGTGCTGGAGATCACGGATCGCGTCGTCAGCAGAAGTTTCGGTCGCGAATACAGCGACGATGAGTTCTTCCTTCATTGACAGCTCCTGTCTCGATGGCCTCGATCGGCACAACATGCAGGAGAGGGAAAGTTTGCCGGGCGGTCCAGGTCTGAATCGGACGCGGATCGGAGGTCCGGTGGCGTCATTTCGTACTAGTGGACTAGTGCTTTCCGCGGGCGGGATCTGGCCGCCGGCGCCCCTGCCCGCTGGTGCTTGGGTTTCGCGGTCGAACCGAGACCTCGTTCCCGTGCCCAAACGATCAGGGCGGCGCGCCGGTGCACGCCGAGCTTGGTGTAGATCGCGGCAACGTGATTGCGGACGGTGTTCCGGCTGATGCCGAGCCGGCGGCCGATGTCCTGGTCGGAAAGGCCGCCGGCGAGGAGTGCCAGCACCTCGCGGGCACGGTCGGACAGGGTCGCGAGTTCCGGCGGCTTGGCTGGTGTGCGGCCGGTGAGGTTGGCGAGCTTCTCGACGATCTTCTGGCCGAACCAGTTGGTGTCGGCCATGACGGAGTCGATCGCGGCGAGCAGGGCGGTCTCGGTCTGCTTGCGCTCGGTGATGTCGAGCATGACGCTCAGGACGCAGCGTTCCTGGTGGATGCGGACGGTCTCGGCGGACAGCAGGAAGTCGCCACGCTCGCCGGCCTTGGTGCGCAGCCTGACGTCGGCGCTGCGGACATGGCCGGTATGTTTGAGGAGGCGCTCGAGATGGGCGAGCGGCTCGCCCTCGCCCCACAGCCCGATCTCGGACTGGGCGCGGCCCACGACCTCCTCGCGGCGCCAGCCGGTGGCGGCGGTGAAGGCGTCGTTGACGTCGAGGATGCGCAACCCGTCCAGCGTGAGGATCGCCATCGGGCCCGGCGCCATGCGGAAGGTGGTGGCGAAGCGCTCCTCGCTCTGGCGCAGCGCCTCCTCGGCCTGCTTGCGCGGATGCAGGTCGGCGAAGGTGAAGAGCATGCAGGGCTCGTCGCCGATCTCGATCGGCTGGCCGCCGAGCAGGACGCTCTTTTCCGCGTCGCCAGGTAGCGGCAGGACGGCCTCCATCTGGGGGATGGTGCCGCCGGCGTGCAGGCGGGCGATGGCGAGATCGCGCTTCTCGGGCGCGCGGAGCACGTCGATCTCGTGCATCGAATGTCCGATGAGCTGCTCGCGGGTCCAGCCGGTCAGTTCGAGGAAGCCGTGGTTGACCTTGACGTAGCGCATGTCCGACAGGCGGGCGATGATCGCCGGCGCCGGATTGGCGGCGAAGGCGCGCTCGAAGCGCTCCTCGGCGTTGAAGCGCTCGGTCTCGTCGTTGATGATCAGGACGAAGCAATCGGGACGGTGCTGCGGATCGGTAAGCACGAGGGTGCGGATCTCGTGGACGAGGCGGCGGTTCTGGCCGCGCGGCAGGACGCCGACCACGAGCTCGCTGAAGCTGTCGCCGGCGAGCGCTCGATCCATCGGGTAGTCGTCGGCACGCAGCCTGTCGCCGCCGACATAGCGGAGCTCGAAGCGGGCGCGATACTCGGCCGGGGTGCGGCCGAGATCGGCGAGCCTCTGGACGCCGTGCAGCGCGAGCGCGGTGTCGTTGGCCCAGGCGATGGTGTGGTCGTGGTGGAGGATGATGACGCCTTCGGTGAGACCGGCGATGATCTGCTGGAGGTGGGTCTGGGGCTCGTCGCGGGCGCTTGGCATCAGTGCGGCATCGGGATGGCGTCCCGGCCCTGGCTCACGGTCAGGCCGAGGCCGCCGATCACGGTCGCCGGATCGTCGTGGAGGGTCGCGGCGAGCGAGGCGAGGGTCACGGGAGCTGCCGGGTGGATGGCGACGTCGAGGGTGCCGCCGCTGGCGATGAAGGCGCTGAACGCGCGGCGGTCGGCATCGCCGCCGGGGAGTGCGGCGAGCGACGGGTCGCCCTCGACGCGCGCGACGGCCATGGCGCGGACGCCGGCCGGGGACGAGCCGGTCTGGCGCGCGCCCAGCGCGAAGGCGCGGTCGAGCAGTCCGGCGTCGGCGAAGCGCATCCGCAGGCCGGCGAGCTGGGCGCCGCCGGCGGCGGCGAGCAGCGCCGCCGGCGTATTGCCGGCCCGCGCAAGCCCCGCGACGTCGACATGGGCGAGCGCCAAGTCGGTCTCGAGCGTGCCGATGCCGTCGACCTGGATGGTGGCGGGGGCGATGTCCATCAGGCCGCCCGCGACGGTGTAGGTGGCGTGCGAGAAGGCGTTGCCGCTGATGCGCGCCAGACCGATGGCCTGGAGCCTGGCGCGGTCGGCGGCGTCGGTCGGGCGGAACGCGAAACCGGTCAGCGCCGTGGTGCCCAGGCCGACGGCGCCGGTGCGGACCGCGGCCGAGGTGACGGTGAAGCTGCCGATCGAGGCGACCGCGTCCTGGCCATCGGCGAGGTAGCCCTGGTCGAGTTCGAGCCGGTATTGCGGCGCGCTCGGCGGCAGGGCGACACGGTGCTCGAGCGCGCCGAGGAGGGCCGCGAGGTCGAAGCCGGTGCCGGTCAGCCGGGCGAACCCGGCACGGTCGATCCGGCCGGCGCCGGCCAGCGGCACGGACACGGTGCGCAGGTCGAGCGTCGAGTCGCGGCCGAAGCCGTAATGGCCGACCTCGGCGGAGGCCGCGATCACGGAGACGCCGGCGGCGCGGATCGCCACGTCATGCAACGTCATCGTGGCGAAGGTCAGGGTGGCCGGGTCGAAGGGCGCGGGCCGTCCCGGCGGCGGGATCGGGACGGCGATGTCGGTGGCGTCGAGCGCGGACGCGGTCGACACAGGCCCTTGGGCGCCGGCGCCGGCGAGGCGCAGCCCGGTCGCGTGCAGGGACGAGATCCGCTGGCCGGCGCCGCCGATGGCGAGATGGGCCGCGGTCAGCAGCGCGCCCGAGGGCTCGCGGAGAGCGACCGCCGTGAGTTCGACCGACTGGGACAGCGGATGGACCGCGGACCCCGCATAGGTGAAGGACGCGCCCGGCGGCAGGCCGGCGCGGATGCGTGCGACGGCACCGGCGAGCGCCGACTGACCCTCATGGCGGGCATAGAGGGCGGCGCCGGCCGCGACGACGACGGCAGTGGCGGCGGCGAGGATGGCGATCGAGGATGTCCGCATCGTCTCTCCGGATTCCGGTGCGCGCACGATATGGGGCGCGGGCGGGCTCGACCAGTCGTCACGCGGTTCCGTGCCGGGCCAAGCCGCGATGGAACCTGGACTTGAATCATTTTTTCGAGTCGAGATAGGGTTTTGGTCCTACGAAACCGATGAGCTCGGGTTCGACGCGGGAGCAGGAACATCCCGCGACGTTTCGGGCGCGGATGAAGCGAACGCGATCAGGGTCGGGACGAGGCGATCGCGTCCTGGGCGCACTCGGCAAGTTGCTCATAGACGGACCCGAAGTTCCTGATTGGCACATGCGAGATCACCTCGCCCGCGTGGACGCCAAGCGTGCCGGCATGCCGCAGCCTCGGAACGACCACACGCGCCAGGACATCCTCCGGGAGGTCGATCCGGAAGCCGAGGCGGCCGGGCGGCGCTCCCGCCATGATCTCCGTGATCGCCGTATAGATCGGCTTGTCGTCCGCGAGCAGGGTCAGACTGGTGGGGGGTGCCGGCAAGCTCGTCCCGTCGAGCTGGATGTAGAAATGCGTGGTGCTCAGGGAGAACGCGAACGCGGCGATGATCGCGTAGGACCCGTCCTGTGCGGGTGATGCGAAAGCTGTACAGACCCGGCTGTCCCTGCCTGGCATCATGACGACGTGCCACGGCGCGATCGGGGGCCAGACCCGGTCGAAGTCGGCTGCAAGGACCGGGATCGTGCAAGCCAGCAAGAGTAGGGGCGTCAGGACGATGTGCCTCATCCATCAAGACTATCATGATATTGATCCGCAACGAAGTCATTCCGGTACCGGTTCGCGCAGACTCCCGCCGAGAACTCCCCGGGATCATCAACGGGAAGCGACGCGCATTTCAGGCCGGGCGGCCGTGCGCGGCTGGTTGCGTCATGGGCGCCGGAACAGGTAGATGGCTCGCGTCGCGTTGCCTGTTCCATACGAGATTTTTCGGCGGTCAGTCATGGCCCATCGAACTGATCGAGAAGGATTGACAGTCTTGCAAGGTCGCGCATGGTCTCGTTGAACGCATTGCCGATTTTCGTGATCAACATGGCGCGTGACGTCGAGCGTCGCCGGCATATGGAAGCGACGCTCGGAGGGCTTGGCCTCGAGGCGCAATTCGTCACGGCCGTGGATGGACGCGCGCTGAGCGAGCCGGAACGAGAGGCCGCGTATGACCGCAGGCGCGCGCTTCGGATCTATGGCGTCGAGATGATGGCGAGCGAGATCGGCTGCTCCCTGAGCCATTACGGTCTCTATGAGCGGATGGTGCATGACGGGATCGAAACGGCGCTGATCCTGGAAGACGATGTCCGGATCGATCGGGCGTTGGCGACCGTCGTCGAGGACCTGCTCGCGCATGCGTTCGACGACTGGCTCGTCGTGCGCCTCGACTGCAAGCGTCCGCGGGTCGCCGAGCCGACGAAGAGGTTTCGCGGCGATCGGGTGGCCGGGCTGAGCAATGGCGGCGCGCTCTGGCGTCTTCAAACGCATGTCCTCGGTGTCGGCGCCTATCTCATCCGTCGGGAGGGTGCAGCGAGGATGCTGGCCTACGGGCGGCCGATCTTCATGCCGATCGACCATACGATGGATCGGTTCTGGGAGAACGGCATCCTTCCCTACATCGTGCGGCCGCTGCCGGTCACGCAGGGCGACGATTTCGGCTCGCACAGCGTTGGCCGGGGCCAGGAGCGGCGAAGCGCTCAGCCGCCGCATGTCAGGGTCACGCGGCGGGTGCAGCGATTGCGGGACAGCATGGCCAAGCGCCTGTTCAATCTGACGCATTGAGCGGGAAGAACGGCGAGGGCGGGTCCGGCGACGTCAGAGCAACTCCGCAACCAAGGCCGCCTCCATCTCCCGCAGCCGCTCGACCAGTCCCCTTTGACGCCACGCGGCCAGGGTGACGCGCTTGGATGTCCGTTCGTCGGCCTCGAAGACCGCCTCCATGCGCTGCCCGAACGCGTTGCCGAGGATGATCGCGTCGATCTCGTTGTTCCACACCGTGCTGCGCCAATCGAGGTTCGACGAGCCGACCGCCGACCACTGCCCGTCGATCACCGCCGTCTTGGCGTGCAGGATGCGACCCTGGTACTCGAGCAGCTTCACGCCGGCCGCGAGCAGTTCGCCGTAGTCGGATCGGCCGGCCGCCACCGCCGCTTCGCTCGTGCTGCGCCCGGGCACGATGACCGTCACGTCGACCCCGCGCCGCGCCGCCGATACCAGCGCGCGACGCAGATCGGGCGTCGGCACGAAGAATCCCGTCGTCAGGTGGATCGAGCGCTGCGACAGCGCCATCGCCGCGAGCAAGGTGCGGTAGATCAACGGATGGCCGTTGTCCGGCGCCCCGTCGATGGCCTGGACCAGCAACCCATCCGCGAACGGGGCCGGCGGCGGCGGCGGCTCGGTGATCGGCGCTCCCTTCTGCCGGCGCCAGGTCTGCATGAAGTAATGCTCGAATTGTCCGGTGACCGGGCCCTCGATGCGCACGTCCGTGTCGCGCCAGGCCTCGTCGGTCGGGTCGAGCCTGGTCAGACTTGACGCGTTTTCGTAGACGCGGGTGATGTTCACCCCGCCGGTGATCGCCAACGATCCGTCGACACAGAGAAGCTTCCGGTGGTCGCGATCATTGACGTCGACCGGCACCCTGGCATTGGGGACCAGGGGGTTGAACTTCAGGATCTGCACGCCGCCGCGCCTCAGCCGGTCGAACATCGCCTGCGACGTGCGCAGCGTGCCCCAGGCGTCGTAGATCAGGTGGACATCGACCCCGCGTGCCCGCGCATCCAGCAGGAGCCGGGCGAAGCCGCCGCCCGCCTGGTCGTCGAACTGATAGCTCTCCATGTCGATGCGGGTGCGGGCGGACCGGATCGCATCGGCCAGTGCGGCGAACGATTCCGGCCCGTTGACGAGCAGCAGGGCATGATTGCCGGCGAGGAATGGCCGGTGCGCGAAGCGTTCGCCCTGCTGGCGCATCAGGTCGAGGGCGCGGCCCGGGTCGGCGCCGGCCCGGGCGGCGAGCAGGTCGGGGTCGGCCCCCGGCGGCGGCGCGACGGCGCACGCGGCGAGCACGAACGCGAGGCAGAGCACTAGTATGCGCATCGGACCGTTGGTTATCAGGAACGTGTTTCCAAATCCCTAACATCGGCCGCGTCTGCCCGGCCTGGTCGATGAGGCGAGGACGCTGTCCTCGACCTGCCAACGGCCCGCGGCCCTTGGAACCGGCGCTCGTGCTCGATCCGCGCCGTCGTGAGGCCGACGTCTTTCCAGTAAAGTCGTCGTCGGTCGCGGCATACGCCGCACCCTGGAATGAACCGTCTGGTGATCTTGCATCGGTCTTCAGATAATTCGCGACATGGGACTGTGCCTCTTCGGTGGTGATCTCCTGCTGGCTCCCGCCCGGAAGGGATGCCCATCTGCGATGCAGCAGGGCGCCTGATGATGGATGGTGGCGAGTGCGATGATGTCCTGGGAATGCGGTTCAAAATCATGGACGATCCCGCGTTTGACAGCCGCGTCTGTGAAACCTTGATGTTCGCCTATGAACGATGCTTTAGCGGAACGGAAGCCCGCGGCGGAGAACGACGAGCGGGAGGCCTCGTTCTTCCTTGGCTTGAGCGGCGGGGGCAACCGACGACATCCGCATCACCCTTGCGTTGGGCGGCGTGAGCCATCGGACTACGTCTCGTCTGGCCTTGATGTTGCTTATCAATACGTTGCATTGGTCCGAGGCCGCCGCGATCGAGCGTGTCCGGTCGACGAAATGCCAGGAGAGACGTGGTCACGGCTGACCCGACATTCTTCGAGAAGACCTCGTACGAGTGGTGGCTGGCGATCGAAGCCGGTCGGCAGCCGCGTGCCTGCCTGCTGTCATGGGTCATGCTGCTGATTGCCGGGGCCTATCTTGTCGGACCAATCGACATCATCCCCGACCGGACACCCTATGTCGGCCATGCCGACGAACTGCTGTTCCTGGTGATGGGGATTTCGCTCGCGCGGCGCTTCGTTCCCGACACGGTGCGCGATCGCGCCCGGCTGCGGACAGCGGACCGCCGGGGCCGCTCGGCACGCTGGCGACGACGGGCGCTCGGCGGGGCGGCGTTCGTTGCCAGCGCCCCGATCCTGAGGCTCTGCCTCGGTCGATGGCCGAGCGGCACCGAACGGCACCTGTTCGCCGCGGGCTTCGTCTCGGGCGAGACAGCGGTGCCACCGATCCTGCGCGGGCTGCACGCCGTCCCGGCGGCCAAGGAGCCGCTCGGTCACCTGGCTGTCCTCAACCTGGTCCGCGAGGGCGTGGTGAGGAAGCCACCCGACTTCGGCCCGTATCGCGTGGCGATGCCGGCCTGTCCCGGCAACCCCTTGAGCTACTGGCGTGGCGAGGCGGTGTCGTTCCTGCATTTCGAGAAGACCGCCGGCACGTCTCTCGCGAGCCTGATCACGGAGCTGTTCCACCCGCTCCAGATCGACGACGATCCGCAACGGGGGACAGCGCCGCACGTACTGTCCGCATTTCCGCCGTTTGCATCCAGCACGCTGAATGGCAAGGCGCTGGTGTGGGGGCACTATGATCTTCCGGCACTTCGACGCCTGGACCCGCAAAGGCGGGTGATCACCATTCTGCGCGAGCCGAACGCGAGACTGCTGTCGCTCTACCATTTCTGGCGATCGGTTGATCCGGCCCTGGTCGAAGCAGGCGCCGTCAGCTTCAACGTTGCCGCCGCGCACCGGCTCGATCTGCTCGGCTTTCTCCGATCGACCGATCCCTTGATCCGCAACTACATCGACAACGTCTATGTCCGGCGACTGACAGGCAGCTATGCCCTCTCGGCGTCGAACGATCGTTTGCGTTGCGAGCCGGCCGACATCCTTCGGGAAGCAATTGTCGCGTTGGACAGTGTGGACTTTGTCGGCATCGTCGAAAGGATCGATGACGACCTGCCGTTCCTGGGACGCATGATCGGCGCCGCGTTTACCGCCAGGCTCGACCGGCGCAACGCCACGGATTCCAATCATGGCGGCACGGCTCCTGGGTATCGGCGGATTGCACGTGAGACGATCACGCCGGAAATACTTGCCGACCTCGAGATGCTGACGCGGCTCGATCGCGAACTTTACAAGCGGGCCATGAAGAAAGGCGAGGACGCTGTCCTCGACCTGCCAAGGGCCGGCGGCCCTTGGAACCCGACATGACGAGCGAACGCCGCCTCGAGGTGCTGGTCCCGGATCGCGGGATCGGCGCCAGCGCGATGGATGATGCCGAGGGCGATCGCGTCCTGGAAAGCTTCAGAGAAATCATGAGCGATGCCGTGGCTCACCGCCCACTCATATGTGTCGTTGGTGATCGCGTAGGCGCCGGCCGCTGTCGAGGTGCGGCCATAGCGCAGCAGCGCGAGAAACGCCGCCATTCGCTTCGTGTTTTCGTTCGTTTCGGGCATCACGCTCATGGCGACGTTCGCCCCGCATCATGGGAGATGTCTTTACGAAACGGAAGGCGAACGGTCATGTGTCATGCGCGGAGTTCTCGAACCCTGCCTGGCCGCGGTCATGGCTGATCCGACTTCTTTGACTGTTCGCTTCCTTCCTGGATTGCTTCGAGAGCGATTGTGTGTGGCTGACCGAGGCGTTGGCGGCAGCACGGTCGGCCGCGCGGCCATCCGGTTGGGATCGCACTGCCTGGAGGTGTCTGGTGGATCGTTGGACCTTGTCAGGATCGGTCGGGCCGGGGCAGCCCAACCATCGGGGTGACGTCCTGATCGTCCAGAAGCTTCTGAACCGAGCCTGCCAGGACGATCCGGACGGTCCCGTTCTGAAGGAGGATGGCCCGTTCGGACCCGTCACAGGCGCGAGGTTGGCGGCGTTCCAAACGGAGACGGCACGGTCCGGCCGAACGATGCACTTGCGGCGGCTCTGCGCAAGCGAGCCTCCAGGCCCAAGGCTTCCTTCGGGTTCTTTGGATGAGCCATTTCCCGCGGTTCCTCGTTTCGGGGCTCGTGGTGCTTGCTCTCACGCGGACAGCCTTTGGCGAGACCGATGCGGACCTCGTGGCGAGAGTGAAGGCCGCCATCGACCAGAACAAGCTCGCGGCGAGGCCTTCGTGCCTGGCCTTCGATGTGACCCGGAACTCGGATCCCGGCGTGGACCAAGTGGAGGTCCTGAAGCTTCATGATGCCGCGTGTGGAGGCGACCCGCAGGTCCAACATCGGCTCTTCGAAGTGCTCGTGGATCAGAAGACCCATCGGATGGAGACAGACGCCGCCGATCCCGTCAATGGGACGATGAAGGCGCTGCCCTGAGAAGGCTGGTATCGTCATCGTCGAGGGTTCCAAGGGCCCGGCCCTTGGCGGGGTCTGGGGCTGCGCCCCGGTCTTGCTCAGGGGGCGAGCGAGCGGGCGATGCGGATGAAGGCGTCCGCCTGCCAGGCGGCGCGGCCGATGAAGAGGCCGGCGGCTTCGGGAAGGGCTGCGTAGGCCGGGGCGTTGGCTTCGGTGACGCTGCCGCCGTAGAGAACCGGGACCGTATCGAGTTGCTGAGCGATCGCGGTGAGCGTGGCGCGGATGGCGCGCATGGCGGCGGCCACTACGGCGGGCTCGGCGGCGCGACCGCCGGCGCCGATCGCCCAGACCGGTTCGTAGGCGATGATGGCACGGGCGGCTTGCCCGGGCGTCAGGCCGTGCAGCGCGATGCGGACCTGGCGCGCGAGGGTGGCGTCGGCGACGCCCCAGGCTCGCTCGTCGGCGGTTTCGCCCACGCAGATCAAGGGGATGAGGCCGTGGCGGAGGGCGGCGTGGACCTTGCGGTGCACGGTCTCGTCGGTCTCGGCGAAGTGGGTGCGGCGTTCGGAGTGGCCCAGTTCGACGAGGCGGGCGCCGGCGGCGCGGAGCATGGGGGCGGAGATCTCGCCGGTCCAGGCGCCGTCGTCGTCCCAGTGCATGTTCTGCGCGCCGACGATGATCCTGGTGGATTCGAGCTCGCGGGCGACCGCCTCGATGGCGGTGAAGGGCGGAATGACGAAGGGCTGGATGCCGTCGGGCCAAGGCTGAACGTCGCGGAGCGCGCTTGCATAGGCGCCCGCTGCCGCATTGTCGTGGTTCATCTTCCAGCTGGTGCCGACCCAGAGCGTCACGGCTTCTCGATCGGCGAGGGTCCGAGCTCCTCGAGCAGTTGCGCCATGCGGGCATAGGCACGGTTGCGGTAGGCGACGATGGCGGTGACCTGTTCAGGGGTGAAGTCGCCGTGGAAGCCGCGGCCGTTCTTGGTGCCGTGGCGGCCGCTGTCGACCATCTCGCGAAGCAGGCCGGGTGCCGCGAGGCGCGGGTCGAGCGCTTCGCCCACGATGTTCATGCCCATCGCGTAGACGTCGAGGCCGGCCATGTCGGCGATGCCGAAGGGGCCGAAGAACGGCAGGCGGAAGCCGAAGGTGGTGCTCACGATCGTATCGACGTCCTCGGGCGAGGCGATGCCCTCCTCGACGACGGAGGCGGCTTCCTTGAACAGCGCGTATTGCAGGCGGTTGAGCACGAAGCCGGGGCGGTCGGCGACTTCGGCGCTGCGCTTGCCGGTGCGTCGGATGATCTCCTTGACCACGGGGATGAGGTCGGGATCGGTCGCTTCGCCGCGGACCAGCTCGACGCCCGGGATGAACGGGGCGGGATTGCTGAAATGGACGGTCAGGAAGCGGCGCGGGTTGGTGACGGCCTCGACCAGGACATGGACCGGGAGGGTGGAGGTGTTGGTGCCGATGATGGTCTCGGCGCCGGTGGCGGCGGAGATGCGGCGGAGCACCTCGTGCTTGACGTCGAGCTTCTCGAAGACGGCTTCCTCGACGAAGTCCGCGTCGCGGACGGCGTCCTCGATCGAGGGGGCGGCATGCAGGCGCGCGCGGATGGCGGCGGCGGCGCCGGGCGCGAAAAGGCCCTGGGCCTCGAACTGCTCGGCCTCGCCGATCAGGCGGATGAGCGAGGCGCGGGTGGCCTCCGCATTGGCGTCGGCGAGCTGGACGTCCATGCCGGCCAGCGCCAGGCACTGGGCGATCCCGCCGCCCATGTAGCCGGCACCGACGACGGCGACATGGTTGATCTCACGCATCGCCGCTCTCCTTGATCAGTTCGCCCACGACACGCACGCACATGGCGAGCGAGATCGCGCCGGCATCGGGGTGGCCGCGGCTGCGTTCGGCGAGCGGCCGGGCGCGGCCGATTTTCGGCGTCATGTCCTTGGTGGCGTCGGCGGCGCGGTCGGCCTCGTCGACGGCGATGTCCCAGGCGGCGGTCAGCGAGCGGCCGCGCTTGACCTCCGCCTCGAGGGTTTCGACGAAGGGGCCGAGCACGTCGACCAGCGTCTTGTCGCCCGGCTTGGCGCCGCCGAGGCGGGTGACGCCGTCATGGGCGGCACGCGCGCCGGCGGCCATGGCCTCGGCCGAGATCGCCCCCGCCTTGGAACCGTGCTGGCCTTCCAGCCTGGTGCTCCAGGCGAGCAGGCCCACGCCCCAGATGGCGCCGGACGAGCCGCCGGCGCGGTCGGCCCAGCCGTTGGCGGCGGCGGCGAGGACGGCGGCGGCGGCGGCGCCGGCGTCGGCCGCGCGGCGAGCGGCGGTGGCGGCGGCGCCGGAGCCGCGGGCCATGCCCATGCCGTGGTCGCCGTCGCCGGCGATCGCGTCGATGCGGCCGAGCTCCTCCTCGGCATCCTTCAGTTTGGCGGCGATGCGTTCGACGGCCTTGGCGACGCACTGGCCGGCGGCGCGCTCGGCGTCGGAGATGTCGGGGTAGGAGATCCGTTCCTCGACGGCTTCCTCGAACGGGTGGTCGTCCGTTTCGGTCGCGATGACCGGGCCGCGGCGCAACGCGGGCACGTCGCACTGCGCGCGCCAGAGACGCTCGAGATCGTCGTCGAGCCAGGTCAGCGTCAGCGAGCAGCCGGACATGTCCAGCGAGCTCACGAACATGCCGATTTCGGGCTCGACGAGTTCGAGGCCCGCGCCGGTGAGGCGCTTGGAGATGGCGGTCCAGAGGACGAAGAGCTCCTCGAGGCCGGTGGAGCCGAGGCCGTTGAGGATGGGGGCGATCTTCCTGGTGGCTTTTTCCGGGGCTTCGGTGAGCAGACGGTCGACGAGGAGGGCGGCGAGATCGGTCGCGGTCGCCATCGGCTTCTCGTCGATGCCGGGCTCGCCGTGGATGCCCAGACCCACGCCCATCGATCGGTCCGGAACGGTGAAGAGGGGTTCTCCGGCGCCGGGGAGGGTGCAGCCGGCGAAGGCCACGCCGAAGGAGCGGGTCATGGCGTTGGCGTGGCGGGTGAGGCGCTCGACCTCGTCGAGATCGTGGCCCTCCTCGGCGGCGGCACCGGCGATCTTGAAGACGGGCATGTCGCCGGCGATGCCGCGCCGCTTGGCCTCCTCGGCCTTGGACGCGCTGGCGATGTCGTCGGTGACGAGGACGATGCGGGTGTCGATGCCCTCGGCGCGCAGCCGCTCGGCGGCGAGGCCGAAATGGAGCACGTCGCCGGCGTAGTTGCCGAAGCCGAGGATGACGCCGCCGCCGTGGCTGGCGGCGCGGGAGACGTTCTGGACGGCGCTCGCGGAGGGCGAGGCGAAGATGTCGCCGGCGACCGCGCCATCGGCGAGTCCTGGCCCGACATAGCCGATGAAGGCGGGATAGTGGCCGCTGCCGCCGCCGACGACGATGGCGACCTTGCCCGGCTTGGCCTTGGTGGAGCGGACGACGCCGCCGCGAACCGGACGGACGATGCGGGAATGAACCGAGGCGAAACCTTCGAGCGCGGTGGCGGCGAAGGTCTCGGGGTCGTCGATGATCCTGGTCATTTGGGTTCGACCTTTTTGTGTGAGCAACCGTGAAGCGACTTCACCTCAAGTCGCGATGGCTTCCAAGTCCTGTCCGGGCGGGATGTCGCGCAGCCTGAGGGTGAGCCAGAGGCCGAGCGCGCCGCCAACGGCCACGATCAGCCAGGTGGTGGTGCCCCCGACGTTGCCGATCAGGCTGGTCCAGATCGCGGTGCCGATGATGAAGCCCAGCACCTGCATCGCGCCGAGGAAGCCGATCGCGGTGCCGCGGACGCGGGTGGGGAAGCTCTCGCCCTGGTAGGCGTAGCCGGCGCCGGACCAGGTGCCGTTGGTGGCCTGGTAGATCATGAAGTAGACGAGCTCGACGACGACGTGCGTATGGGCGAACAGGATGGCGAGATTGAGCGGGGCGGTGAGGATGCCGGTCACGATCAGGACGTTCCGCCTGCCGAAGATTTCGCCGAGCCAGCCGCCGAGGATGTAGAAGAAGAAACCGATGCCGCCGCAGGCGAACAGGAGCACGCTGGTTTCGCGGTCGTCGAAGCCCTTGTAGGTCGTGAGCCAGTCGGTGATGTAGAAGTTCGTCGCCACGAACGACGTCGAGTAGAACAGCCAGACGATGGTGAGCATGATCACCTGTCGCCTGACGTCGGGGGATGCGCGGGAGAAGAGCTGGCCGATGGTGACGCGGTCGAGTTGCTCGACATCGACGTCGTGACGTTCGAGCAGGCTGGCGACGCGGGTGCGGTCGCCGGCGCGGTGCGCGGTGCGGACCTGCTGCAGGTGCTCGAAGCGCTCGGACTCGCGGATGAACAGACGTCCGAGAATGACGGCGAGGATTGGCAGCACGCCGAGCAGGAAGACGACGCGCCAGCCGAGATGGCCGAAGACGAGGTTGACGCCGGCGGCGAGGAAGACGCCGAGCGGCCAGCCGCCCTGGACGACGGAATAGAGCAGGCCGCGCCAGCGCGCGGGCACCTGCTCGTTGACGATGGTGATGGAGACGGCGAGTTCGGAGAAGGCGAGGCCGGAGGCGAGCGCGCGGACCAGTGCCAACTGCCAGTAGTTCTGGACGAAGTAGGTCAGGCCGGTGAAGACCGCGGCGAGTGCGAGGCAGAGCATCCAGACCAGCTTGCGGCCGTAACGATCCATCGCCGAGCCCACGAAGATGGTGAGCACGAACTGCGCGAGATAGACGATGGTGCCGAGCAGGCCCACCAGCGTCTGCGAGAGATGCAGGTCGCGCGCGATCCGCGGCAGGGTGAGCACGAGCAGGTTCAGGTCGTAGGAGGCGAGCGCCCAGCCCGCGGTCGCCATGACGATGAGGTAGGCGGTGTAGTTGGCGGGCTGGGAGTCCCGAAGGGAGTCCGGTCGGGAGTCCTGCATCAGCGCGGGAGGAAGCGGCGGATGTAGTCGCGGTTCAGCGCCGAGACGCTGAGGCCGTCGCCGCCGTAATGCTCGACGAGGAACGGACTGTCGAAGCCGTGCTCGAGCGCCATGCGGATCGCGACGCGGTAGCTGACGACGCCGAGTTCGAGGGGCGCGGGTGCGGTGACGACGAGGCCGGTGGTCTCGTCCTCGGTGCGGAAATAGTTCTTGGCGTGCCAGTAGCGGGCGTAGGGGGCGACCTTCTCCATCATCGTGCGCCAGTGCTCGACCGGACGGTGCAGGCGGACGAGATTGCCGAGATCGGCGTTGATGCCGACGTTGGGGCGGTCGACGTCGATGGTGAAACGGACGGCGCTGTCGGCGGTGCCGAGATAGGTGTCCTCGTACATCTCGAGGCCGATCTCGAGGCCGAGGTCGGCGGCGTGGGCACCCAATTCGCGGATGCGATCGACGGCCTTCTGCCAGGTGGCGCGGTCGTCGGGATTGACCGGGCCCTGGGCGGTCCAGAACCAGAGGGCGCGCTTCTGGGCGTCGTTGAGCGCCTCGAGGAAGCCGAACGAGACGGCGACGGCGCCGACTTTCGCGGCGGTGTCGATGACGCGGTGGCCGTAGGCGAGATAGTCGTCGCCGTGGACAGGATCGATCGGGCTGCGCCGCGCGGTGCTGATGGCGGGGATGGTGAGGCCGGCGTCGCGGCAGACCGCCATGAACTCGTCGAGACGAGACGGCTCGAGGTCGGCGAGGCGGATCCAGCTGTCGGTGGGGTCGAGCTCGGTGAAGCCGGCGTCGGTCACGTCGGCCAGGGTGGCGGCCCAGGCCTCGGGCGTCTGGTCCTGGACCGAGCTGCCGTCGGGCAGGATGTTGGCGTACTGGATCATGGCGGCCGCGATCGGCCAGTTGCCGCGCGTGTATCGGCGGGTCTTGGTCCCGGACATGGGTGTCTCCTCTGTCAGCGTGGCTGACGCTCGTCCTCGATGTGGGCGCGGATGATGTCCTCGAAGCTGGTTTCGGCGGTGAAGCCGAGCGAGAGGGCGCGCGAGGCATCGAGCGCGCGAACCCAGCCGTCGACGATGCGGCGGATGGCGGGATCGGGTTCGCGCCTGATCAGCTTGGCGACGTCGACGCCGGCGACGGCGCGCAAAGCCTGGATCTGCTCGCCTACGGTCACCGCGAGGCCGGGCATCGAGAGGTTCGGGCGATCGCCGAGGCGGGCGGTGTCGAGGGCGGCGGCGTGGAGCAGGAAGCCGACGGCGGAACGGGGGCTGGTCATCCAGTGGCGGACGCTGTCCTCGACGGGGAGGATGGCTTCCTGCCCGGCCAAGGGCTCGCGGATGATGCCGGAGAAGAAACCCGAGGCGGCGAGGTTGGGCTTGCCGGGGCGGACGACAATGGTGGGCAGGCGGACGCCGATGCCCTCGATGATGCCGCGGCGGGCGTAGTCGGCGAGCAGGAGTTCGCCCATCGCCTTCTGGGCGCCGTAGCTGGTCTGCGGGGTGAGGCGGAAATCCTCCGGCACGACGTCCGGCAGGTCGCCGCCGAAGACGGCGATCGAGGAGGAGAAGACCACGCGCGGCTTGTAGGACGGGGCGTGTGGGTGCAGGCGGATCGCGTCGAGCAGCAGGCGGGTGCCGTCGAGGTTGATGCGGTAGCCTTTCTCGAGGTCGGCCTCGGCCTCGCCGGAGACGATGGCGGCGAGATGGAAGACGAGGTCGGGGCGATGTTCGACGGCCTTGGCGGCGGCGCCGGGAGCGGAGAGATCGAGGGCTGTGCTGCGGAGTTCGCCCACGAAGCCGGCGGGTGCGGCGGGCTCGATGACGTCGACCAGGGTCAGGCGATCGACGGTCTGGTCGCGCACCAGGCGCTCGGTCAGCTTGCGGCCGACCATGCCGGCGGCGCCGATGATCAGGATGTGCGTCATGGGTTCCGTTCCCGTTCGTCGATCGGGTGAACGCACGGCGGCGGATTTGGCGTCAACTCGGACGAATTATTTCGCGCCGAAATGCGCGGCGAGATCCTGTGGCGTCACTTCCTCGGAGCGCCGTATTTGGCGTCCATCTCGGCCTGGACCTCGGGGCTGAGGACGGAGGGCGCCCATCGCGGCGCGGTCTCGTCGCCCGGCTCCCAGCTCTCGGGCCGCGTCCAGGGTTGCCAGTAGCGCAGGCGCACGAGGCGAAGCAGGCACCAGGCGAACGGGGCGAGCAACGTCCACATGATGAGGTTGACGACATTGATGAAATGATAGTCCGGGTGCCGGAGCGGAACCAGACGGAAGAACATGACCAGGCCGAGCAGAACGCCGACGACGTAGAGGGCAAGCAGTAGAGCGCTGGTGGTGAACCAGTAGCAGATGAGCCAATAATGACGCTTGTGGAAGCCGGAAATCACAGCCGTGCACAGCATCAAAGACACGACGACGATGGGAGGCACGGACAACGCCCAGGTGTGAATGCCATTGGCAAAAACAGGAACCAGGCTCTGAGAAATAAATAGTGGGGCGCCGGCGCTGAGAAATATGAAACCGGCAAGTCCCATGGAAGTGCCTCTCGGCGCGTAGCCGGGTGGCCGGGTCAGCGACCCCGCGCGAGTGCTCATGGCGGTTTCGGCCTCGCGGTGGCGAACACCCGCATCTCGAGGCGGACATCGTCGGGCATGCCGCCACGCGGGGCGAGCGACCTGAGATAGTCCTCGTCGCGGCGGTTCTGCTCGGGGCTCAGGGCGGCTCCGGGTGGTGCCGCCGACATCAGCCCCGAGCCGGCCAGGGTGGCGCCCTGAAATGAGCCGATGTCGCGCAGCCCGAGCAGGCGCATGCGGCTGCTCGCGGCGTCGACGGCACGCGCCTGACGTTCGGCCGATTGCTGCAACGCCCGCGCCCGATGCAATCGCCGCTGCACCGGGCCGGGATGGCGGGCGGCATTGTGGATGGCGGCGGCGCGGGCGCGCGCGGCGGCAGCCGATCGGGCGGCGGCGGAGGATGCCTCGACCGCCTTGGCCGCCTCGCGGCCGAGCTTGTCGATCTCGACGAGAACGCGCGTGCTGCCGACAGCGACATCGGGGAACATCATCAGTGTCGCACCGATCCGCAGCCACTGGATCGTGTTGTCGTCGTCGATGCTCTTGGCGAACGCCATGTTGCCGGAGATTTCGGCGCCGTAGGTAAAGCCGTCGATACTTGCCAGGACAAAGGCTCCCACGGATGCCGAGACGCCGGTGGCCAGAGCGGCATAGGCGAGGGCCGTCCCTGCCGCGCCCAGCCCAGGGGCGGTGACGATAAACACGATCGCGGCGGCGCGAGCTTGTGGCGGAGCAGGAATTCGTGGGTCGGTTCCCAGACCTGGTCCCGAAGCGCGGCGACCATGGCCTGGGAGGCCGCCTGCTGCGCCTGGACGTTCTGGATTTCGGCCTCCCCCTCGATTTCCATCGCGTGCCAGAACCAGCTTATCAGCCGGCCCATCAGGCGCCTGTTGGCGGTCGGACGCGGAGCGGGAGAGGCCACGTGCTGGGCAAGCACGTTCAGCCAACGCCCTCCGGTGCCGGGCTGGCGGAGCACGACGATGTCGTGGCCGTCGGAAAAGCTGACGCCGCAGTCGATGCCGACGGCACCGTCGGCGAAGGCGCAGAGGCGGGTCCGTGCGTCGATCAAGCCGTCATACAGATACCACAACCCGGCCATCCCGATGTCCTCGCTGTCAGGAAGATCGTAACAGTGGTGACAGAGTCGCGTCACCTCGCCTCAGAAGCGTGCCTTGAGATCCTGGACCTGGGCTTGGGTGAGGTGACGCGGCGAGAGGCCACGCAGGAGCAGATAGAGGCGGGATGTCTCCTCGAGCTCCTCCATGGCGTAGACGGCGGCCGAGAGGGAGGCGCCGGCGACGACGGGGCCATGGTTGGCGAGCAGGATCGCGGCGTGCTTGCCGGCGAGGCCGCGGATGGCGTCGGCCATGGTGGGGTCGCCGGGACGGAAGTAGGGAAGCAGGGCGGTGTCGCCCACGCGCATGACGTAGTAGGCGGTGAGCGGCGGCAGGACGCTGGCGGGGTCGATCTCGGGGAGCATGGAGACGGCGACCGAGTGGGTGCTGTGCAGGTGGACGACGGCGCCGGCGGAGCGGCGGGTTTCGTAGAAGGCCTGGTGGAGGTTGCTTTCCTTGGTGGGCTTGTCGCCGGAGACATGGCGGCCGTCGGCGTCGAAGCGCGAGAGGCGCCCGGGATCGAGGAAGCCGAGCGAGGCATCGGTGGGGGTCATGAGCACACCGTCGTCGAGGCGGACGCTGATATTGCCCGACGAGCCCGGCGTCAGCCCGCGCTCGAACAACGATCTTGCGAAAAGGCAGATTTTCTCGCGGATGTCGGCTTCAGTCATGCGGGTCCGGGGGCGCCTGCCCCCGGCGGGGTCCAGGGGCTGGCCCCTGGGTTAAGGTGTTCTGATTGCGCGAGCAATCCCAGCTGTCGGAACCCAAGAAAATCGGTCCATGTTCAGGTCCGAACGTGATATTTCGCAACGATCGGGCATGCGGGATTAGGGGGCGCCCATGGATCAGAGCGACATCGGTGCTGCCGGCGCGAACGGTGCCAGCGGCCAGTTTCCCGGCGCTTCCGGCGTTGTCGGTGATCCCGGAGGAAATGCCGGAGCGGAGGCGAACGCGGCCACGGACGCCAGCAATTCGGCGTCGGCCGTCGGCGGTCTCGGCGGGAACGGCGGCGACGGCGCGGCGTCGGCGACCCCGGCACAAGGCGGCGGGCGTGCCGGGAACGGCAATTCGGGTGGATTTGCCAACGCCCATGCCGTGGTCGGCCTCGCGGCGGCGGACGATGTCGCAAGCGCCACGGCGACGGGCGGCGGGGGCGGTAACGGCGGCATCGGTGGCGCGCCGAGTGCGCTGTCGGGCGTCGGTGGCAACGGTGGTGCGGCGACTGCCAGCGCGTCGGCCCTGAACACGGCGGGCGATGCCACGGCGACGGCGGTCTCGTTCGGCGGGTTCGGCGGTCAATCGCAGTACGACACCACCGCGTCCGGCGGAGGCTATGTCGGCAACGTCTATGCCGGCGGCAGCGGTGGCGGCGTTTCGGACACGACCGCGCGCGCTGTGGGAACGGCGCGCGCGCAGGCGACCGCCATGCAGACGGGCGGCTCGGGAGGGTATGGGCCGGCAGGGGGCAACGGCGCGAGCAGCACGCTGACCGATGCCGTCTCCGGACAGACGACCGGCGGCACCCTCGTCCTGGAGCAGGATGCGACGGGGGGCAGCGGCGGTGGCGGTGGGATTTATGCCGGCCCGGTCTCCGGTGCGCGGGCGGCGTCGGACCTGACGGTGGCCGACGCGTCGAGCGATGCGATCGATGTGACGGTCAAGGCCACCGGCGGCGACAGCGGGTTCGCCACGGACCCGTCGGAAGAAGGTGCCCTCAACGGGTTCGGCGGCAATGCCGAGGTGACCGCCAACGTGACCGGCACGCACGTCCTGCCGAACGGCTCGACGGCAGCGGTCAACGTGTTCGCCGATGCGACCGAAGGCTCCGGTTCGACGGGCGGAGACGCCAGTGCGGTCGCGAACGGGACCGGCGGCACGGTCAACGTCACCGCCGAGGCGGGCGGCAACGGGATCTCCATCGCGGAAGGCAATGCCAACGCGGTGGCGACAGGAACGGGGCGCTTGGTCAACGTGTCCGCCCTCGCCTATTCCGCGCGGGATACCGAACGGGGCGGACAAGCGGATGCACGAGCGACCGGGACGGGCGCGGGCACGACGAGCGCCACGTCCCAGTCGGGTGAAGAGCGCGATGGCCACCAGCAGGTGCTGACCGCGACGGCCTCGGCGCCTGTGATGGGAACATCTTCGTCCTACACCGCAGCGGCCGACGGCGGAACGCTCGGGACGTTCGATACCACCGACCAGGCGGTGTCCACGGCGGTGCTCGACCCGAGTGCCATCGCGGGCGGAACGGATCTCGCGCCGGGTGACGTTCCGATCCTCGACAGCGAGGAGGGCGGCGGCTCGTTCGCCTCGGTCAACGGGACGGCGACCGCGACGGCCGAAGTGAGCGGCCCGCTCGACCTGTCGCGGTTCGCGCCGAGCGCCGACCTCATGCTCGACCTGCCTCGCTCGACACTGATCGGCGGCGGTGTGACCGGCGTCGAGTTCGTCGCCCGGATCGGCGATGCCTCGGTGGTCGAGAGCTTCGCGAGCGGGGCAGCGGCGCAGGCGTTCTTCTCGCACGACGTGATCGATCTCGGGCCGATCGACCAGCTCACCGATCAGCCTGCCGATGTCTCGTTCGACATCAAGCTGAGCGTCACCGTCGATGCGGCGGGCTCGGGCTTCTATGTCGATCCGGTGTTCGGCGCGCCGGCGCCGAACGTGCCTTGTTTCTGCCGCGGCACACGCATCGCGACGCCGTCGGGCGAGCGAGCGGTCGAGGAGCTGGGAGTGGGCGACGAGGTGCTGACGATCGCGGGCGACGCGAGGCCTATCGTCTGGACCGGCGCACGCGACGTCGATATCGGCCGCCATCCGCAGCCCGAGTTGGTCAGGCCGATACGGATCCGGGCGCACGCGTTCGCCGACGGCGTGCCCCGGCGCGACCTCCTGCTGTCGCCGGACCACAACCTTCTCGTGGGCGGCGTGCTGATTCCCGCGAAATGCCTGGTCGACGGGCGGGGCATCACCGTGGAGATGGTCGACCGGGCGACCTATCATCATGTCGAGCTCGCGTCGCATGACGTCGTGCTCGCCGAGGGCCTGCCAAGCGAGACGTATCTCGACACCGGCAATCGGCTGTCGTTCGCGGGCGAGGCGATGGCGCTGCATCCGGATTTCGGGAGCGCTCCGGATCTGAACTACTTCGTCTGGGGGGCAAGCGGGTGTGCGCGCCTCGTGTTGAACGGACCCGAAATCGAGAACGCTCTCGCGCTGCTCACGGCCAGGGCGGAGCACGCTCGGATCGACAGCACCGCGATCAGGGCACGGTAGCGGACGCCGCAACAAGCCTGGGAATGGTCCCCGGGGTACGGTCCGACTTCTGCGTCAGCAATCCTTGCTCGCGGAAACTCAGCACGCGGCCGTTGCCGACGATGATGTGGTCGCGCACGACGAGGCCGAGAGTGGCGGCGGCGTCCTCGACCTGGCGGGTCATGTCGAGATCATCGGGCGAGGGCGACGGATCGCCGCTCGGGTGGTTGTGGACCAGGACGAGGGCGGCGGCGTCGAGTTCGACGGCGCGGCGGACCACTTCGCGCGGATAGACCGGCGTGTGGTTGACGGTGCCGCGTGCCTGGGCCTCGTCGGCGATGAGCCCGTCGTCGGCATCGAGGAAGAGGATGCGGAACTGCTCGATGCGTTCGCGGGCGAGGACGATCTGGAGGTAGTTGGCGAGACGGGCGGGATCGTCGAGCACGCGGCGGCGGAGCAGGCCGGCGCGGGTCAGGCGCAGGGCGGCGTTGTGGATCAGGCGAATGGCGGCGACGGAGTGGGTGCCGAGGCCGCCGAGGGCGCGCAGCTCGCGTTCGGGGGCGGCGAGCAGGCAGGCGAAGCTGCCGAAGCGGGCGATGGCGCGGGCCGGGAGGTCGGCGAGGTCTCGGCCCTGCATGACGAGGCCGAGCAGGAGGGCGAGCAGTTCGTCGTCGGCGAGGTGGTCGGCGCCGTCGCGGAGCAGCGTATGTTCGCTGATGGTGTCGGGAGCGGCTTCGGCGTCGAGGCCGCGGAGCAGGAAGGCGGCCGCGTCGGCGAAGCCGGTCATGCGGACAGCAGGCCCTGGCGGCGGTAGGAGACGAGGTGGTCGCCGGCGAGGGCGACGCGGTCGTGCAGGACGATGGAGAGGAGGGAGGCCGCTTCGCGCAGGCGCCGGGTGGCGCGGGCGAGCGCGGGGCTTGGGGGTTCGTCGTGGTCGGCGACGAGGAGGGCGGTCGCGTGCAGTGACAGGGCGCGGCGGAGGATGACGCGGGTGGGGGTGTGGTCGTCGCTGTCGTCGCGGGCGGCCGGGTCGTCGCCGAGCAGGCGGTTGCGGTTGTCGAGGAAGAGGACACGGGTCCCCTGCCCCGCGTGGCCGCGGAGGTAGGTCTCGACGGCGTCGAGGCTGTTGAGCAGCGGACGTTCGATCGCCTCGCGTCGCGACAGGCGTTCGGCGGCGGCGACGACGAGGCGGAAGGCGACGGTGGACTGTCGGTCGAGGCCGGCGCGCTCGAGTGCCTCGACGGATGCGGCGAGCACGGCGCCGAGGCTGCCGAAATGGTTGATCAGGCCCTTGGCGCGCGGCTTGGTGTCGCCGCGCGGGATGCCGAGGAACAGCAGCATTTCGACGATCTCGTAGTCGGCGAGGGCGTCGCCGCCGTGAGCGAGGATGCGCTCGCGCATGCGGCCGCGATGGCCGGCGGGGCCGGTGGAGGCGAAGACGGGGGTGTTGCGATGAGCGTCGGGCCCGGTCTGCATACGATATGGTATCGTAATGGAATGGCGCACGGAAGAGGAGAGGCGCGCCGTCTCAGGAAGAACGGCGCGCGGTGACCTCGATCTCGATCTTCATGCGGGGATCGGACAGGCCTGCCGTGAACATCGTGGCTGCGGGGCGGATATCGCCGAACGTCTCGCGCAGGACAGGCCAGCATTTTTCGAACTCGTGTGCGTCCGGGAGGATGTAACGGACCCGGACGATGTCGGCGAACGAGGCGCCGGCCGCGGTCAAGGCGTCGTTGATGTTGCCGATGGCCTGGCGTGTTTGTTCGATCACGTCGTCCATGATGGTCATGGTGGTGTAGTCGAAACCGGTTGTGCCGGAGACGAACACCCATTCGCCGTCGACGACCGCGCGGGAGTAGCCGACTTCCGACTCGAAGGTTGACCCGGACGTGATGTTGCGGCGCATGGCTCAGGCTTTCAGCGCGTTCGCCAGGATATCGTAGTCGTAGCAGGTGATCTCGAACGGGTTTTCGTCGGGATCGACGAAATACGTTGACCAGCACACCTGGTGGTCGACGGCATCGATCTTTCGGTTCGAGGACTTTTCCAGATGCGAGATCCAGAGCAGGAACTGATCTGCTTGCACCTGGAACGCGATGGTTGATCTGGAGATCTGCGGCGGCCGTTCGAAGACCGCGAGCATGATGGTTCGCGATGGATTTTTCAGCATCAGCGGGCCGCCGCCGGACGACCAGAACGCGAGCGCCGGATCGCGGCGCAGATCGAGAACGTCGCGATACCAGGCCTCGGCGGCGGTGCGATCCGTCACGAAGACATGGACATGATCGAGTCGTTCGAGGACAGGGAGCATTAGACCCCGCGAAGTCATGCGTGGCGCCATTCTCCAATGAATGGGGTCCGGGGTCGAGACCCCGGCGGGGTGCAGGGGTGGAACCCCTGCCCTCCTTTGTGGGATCGCGGGCAGTTGCTATGTCCGGCGGCGATGGATTCCTATCTCGACCGGCTGAACCCGGAACAGCGGCTGGCCGTGGAGACGCTGGACGGGCCGCTGCTGGTGCTGGCGGGCGCCGGGACCGGCAAGACCCGCGTGCTGACGACCAGGTTCGCGCACATCCTGCTGACGGGTCGCGCGGCACCCGGGCAGGTGCTGGCGGTGACGTTCACCAACAAGGCGGCGCGCGAGATGCGCGAGCGGGTGGCGGCCCTGCTCGGGCGGCCGGTCGAGGGGCTGTGGCTGGGCACGTTCCATGCGCTGTGCGCGCGGATGCTGCGCCGGCACGCGGAATATGTCGGGCTCACGCCGTCGTTCACGATCCTGGACACGGACGACCAGATCCGGCTGCTCAAGCAGGTGATGGAGGCGGCGCGGGTCGACGCGAAGCGGTGGCCGGCGAACCAGATGATGGGGGTGATCCAGCGCTGGAAGGATCGCGGGCTGACGCCGGCGCGGGTCGGGCCGTCGGAGGACAGCGAGTTCGGCGGCGGCGCCGCGCGGCGGGTGTACGCGGACTACCAGGCGCGGCTGGCGGCGCTGAACGCGGCCGATTTCGGCGACCTGCCGCTGCATGTGACCGAGATCCTGCGGACGCGCGAGGACGTGCTGGCGCAGTATCACCGGCAGTTCCGGTTCATCCTGGTCGACGAGTACCAGGACACGAACGTGGTGCAGTATCTGTGGCTGCGGCTGCTGGCGCAGCGGCCTGACGGGCCGCCCAATCTGTGCTGCGTGGGGGACGACGACCAGTCGATCTATTCGTGGCGGGGCGCGGAGGTGGAGAACATCCTGCGCTTCGACAAGGATTTCCCGGGGGCGACGATCGTCCGGCTGGAGAGCAACTACCGCTCGACGGCGCCGATCCTGGCGGCCGCGTCGGCGCTGATCGCGCACAACGGCGGACGGCTGGGCAAGACGCTGCGGCCGGGACGCAACGACAGTGCGGGCGAGAAGGTGCGGGTGGCGTCGGTTTGGGATTCCGACGAGGAGGCGCGGGCGGTCGGCGAGCGGATCGAGGAGTTGCAGCGCGAGGGGGCGTCGCTCGCCGAGATGGCGATCCTGGTGCGGGCCGGATTCCAGACGCGGGCGTTCGAGGAGCGGCTGATCACGCTCGGGCTGCCGTACCGGGTGATCGGGGGATTGCGGTTCTACGAACGCGCCGAGATCCGCGACGCGATCGCCTACATGCGCGTGCTGGTCTCGCCCGCGGACGATCTGGCCTACGAGCGGATCATCAACCTGCCGCGGCGCGGGGTGGGCGACGCGGCGCTGCAGACGCTGCATGTGGCGGCGCGCGCGGACGGGGTGCCGATGACGGAGGCGACGGCGCGGCTGCTGGCGTCGGGCGGCCTGAAGGGGCGTTTGCGGGAGGCGCTGGGCGCGCTGCTCGGGCTGCTGGCGCGGCTGCGCGAGGGCCTGGCGCGCGACGGGCATGTGAACGTGGTGGCGTCGCTGCTCGAGGAGAGCGGGTATCTGGAGATGTGGCGGCGCGACAAGTCGCCCGAGGCGCCGGGGCGGGTCGAGAATCTGCGCGAGCTGGTGCGCGCGCTGGCCGACTTCGAGACGCTGGGCGGGTTCCTCGAGCATGTGTCGCTGGTGATGGAGGTCGACGAGGCGGCCGAGGCGCGGATCAACCTGATGACGCTGCACGGGGCGAAGGGGCTCGAATTCGACAACGTGTTCCTGCCGGGCTGGGAGGAAGGTCTGTTCCCGAGCCAGCGCTCGATGGACGAGGGCGGCAACGCGGCGCTCGAGGAAGAGCGGCGGCTGGCGTATGTCGGGATCACCCGGGCCCGCCGGCAGGCGATGATCAGCCATGCGGCGAACCGGCGGATCTACGCGAACTGGCAGGCGAGCATTCCGAGCCGGTTCGTCGACGAGTTGCCGGACGAGCAGGTCGAGCGGGTGGGGTCGGCGGTGATGGCGCGCGAACAGCGGCTGATGGCGCCGGTGTTCGGGGGCCAGGGGTTCGGGGGGCAGTTTCCGCTGGTGGCGGCGCGGGCGAAGACGGTCGAGGCGTGGGAGGTGGGCGAGCGGCGGCCGCGCGCCGATCCGATCGAGGTGGGAGCGCGGGTGTTCCACCAGAAATTCGGCTACGGGCGGGTGACGGCTGCCGACGAGGACCGGCTGGAGATCGATTTCGAGAAGGCGGGATCCAAGCGGGTCAAGGACAGCTTCGTGGAGCGGGCATGATCGTGTCGCCGGCGCGGGCGGCGGTGCCGCTCGAGACGGTGTCGGTGACGGTGCCGATGGATGCGGTGGAGGCGTTCGAGCAGGCGTTCGCCACGGCCTGCGACACGGTGGGGTTCTTCGAGGTCGACGAGGCCGGGGGGATCTGGCGGGTCGAGGGGGTGCGGGCGCGCGGACAGTCGGATGCCGCCTTGCAGGGCGCGGTCGCACTGGCCGAATTGATGACGGGTCACGTGGCGACGATCGAGCGGGCGGACACCGAGGCCGAGGGGTGGCTGGCACGGACGGCGAGCGGGTTTCCGGCGCAGCTGGTGGGGCGCCGGTTCGCGATCCGGGGGACCCATCTGGCGGCTTCGCGCGAGGCCGGACGGATCGGGCTGGTGCTGGACGCGGGGATCGCGTTCGGGTCGGGCGAGCACGGCTCGACGCGCGGCTGCCTGCTGGCGCTGGAGGCGGTGGCGTATCGGCGGCCGACGCGGATCCTGGATCTGGGGTGCGGGTCGGCGGTGCTGGCGATGGCGGCGGCTTCCCTGCTGAAGCGGCGCGTCCTGGCGGTGGACATCGAGCCATGGTCGGTGCGGGTGGCGGGGCAGAACGCGCGGTTGAACGGGCTGGGACGGCTGGTCGAGACGCGGCTGGGCGATGGCTGGCGGTCGGGGCCGGTGCGGACGGGGCGGCCATACGACCTGGTGTTCGCCAACATCCTGGCGCGCCCCCTGGTGCGGATGGCGCCCGCGCTGGCGGCGGGGCTGGCGCCGGGCGGGACGGCGATCCTGGCGGGACTGCTGGGCTCGCAGGCGCGGATGGTGCTGGGCGCGCACCGGGCGGCTGGGCTCGCGCTCGAGCGGCGGATCGATGTCGGGGACTGGACGACGCTGATGGTGCGGCGTCCGTTCACGGATCGTTATGGTTGATGGTGTCTGATGCGAGTGCGGCCGGGACAGGGCGCGGGACACGAGGTTCGGCGCATGCCGCAAGAGGTCAGACACGTGCTGTTCAACGACCGGGAGGTCTGCGAGATGGTGTTCGACCTGCTGGCCTCGCGCGGCGACAAGCGTCCGATCTCGGGTGCGCGGATCGAACTCGGCGAGGACGAGGCGAGGGCCACCTTCATCAGGATGCACTATTCGGGACGCGATCCGGCGGACCGGAACATGTTGCAGCTTGCGGGTCGGGAGGCGCTGGCGGCGGCCATCCTGTATTGCCGGACGCACCACGTGCCGCTGCCGATGAAGGCGGACAAGACGCTGCAGATCATTCGCGGCACGCTGACGCTGGTGCTGAGCTCGGCGTCCGCGATCAGGGCCTGACCGCGACCTTGGGGAACAGCATGCCGGTCCGGCGCCGGTAGTCGCGGTAGGCGACGCCGAGGGCGCCGGCTTCGAGGCTGGTCTCCTCGCGCCGGGCGAGTGCGACATACCAGGCGACGAGGATCGAGGCCGCGATCCATTGCGGCGGCCCGGCGGCGATCGCGGTGCCGGTCCAGAACAGCAGGTAGGACGCGTAGAACGGGTGGCGTACATGGGCGTAGGGCCCGCGCTGGTGCAGGGCCTCGGCGTTGTCGGCGCTGTGGGCGAGCCGGAGACGGCGGTCGCGGGTCGCGGCGACCGTCCACCAGAAGAGCAGGATCGAGGCCAGCAGGAGGAACTCGGAGGCGGCCGCGTCGCGGGCGGTCGGGGCGTGCGACGCGACCAGCCAGACGAAGGCGGCGAAGGACGCGGTGCTGAACAGGGAGAGGAGCCGCATGCCGAGCGGGGCGGCGCCGTCGCGCCTGAAATGACCCCACAGCGCCCAGGCGAAGGAGAGGAAGCAGATGGACGCGAGCGGCAGGACGAGCGGCAGGCGCACGAACGGGTTCCTTTCGTTATGGGACCGGACTGTGATCGGCCTTGTTCGTTGCTCTATCTAACGGGTTCGGATGTTGTAGTGAAGGCTTTCGCGTCCGTTATGTCATGACTTTGTTAGGGACCGCGCCGCGGTTTCGGGTTCCCGCGCCGCCGCTCTAGTCTGCGGCTCGGACACCGATGGACGGGATGGATCGATGGCGGACATCGAGCGGCATGCGCGCGGGATCGTCGCGCGCGACAACGGGCTGATGCTCGAGGTGACGGCGTCGGCGCCGGGTGCGATCCGGGTCGCGGCCGGGCGCGACACGCTGCCCGAGCGGGCGTCGTGGGCGGTGCTGCCGGATCTGTGGGCGCATGACATCCCGGTGGCGCACGCGGCCGACGGCTTCTCGACCGGGGACCTGGTGGTCACAGTCGACCCAGGCACGCTGTCGCTGACCGTGGCGGATCGCGACGGGACGGTGCTGTGCCGGGATCACGCGCACGACGCGGTCCGGTTCGACGCGAGCGGATTCCGGCTGCGCAAGGCAGCGCCGGAGGGCGAGTTCTATTACGGGCTTGGCGACAAGCCGGGGCCGCTCGAGAAGCGCGGACAGGCCTATACGATGTGGAACACCGACGCGTACGGCTACCAGGAGGCGTGGGACCCGCTCTACAAGTCGGTGCCGTTCCTGCTCGCGGTGCGGCAGGGCGGGTTTGCCTGGGGGCTGTTCCTCGACAGCACGCACCGGACGGCGTTCGACCTCGGTGTGACCGCCGCGGACACGGTGGGGATGTCGGCGGCCGGTGGCGCGATCCGCTATCACATCCTGGCCGGCCCGCGGCCGAAGCAGGTGCTGGAGCGGTTCACGTCGCTGGTCGGGCGGGTGCCGTTGCCGCCGCTCTGGTCGCTCGGCTACCAGCAGTGCCGCTACAGCTACGAGAGTGCCGAGCGGGCGCGCGAGGTGGTGGCCCTGCATCGGGAGAAGCGGATCCCGCTCGACGCGCTCTGGCTCGATATCGGGTTCCAGGATCGGAACCGGCCGTTCACACGGGACCCGGCGCGTTTCGCGGACCTTGGCGCGATGGTGGACGAGATCGGCTCGAGCGGGGTGCGGACGGTGGTGATCGCCGACCTGCATGTGCCGCGCGCGCCGGACGAGGATTACGCGCCGTACGAGAGCGGGCGCGCGGGCGGGCATTTCGTGTGCGACGCGGACGGCGACTATGTGGGCGAGGTCTGGCCTGGCGACTGCGTGTTTCCCGATTTCACGCGGGCCGCGACACGCGCCTGGTGGGGGACGCTGCACCGGGAGTTCGCGGGGCTTGGGATCGCCGGGTTCTGGAACGACATGAACGAGCCGGCGGTGTTCAAGGTGGCGGGACACACGATGCCGGCGACCGTCACGCACCGGATCGAGGAGCCGGGGTTCGAGACCCGCACGACGGACCACGCCGAGATCCACAATGTGTACGGGATGCAGAACTCGCGCGCGACGCATGACGGGCTGCTGGCGTTGCGGCCCGACGCCCGTCCGTTCGTGATGACGCGCGCGAGCTATGCGGGCGGGCATCGCTACGCGGTCACCTGGACGGGCGACAACAGCAGCACGGAGAACCATCTGCGGCTGGCGACGCCGCAGCTGCTGAGCCTCGGTCTGTCCGGCTTCGCGCTCGCGGGCTGCGACATCGGCGGCTTCAAGGGCAGCCCGACGGCGGAGCTGCTGACGCGGTGGATCGCGGTGGGCGCGTTCCATCCGATCATGCGCAACCACACCGACCTCGATACGCGCGACCAGGAGGCGTGGGTGGACGGGGAGGCGCACGAGGCGTGGCGGCGCGCGTCGATCGAGGCGCGCTACCGGCTGCTGCCCTACATCTACACCTGCGTCGAGGAGACGGCGCGGACCGGCGTGCCGCTGATGCGGCCGATGTTCCTCGAGTTCGACGATCCGGCGCTCAGGCGCGAGGAGGCGCAGTTCATGTTCGGCCCCGCCCTGCTGGTGGCGCCGCCGCCGGTCGACGGGCTCGACGACTATCTCCTGACACTGCCCGAGGGGACCGAGTGGTTCGACTTCTGGACCGGTGCGAGGCTGGAGACGAGCGAGCCGCTGATGCTGCGGCGACGGCCCGGGCACGTGCCGGTGTTCGCGCGCGCGGGCAGCATCGTGCCGATGCAGGCGGTGGTGCAGCATACCGGCGAGCGTCCGGCGGGAAACCTCGCGCTGCACGTCTATCCGGGGCCCGACTGCCGCGGCTCGATCTATGCCGATGACGGGACGACGCACGCCTACCGGACCGGTGCGTTCCTCAGGCAGGAGTTCCGCTGGAGAGATGGATCGCTGTCGCCCGGGCCGTCATCGGGCGGCTGGACGCCGTGGTGGGACGATATCGATGTGGTGGTGCACGGATAGGAGATCAGCTCGAATCGTCGGCGATCGCTGCGCGGGCGCGGACGGTGAGCTGGCGGGCGATCTCGCGGTCCGACAGGGAGCGGAGATGGATGTCCTCGTCGTGGACGGGCGCGGGACGGACCGGCTGGGCCTCGACGTCGAGTTCGTATTCCTCGGTGGGGTCGGGCCTGGGGGCGGGCTCGGGCTCGGGCTCCTCGCCGTCGGCGATCGCCTTGCGGCGTCGCTCCGCCGCCTGCTCCTCGAAATCGAGCACGTGCTTGAGCAGCCTGCCGCCGCTCTTGTAGTCGAAACCCTCCATCAGGTGCCAGGCGCAGATGCGCATCAGCTCGATCGTGGGGAGGCCCTGGAAGGCGAGCCGCATGTAGGGATTGTCGGTGATCGCGAGCAGCTTGGCCGCGCGCTCGATGTTGACGAGCGGGCGGCGAGGCTTGGCGCCGGCGCCGGTGCGCTTGCCGCCCCAGCGGGTGCGGGCGAGACCGCGAAATTCCTCGACGAGATAATCCTCATGCGGCTCGTGGGTCTCCATGGCCGCACCATGAGGCTGTCTTCAGGCGTGGCCGACGGCGAGTTTGAAATTCGGTGTCCACGCATTCAAATTTCTCGGGCGTTTGCAGCTTCATGAGCGGGATCGCGATCCTGTGCGCGGGCCAGGGCGGGCAGCATCGCGGCATGTTCGACCTGCTCGGCGGCGTGGCGGAGGCCGGCCCGGTGTTCGCCGCGGCGATTCCGTTGCTGGGGGTCGATCCGCGCCGCTTCGTGCGCGAGGCAGGCGAGGACGCGCTGTTCGCCAACCGGGCCGGGCAGATCCTGTGCTGCACGCACGCGCTGGCGGGGTGGGCGATGCTGGGCCTGCGTTCCCGGCGCGTGGTGCTGGCGGGCTACAGCGTGGGCGAGCTCGCCGCCTGGGGCTGCGCCGGGCTGTTCGGCGTCGAGCAGACGCTGGCGCTGGCCGCGGCGCGGGCCGAGGCGATGGACCGGGCGGCGCCGGCGGATGCGGGGCTTGCCGCGGTGGTGGGCTTGCGGCGCGTGGTGCTCGACACCCTGATCGGCCCGCACGGACTGTCGGTCGCGATCGTCAACGGCGCGGACAGTTTCGTGGTCGGCGGCGCAAGGGCGGGGCTGGACGCGGTGCTGGAGGCTGCACGGATGCGCGGGGCGACGGGGCGGATGCTGCGCGTGTCGGTGCCGTCGCACACGGCGCTGCTGGAGGCGGCCGGGGCGGAGTTCGGGGCGGTGCTCGGACGGCAGGGGACGCACGGGCCGCGTGACGTGCGGCTGCTGAGCGGAACCGATGCCGGGACGGTGCATGATCCCGCCGAGGGCATGCGCAAGCTGGCGCTGCAGGTCTGGCGGACGATCGAGTGGTCGGCGTGCCTGGAGGCGTGCGCGGAGGCGGGTGGGTCGGTGTTTCTCGAGCTCGGGCCAGGGAGCGCGCTCGCGCGGATGGCGGAGAGCGTGGCGGGGCGCCCGGCGCGGTCGATCGAGCAGTTCAGGACGGCGGACGGGGTGCGGGACTGGCTCGCACGGTCACTCGACACGCGGTGACATGCCGGGCGTCCGGCATGCAGCAGCACTCCGGTCGGCGCCGGGCGGCGTCGTGAAGCGGCGCGCGTAGGCGCGGCTGAACGCCGTCTCGGAGTCGTAGCCGACCTGAGCCGCGATCACGCCGATCGGTTCGCGGCTCGCGCGAAGCCGATGGCGGGCAAGCGACAGGCGAAGGTTCGCCAGGAAGGCCAGGGGTGGGCTGCCGGACGCCGCGCGGAACATCCGGACGAGTGTCGCGCGCGACGTCATCGCCTGCTCGGCGAGCTCGTCGAGGGTCCAATGCCGTGCCGGATCGCGGAGCATGGCCGCCAAGGCTCGCGCCGTCTGCCGCCTGCCGAGGAGAGCGAAGGTGCCGACATCGGCGCCTTCATGCTCGAGATGCGTCCGCAGCACGAGGACGACGATCGCGTTCGCCAGCGCTCCGGCGATGGCGGCCGCCCCGAGGCGGTTGCCATCCAGCTCCAGGCGGATGAGCTCGACCATCCGGCGGGCAGTGTTCGCGTCCTCGCCCGACCAGGCGGCGAGCACGACGACTGCCGGCAGGGCGGCGAGAACCATGTTGCCGCTCGCCTCCTCGAACCGAAGCCGGCCACAGACGAGCGTCGTGTCGGGATCATCGACATTGGCCTTGACCACGATCCCATCCTCGCGCCGCTCGCGGATGCTGGCCGTGGACGGTGGCCCGCTCCTGCCTGGCGCCGCTCGTACCGTGTGAGGACCGCCGTGCGGCAGCACGGCCACGTCACCGGTCCGCAGCTCGATGCCGTGACGCTCTCCGGCATCGAGCAGGCAGGACCCGCTGGTGACGATGTGGAACGGCGCCCAGCCGGCCTCCTCGGGTCCGTGCGGCGATGACCATTGTGCGCCGAACCGGCAGATCTCCCGCAGCTCGGGACGGACACGCAGGAACAGCGCGAGCGGTGAGACGACGCCATCCTCCATGTCGAACCTCCCGACGCCGGCATCGAACCTGATCCGCGGCGCTAGGCTTCTGCGCCGATCGGGCAAGGGCGTCGCCGCGGGCGCGTCCTAGAGTCATGAAACCCTAAATTGGAGCATCCTCATGCCTGGGACGAGACATTTCGACGCCTTGGTGATCGGCAGCGGCGAAGGCGGCAAGTATCTCGCCTGGCACCTCGCACGGACCGGCCAACGCACCGCCGTCGTCGAGCGGCGGTGGGTGGGCGGCTCATGCCCGAACATCAATTGCCTGCCGAGCAAGAACGAGATCTGGAGTTCGCGTGTCGCGAGCCTGATCCGGGGAGCGGAGCATTACGGCGTCCGCACCGGCCCGGTCGCGATCGACATGGAACGCGTGCGTGCCCGCAAGCGCGAGATGGTCGACGGCCTGGTCGCGATGCATCTCGACCAGTTCAGGAGCAGCGGGGCCGAGCTGATCATGGGCCACGCGCGCTTGGTCGGCGACCGAACGGTCGAGGTGGCGCTGAACGAGGGCGGCACGGTGACGCTGACGACCGACAGGCTGTTCCTCAATCTGGGCACCCACGCGGCGATCCCGGACGTGCCGGGGCTGACGGATGCGGCGCCGCTGACGCATGTCGAGGCGCTCGAGCTCGGGCGCGTTCCCGACCACCTGGTGGTGATCGGCGGCGGCTATGTCGGGCTCGAGCTCGCGCAGGCGTTCCGCCGCTTCGGTGCCGAGGTGACCATCCTCGAGCACGGCGGTCAGCTCGCCGGCCGCGAGGACGCGGAAATTGCCGGAGCGCTGCTCGACATCATGCGCGACGAGGGGGTGACGGTGCATTTCGGCGTGCGGCTGCACGAGGTGACGGGGCGCTCTGGCGAAGGCGTCACGGTGCGGGCGGAGACGCCGTCGGGGATCGTGACGCTGGGCGCGAGCGACATCCTGGTAGCGGCCGGCCGCGTGCCGAACACCGACGGGCTCGGGCTCGGCGACGCGGGAGTGGAGCTGACCGACCGCGGCTTCATCGTTGTCAACGAGCGGCTCGAGACCACCGCCGCCAATGTCTGGGCGATGGGCGAGGTCGCCGGCAGCGCGCAGTTCACCCATGTCTCGTTCGACGACTACCGGGTCATTCGCGACAATCTTGCGGGCGGCGATCGCAGCACGCGCCACCGGCTGATCCCGTACGCCATGTTCACCGAACCGCCGCTGGCGCGCGTCGGCCTGAGCGAGGGCGAGGCGGCGCGGGCGGGGATCGGCGTGCGGACGGCGACACTGCCGGTCGAGATGGTGCTGCGGTCGCGCACCATGTCCGAGACGCGTGGCTTCATGAAGGCAGTGGTGGCGGCCGACAGCGACCGCATTCTCGGCTTCACCATGCTCGGCGCGGAGGCGGGCGAGGTCATGGCAGCGGTGCAGACGGCGATGCTTGCGGGCATGCCCTATACCGGCCTGCGCGACGCGATCATCGCGCATCCGACGATGGCCGAAGGTCTCAACGGGCTTTTCGCGCGTGTCCCGCCCCGCTGAGCCGGGATGCGCCGATCGGAGACGAGGACAGGTTCCGCGACACGATCGCGCCGGTTCGAGCGGTGCGAGAACTCACGCAACTGGTCGTCTGGGTGACGGGCAGCGATGAGGCAGCGCCTGTCACTGCGTCGCCTGGAGGAGCATCCGTGCGCATCTCCCGGGTGCGCCCATCGTCAAAGAGTCGGATGCAGGCTTCGGACCTCGCTGACGCTTTCGAGCAACGCGGCGATATGGAGGATGGTCGACTCTGCCTGCCATGTGCCGACGATCTGCACGTTGATGGGCAAGCCATCCTCGCTCGTGCCGAACCGCATCGAGACGCCTGGCAGGCCGGTGACGTTGAGCGGCACGGTCGCGCCGAGGAGGCAGGTGGCGTCGACCGTCCGGCCGTCGATGGTGAACGTCCCGACGCCATGCTTGTGCGCCGGGATCGGCAGCACCTGCGTGATCAGCGCGTCGTAGCGCGAGAAGTAATCGGCATACCCGTCGCGCAGCCGCTCGGCCGCCTGTTCGGCCTCGATGTAGTCCTTCATGGCCGTGTCGGGCAGCGAGAGCATGGTCTTCGCCATCCTGTAGATCTGGTCTTCGTGACCGGCCGTGGCCTCCTGGAAGACGGGCTTCATCTCCATGACGTGCAGGCGGTTGAAGACGTCGAGCGCGAAATCGCGCTCCAACGCCGGGATGCTTGCCTGCTCGACATGAACGCCGACATCCTTCAGCGCCTCGGCCGCCGCCTTGACGGTCGCCGCCACCTCGGGATCGACGGGGCCGAGGCCGGGTCCGACCATCCAGCCCACCCGGAGCTGGCGGTAAGGCTGGCGGCCGATGCCAGCGTCGAACGGGACGGTGCTGGAGGCGAACGCGTCCTGCGCATCGGAACCGGCCAGTTGCGAGAAAGCCAGCGCGATGTCGCGAACCGAGCGGGCCATCGGCCCGACATGCCAGAAGCGGCGCGGGGCACGCGGCCAGATGCCGGTCATGGGCACACGGCCATGCGTCGCCTTGATCGAGGTGATGCCGGTCTGCGCCGCCGGGCCACGCAGGGAGATGGCGAGGTCGGTGCCGAGGCCGATGGGAGACATGCCCGCCGCAATCGCTGCCGATTCACCGCCGCTCGATCCGCCCGGTGTCCGGGTCAGGTCCCAAGGGTTGTTCGAGCGTCCGGAGAGGAGGTTGTCGCTCTCGATCCAGTAGGAGAATTCGGGAAGGTTGGTCTTGGCCAGCAGGATGCCGCCAGCCTTCTTCATGCGCGCGACGCTTGTCGCGTCGGCGTCGGGAACGCGGCCCTTGAAGATCGGCGAGCCGCGCTGCGTCGCCACCCCCGCCGTGTCGATCGAATCCTTGACCGTGAACGGCACCCCGTGCAGCGGCCCGAGGTCGTCGCCCGCCAGTACGGCTGCCTCCGCCGCCCTCGCGGCTTGCAGAGCGTCGTGTGCGAGCGTGACGATCGCGTTGACCTTGGGGTTGATGGCCTCGATGCGATCGAGATGCGCCTGGACGATTTCGACCGGCGAGATCTCGCGCGCGCGGATCAGTCCGGCCAGTTCGGTCGCGTCGCAATAGTTGATCGGAGTTGCCATTGTCGTTCTTTTACCTGCCACTTGGTAGAGTAGAGGTCGACCTTCCCTTGCCTGCTGTCAACGCCTATCTGTCACTTGCTAGATAAACGAGAGGCGGGGGGTCGAGAATGAGCAGGAACGCCAAGGAAGCCATCCTGGAGGCGGCGCGACGAACGGCGCAGGCGCGCGGCTATGGCGGCTTGAACTTCCGCGAGCTTGCGGCGGAAGTGGGCATTAAGGGCGCGAGCATCCACTACCACTTCCCGACCAAGGCCGATCTCGGCGCAGCCGTCGCCAGGCGCTACTGGGAGGATTCGGCGGCCATGCTCGAAGCCTTGTGGGACGAGTCGGATCCCGTCGGCTGGCTGCGCCAGTATTCGAACATTTTCCGCAGGTCGCTCGAGAATGGCAATCGCATCTGCCTCTGCAGCTTCATGTCCGCCGAGTATGACGACCTGCCGGAGCCGGTGCGGAAGGAGGTGCTGGCGTTCGCCGACGTCAACGTGGCGTGGCTGACGAAGGCCCTCGCCGCGACCGGCATGACCGCAGAGGAAAGCGAGAGGCGCGCCCGCGCCATCTTCGCGTCCGTCGCCGGTGCCCAGCTCATGGCGCGGAGCCGCTCGGACATCTCAGTTTTTGACACGTTGATCGACAGCTATCGTGGTGCTGGTCTGCTGCCGCCTTGAGGGCGGCCTTCGAGTGGTGAATAATGGCCCGGGCCGCTCCTCGTCGGCATCGCCGAGCAGCGAACCTTCGAGCGAACCAGGGCAACGACGGAATGGCCTTTTGCCAGGGCGTCGCGGACGGTCACCGGTCCGGTTTCGCCTGTCGCACCCAAGACGATTTACGCCGTGACGACCTTTCGGGCTGCCGCGAATACCTCGCTTGCGCGCGTCGTCCCCGCGACGTGCTCCGTGCCTGCGACTCCGAGATCCATCCAGCCCGCGTTGATGGCCTCGAACATCGCTTCGGCCGGTCCGGTGTGGCCCGTCGGGATGCCGGATTGCTCGAGCGCTTGCGCCCACCCTGCGCGCGGGACTGCGAAAGCTTTCACGTCGAGATGCAGGACTACACCGAGCTGCTCGGCGACTTCGTCCGCGCTGACCATCGAACCAAGCTCGATGACGCGCCGCCCCGACCAGGCTGGCCCGGTCAACAGGATTGCGACCTCCGCGCCGATATCGTTCGTCGCGACCATGGTCGATTTCCGGTGTGTCGGATTGTAGTACACCGGCAGCGTTCCGCCCTGGGCGACCTTCAAGCCGAAGACGAAGTTTTCAAGGAATCCACCTGCGCGCACAAACGCGATCGGCGATCTCAGATCGCGAAGACCTTGCTCCAGAAGCGACAAGGCCGTGATCATCCCGAGCCCGCTGGTTCTGTTCGCACCCATCGACGAGAGCGCAACCACCCGCGCCGGCGCTGCCCTTGTGAGCGCCTCGACATAGTTTGCGATCACATCCCTTGATTCCTTGAAATCGGGCGAGGGAGACCAGACAGAAGGCAACATGACGAACGCGCCTTCGACGCCTTCGAGCGCTCGCTCGATGGCGGCCGGATCGTTCCAGTCGCCGTCCACCAGTTCCACGCCCTGGTTCGCCCAGTGAACCGCTTTGTCGCGATTGCGGACGAGCGCACGGACTTCCTTGCCGTGCGCCAACAGATGTCCTGCCGCGGCACCGCCAACTTTTCCCGTGACTCCCATGACCAAGAACATGCTTTTTCTCCTGATATGGAGGGACAGAGGACTGCCCCTGTTGGTTCAACGGATGAGCGGCAGAATCGCCCGGAGACGGGGATCGCGCGCGTAGAGACCGCCCCATGTCATCGCGCCCAGAAGCAGGGAAACGATCTCCGGCGGCGACCCCAACTCACCAATGCGGACATGGGCGCAGATGGCGCCTCCCAGAAAGCCGGTCACCAGGATCGCGCCAAGGACGGCGGTGGCCGGGATGGCGTAAAGGATGGCGCAGGCGAGGATGATCGGACCCACGATGCGGGTCAGGTCCATCGCGAACCCGGTTTCCTGCAACATGCTCGCGATCCGTGCCGGCGCGAGAAGCTGGATCGTCCCGTCCGCCACCAGAGCGACAACGACGAACGCGCTCATGATCCGGCCGGCCCACCGGGCGCGATGCAGGTTCATGGTTTCCGGCACCTGATGCAGGCTCATCGTTTCGGACACTTGTCGTTCTCCTGTGGGGGTCCTCGTTTTCAAGACTTACTGTGTCTCCAGGAGATGATAAACACTGGGAAAACGAACACACTGTTTTCTCTGTGGCGAACAATGCCGAGGCGCGAACATGCAAAATCTCGAACCCATCCTCATATTCATAACGGTAGCGGACATGGGGAGCTTCACCCGCGCGGCCGATAGCCTGGGCATCCGAAAGGGGAGGGCCTCGACGGCGGTCCGGAAGCTGGAAGAGGATGTCGGTGTCAGGCTCCTGCACCGGACGACGCGCAGCGTGCAGCTGACGGAGGACGGACGCGCATTTCATGCCCGCGCCCGCGATCTGCTTGCAGAGGTCGACGATCTGCACTCGATGTTCGCGGGCGATCGAGTGGCACTTCGCGGGCGCTTGCGGGTCGATCTGCCGAGCGAGCTTGCGCGCATGACTTTCGTGCCGGCGTTGCCGGATTTCATGGAAACTTATCCCGAGTTGGAGCTGGAGGTTTCGAGCACGGATCGGCGAGTCGACGTGGTTCAAGAGGGGTTCGACTGTGTCTTGCGGCTCGGACCCATCGGGGACGAGACGCTGATTGCCCGCCCACTGGGCCGGTTGCGTATGGTCAACGCTGCCAGTCCCGCGTACCTCGCCCGCTACGGCGTCCCTCGATCGCTAGAAGATCTCCGACGTCAGGAACATCGGACGATTCATTTCTCGACGATGCTGGGTGCAAGACCCATTGGATGGGAATATCCGGACGGCGACAGCTACGCGACGCTGCAGTTGCCAAGTGCGCTGCACGTCAACAGCGCGCAGACCTACGAAGCCGGTGCCCTCGCCGGCCTTGGCCTGATCCAGGCGCCACTCCTGGGGATCGGCCGATACCTTGAGAGTGGAGCGCTGGTGGAGATCATGCCCGATTGCTGTCGCCGAGCGCTTGCCGTGTCCCTCGTCGTCGCGCATCGGAGCAATCTGTCGCGCCGGGTCCGCGCGTTCATGACATGGATCGAAAATGTGCTTTCGCCCTATATGGAATAGCAAACGGACCGCTTGGTCCGGCTCGCGAAGTTTTCATTGCGAAAGTATAGCTGCTGGCGGCGGGCTGAGGTGCCGGAATGACTGGAACGGGTTCGCTTCATCGTGACCCTGAGCCGATGCCGCTCCTAGGCAAAACGGTTCTCGCCAACGGCGGCGGCATTGGGCACCGGGCCGTCCAATTCGCGAAGTGGAAGGGTGCGCACATCATTGCCGTCGCGTCTGGCAAGAACGATGCGTTGATGCGCGACCTCGGTGTCGATCAATTCATCGACTACACCAAGACGGATGCCGACGAGGTTGTGCGCGACGTGGACCTCGTTCTCGATGCGGTCGGCGGTGCGAAGATGGAACGTTTCCTGCACGCGGTGAAGCGGGGCGGCGCGCTGTTCCTAGTCAACCCGCTGGGCTTCACCGGCCACGAGGAAGCGGAGAACCTGGGGATCGTCGTGCCATCGACACAAGTCCGCTCGAACGGCAAGCAACTGGCGCAAGCCGCTCGCCTGCTCGATGACGGCACTGTCCGTGTCGTCTTGGACAGCACATCCAAGCCGGCCGATGCGTCGCGAGCGCATGAGCGCGCCAACAGCGGCAGCATCCAGGGCAAGGTCGTCCTCACGGTCGTCTGACAATCAAGAGCGTGAGGCTCGACCTTCTGCCACTGTTCGACCGCAAGATGAAGCTGCCTCGGGACTGCGTTCGAGTTCAGGACAGGCTCAACCTGTCCGGGTGTCCCGTTCTGACGAGCGCGCAAGCATGATCTCCTCGACCTGAGCTCGATGCTCGTTTCCCCACTTGCACAACGGCATGAGCGTTTGCACGAGCGTCATGCCGAACGGGGTCATGGTGTAGTCCACCATCGGTGGCACCCTCTGGTAGTCGTGACGGACCAAGACGCCCACCACGGCCAGCTCGCGCAACTGCTGGATCAGCACCTTCTCGCTGATGCCCGTGACCAGCCGCTTGAGGTCGCCGAACCGCTTGGGACCCGAATTGAGATGGTAGAGGATCAACGGCTTCCATTTTCCTCCCAGCACGGCCAACGCGACATCGAGGCCACACACAGGTTCTGCGTTCGTCATGATCCTGATCCGCACTTACCTTGAGGTAGGTTCTAGCCTGGTAGGGGGTGTTGTTCCATATCGCGTTCGTCGATGGACGGAGACGACAAATGGACAGGCTCAAGGGCAAGGTGGCGGTCATCACGGGTGCCAACAGCGGCATCGGGCTGGCGAGCGCGAGGCGCTTTGCCCGGGAAGGCGCACGAATGTTCATGACCGGCCGGCGGCAGGCCGAGCTCGACACGGCAGTGGCTGCGGTCGGGGGCGACGCACGTGGAATTCAGGGTGACATCGCGAACCTGGCCGATCTCGATCGGCTCTACCGGATCGTCCGCGAAGAGGCAGGGCGGATCGACGTGCTGTTTGCGAATGCCGGCGGCGGCGAGTTCGTGGCACTGCCCGAGATCACGGAGGAGCATGTCGACCGCACCTTCGCCACCAACGTCAAGGGCACGCTGTTCACCGTGCAGAAGGCGCTGCCGCTGCTGCGCGACGGCGGGTCGGTGATCCTGACGGGCTCGACGGCTGGTAATACCGGAGTGCCGGCGTTCAGCGTGTACAGCGCCAGCAAGGCGGCGATCCGCAACTTCGCCCGCTCCTGGAGCCAGGAACTGGCACCGCGCCGCATCCGCGTGAACGTTCTCGTGCCGGGCGCGACGTCGACGCCTGGCTGGCATGGTCTCACCGCGACCGAAGAGCAGAACCGTGCGTTCGTGGCTGCCTCGGAAGCAGCGACTCCGCTCGGCCGGATGGGTGATCCCGATGAAGTAGCGGCGGCGGCTCTCTTCCTCGCTTCGGACGACAGCAGCTACGTCACCGGCAGCGAGTTGTTCGCCGATGGTGGTGCGGCTCAGGTCTGATGGAATATCCCAAAACCAATCGATAGGCTTCGACGCCCTCGGCACCAGGACGCGACGATGGCACGCGCGACCGCGGAGGCGAAGTCGGCCGCGAGCCTGTGGTAGCGGATGGCGCGCTTGCGGTTGCGGCCGCAGCCACCGACGAATCATTCGAAACAGGGAAGCAATGACGGTCATGAGGTCCAGCCTGTCTGCGTCTGATGACGCCCTTTCCGGCAAGACCGCGCTCGTCACCGGTGGTGCCCGTGGTATCGGCAAAGAGATATGCCGCCAGCTCGCTGCACGAAGCGCGCATGTCATCGTCGCGGCGCGAGACGAGGCTAAGGCGCAAGCTGTCGTTGACGGGTTACGGGCGGACGGGCGTCAGGCTTCCGCCGTCAAACTCGACGTCACAAGCGAAACGGATAGAAGCGCCACCTTTGCCGTCATTGACGCGGCTCATGGCAAGCTCGACATCCTCGTCAATAATGCCGGTGTCTGGCTGGACAGCGCAGACGCCGCGACACCGCCCACCAAGCCGCCCAGCGCGGCGCCGGCATCGGTCCTGCGGCAGACATTCGAGGCAAACTTCTTCGCACCGGTGTTCCTGACCCAGGTCTTGATGCCCCTTCTGAGGCGGTCGGAAGCGGGCCGCGTCGTCAACGTGTCGAGCATCAGGGGATCGCTTGCTCATCTCTCCGACCCGACCTCGCCTGTCTACCCCATCAAGGCGCTCGGATACGATACGTCCAAGGCAGCGCTGAACGCCTTTACCATCCTGCTTGCCGAGGAGCTGCGCGGCACGACCGTCAAGGTCAACGCGATCCATCCGGGGTGGGTCAGGACGACGATGGGCAGCTTGCATGCGGACATGGACATCGAGGAAGGAGCTCGAACGGCGATCCGATACGCCAGCTTGGACGCCGACGGCCCGACCGGCGGCTTCTTCTTTCTAGACGACCGCTTGCCCTGGTGACACGTGCCAGTCATCCGGAGAACGACAGGAACTCCGATGACTAGGCGGAGGCTCGCGTAAGCCGATCCCAGTTGCCGCTGTGTCTCAGCCAATCTGCGTCGGATGCTCCCATCCATCTCAGGCAATGTGCGTCGAAACCGGCCATCTATTGCGCGTCTGCCACATTCCGATTGCACGGCGCTACATATACCCAGCCTGCGTGGCGCGAACATTGCGCATCCGGAAATGGACAGGCTGGAGGGGCGGGGTTCGCGACGAACGGTCGAAGCGTGCGACGAAACGCGCGATCGCCGGCTGCCGGCACGCGTTGCAACACGGCTCGGCCGAGTGCGGCTGCGAACAATCATTGAAAATGGAGAGCCACATGACGACGGAAGCGGTCGCTGCCATCAGCCCGACGGGCGCGAGAGCGGCCGACCGTTCGACGGCGCCGGACTTTCGGGCCCTCGACCGCAGCAAGGCTTACACGAAGGACTGCTTCTTCAAGATCCTTGTCGACGTCCACAAGTCCGGCCGGCGCATGCGCTGGTCGATGACCGAGCCGCGCGTGGAGCCCGACGTCAACCTCGCCATCCATTCCTACGTCTATATGGGGTCGATCACCGTGCGTGACGGCAAGCCGGGTGGTCGGAACGCGCCGAGACGACGACGCCGTGATGCTGGCCGCCCGGCCAGGCACGCGGTTCTTCGGGCTGGCCTCGCTCGGCATGCGGTCATTCACACGAAAAGAAAGCCAGGAGCCCGTGTATCCTGGATGTTGCGTCACGGCGACGCGGCGACAATCAAGTGGAAGCGATGATCGTGGCTGCAGGGCCTGACGGCTCTCGATCTGGCCGTCACGGCAGTCGGACCCGGTCGCCTGAAAGCAGTGTTCCGCTTCGGTCCGTTACCATCAAATTCTTCCGTTCCGACAGGATGCTACGTGCTCGCCGGGACCGTCGACGGCGCAACCGGAGACATTGTCCTGCGACCGCGATACTGGCTCCAGCAACCGCCGGGCTTTGTCATGGACCAAAACATCGTGCAGTCCGCCCGCGGTCTCGTGATCTCGATGTCATGTGGTTCTTTGATCGCGGCTCACTTGGCAAGCCCGATCGGTGAACGCTCTTTCGATGATTGGCATGATTGGGTCGTCGGGTTCCACCCAGGTGAATGCAGCGAGGGCTTCGCGCTCGATGTGGCCATGATCCTCCTCCAGCGTAGTCACATGTAGCCTGCCATGGCCTGCGGCTTTTGCCAGGGCTCTGGACGGTCATCTGATCCGGCTGTGACTACCCGTTGACCTGGGTCAGCAGCCGGGAGATCAGGCCGTGGGTGGACGATTTCGGTTGGCGGACGCCGATCGTGACGGTGGCGGTCATGCCGGCGGCGATGGTCACGCTCGGCGGGACGTGATCGATGTGGACACGCACCGGGATCCGCTGGGCCAGGCGAACCCAGGTGAACACCGGGTCGACCGACGCGAGGCCGAGCGCGCCGGGATCGGTGTTGGGCGTGTTGATGCCGCGCGCGATGCTGTCGACATGGCCGCGCACCGGCTCGCGAAACCCCATCAGCGCCGCGGTCGCCGGATCGCCGAGATGGATCCCGGCGAGCTTGGTCTCCTCGAAATAGCCGACCACCCAGAAACTGTCGCTGTCGAGCAAGGCGAGGTTGCGCGTCCCGGCGGTCGCGTAGTCGCCCTGGCGGAGCTGCAGGTTGGTGACGTAGCCGTTGACCGGCGAGCGGACCCGGCAGCGCTCGAGATTGACCTGGGCCTGGTGCAGCTGGGCGACCGCGGCGGCATAGTCGGCCGCGGCGACCTGCGCCGTCGCGCTGTAGGCCTGCTTCTGCTCGATGGATGTCGACAGGGTGGTGAGCCTGGCCCGGCGCTGCGCCTCGACGGTCTTGTTCTGCAGGTCGGCGTTGCGGCTGGCGACGGTCGCCTGGGCGTTGGCGACGCTCACCTCGTAGTCGGTCGGATCGATCTCGTAGAGCACGTCGCCGCGGTGGACGACCTGGTTGTCGTCGACGTTCAGCTTGACCACCCGGCCCGACACCTCCGGCGCCTGGTAGACGACGTAGGCGAGGACCTGGCCGTCGCGCGTCCACGGGCTGGTCAGGTAGTGGTTCCAGATCGCGACGCCGGCGAGGGCGGCGAGGACGAGGATGACGATCGTGACGGTCGAGCGGAACAGCCGGCGCGCGGTGCGGAACATCGTTCGTCCTCAGAACCAGACCACGAGCAGGCCAAGGATGCAGATATAGAGCGCGCCGCCGGCGAGCGGCGCGTTCCAGGCCCAGCGGAGCAGGCCGGCCCGGCCGAGCAGGGCATGCAGCGGAACATAGATCAGCGCGGCCGCGGCCATGTAGGCGACGAGCGGCGAGAAATACACGCCGAAGAAGTTGGTCTCGCGCAGCATGGTCAGTCCAGCACGCCGTATCGGCGGAGCGCGCGGCCGTGGCGGGCCAGCAGAAGCGACGCGCCATGCAGGCCGGAGGCCGCGCGCAGCGCCGCCTCGTGGTGCGCGGCGGCGCCGGGATCGGCCAGGATGCGGCGGCCGATCGCCTCCAGGCCGCTCGCGTCGGCGCGGCACAGCAGGCGTGACGCCTCCGCGGCCAGCCCGTCCAGCGCCGGCAGCGGGGCCAGGGATCGGAGCCCGGACAGGGCGCGCGACAGCGCCAGATCGAGATAGATCAAGCCGCGCAGACGCTGGAAGGCGGCCGGCCGCGGCCGGTAGGCGCCGCTGCTCCAGGTGAGTGCGAGGGCGAGCCGGTCGCTGCCGAGGGATTGCTGCGCTGCCTCCGACGGCGGATCGCGCGACCGCAGCGTCGCGCGCAACTGCTCGACCGCCGCATCCGTCAGCCGGCGCAGCCGCCGCGACGGCGACACCGGCAGGACGAAGCGGAAGGCGAGCACCATGAAGGCGACGGCGAGGATCTGCACCATGACGATGTTGGTGAAGGTCGAGAAGTCGAAGCTCTCGGTGTTGGCGGGGGCGAGGATCAGCGTGAGGTAGAGCATCAGCGAGGCACCGTAGGGGGCCAGCCGCGGGTGCCGGCCGGCGGTGGCGAGCAGGAACATGCCGCCGCCGACGACCAGCGCGAACGGCACGAAGCCGGAGGCGAGCGGCAAGGCCAGGAAGCCGATCAGGCCGGCCATGATGGCGGCGAACGGCAGCGCGATGGCCGCACCGATGGCGGCCGCTCCGGGATTGGGCATCATGCCGAACAGGGCGGTGAAGGCGGCCTGCTGGACGAGCAGCAGCGTCGCTCCGGGCCAGCTGGCATAGATGCAGAACACCGCGCCGAGACCGGTCGCGATGGTGACCCGCAGGCTGCCGAGCAGTGCGCCCAGGATGTCGTGGTGGACGCGCAGCGTGACCGGCGGCAGGGCGCGCGCGTCCGAACCGTCACGCAGGATGCGCGCGCCGGCCAGGGCGCGACCGTGGGCGGCCACCATCGCACTCGCCCGCTCGATCAGGTGCGCGTCGGCGGGCTCGGCCGGCAGCCGGTCCGGCGGAGCGGATGGATGCCGGTCGCCGATGGCCGCGCGCGCGCGCGCCAGGAAGTCGCGGGTCGCGGGCTCGAGCCGGGGCGCGTTCTCGATCGTCTCGGCGACGGCCCTGGTCGCGAGCAGCATCGCCAGCAGTGACGCGATCGCGGCGCGGGCGCCGGCCCGGCGCTGGCGGCCGCCGGGCAGCTCGATGGCGGCGTAGGTCGCGGCACTGCGCAGCGCCAGCACGCCGGTGCCGATCTCGGTCAGCCGGATATCGGTCGGGGCGAGCTGCCCGGCGAGGGCGGCGCACGCGAGCGACGCGGCTGCGTCGCATCGTGCGTCGAGGTCGCGGACCAGGCTCTCGTAGGCGGCGTTGAAGGTGAAGAGGGAGTTGACCAGCGCCACGCTGGCGATGCCGATCAGGATCGCGGCGACGCGGTCGAGCGTGACCTCGAGCGCCGTGATCGGCTGGTCGATGCCGCTGATCGAGATGATCGCCGCGGTGTAGCCGGCGAGCACGGTGCCGTAGGCGCGGAAGTCGCGCAGCAGCGATCCGGCGAAGGTGCAGATCGCCATCCAGGCCAGGAAGGCGAGCAGCAGCATGGTGCGGTCCTGCGGGAAGACCGCCGTCATCAGCAGTGCCGCGGCGCCGCCGACCAGGGTGCCCGCGATCCGGTTGATCGCCTTGCTCAGCGCCATGCCGGGCTGCGGCTGCATCACGATGGCGACGCAGACGCCGGCGCTCGATGACGACTGGAGCTGGATGGTGAAGCTCGCGAGATAGGCGAGCACGAGCGCGAGCGCGGTGCGCGCGCCGAAGCTCACGGCGTCGGGCAGGAAGCCCGGAAGCGCCATGACGGGCGTCCTGCCAGAGCGTGCGATGGCCATGCCGCCTCGTGTTCAAGTGCGTGTCATTTCGGACGCTGGCTGTGGTGGCCACCTGGGAGGGATGTCAAGCCGGAGGGTCCGAGGACCGGCGTGGGCCCCCGGTTCTGGCTTCTGGCTTTTTCGAGATCGTCACCGCAAGATCGCGCGATGATGACGTCGGCGGACAAGATCGCGCGGCTGCGCGGGGGCATGACGCATCTGACTCGGCCTGCGATCGTGCCGTTTCGCTGGATTCTGTTCGGAGCGACAATTCTCGCGGCGAGTGTCTGTCACGCCGAGTTGGCGACCGCGCAAGCTGTCGACCCGTTTCCGGTGTATGCGACGGACGCATGTTCCTCGAATCCCTGGCTTATTCCCTTCGACCAGGGAAAGGCCGAGCTGAATGATTTCGCGCGAAGGCGCCTCGATGCGCTGGTGGCCGCCTGGCGCGTCGATGCCGGCCCGCTGCTGGCATCCGGCCGTGTCGACGGCACGGAAGAAGGACACTATCCTGGTCTGTCGCAGCGGCGATTGCAGGTCGTCGTCCAAGCGCTGGTCAAGCGAGGAATGCCGGCTGACGCTATCTGGACCAGGGATGATGGCGGCGAACGCGGGTTCGTGGAAAACGAGCCGGGCGTGTCAGAGCCGCAAAATCGGATCGTGCTGGCGACACTGGCCAGAGGCGGCGATCAATGCGCGCGGAACATGGTCACGGCTCGTCATGATTGGCTTGTGCGGAACTGCTCTCCGTCGCATCCGAAGGCCGACAAGACAGCGTGCGACGATGCCCTGTCTCGCTCGGACTGAATGTGACCGATGAGCCCCGGTTTGCATGGAGGACATCCGTGGCGGCAGGACTGATCTTGAACGCGCTTGCAGGCGCAGGAGCGAATACTTATCGCTCGGGAAGCGCCATCTTCGACCTTGCCGCGCTCCACGAACCAAAACTTAAACTGCAGGTCGCGCAAGTCTTGGATCTTGGATTTCAGTACCGGAACGGCACCAACTTGATGGCCGAAACGACACGCAGCCTCGAAGATGCGGCCAGTCATGGCGTACGCTTCTTCTCCATCGCGGCCGAAGCCATCGGCGGCACCCCGGTGTCGGCGGTGGCGAAGGCGCATTCTCCATGTGGCTCTATAAACAAGCCTGGAACAACGGCACCGCTCCGGTGCTGGAACGGACGGACATGCGGGTCTGCGTCAATCCAACAGGCGGAAACTACAGCGTTGACGGGAAGGGGTTTGCCTACAACCGGCTTGTCCATGTGCTCTGGCATGAGCTGCATCACCTGACGACGACGCAACAGCACGTTCGCATGGATGCACCTTATGACCCGGATGACCCCTGGGTGGGTGCCATGATCGAAATTGCACGAGCGTTCCCACCAGTGACCCGCGATCCTGAAACAGGCGAGCAGACACTTCTGTTCAAGCCGAACCAATGGACCTCCAACACGCAAGTGACAGCAGGCGGCTGACGAAGGGCGCGGAGATTGTGACGCATGGCAGCCGGGGGTCCGGGGGACGGCCTCGGCCCCCGGTTCTTGCCGTCTGGCTTTTTCGCGGTCGTCACCGCAGGATCGCGCGATGATGACATCGGCGGACAAGGTCGCGCGGCTGCGCGAGGGCATGCGGGCGAACGGGCTGGACGGCGTGCTGGTGCCGCGGTCGGACGAGCATCTGGGCGAGAACGTGCCGGCGAGCGCCGAACGGCTGGCCTGGCTGACGGGCTTCACCGGCAGCGCCGGCATCGCTGTGGTGATGGCGGAGCGCGCGGCGGTGTTCTCCGACGGACGCTATGTGCTGCAGTTGGCGCAGCAGACGGACGGCGCGGTGTGGGAGCGGCTGCATCTGGGCGAGACGCCGCCGGAGAACTGGGTCCGCGCGCGGGCGGCGGACGCGGGGCGGTTGCTGCGGGTGGGCTACGACCCGCGGGTGATCGCGCAGGGTGAGATCGACCGGTTCGCGGGGCCGCGGGTCGAGATGGTGGCGCTGGAGGACAATCCGGTCGACGCGATCTGGGACGACCGCCCTGCCCCGCCGTCGGCGCCGGTGCGGCCGCACGGTCAGGAGTTCAGCGGCCAGGCGAGCGCCGAGAAGCGCGCGGCGCTGGCCGAGGCGCTGCGCCGGGATGGCGTGCAGGCGGCGCTGCTGACCGATCCGGCGTCGATCGCGTGGCTGCTCAATATTCGCGGCGGCGACCTCGCGAACGTGCCGGTCGCACTCGGCTTCGCGCTGCTGAACGACGACGAGACGGTGGCGCTGTTCATGGAGCCGGACAAGCTCGATGCGGTGCTGACCTGGCTCGGGAACGGGGTGTCGGTGTCGCCGGTGGCGTCGCTGGCGCCGGTGCTGGACGGGCTCGCGGGCAAGCGGGTGCGGGTCGACCTCGCCGCCAGTCCGGCCTGGTTCGGGCAGCGCCTGCGCGCGGCCGGGGCCGAATTGGTGGAGGGTCCGGATGTGTGCGCCGAGCCGAAGGCGCGCAAGAACGCGGCGGAACGCGACGGCATGCGCGCGGCGCACCGGCGCGACGGGGTGGCGGTGTGCCGGTTCCTGCATTGGCTGCGCGAGGCGGCGGGGCGGGAGACGGAGATCTCGGCGGTGGGGCGGCTGCGGGCGTTCCGCGCGGCCGATCCGGCGTATCGCGGCGACAGTTTCGATGCGATCTCGGGGGCGGGCGAGCATGGCGCGGTGATCCATTACCGTGCGACGCCGGAGACGGACCGGGCGATCGGCGCGCGCGAATTGTATCTGATCGACAGCGGCGGCCAGTACGACGACGGCACGACGGACGTGACGCGGACGGTCTGGACCGGCGGCGGCCCGGTTCCCGAGGCGTGGCGGGACCAGTTCACGCGGGTGCTGAAGGGAATGATCGCGCTGGCGACGGCGACGTTCCCCGACGGCGTGACGGGGCACCGGCTCGACGCGCTGGCGCGCGACGCGCTGTGGCGGGCCGGGCTGGATTACGACCATGGGACGGGGCATGGCGTCGGCAGCGTGCTCGCGGTGCATGAAGGGCCCGCGAATATCTCGGCGGTGCATCGGCCGGTTCCGATCCGGGAGGGAATGGTGCTGTCCGACGAGCCGGGTTTCTACGAGCCCGGATCACATGGGATCAGGATCGAGAACCTGCTTCTGGTCGTGCCGGCGGCGTTTGCGCACGCGGCCAAGCCGTTCCTGGGCTTCGAGACGCTGACGCTGGCGCCGATCGACCGCGCGTGCATCGTGCCGGCACTGCTGACGGAGGCGGAACGCGTGTGGCTGGATGGGTATCACGCGCGCGTGCTGGGCGAGATCGGGCCGGAGCTGGAGGCGCCGGCGCGGGCGTGGCTGGCGGAGGCGTGCGGGCCGCTCGGGTGACGCGAGCCGGGCAAGGATGGGCTGGGGGACCGGCGCCGGTCCCCCACGACCCCCTGCGTTACTTCGAACAGGTGCAGGGCCGCGTATTGCAGGAGGATGATCGTCTTGGCGTCGCGGATCGCGCCGTTGGCGATCATCGCCAGCGCGTCGTCGATGGCCAGTTCGAGCAGATCGATGTCCTCGCCTTCGGCGGCCTTGCCGCCTCCCGGGCCGACGCGGTCGCCGGGCCCGTAGGTGCCCACGAAGAAGAACAGCCGTTCGGTGACGGAGCCGGGGCTCATGAAGGCGTCGAAGACGAGGCGCACGTCGCGCACCCGAAAGCCGGTCTCCTCCTCCACCTCGGCACGAATGCGATCCTCGGGGCCGGCATCGTCGAGGAGGCCGGCAGGCGCCTCGATCAGGAGATCGTCGCAGCCGTTGACGAAGGCCGGGTAGCGGAACTGGCGGGTCAGGACGACGGTTCGGCGATCCAGATCGTGGAGCAGGATGGTGGCCCCGTTCCCCCGGTCGTAGGTCTCGCGGCTCTGACGCTGCCAGGTCCCGTCATTGCGGCGGTAGCTGAGGGTGGTCTTCTTGAGGACGTACCAGTCGTCGGAGAGGATACGGACATCCTCGACGCGAATACGGTCGGCCACGCTCATGCTGAACCCGTTCATCAGGACCGACCGGGCTTATTCGTGGGATTTCGTGCAGGATCAAGATATTTCGTGCATACGGTGCGATGGTGCTCACCCGGGAACGCAAGACGCTGATCCTGGACGTGCTGCGGCGCGACGGGCGCCTCGTCGCCAAGACGCTGAGCCACGAGCTGGGGCTATCGGAGGACACGATTCGGCGCGACCTGAGGGAGCTCGCGGCCGCGGGGCACCTGCAGCGCGTGCATGGCGGCGCGCTGCCGGCGTCACCCGCCAACGCGCCCCTGGCGGTGCGGGCGCGGGTCGCGACCGAGGGCAAGATCGCCATCGGCAAGCGAGCGGCCGGCCTGGTGCGGCCTGGCCAGATCGTCATGCTGGATGGCGGGACGACGGCGTTGCAGGTCGCTCGCCACCTTGCCCCGGATCTCAAGGCGACGGTCGTGACCCACAGCCCGACGATCGCGATCGAGCTGGCGCGGCATCCATGGATTGAGGTCGCGCTGATCGGAGGCCGCCTGTTCCGGCATTCGATGGTGACCGTCGGCGCGGTTGCCGTCGAGATGATCGGGCGCGTGCGCGCCGATCTCTATTTCATGGGCGTCACCGGCGTCCACCCGGAGCACGGGCTGACGACGGGCGACGCGGAGGAGGCGGCGGTCAAGCGCGCGCTCAGCCGGCAGGCGGCCGAGACCGTCGTCCTCGCGTCGAGCGAGAAACTCGGCGCCGTCTCGCCGTTCGCCGTTCTCGGGGCGGCGGAGATCGACATGATGATCGTCGAACGCGGCGCGCCGGACGAGCTCACCAGCGCGTTCGGCAGGCTGGACGTGACGATGATTCTGGTCTGACCGATTCCGGGCGGGCTCAGGGCGACAAGACGAGATGCTCGACCTTCGCGCAGATGATGTGGGCCGCCGTGATGTGGACCTGCTGGATGATCGCGGTGACGGCCGACGGGACACGCAGCAGGACGTCGCAGGACGCCGCCATCCGGCCGCCGTTGGCACCGGTCAGGCCGAGCGTGGCGAGGCCGGCGGCGCGGGCCGCGGTCAGGGCCGCGAGGATGTTGGGCGAGTTGCCGGAGGTCGAGATGGCAAGGAAGGCGTCGCCCCGCCGGCCGAGGCCCGCGACCTGGCGGGCGAAGACGTGGTCGAACCCGTAATCGTTGCCGGCCGCGGTGAGCACGGAGCTGTCGGTGGTCAGCGCGATGGCAGGCAGCGGGTCGCGGTCGGCGACGAGCCGGACGAGGAATTCGCCCGCCATGTGCTGGGCGTCGCCGGCGCTGCCGCCGTTGCCGGCGATCAGCAGCTTGCCGCCGGCGCGCATGGCGGATGCGATGGCGGCGGCGATGGCGTCGATCGTTTCGAGGGCGGCCGCGTCGGACGCGAAGTCGCGCAAGGTCGCGATCGACATCTCGAGGAAGGCGGCGCTGTCGTCGAGGGCGGGCTGCATGGGCGCGACCGGGTCGTGGGCGTCGTTTGTCGACGATCGGCGCGCGCGCGTCAAAAGGCGGCCAGATGATTTCCCCCGGTCGGATCATGCTCTAGAACGACAGCGGGTCGATCGGGAGAGGCGGATTGAGCGGACAGAGGATCGAGGCGACGCTGATCCCGGGCGACGGCATCGGGCCCGAGATCACGGGCGCGGTGGTCGAGATCCTGGCCGCCCTGGGCTCGCCGTTCGACTGGGACCGGCAGACGGCGGGGATGGCGGCGGTCGAGACGCATGGCGACCCGCTGCCGATGGCGACGCTCGAGAGCATCAGGCGCACCAAGCTCGCGCTGAAGGGGCCGCTGACGACGCCGGTGGGTGGCGGGTTCCGGTCGATCAACGTGGCGTTGCGGCAGGAATTCGAGCTGTTCGCCAATGTCAGGCCGGCGCGCACGCTGGTGCCGGGGCGCTACGACAATATCGACATCGTGCTGGTGCGGGAGAACCTCGAAGGGTTCTACGCGGCGTTCGAGCACTACATGCCGCTCAACCATGATCCGCGCGCGATCGCGATGTCGGCGGGGTTCAATTCGCGCACCGAATGCCGGCGGATCGTCGAGTACGCGTTCGACTACGCGGTCCGCAACGGACGGCGCCGGGTGACGATCGTCCACAAGGCCAACATCCTCAAGGCGCTGACCGGGCTGTTCCTCGAGGAGGGACGCAAGGTCGCGGCCGAATACGAGGGCCGGGTCGAGATGAACGACCGGATCGTGGATGCGTGCGCGATGCAGCTCGTGCTCGACCCGTGGCAATACGACGTGATCGTGACGACCAACCTGTTCGGCGACATCCTGTCGGACCTGATCGCGGGGCTGATCGGCGGGCTGGGGCTGGCGCCGGGGGCGAATATCGGAACCGACGCCGCCGTGTTCGAGGCGGTGCATGGATCCGCACCCGACATCGCGGGCAAGGGGATCGCCAATCCGCTGGCGCTGCTGCTGGCGTCGGGGCTGATGCTGGAGCATGTGGGACGGGTGGATCTGGCGGCGCGGCTGCGGGCCGCGGTGCACGCGGTGGTGCACGAGGGCGGCGTGCGCACGCGCGACCTCGGCGGCGAGGCGGATACGGCGACATTGACACGAGCGATCATCGCGCATCTGGGCTGACAGGCTCGAGGGAGATGTTGGACGCATGAGCAACGTTGCCGCCGACGGATTGGGGACCGCGCGCGGCGATGCCGCCAACGCGGCCTTGTTCTTCAAGCGATGGGTGAGCAACCCGCTGCAGATGGGATCGGTGGTGCCGTCGTCGCCCGCCCTGTGCCGCCGGGTCGCGCGCCAGGTGCGGCGTACGCCGGACGAGGCGGTGCTGGAGCTGGGCGCGGGCACCGGGGTGATCAGCCGGGCGCTGCTCGCCTCTGGGGTGCCGCCGGCGCGGCTGCTGGTGGTGGAGATCGTGCCGAGCATGGCTGAGCACCTGCGTTCGATCCTGCCCGGCGTGACGGTGATCGAGGGTGACGCGCGCACGCTGCCGTCGCTGATCCCGCCCGAATGGCATGGAAGGATCGGGTCGGTGGTGTGCGGGATTCCGCTGGTGCTGCTCAAGAAGCAGGAGCAGCGGCGCTTCATCGACGCGATCGAGGCGGTGGCGCCGGGACGCGGGTTCCTGCACTACAGCTACTGCGCGACGTCGCCGCTGCCGGCGCGGAGCCACGCGCTCGACAAGCGTCGCGAGGCGTGGACGCCGCTGAACTTTCCGCCCGCGTCGGTGTGGCGGTACACGCCGCTCGCGTGACGCGCCGCCGCTACCTTTTCGAGAACTGGGTTTCGCCGAACATGCTGTCGCGGGCCTGCTCGGTGAGCGGGCCCTGGCGGCGGCGCTCGGCGAGCAGGGCGAGACCGCGTTCGACGGCGGGGCGGGCGGCGATCGCGTCGTGCCAGCGGGCGACGTTGGGGTATTCGGCGAAGTCGATGTTGCGCTTCTCAGGGCCGCGCGCCCAGGGGAAGGTCGCGATGTCGGCGATGCTGAACTCGTCGCCGGCGAGATATTCGGTGGCCGACAGGCGCTTCTCGAGCACGCCGTAGAGGCGCGCGACCTCGCGGCCGTAGCGCTCGATCGCGTAGGGGATCTCCTCGGGGGCGTAGGTCGCGAAGTGGTTCCACTGGCCGAACATCGGCCCGATGCCGCCCATCTGGAACATCAGCCACTGCAGGCAGGCATAGCGGGCGGCGGGGTCCGCGGGGATGAGGCGGCCGGCCTTTTCGGCGAGATAGATCAGGATGGCGCCGCTCTCGAACAGTTCGAGGCGGCCGCCGGGACCCTCGGGATCGACGATCGCCGGAATCCGGTGATTGGGCGTGATGTCGAGGAACTCGGGCTTGAACTGGTCGCCCGCCATGATGTCGACGGCGATGGTGCGGTAGGCGAGGCCGAGCTCCTCGAGCGCGATATGCACCTTCTGGCCGTTCGGGGTCGGCCAGGACCAGAGCTCGATCATGGGTCTGTCTCGTCTGAAATTGCCGGACGGAGAGAAACGCGATCAGTGGTCCGCCGCAACCCCGACGCTGACCGGATGATGGTGGGCACGGGCATGATGGGGACCGGCGGCGAGCCAGACGCCGAGCAGGAACAGCGGGGCCAGGAACCAGGCGAGGCCGGGACGGCGGGTGCGGCCGGGAAGGGCGATGTCCGCCAGGCTCATTGGTCGTGCTCCCGTATGACCGCGGAGTTACAGCGCGTTTACGGGGATCAAGCTAATGCCGATCGGTCAGCGTTGAAAAGGGGTCATGCGCGCGGCTCGCCTTGTGGGCGCGCGGTGTCCGGGGCAGGTTCGCGGTCATGACGGATGTGGACGACGAGGCGGAAGCGGCGATCCTGCGGCTGACGGGAGAGCGTGGGCCCGGGAAGTCGATCTGCCCGACGGACGCGGCGCGGGTGCTCGGCGGCGAGGCCTGGCGAAGCGAACTCGGCCGGGTGCGCGCGGCGGCATTGGCGCTGGCGCGCGCTGGGCGGATCGAGATCCTGCGCAAGGGCAAGCCGGTGGCACTCGACGCGGTGCGCGGGGTGATCCGGCTGCGCATGGTGGCGGGCTGATGCGCAAGGGCCTGCGGTTCCTGGGCGATCTGTGGTTCCTGATGCGGCCGTATTTCGTATCGCGCGAATGGCGGTCGGCGTGGGCGCTGCTGGTGCTGCTGATCGCGCTCAACCTGGCGCAGGTCGGGTTCGGGCTCGCGATCTCGTTCTCGCGGAACATCTTCTACACGGCGCTGCAGCAGAAGGACGCGGCGGGGTTCTTCCGCGGGCTGTTCTGGTTCACGCCGCGGCCGCACGGACTGCCGCTGCCTGGCTTCGTGATGTTCGCGGCCGTGCTGGTGGCGCTGGGGGCGCTGGGGATCTACGTGCAGGGGATCCTGCAGATACGCTGGCGGCGGTGGCTGACGAACCGGTTCGTGTCGGACTGGTTGACGGGAGACGCGCATTTCCGGCTTGGACTGCGCGGCGATTCCGGGCCGGGATTGGACAATCCCGATCAGCGTATCCAGGAAGACGTCGATCTGGTGACGAACAACTCGCTGACCTTCACGGTGGCGATCATCTCGAACCTGACGACGATCGTGAGCTATGGCGGCCTGCTGTGGGCGCTGTCGGGACGGACGGTGCTGTTCGGGATGGCGATCCCGGGCGTGCTGGTGTTCGCGGCGCTGGGTTATTCCGCGGTGGTGACGTGGCTGACGCACCTGACCGGACGGCGGCTGGCGCCGCTGACGTTCGCGCAGCAGCGGCTGACCGGCGATTTCCGCTTCTCGCTCGTGCAGGTCAGGGAGCATGGCGAGGCGGTGGCGCTGTATGGCAGTGCGGCGGAGGAGGAGCGCGGTCTGGCGGCGCGGTTCCTGGCGGTGTACCGGAACGGGATCCAGATCGTGAACCGGACGTCGATGGTGACGTTCGTGACCGGCTTCTTCGGCACCGTGTCGGATTTCTTCATCCTCGTGGTGTGGTCACCGCGGTTTTTTGCCGGGACGATCACGTTCGGGACGTTGATGCAGGTCAACCAGTTGTTCGGCGATCTGCAGTTGGCGTTCCTGTGGTTCATGAACAATTACGCGGCGCTGGCCGGCTACGCGGCGCAGGTCGAACGTCTGGCGACGTTCCATCGGGCGATCGAGACGGCACGCGGCGGCGCACCGGCGATGGCGGCAGGGGATGCGCTGTCGGCGGAAGGGCTCGTGGTCTCGGCGCCGGACGGCGCGCGTCTGGTGGGGCCGGCGGACCTGCGGATCGAGCGCGGGGTGTCGACGGCGATCCTGGGGCCGTCGGGGATGGGCAAGACGAGCCTGTTCCGGGCGCTGGCGGGGATCTGGCCGTTCGCGTCGGGCACGGTGCGGCCAGGGGCCGGTGCGCGGATGTTCCTGCCGCAGACGCCCTATCTGCCGACGGGCTCGCTGCGGCGGGTGCTGTGCTACCCGCTGGCGGCGGACGCGGTGCAGGCCTCGCGCGTGGCGTCGGTGCTGGCCGACGTGGGGCTCGCGGAGTTGGCGCCCCGGCTCGACGAGGATGCGGCGTGGGCGCAGATCCTGTCGCCCGGGCAGAAGCAGAGGGTGGCGATCGCGCGCGCGCTGCTGACGCGGCCCGACTGGCTGTTCCTCGATGAGGCGACGTCGTCGCTCGATCCGGGCGCGGAGGCCGCGATGTACGCGCTGCTGGCGCGCGCGCTGCCGGCGACGACGCTGGTGTCGATCACGCACAGCGAGGCGGTGGCGCGGCTGCATGCGCGGGTGCTTCGGCTGGCGCGCAATGGCGCGGGCGCGGGCACGCTGGAGGCGGCGTGAGCCAATGCAGGTCCGGGAAGAGAGGCTGTAAATCTAGCTCGCCGGAGGCGAAATCAGCCTGAAAGCGGGGCTCCGCCCCGCGCCCCGCCAAACGCTGGGCGTTTGGATCGCCAATGAATTCAATACATTGCGGGTCCGGGGCCGCCTGGACCCGTCACGCCAAGGGCGTGCTTTCGCACGACGCGGGTGTGGGGCGGAGCCCCAGGACTTCAGGGCGTTCCGGCGGGCCGCGGGAGGCCGGGATGACGCAGCGGGCCGCCGCGCTCGAGCCCGGCGGCGAGGGTGACGCGCTCGTCCGCCGGCAGCCCCGAGGCGAACGCGATCGCCGCGGTGTCGATGGCCGCCTGGAAACGTTGGACGGCATCGCGCGCGTCGGCGAGTGCGGCCTCTGCCGCGGCGCGGTCGAAATCCGGTTGCCGGAACAACGCGGCGGCGCTGCTGCGCGCCTGGATCTCCTGGCGGGCAAGACCGCGATTGTCGCGCAGGGTCGCCGCGATCAGCTGATGGAACGCGCGCCGATCCGAGGGTGGAAGCTGCGCGCCGGCGAAGCGGACCGGGCGCAGCAGCGGACGGCCATGCTCGTGCGACAGCATGATGATGCCCCCGCCGAGCGCGCCGGCCGCGAAGACGTTGAACAGCAGCGAGATCGATAACAGGATGCCGGTGCGGGTCATGGCGGGTTCGCGTTGGCGGGCTGCATGTCGAGTGGCGCCCCGAGCACGCTCAACGTGCTGCCATCGGGGTCGGCCACGCCGGGCTGCGCCATCGAGGCCACGAACACGGCCCCCGCGGCGAGGCCACCGGCCAGTGCGGCGGTCGCGCCGAGCCCGGACAGGAACAGGCGCAACCGGCGCGCGTGGGTGCGGGGGGCGGCGGTGATCGCGGCGATACGGGCGGCGAGCGCCGATCCGGGACCCTCCATTTTCCAGTCGGCGAGGGCGAGATCGAGGTCGCGGGCGGAGGCGAGGATCGGGCCGGCGGCGGGATGATCGCGCAGGTGGGCGCGCGCCGCCGCGCGCTCGGCCTCGGGCCAGCGTTCGAGATCGCCGCCATAGGCGTCGGCGAGTGCGTCGAAGCGGGACTGGTTCATGTCGCGGTCCCTTCGAGCAGGCCTCGGAGCGCGCGGCGCGCGCGCGACAGCAGGCTTTCCAGTGCGTCCACGCTCACACCCATGGCCTCGGCCGCGTCGACGTTGGACAGCTCCTGGTAGACGTGCAGCATGATTGCCTCCCGCTGACGTGACGGCAGCCGCGCCATTGCCGCCTTGACCGACAGCACCGTCTGCGCGCGCTCGATCTGCCGATCGGCGGTCGGAGACGGATCGGCGATGTCGGGCACGGCGTCGGTGACGTCGCGCCGGCCGCGAAGCCGGTCCCGGCACAGATTGAGCACGACGCGGTGCAGCCAGGTGTCGAAACGCGCCTGGCCGGTCTGCCAGCTCGCGGCTTGTTTCCAGGTGCGCAGGAAGGCTTCCTGCGCGATGTCGTCGGCCTGCGCACGGTCGGCGAGCATGCGCCACGCGAGCGCGTGGATGCGCGGCAGCTTGCGCGCGATCAGCATGCGGAACGCGGCATCGTCGCCGCTCGCGATGGCTTCGAGGGTCGCCGCATCCGGATCCTGGTCCGCGGGGTCATGGCGCGGCGCGGTCAATGGCCGGCCCGGATGGGGCCGGGCGGGCGGGAAGCCGGATGCCGGCCTCCCGCGTTGCAGGCCGCTGGTCGGCAAGGGCGAACAGCGATCCCGCGCCCCTTCCGTCAGCGGCAGCGATAAGGATGGTAGTAGCACCAGCCGGGGCCGGCCGGCACGACGTAGCATCCCGCGAGGGACGTGCCGACCCCGAGCAGGCAGCAGGTCAGGACGAGGCGCCGCGCGACGGCGGCCGTGCTTCGCGTCGCCATCAGTTCGGCCAGCAATGGCGGCCATAGGGACCGACATGGAAGCCGGCCGGACAGCCGTAGCCGCGGACGTGGCCGCCCGCCTGGCCGCCGGGGCGGCATCCGCCGTAGGGCCCACGATGCGCGTAGACGCCGCAGCCGCCGTAGACCTCGATGATGTTGGGGTTGGTCTGCTCCTGGGTCTGGGCGTGGGTTTGGGCCTGGGCGATGACCGGCAACGGTGCGGCGCTTGCAGCGATCGGCGCAAGGCCCGCGAGCAGCAGGGTTGTCGGCAGGATGGACTTCAGCATCGTTGATACCTCGTGAGTTCTGGATGGTCGTTCCGACCGTCGATCCAAGCGGACCGTGCGGCGTCCAACCTCAAACGGCGGCCTGCCGCGGACCCGTCGCGCGCGGATTGTAACCTTTTGTGTGGGGTGGGAGGGGCGCCCTGCCCCGCCGCGATCGCTTACGTTTTGTTGCGATCTGGGCCGACGGATACACGCGAAGTGCCTCGTTTGATGCGCGAACGGATGTGCTCGTCGTGGAGCTGAAACGTTGGTGACCGGGAATTCACTTGCTGCCTGAGTGGCCGTGGCGGGCCTGCTCGTTCTGGACACGAAGGTCGGATCGGCGTTCGCCGCAGGCCGCGACGACGTGACCGTCGACGGCCATCATCTCGTTCGCGACGGTGCGGTGTGGGTCCCGCACGGCGTGGTGCTGACGGCGTTTGAGTCGGGCCCGGCGGCACGCCCGACGGAGACGGTGTTCAGGAACGCGTTCGACGATTACACGCCGGCGGAGTTCGCACGGATCAAGGCGTGGGACGCGGACTCCGTTCGCATCCAGATGGCACAACCGGCGGTCGATCCGCTCGATCCCGGCCGCTCCGGATGCCGCGGATTGGGCGGCGTGGAAGACGTCGATGGAGACGGTGATCGGTGCCGTCCGGTTGACCGGCTCACGGAACGTGGTGGTCGCCGACGGGCTGGACCTGGCGGAGACGCTGGATGGGGCACCACTCATCCAGGATGTGCGTGACCAGGTCGCCTATGCCGTGCATCCGTATTTCGATGCGGGCCTCGCCAACGACGCGGCGGGGTGGACGCAGCGGTTCGGCAATTTTGCAGGAAGGGCCCCGGTGATTGCGACCGAATGGAACACACCGGCGACATTGCCGTACGATGGCCGGACGCCGCAGCAAGCGCTCGGGTTTCTGAGATACCTGCAATCGGCCGGGATCGGTCTTGCGGGCTACGGCTACGATTTCGTGGCGCCATCGTTCGGCGCGATCGTCACCGCCTTCGATCCCGGAACGCCGAACCCGCCGACGACCTATGTGGGCCAGAACTGCTTGACCAACCCGGACGGCGTCACCTCGTCCTTGACGCCGGATTTCGGTCCGGGACGCATCATCCAGGATTGGTGTCGGACAGGAATGGTTCCGGCCTCGCCGGAGTAGGAACCGCCGCGCCCTCGCCGGCCACCCGGTCGAACAGGTTTCGGATCGCGTCGGTGGCTTCATTGCCGAAGATCCAGGCGAGGGTGGCCGAGCTGTCGAGGACCAGGCTCAACGACGTCCGTTGCCACGGTAGGTCTTCCATTCCGACCAGTCGAAGGGGCCGAGCCTGGTCTGCTCGGCCCGGGCGCGCGGTCGCTGGACGGCGGCGTGTGCCTCGCTGCGGTCGATGCGGTGGTGGGCGGGGACGAGGCGCGCGACCTCCCTTCCGTGCCTGGTGATCAGCACCTCCTCGCCCTGTTCGATGAGGTCGAGCAGATGGCCGAGCCTGTTCTTTGCCTCGAAGGCGCCAAATACCCGCATGAAGGTCTCCTGGGTGTCATTTGTCTCTGTTCCTTCGATGAATGCGGGCCCGGGGCCGCGTGGCCCCGGCGGGGCCTGGGGCAGCGCCCCAGCTCATGGTGCCGGCGTCTTGGTTGGGGTTCGGACAATGCGGAGCGTAGATATGCCGGGCTAAAAACCGTCCGCGCAGCAGATGGAAAAAACATTTCAGGGGAGAGGTGCATGAAGTCCAAGATCGGTCTTGTGACCTTGGGAGTTTGCGACATTCAGAAGTCGCTTCGCTTCTACCGTGATGGCCTTGGGCTTACGACACACAACTACAAAGACGGTGAAGATCACGTGATGTTCGTGATGGAGGGCACCTGGCTTTCTCTCTATCCGCGAGACAAGCTTGCCGCGGACGCGACCGTGCCGGACGATGGCGCGGGGTTTTCAGGAGTGACGCTGGCGCACAACGTCGGGTCAAAGGAGCAGGTCGACGGCGTTTTCGCTCAGGCCGTCGACGCCGGAGCAACCGCCGTCAAGCCGCCACAGGATGTGTTCTGGGGCGGATATCACGCATACTTCGCAGACCTCGACGGTTACCTGTGGGAAGTGGCCTACAATCCATTCACGGATCTCACATAGCTCGCCGAAAAGGGCCTATTCCTCGAAGCGGCTCGTGGCGTCCCGGTCGCGGTCATATCGTCGCCGGAGCGGAAATGGCGGCAACCAAGTCTCTCGACGGACGGCCCAGCTTTCGTAAGTGGGCGTGAGCTGGTTGGGAGCATCAAGACACCCCAGGTTTACCTCCACCTCGTCTGTCGTGCGTGCGAACACCGACGAGCCACAGCGAGGACAGAAGAAGCGCCCCGCGTAGTCGCGTGTCTCGCCGTCGACCGTTACCGCCTCCTGAGGGAACATCGCGGCGGCGAAGAAGAGCGCCCCGTGATGTTTCCGGCAGTCCATGCAGTGACACAGGCCAACCCGATTTGGAGGTCCTGATGCCTGAACACGGACGTTGCCGCACAGGCATCCGCCGGTCAGTCGGTCCATTGTGTGTCTCCTTACTGGCTGGTGCCGCAATTGCCGCCGAGGGTGCATGTCGGCCGACAGGTGGCGCGCGGCGCTGCTTCCGACGCAACTCGAACAGTCAATGCCCTCGGCAGCTACGGCTTGAGCACGGTCAGCTTGAACGGCCCGGCGTTGGCGGCCGCGTGCGCGACGGCGTCGTTGGCCCCGGTCAGCGGAAACGCCGTCACTGCCCAGTGGCCGAGGTCCAGCAGCCCGCCGCGGACCAGGCCCATCAGGCCCGGTATGGCGGCGGCGTCGTACATCCACTGCCCGCGCACCGTGATCAGGTTGCGCATGATCCAGGGATAGGGCAGCGCGAGGTCCTCGCCGCCCAGCATGCCGACGCCGCCCATCAGCACGGCCCTGCCGCCCTGTCGCAGCGTCATGATGGCGGCGCGCGCCACGCCCGCACCCGCCGAGGGAGGCAGGAAGTCCTGCACCGCGTCGATCGGGCCCGGTGCCGCCCGCTTCATCGTCTCCGTGTCCGCCGCACTATCGCCGCTCAGCCGAACCGGCACTAGCCGCTGGCCGAAGCGGGCCCGGAGGTCGTCCAGCACCGCGGCGTTGCGGCCCGGCGCCACGACGCAGCGTGCGCCCATCGCCAGCGCCAACGCCACGGTCGCCGAGCCGAAGTTGCCGGTGGCTCCACTGACCAGCAGCGTTTCGCCGGGCCGAAACTCCATCGCCAGCAAGCCGCCATAGGCGATCAGCAACGTGCCGACCGCGCACCACCGTCCAGCCTCCGCCGGGTCGATCGTGCCGATGGGTGCGGCATTCTCCGTCGGCACGCGGACCTGCTCGGCAAACGTGCCGTCGCGGAAGTAGCGCTGGAGCTTCTGCCCGCCCTCGCCTCGGGCGCTCCAGCCCTGCAGGGTGATGTCGGGCGTGGGCATGCCGTCGCGCGCGCGCACCGTGGGATCGCAGAACACCCAGGCGCCGGGCCGCAGCCGAGTGGCGTCCGGTCCGACCGCGCGCACCCGGCCGATGGCGCCGGCGCCCGGCACCACCGGCGTGGGCAACAGGTATCGCCGCGCGCCGCTCAACACCTCGTCCGTATAGGACAGCACCGGTGCGGCGACGACATCCACCAGCACCTCGCCGGTACCGAGCGGCGGATCGGCCACCTGCTCGACGCTCAGCTTCATCCCGAAATCGTGGAGGATTGCGGCCAACATGAGCGAACTCCCTGGACAACGAAGCCCCGAGATGACGTGCTGCGAGCCACGAGGGAGAACTGGTCGGATACTGGTCTTGAGCAGTACCACCCACGGGAGCATGGCTTGAACGGCAACCGCCCCTTCGGAGATTTCCTGCGCTCCCGCCGGACACGGCTGAGGCCTGACGGCGACGCGGCCCGGCAGCGCCGCCGTACGCCCGGCCTCAAGCGCGAGGAAGTGGCGCAGCGCGCCGGCATCAGCGCCGAGTGGTATGTCAAGCTGGAACAGGGCCGTGCGGTCTCCCCGTCCGCCGAGACGGTGGAAGCGCTCGGCCGCGCCCTGCGGCTTGATCGGGTAGAGCTCGCCCACCTGCGCTCGCTTGCCATGGCAGGCGGACGACAGCCGTTCCGGCGCGAAGACACACCGGATGTGCTGCGCCGCCTTGTCGCCAGCCTGCCGGAGCCTGCCTACCTCACCGGGCAGCGCTGGGACGTGCTGGCCTGGAACGACGAAGCTGCCGCGCTTTTCGGCGATTTCGGCCAGTTCGCGCCCGAGGACCGCAACATCCTGCACTGGATGCTCACTGATCCGGCCGCCAGACAGGTGTTCGGCCAGACGTGGGCGGCGGAGGCGCGGCGCATGGTGTCACTGTTCCGTGCGGCGCACGATCTCTGGCCCGGCGACAAGGCCTTCGTCGCCCTTGTGGACCGGATCAGCGCGAGTTGTCCGGAGTTCGATGCGTGGTGGTCCGAACATGGGGTCGGTGCACCGGTGTCCGGCACCAAGCACCTGCGTCATCCGACGCTTGGCGTCGTGCGCTACGAGCATGCGAGTTTCCAGGCCAATGACGACCCGGCGCTCAAGCTGGCCCTCTACACGCGGCGCTGAGGAAGCTTGGCGGGCAAGGCTGCCGGCCGCTACGAGACAGCGGTGAGCAGCGCGGGTTTGTCGGATGACCCGTCCGCAGGTGCGTCGGACGCGGGTCCGGGGGCGCCTGCCCCCGGCGGGTCAGGGCAGAGCCCTGGTCTGTGCTAGCCGCGCCCGATGAAGCCGGAGGCGACGGCGGCGGCGAGCATGCCGATGCGCGGGGTGACGAGCTTGTCGTCGTGATGGCGGAACTCGGCCAGTGCCAGGCAGACCGAGTTGGCGGCGAGCAGGCCGGCGCCAAGGCGCGACAGGGGTTTCGTCATCAGCATCGCGGCGCCGGCGACCTCCGAGGCGCCCATCAGGCGCATGTCGTTCTCCGACCAGCCCCAGGACGTGAACAGGCGGCGCTGCGGCTCGAGGGCCAGCATCTTGGAGATGCCGGCGGCGGCGAAACCGAGGCCGACGACGGTTTGCAGCAAGCCGGGACGTCCCTTGGCCATGATGGCATCTCCTGTTGTGGCGGTTCAACGCCGGGTCGCGGTCACGGTTTGACGCGGGCGGTCCAGTCGTCGAGGACGTCGGCCAGCGTCTGCTCCCAGGGAATGACGGGGGACCAGCCGAGCAGGTCACGCGCGGCGGTGGCGTCGCCGCAGGCGCGGGGGATGTCGTTGGGGCGCAGGCGGTCCTGCTCGGTCTTGATGACCGGATCGATGCCGGCGAGAGCGATGAGGGCGGCCAGCACGTCACCGATCCGGCGCGGGATGCCGGACGCGATGTTGAGGATGGCGCCGGAGGGCAGGTCGGGGGCGGTCGCGGCCGCTTGGTAGGCGCGGACGACGTCGCGGACGTCGAGGAAGTCGCGCTCGGGGGCGAGGTCGCCGACGCTGATCCTGGGCGGCTGCAGGCCGGCGCGGATGCGCGCGATCTGGCGGGCGAAGGCGGCGACGGCGAACTCCTCGCGCTGGCCGGAGCCGGCGTGGTTGAAGGGGCGAACCCGGACGATGCGCAGGCCCTCTGCCGCCATGGCGCCGAGGGCCAGATCGGCGGCGGCCTTGGTGGCGCCGTAGGTGTTGAGCGGTGCGAGGCGCGCGCGCTCGTCGAGCGGAACGCCGTCGCGGAACGAGGCGCCGTAGATGTCGGCGCTGGAGACGTGGACGAGCCGGCATTCGGGCGCGTGGGCGAGGATGGCGCGGGCGAGGGTGAGCGAGCCATGCAGGTTGACGCGCCAGGCGAGGTCGGGGTCGTGGCGGGCGTCGGCGATGGCGGCGATGCCGGCGAGGTGGATGCAGGCGAGCGGCCTTGCGTCGCGGATGGCGGCCTCGGTCGCGGCGCGATCGGTGATGTCGAATGGCGTGGTGTGGATCGTGGCTTGGGTGGCGTGCCGGCGGAGCGCGTCCACGAGATGGCGGCCGGCGAAGCCCGCGGCCCCCGTGACGAGGATCGCGCGGGTCATGGCCGGCCGAGCTTGATCCGGTGGCGCGCGAGGTCTGCGTCGACCATCTCGGCGGCCATCTCCTCCAGCGTGGTGGTCGCGCGCCAGCCGAGATGCTGGTGCGCCTTGGCGGCGTCGCCGCGCAGGACGTCGACCTCGGCGGGACGGATCAGATCGGCGCTGGTGCGGACATGCCGTTCGGGGTCGAGGCCGGCATGGTCGAAGGCGAGGTGGCAGAACTCGCGGATGCTGGCGCTGCGGCCGGTGGCGACCACGTAGTCGTCCGGCTGGTCCTGCTGGAGCATGCGCCACATGGCGTCGACATAGTCGCGCGCGTGGCCCCAGTCGCGTCGGGCGTCGAGGTTGCCGAGCACGAGCTCTGTCGCCAGACCGAGTTTGATGCGGGCGACGCCGTCGGTGATCTTGCGGGTGACGAACTCGATGCCGCGCAACGGGCTTTCATGGTTGAACAGGATGCCCGAGGACGCGTGCAGGCCGAAGCTCTCGCGGTAGTTGACCGTCATCCAGTGGGCGTAGAGCTTGGCGGCGGCATAGGGGCTGCGCGGGTAGAACGGAGTGCGCTCGTTCTGCACCGGCTCCTGGATCAGCCCGTACATCTCGGAGGAAGAGGCCTGGTAGAAGCGGGCGCCCGGGCGGACGATGCGGACCGCCTCGAGCAGGTTGGCGGCGCCGATGCCGGTCACGGTGCCGGTCAGCAGCGGCTGCTGCCAGGAGGCGGCGACGAAGCTCTGGGCGGCGAGGTTGTAGATCTCGTCGGGCTCGGTCCGCTCGACGACCCGGATCAGGCTGGAGAGGTCGGTGAGGTTGCCGTCGATGAGGTAGACGCGGTCGATGGCGCCGATCCAGCGCAGCCGTTCGCCGACGACGTCCGACGACGCGGAGCGGCGGATCAGGCCATGGACGTCGTAGCCTTTCGACAGCAGAAGGGTTGCCAGATAGGCGCCGTCCTGGCCGGTGATGCCGGTGATGAGCGCGGAGGGCATGGCAGGGTCCGGGATTTGGGCTGGCGGGTTCGGGCGGAACGGTAGCGGCGGACGGATTTGAACCGCCGACCAAGGGATTATGATTCCCCTGCTCTACCGCTGAGCTACGCCGCCATTCCGTCGAGCGGCGTCAGGTATCGCCGGGTCCGATCGCTGTCAATCAATCGCCGTTGAAGGAGGCCCAAGCTGTCGATCACGCGGATGTATGTCGAGACGCTGGCGCAGGTCAGGACGGCGCTGGACTGGCTGCCGGCAACGATGGCCTCGGCCCTGCTGCTGGCGCTGGCGGCCGGCTTCGCGCTGCTGCTGCACCGGATCCTGACCAACACGTTCCTGAACCTGCCAGGGGTGCAGGGACGGTTCCTGCGTTCGTTCGTCAAGCGTATCCGCGAGCCGCTGCGGCTGTTCTTCGTCATCGCCGCGGTGGTGACGGCGTTGCCGGTGGCGGGGTTCCCGGACCGGACGGAGACGGTGATCGGGCAGGTCCTGCTGGTCTGCTTCATCCTGCTGATCGGGTATTCGGCGATCCTGGCGGCGGGGATCGGGACCGAATCCTACCTGACGCGGATCGCGATGGATCAGGAGGACAACCTGATCGCGCGCAAGCACACCACGCAGGTGCGGATCCTCACGCGGGCCGCCGACATCCTGATCGCGCTGGTGACGGTGGCGACGGCGCTGATGACGTTCGAGCCGGTGCGGCAATACGGGGTGAGCCTGTTCGCGTCGGCCGGTGCGGCATCCCTGGTGGTGGGACTGGCCGCGCGGCCGCTGCTGACCAACCTGATCGCGGGCGTGCAGATCGCGGTCACGCAGCCGATCCGGATCGAGGACGCGGTGATCGTCGAGGGCGAGTGGGGATGGATCGAGGAGATCACGGCGACGTATGTCGTGGTGCGGCTGTGGGATTGGCGGCGGATGATCGTGCCGATCGCCTATTTCCTGGAGAAGCCGTTCCAGAACTGGACGCATTCGTCGGCTTCGCTGATCGGGTCGGTGTTCCTGTTCCTCGACTACCGGGTGCCGGTGGAGCGGATGCGCGAGAAGCTCGGCGAGTTTGCCCGCGCGAGCCCGATCTGGGACGGCAAGGTGGTCAATCTGCAGGTGAGCGACGCGACCGACCGGACGCTCGAGATCAGGATGCTGGTCTCGGCGCGCAACGCGCCGCAGACGTGGGATTTGCGCTGCGAGATCAGGGAGAAGATGCTCGGCTGGATCCAGGCGGAGATGCCGGAGATGCTGCCGCGCGGACGGGTCGAGATCGACCGGAAGGTGTCATGAACGGCGCCGGACCGTCTTGTTATGGTCGGTTAACCGGAGGGACGACGCATGGCGACCGACACCTATAAGGGCCCGCAAGGCGGCGACTGGTTCGATCCCGCGAATTGGACCGGCGCCGTTCCACGAGAGGGAGATGTGGTGGACCTGTTCGGGCAGGCGAGCGCGGACGCGCGGAGCGGCGGCGTGTCCGGTGAGGTGATCGACGTCAGCGGGACGATCCCGGGCGCGCTCTATTATGACCAGATGACGCAGTCCTATCTCGATTTCACGCCGAACCTGTTCGCCGACACGCTCGGGACGGCATCGGCACCGGTGGCGATCGAGGCGACCGGCGATGGCGGTGCGCCAAGCCGGTCGGGGATCGTGTTCGGGACCCTGAACGGATCGATCGACGTGGCGGCGGGGCAGACGCTGGCTGTGTCCGACACGAGCGCCGATTACGTGACGATCAACGGCAACGTGACGGTGGCCAAGGGTGCCGCCCTCTCCTTCGATGAGGTCTCGGCGTTCGGCTATTCGGATCCGGTCAGCCTGACGATGAACGGCGTCCTGTTCGACGACGGCGGCACGGTGACGCTGCAGGACCACACCACGGACGGCAACGGGCGCATCGAGATCGCCGACGGCGGGATCGTCAAGCAGGGGAGCGTCGGGCCGGCCGAGAGCTTCAATCTCGCGACCATGTTCGACCCGACGGGCGGGACGCTCGATATCAGCAACATCATGGGTTCCTACAACGGCACGATCGGCGGGTTCGGAGCCGGCGACACCATCGTCGAGTACGACCAGAGCCGGGGTGAGTATGGCGTCACCGACTCGTTCGCGAACGGCGTGCTGACGATCAACGGCTATGCCTTCACCGAGACGCTGCGCTTCGCCGGCGCCTATACGACCGCCAATTTCAAGCTGACGCAGGTCGCAGGCGGGATCGACGTGACGTGGCAGCCCTGCTTCGCGACGGGGACGATGATCGCGACCGGACGCGGGACTGTGGCGGTCGAGGACCTCGTGTCGGGCGATCAGGTGGTGCTGGCAACGGGTGGCTCGGCGCGGGTCGTGTGGCTCGGCCATCGCCGCCAGCTGGACGGCCACGTGATCCGCGTCATGACGCACGCGCTCGGGCCGCACCAGCCGGTCCGCGACCTTTTCGTGTCCGAGGATCATGGCCTGTTCCTCGACGGGGTCCTTATCCAGGCGGGGCTTCTGGTCAACGGCGAGACCATCGTCCGGGAGCGCCGGGACCGGGTGATCTTCTGGCATGTCGAACTCGATCGGCACGGCATCCTGCTGGCCGAGAACGCGTCGGCCGAGAGCTATGTCGACACCGGCAACCGGCGGCAGTTCGGCAACTGCCCGCTGGGCTACGATCCGGTCGAGGCCACGCAGGAGATGTGCGCGGAGATGGTGTTCGCGGGCACGCGGCTCGAGGCGATCCGGCGCCGGCTCGCCATCGCGCCGGCCTGAGATCGAGCTCGCGTTCCGGAGCCCTGCTCAGGCGTCCTGCGTGTTCTCGGGCGGGCGGTCGGCGGGCTCGCTGTCGGCATGGTGCGGGATCAGCGGATCGGGCTGATCGTCGTCCATCTGCTCGTTCTGCATGTCGAGCTGGCTGGTGCGCCGCTGATGGTTGGCCTGCCCCTGGCTGTTCTGCGACCCGCCATGGTTCTGCGTGCCGTTCTGCGGCTGGCCGTGCTGGGACTGGACATTCTGCGCATTGGGCTGGTTCTGATGAGCCTGCGCCATCGCGTTGAGGATGCGAAAGTAATGTTCCGCGTGCTGGAAGTAGCTTTCGGCCATCACGCGGTCGCCGGAGCTGGTGGAGTCGCGCCCGAGTTGCAGATATTTCTCGAAGAGCTGCTGAGCGGTACCCCTGATCCGCAGGTCCGGTCCGCTGCTGTCGAAGACGTGGTTCCGATTGAGCGGGATGTTGCCGTTATGATGGCGGATTGGTGTGCCGCCACCGCCGCCACCGGAACGATGGTTGCGGCCACGCATGCGTTTCATGTTCATCGTTATGCCGATACGCTTTCCTGATGGCGGTCTGTTCGACGCTGCCGGTTGCGCGACGCCTGCCGGGCGGTCCGTTGTTCTCGGGCGCCCATCCTGGACGCATTGAGTGGTTCGCGACGTCTGTCGACCCGGTGGTCGGGCGCCGGGCGCTGCTGTCCCGGCTCGACAGCGGCCGGGGTGTCGGCTCCGGCCGGCGGCGCCGGGTTTCCCCGCGACGCGGGCGGACCCTAGCCAAGGCTGATCCGGCTGCCAACAGTTTTCGGTGACGGATCGGGCCGCGCAAGGCCGAGCACCCGTATCAGACCAGTAAGATCGTGATGGCGGTGGACGATCGCAAGGCCCGATGCCTCGGCGAGGCCGGACGCGGCCGCGTCCTGGCCGGCGCCGATCTCGAGCACCGCGAGGCCGTCGGGAGCGAGCAGGCGGTCCAGGACGGGCATCAGGGCGCGGTAGGCGTCCAGCCCGTCGGCGCCGCCATCGAGTGCCAGGCGCGGCTCGTGGCGCCCGACCTCGGGCATGAGGGTGCCGATCTGCCCGGTCTCGACATAGGGCGGATTGGAGAGGACGAGGTCGAAGCGGGCGTCGAGCATGCCGGCCCAGTCGCCGCAGACGATCGCGGCGCGGTCGGCGAGCCCGTTGCGCGCGGCGTTGGCGCGCGCGAGCCGGCAGGCGGCCTCGGCGCGGTCGATGCCGATCCCGAAGGCGGAGCGGTATTCGGACAGGGAAGCGAGCAGGAGCGCGGCGGTGCCGCAGCCGAGATCGAGGACGGCGCGGACCCGGTCGCGGTTGGGCCGCAGCGCGATCGCGGCCTCGATGAGGGCCTCGCTGTCGGCGCGCGGAATGAGCGTCGAGGGGCCGACGGCGAGATCCAGCGTCCAGAAGCCGGCCGTGCCGGTGATGAAGGCGAGCGGCTCGCGGGCAGCGCGCCGCGCGACGAGCGCGCGGACGGGCGCCGCCGGCACGGTGCCGGCCGGCGGCAGGCGGAGCAGGGCGTCGGCGGTGAGCCCGAGCGCGTGGGCGGCGAGCAGGCGGGCCTCGCGGCGTGGCTGCTCGATGCCGACGCCGGCGAGAGTCGACGACGCCTCGTCGAGAAGAGTAGTGAGCGGGACCCCGCCATCGCCATCGGCCACCGAGGACGCTTCGTGTGTCATGAGAATTCTTCGCCTCGCATCGGTGCTGGCCGCCCCGCTGCTGATCGCCTCGGCCGTCCTGTGTCCAGCGGCGCGGGCCGGGGCGCAGACGGCCCGGTTCACCGTCACCGACCAGTTGGCACAACAAGAAGTCTCGGAGACGACCGAGTTCTATCTCGACGGCAGGCTGCTCGGCCAGTTGCACCTCGACGACAAGACCAGGGAGCGGGTGATCGACGTCACCGTCGCCGATCCCGCGGACCGGCACCAGTACGCGCTGTGCGGCGAGATCACGGTGCGGCGGACGGACGGGCGGACGGAGACGCACGAGGTCAACAGCGTGGGCCTGATCTCGGATGTGGGCGGCCGCGACTTCCAGGCGCTGGGCGCGTCGGACTTCACGTTCTTCTATCTGATGGACGAGACGCCCGGGCGGGCGCTGCCGATGCCGCTGCATGGACGATCCGCGCTGTGCCATCCGCCGGTGTCGTGAGGCCAGGGAAGAACGCGCCGTGCAGGCCCGCGGGGATGGCGGCGGGAGCCTCGGCGCGCGCACGCTCCTCGAGGGTGCTTGCGTCGAGGACGAGCAGGAAGGAGCGCTCGGCCGCGGTGTCGAGGACGACGGAGAGAAGGACGCCGTCATCCTCGTCCTCGCTGCCGGGGCGGGCGACGAAGACGGGCTCGCCGGCGAAGCAGCCCGGCTCGGACCACCACAGGGACCGGCCGGTTGCGGTGTCGATGGCGCCGATCCGGTCCGGAAAACCGTGGCCAGGCGTGCCGATGCCGGTGACGAAGCGGTGCGGCCGGCCATGCCTGCGGTCGTCGATTCGGGGCAGTTCGATGGCGGCGAAGGTGCGCTCGCACTCGGCGTGGCCGGTGGCGGGCGAGAGGCGGAAGCGCTTGAGCGCGGGTTGCGGGAAGACCGCCTCGCCTTCACGAAGCCGGTCGAGATAGAGCGAGGCGATGATCGCGGGGTCGTCGTAGCAGACGAGGTCGAGGACGATGTCGTCGCCGTCGTCCCAGGCGTTGACGTGATGGAAGCCGAACATCGGGCCGGCCAGGCAGGGGCGAATGGCGCCGGTCGCGCGATCGACGACGAGAAAGCGCGTGCCGGCGTCCGGCCGCCAGCGGTAGTTCTCGATGAAGGGACGTCCGTTCAGGAGCAGGTCGAGGGCGCGGACGGTGAACGGGAACTCGGTCAGGACCGCATGGCGCTCGGTTGCCGCGAAGCTGTGCATGTAGGCGGGGGCGCCGGTGGGGATCGAGGCGATCGCGCGGCGGCGGCGTGTCGCCGGGTCGAGCTCGTGGATTTCGTAGCGCGAACGGGCGCCGAAGCGGGTGCCGTGGCCGAGGATGCGGCCGTCGCTGGTGATCGGGTGGGCGGTGGTGAGGCCGGGCGACATGCGGGCGCGGCCGTCGATGGCGTAGACGCCGAGGGTGGCGAGGGTGGCGGGATCGAAGACGATCGGCATCGCGCTCTCGGCGAGGGCGACGGTGTGCGCGCCGAAGCGCGCGATGCTGATGTTGGCGTTGTCGGACGCGTTGGAGCGGAAGAACGCCATGGCGCGGCCGAACAGGCCCTGGCATGGATCGGTCGCGAACTCGCGCAGGCTCAGGCGGCCGCGCGACATGCCCTCGGCGTGACGAGTAGCGAGCCGCCGGCTCGCGTAACGGACGGCGCCGTCGTCGATGGCGAACCGATGCAGCATGGCCGAGCCGTCGAACCAGTGGCGGACCGAGGCGGTGCCGTTCTCGAAGATCGAGGGGCCGTTGCGCAGCAGGGTGCCGGAGAGCCAAGCCGGCATCGCGCCGGTGACGGGGAGCGCGGTCGGGGGTGTTTCGGCGGCCTGGGTCTGGAAGTAGGGCGCGGTGTGCATGGGACTTTCTAGCAGGTTGAAGGCGAGGACGCTGTCCTCGACCTGCCAAGGGCCGGCGGCCCTCGGATCCCGGTTGACGAAGGGAGGCGGGCGGCCGGATGACGGTGGTCTGGTGTCTCCGACGGCTATTCCACCCGCCAACGCGCTTCGACTCGAGGTATTGTTGACCCCTCCATCTCATCTACGACATGATTTGGACCAGTCGAATAGACCAACCGAAACGGAAGTCTGCGATGCGAGAGATTCAAGCCTCCGACGCCAAGGCTCGCCTTCCTCAGATCCTCGACGAGGTCGAGCGCGGCGAGACGGTCCGCATCACCCGCCACGGCCGCCCCATCGCGCGCATCGTTCCTGAGGGAGACCGCCGCCAGGAGGAGGTCGACCGGGCCATCGAGAGCATCAAGGCGCTGCGCAGCCGCACCGGGACGATCGCGCGCGACGAGCTGCTCTCGGCCCGGCGCGAGGGCCACAAATCCTGAATGCCGTTCGTCCTCGACGCGTCCATCGCCGCATGCTGGGCTTTCCAGGACGAAGACGACTCCATCGCAGACTTGGCGCTGGAGCGCATCCGCACCGACGAGGCGCTGGTGCCGAGCCTCTGGTGGTTCGAGGTCCGCAACATCCTCATCGTCAACGAGCGCCGCGGCAGGCTGGTCGAGGCCGATACGGCGACCTTCCTGCGCGGGCTTTCCCGACTCGGGATCGTCATCGACCGGGCAACCGAGGAGAGCGCGGTGCTCACGCTGGCGCGCCGGTACCGGCTGACCGTATACGACGCCAGCTATCTGGAACTGGCGCAGCGCGAGGCGATCTCGCTTGCCACGCTGGACAAGGACCTGAAAGCGGCCGCGAAGGCTGCCGGTGCGGCGCTCCTGGGGGAGCCATGACCAGGGACGCCCGGCGACGAGGCGCGCGCCCTGATCGGTGTGTTGGTCTGGAAGCAGGGCACATGTTCTAGCAGGTTGGGCAAGGCGAGGACGCTGTCCTCGACCTGCCAAGGGCCGGCGGCCCTTGGATCCCGGTGACGAAGGGTGGCGGGCGATGGCGGATGACGGTGGCTTGAGGTCGTCCAATCGCAATTGTTCCCTCTACCTTGCTGGGGCCACGGTTTCGGCGGTCGGGTCGGCCATGGTTCCGGTGGCGCTGAGTTTCGCCCTGCTGGACGTCGGTTTGCGGGCGGGCGCGCTCGGCCTCGTGCTCGCGGCACAGACGATCCCGACGGTGGCCCTTTTGTTGGTCGGCGGTGTCGCGGGCGACCGGTGGTCGCGACGAGGGGTGATGATCGGAGCGGACCTGCTGCGATGCGGCACCCAGATGGCGCTCGCGTCGGCGTTGATCGCCGGCCTCTCGTCCCTCGCGCTGCTCGTTTTGCTGACGGCGCTCATCGGCGTCGGCAACGCCTTCTTCGGGCCGGCCAGCAGCGGATTTCTCGTGGACATCGTGCAGAAGGAGAGCTTGGCGCGGGCAAACGGGGCGTTGAGGACGGGCACCGCACTCGCGATGATCGTGGGGCCGTCGGCCGCGGGCCTGATCGTCATGGGCGCCGGACCGGGTTGGACCCTCGGCATCGACGGATTGTCCTATGTCGTCAGCGGCGTGTGCCTGCTCCTGGTCAAGCCGCGGGCCGAGCCGCGGCGAACGACGGCGACCCGCCATTTCGGGCGAGATCTTCGCGAGGGGTTGAAGACGTTCGCCGAGCGCCGCTGGCTGTGGCTCCTGGTCGGCCGGTTCGGTCTGGTGAACATGCTCGCGATCACGGTCGGTTTCGGGGCGCTTGCCGGAGCGCTCGGAAGCATGAAGTGGCAGCCGCGCCGCCCGCTCATCGCCGTCGAGCTGGCGGTCTGTCTCCTCCTGCCTCTGCTGTTCTTGATCGCGGGTGCAACGTTTCCTACGCTGAGGGCTGGAGGCGTCGCGTTCGGTGTCGGCGCGGCGGTGCTCGGCGTCCTGACGTTGACCGTGATCCAGCGGGACGTGCTGTCGCGGGTGACGTCGGTGGTCCAGCTCGCGGACATGGGGCTGACCCCGATGGGCTTCCTTCTCGCGGGCCCCGCCGCGGCGCTTCTGGGCGGCCGGATCGCGCTCATGGCGGGCGCGTCATGCGTGTTGTCGAGCGTCGCGGTCCTGCTGGGCACGAGGGACATACGCGGCTTCGGGACGTCGCCGGACGACCGCATCGCGCGCGCGTCGCTGTAGGATCGCCATTTGCAGGACATTGCGACAGACGACATCGCCACACCGCGTCTGTTGCTGCGGTTGATGGACGATGCGGTGGCGGAGGCCTGCCTGGACGGAGACCTCGTCGAGGCCGGGCGACGGCTGGGGGCGGCGATCCCGGACGAGATGCTGAAGGATCTTTCGGGCTTGCGGTTCGCGCGCGAGCGGCTGCGCGAGGATCCGGGGTATCGCGCCTGGTCGACGCGGGCGGTGATCTTGCAAGGCGTCATGGTGGGGCATGTCCGGTTCCATACCTGCCCGGACCCCCCTTCCCTGCACGCGTATGCCCGCGGTGCCGTGGAGATCGGGTATCTGATCTTCACGCGATATCGACGGCTTGGTTACGCGTTCGAAGCCGTGGGCGCGATGATGGATTGGGCGGCGGCGTTCGGTGTTCATCGCTTCGTGGCCTCGGTGGCGCCGGACAACGAGGCCTCGATGCGGCTCGTGAGGCGTTTCGGCTTCAAGAAAGTCGATGAGGTGGTAGACCCGGTCGACGGGATCGAACACGTGTTCCTGCGCTAAGTATGGTTTCCAAAGGCCCTAGCCGCAGGCGTGCTGCGCACGTGGCCTTTGGTGGGGTCCAGGGGTGAAACCCCTGGCTTTCTACAGCTTGATGACGCGATCGGCCCGCCCGCGGCCGCGCGCGATGAGGGCGGCGTTCGGCGCGTCGGTGGCGTCGATCCAGGCGCGGGCGTCCTCGGGCGTCCGGCCGAAGGCGATGTGACGGGCCAGCAGGCGGGCGTCGCGGGTGGCGTCGTCGAGGTCGACATACCAGACCAGGTCGAGCAGCGGCCGGACGCGCTGCCAGCCGTCCTCGTCGTGGAGGAGATAGTTGCCCTCGGTGATCACCAGCCTGGTGTCGCGGTGGATCGGGATCGCGCCCGCGATCGGTTCCTCGATCTCGCGGCGGAATTCGGGCGCGTGCACGACCGGGTCGGTGTTGCGGCGGAGGCGTTCGAGGAGGGCCACGTAGCCGTCGACGTCGAACGTGTCGGGAGCGCCCTTCCGGTGCGCGCGGCCGAGTCGTTCGAGCTCGCGCTGGGCGAGATGGAAGCCGTCCATCGGGACGATGGCGAGCTGGGCGGGGAACTCGCCCGCGAGGTATTCGGTGACGGTGCTTTTGCCGGCGCCGGGCGGTCCGACGATGCCGAGCAGTGTGCGCATGCGGACCTCGGTCTGGATGGTCAGGCGTCACCGGCGCGCCGCGCGCGGAGAGCGGCGATGAAGGCGGCGAGCACCGGCGGTGGCTGGCGGCGGGATGGATAGTAGAGGAAGAAGCCGGGGAATGGCGGCGTCCAGTCCTGCATGAGGCGGACGAGACTTCCGTGGGCGAGGAAGGGTGCGGCCCGGTCCTCGAGCACGTAGGCGAGGCCAAGCCCGTCGCGTGCGGCGTCGAGTGCCAGGTCCGGCTCGTTGACGGTCAGCGGACCCTCGACACGGACGCCGACGTCGCGGCCGTCGCGCGCGAAGTCCCACGGGATCGAGGCACCGCCGGCGCGCATCCGGTAGCCGACGCAACGATGGCCGGCCAGGTCCTGCGGGGTGCGGGGCGCGGCGTGGGCGGCGAGATAGGCGGGGGACGCGACGACCGCCATGCGCAGTTCGGGACCGACGCGGAGTGCGACCATGTCCTGCTCGAGCTTTTCGCCCAGGCGGATGCCGGCGTCCAGACGGCTCGCGATGATGTCGCGGAGTTCGTAGTCGATGAGGATCTCGATGGTGGCGTCCGGATGGCGTTCGCCGAAATCGCGGAGCATCGGGCGGATGACGGCCTCGTAGGCTTGGCGCGTGGCGGTGATCCTGACGGCGCCGGCGACGCTGTCGCGCTGGCGGCCGAGTTCGTCGATGGCGTCGCCGATGTCTGCCAGCGCCGGCTCGAGCGTCCGCAACAGACGCTCGCCGGCCTCGCTGGGGGTGACGCTGCGGCTGTTGCGCTGGAGCAGGCGCGCGCCGAGCTGCCGCTCCAGGCGCTTGATCGTGTGGCTGAGTGCGGAGGTCGAAACGCCGAGCTCGGCCGCGGCGCGGGTGAAGCTCCGCTGCCGCGCGACCGCCGAGAACGCCGCCAGATCATCCAGTCCGCGCATGGATCATCCCATCTGGTTCAACGCGCCATCCCGCTGGTCGCACCTAATGCATGCGTCGGATGATTTCCATCTCCTGGGACCGGGCGCAACCGGGAGGAGGTTTCGATGGCTTCATTGGACAAGGTCGTGCTGATCACCGGTGCATCGAGCGGGATCGGCGAGGGGACCGCGCGCGTGCTCGCGGCAGCGGGCGCGCGCGTGGTGCTCGGAGCGCGCCGTATCGACAGGCTGCGGACGCTCGCGGACGAGATCACGGCGGCGGGTGGCCAGGTGCGCACGCGCGCGCTGGATGTCACGAAGCTGGAGGATGTGGAGGGGTTCGCCGCGTTCGCGCGGGCGGAGTTCGGCGAGATCGACGTGCTGGTCAACAATGCCGGCGTGATGCCGCTCTCGCCGCTGGCGGAGCTGAAGATCGACGAATGGAACTGGATGATCGACGTCAACATCCGCGGGGTGCTGCACGGCATCGCGTCCGTGCTGCCACGGATGGAGGCGCGCGGGCGCGGGCACATCGTCAATGTGTCGTCGGTGGGCGGCTTCGTGGTGCAGCCGACGGCCGCGGTGTATGCGGCGACGAAATTCGCGGTGCGCGCGATCTCGGAGGGGCTGCGCAAGGAGAGCGGCAAGGTCCGCTGCACCTGCCTCTATCCGGGCGTGGTGACGTCGGAGCTCGCGGAGACGATCAGCGATCCGACGGCACGCGAGCGGATGGTCGGCTATCGCAAGACGGCGATCGAGCCGGACGCGATCGGCCGCGCGATCCTCTATGCGATCGAGCAGCCGGACGACGTGGATGTGAACGAGCTGGTCGTGCGGCCGCTCGGCACGCAGGTGTGAGCGGAGCGTCGGGGGCCAGGCGACCGCGGATGGGATCGCTCCCTCGATCTGGTCGGCCAAGCGGGCGCCGATGTCGGGGACGTCCAGGCCGGCCGCTTCCAGAACGGCGTGACGAGGCGATACGCTGACGCCTCGCCCGCGTCTTTCACGGAGCCCGTTCATGCGCACGCCCGGCGACCTCCACCGTGGTCCGTTCATCGGCAGTCTGTGCGGCGCGAACCCATGAGCTGGGGGATCGTCCTGTCGGTGATCACGGCGCTCGCGTTCACCGGTGCCGCGGCCGCGAATGCCTTCGATCTCGGCGGCACGGCAAAAAGCTTCCGCGACTGGGGCTATCCGCCCGCGTGGCGGTTCGTCACCGCGTTCCTCGAGATCGCGGGCGCAGCCCTGGTGGTCGAGCCGCGAACGCGGCCGTTCGGCGTGGCGTTGCTGGGAGCGGTGATGGTCGGTGCACTCGTGACCTTGGCCCGGGTTCGCGCTGGGACCGCGTGGCTGCGTTCTTTCGGACGTCTCAGCGAGGTCTATCTGTCGCACATGTTCGTCGTGTTTGCGCCAAACCGGATGCGGCTTGGGATCAGGCCGATTGCATCGTCCCGGTATCCGACGCGTCCACGGTCCTCTCAACGGGCAGCGGGCGGGCGATCAGCGCTGCAATCCGCCGAAGCTCCTGTGTGTCAGGAACAGGGATAGTCGCTCGATCGGCTTGTTCCAGGACGACATCTTCACGACGACCAACCTCTTCTTCCGGTCGATGAAGAGGTTCTGGCCGTGGATGCCCATCGCGAAGAGCATTTTCGGGTTGTCGTTGACGATGTACCAGCCGGACCTGTAGTTCATGTTCCTGCCGATCGCCGGGAACGGCTTTCCCCATTCGCCGGTTCGCCAGGCTTGCGCGTCTCCGTTCTTGTCGATGTCGTCGATGACGGATTTCGGCACGTTTTCCCGGGTGCCGCGACGCCCGTCGTTGTCGCTCGCTCGATCGCCCATCCCAGCAAATCGATGTTCGCCGAAACGTAGCTGAAGGAGCCGCCATGGGGGGCTGGTGGCGTCCTGAGGCTCTTGAAGAAGGTGCGCGGATCCGAACCGGCGTCGGCATCGACGTTGCCGGTCCAGTTGGTCGCATCGTCGTAACCGCGCGACTGCGCTTCGTCGAGCACGACGCCCGCGCGCATGTCGAGAAGGTGGGGTATCGTGGCGTCCTGATAGGGGATGCCCGCCATCTCAGGCAGATATTCCGTGACACGCTGATCGATACGGATCGCGCACTGCGCGTCGAGGATCCCGGTCAGCAGGCCCATCACCTCCTTGGTGCAGGACATCACGATGTGCGGGGTATGCCGGTTATTTCCGTTGGCGTACTACTCGTACGCGATCCGTCCGTCGACGAGAGCGACGACGGCATCGGTCCCGAGCATCCCGAGAAAGACGCCGTTCAGGAGGAGGCCGCGTTCTTTTCGTTCCGCATTCACGAGGGGATGGATGTTGCCTGGATCGCAGGCGATCGGGTTCGAGGAGATGATCTCGTCGACGTTGCGAAAGGACCAGCGATCGCATGGCCGACCTCGATGATCTACGTCCGGGGTTCGATGGGAATGCGGAACGCGAGCAGCGGGGCGTGTTGCTGGGCGCCGAACGTGTCGGTCTCGCCGACGCTTCCCTGGGGACGCATTCGCCGGATCGTCAGCTTGAACGCAAGCGCCGGGTCGAAGAACTGGAAGTTGGTGATGTCCTGATCGGCAACGCCGTAGAGGGCGGCGAGCGCTTCGCGGGTGATCGCGCCGCTCGACTTGACCTGTCGATAGACATGATCGGTCTCGAACATGACGTCGAACGTCAGCTCGAAGGGGCCGGCGTTCTTGCTGCGGACGATTTTGGCCAGCTCGCGGAGTGTCACCTCGTGCATCACTCACATCTCCAGATGGCGGATCGGAAACAACGAAGTCGGGTCGTCCACTTCCATCAGGTGGTAGATGTTGAAGGCGCAGACAGGGCCGATCGCGTTCTCGAGCGGTGTCAGCGGAAAGGCCATGTTGCCGCCCGTCGCCCGCTGTCCGGGATAGGGGGCGTGCAGGCAGGCGACGCGCGCGGTGTTGCAGATGGCGCTGGCCAGATCCTGCGTTCGGGCGGTCGCCTCGCCCAGGATGCAGAGCTCGTGCGGGTTGGCGTCCTTGATCGGCTCCAATTCCCCCATCACGCCGTTCTTGCCGTAGACGTGGAACAGCAGCCGGCCACTGCCGTCGCGAAGCTCCGGGTGATGGCCGAACGCATATTGGCGCACCCTCTCGAGATAGGCGTCGACCTGGCCGATGAGGATCGGGTCGCGGATGCCGCCGATGAAGATCGTGCGATGGCCGACGATCTTCGCCCCTTCCAGCTTGACGGCGTATGGCGTGGGCCGGAAGAGGCTGTTCCTCACCCGGACGGTGCGCGCATCCAGGCTGTCGTAGGTCGCGGATCGTAGATCGAGAATGCCGCCGGGACCCGCGAGGAGATCGGGACGGGACTTCTCGTAGAGCGTGTGCGCGGCGACCGACAACGGGGTGCAGCGCTCGTGGGCGCTCATCGGCACCAGGTCGAAGCTGTCGTGGTCGATGGTCGCCAACATCACGCGACCTTTCGGCTCGGCGCAGACGCCACCGCACTCCATGATCTTGCCCATGTGCCAGGCGATCCCCGGATCGATGCCGCGCCTGAGACAGAGGGCGGCGTACGGCGCGGGATCGTAGGCGCGGCCTGCCACGATCACGTCGAGGCCCGGATCCTCGTCGAGCGCGCGCACGAAGGGTTCGGCGCCCATCTGGGCCACGATGTTGACCGCGTCGTCGATGTCCTGCTCGACGAGAGGCGGCACCGGGCCGCACGGCGAGATCCGGCCTTCGGCGAGCCGCTGCCTGACCATCGTCTTGGGGATGTCGGCGTCGATCGCGGCGATCCGGAGGCGGGTGCCGTTCGACCGGGCGATCTCCCGGATCACATCGAGGATGAACTCGACATGGGCGTTGGTTCCGGTTCCTCCGGCCGAACCGACGAGCAACGGAATCCCGCGCCTCGTGGTCGAGGCCAGGATCGTTCCCAGGTCGCGGACATAGGCGGACCGGCTGCACGTGGTGTTGCCGAGTGCGAGTTCCTGCGGACCGTTGTCGGTCGATCCGGAGTCGATCACGACCGCGTCCGCGCCCATGTCGATGCCCCGCCGGAAATCCTCCTCGGGAAAGCCGTAGCCGAGCATCCCGACCGGCGTGACGATTCTCAATGGGTGGGACATCGTTCCTCCGTGCGCCCGGCACCCAGGTGACGCATCCGGGCGCCCCGGGGAAATGGGAACCTTCTATCCATTGATAGCGAATGAGAATATGTTAGGGCCGACGGCGTGGAGGTGTGTCTGATGGCGGCATCGTCCAATCGGATCGAGCGGCACCGTTTCGATATCGGTCTCGAGGATCTGCAGACGTTCCTCGCGGTGGCCGAACTGGGGAGCTTCAGCAGGGCCGCCGGTCTGCTCAACCTGTCCCAGCCCTCGATCAGCAACCGGGTCCGCAGGCTCGAGGAAAAGCTGCAGGTCCGTCTGCTGGATCGCACGACGCGCCGTGTCGAGCTGACCCAGCAGGGACAGCGTCTGTACGGACAGGCGTTTGAGACGCTGCGCGGCCTCGACAGTCTGCTGCAGGAGTTCAACGGCGATGCGCTGTCCAGGGACCGGCAGGTCCGGGTCGCGGCGACGTTGATGGTGGCGACGGTCGGACTGCCGCCGACGCTCCGCCGGTTCCACGACGCCTATCCCTCGATCACGGTCCAGTTGCACGATCTGATGCCGGGCGACGCGCTCGATCACGTCGCGGACGGACGTTGCGACCTCGCCGTGATGTCGCTGGTCGAGGAACGGAACGGCCTGAGTTTCGAGCCGCTGATTTCCAGCGAATGCGTCGTCGTCGCGGCCCTTGGCCATAAGCTGTTGCGGCACGCGGCCGCACCGCTGGCGGAGGTGCTGGACTATCCGCTGCTCAGCCCGGACGCGCATGTCGGGATCCGGCGTGCCCTGATGGCCGAGGCCGAGCGGCGGTCGCTTACCGTCCGCATCTCGCCGGAGGCGAGGGCGGTCAGCAACGTCATCACGCTGCTGGCGATGGCCGCCGCGGGCCTCGGCGTGTGCATCCATCCACGATCGTTCGTTCCCGCCGAGCTCGAGCCCACCATCGGCGTCGTCCGGTTCGCCGACTGGGAGATCATCCGCACGTTCGGGATCGTCACGGCGAGCGACAGGCCGATCCCTGCCTCGGCCCGCAAGTTCCGCGACTTCCTGCGCGCCTCGAACCCGCTCGATGGCCCGTCGCGAGCCGTCACCTCGGCGAGCCTGCGTCTGGTGTAGAGCGCGCGCGTCAGAGCGCGCGGCGGTCGGCCGGCGACGGGCGATCGCCCGACGCGGGGCGCGCCAGTCCGAGCGTGTCGCGCAGCGTCGTGCCGGCGTAGTCGCGCCGGTGAAGTCCTCGACGCTGCAGTTCGGGGACGACGAGACGGACGAAGTCCTCGTAGCCGCCGGGCGTGTAGGCGGCGGCCAGGACGAAGCCGTCGCAGGCACTTTCGAACCAGCTTTCGAGCTCGTCGGCCACCTGCCGGGGCGAGCCGGTGAAGACGGGCGCCTCGCGCAACGTGCCGCGTCCCGACATCTCGACGAAGTCCCGGACCGAAGGGTTCTTCTTGCCGCTCCTGGCGATGACCTTGTCACGCAGGCTGTGCCAGGAGACCGAGGCCAGTTCGTCGTCCGAAAATGGCGCCTCGTAGTCGCGGCTGGCGAAATCGACGTTGAGGACCTCGCACAGCAGGGTGAGACCATCGATCGGCCGCGAAAGGGCTTCGAGAACGGCCCGTTTCTCGGCGGCCTGGTCGGCTGATTCGGCAACGACGACGCCAATGGCGGGTGCCACCCTGATGCTGTCGGGATCGCGGCCGGCGGCTTCGGCCGCCGCCCGCAGGCCGGCATACTGCTTGCGGCCAGCTTCGAGACTGGGATAGGCCGCGAAGACGAGTTCCGCCCATCGGCCGGCGAATTTCTGGCCGCGTCCGCTGGCGCCGGCCTGCAGCAGAACCGGATGCCCTTGCGGCGACCGCGGCACCGTCAGCGGTCCGCGCGCGCGAAAGAAACACCCTTTGTAGTCGAGACGATGGACCTTGTCCGGATCGGCGAACCGGCCGGTGGCCTTGTCGACGAGCAGCGCGCCGTCCTCCCAACTGTCCCAGAGGCCGAGTACGGCCTCCATGAACTCGTCGGCGCGATCGTATCTCAGATCGTGCTCCATGTGCTCGGAGCGGCCGAAATTCGCGGCCTCGGAATCGTTCAACGACGTCACGATGTTCCAGGCGACGCGGCCTCGCGTCATCAGGTCGAGCGTCGCGAACAGGCGTGCCACGTGGTAGGGCTCGTAATAGGTGGTCGAATACGTGGCACCGAGCCCGAGATGGGACGTGACCGCGGCCATCGTCATCATCACGGTGGTCGGGTCGAGCTTGATCGCACGGATCCCGTTCTCGACGGTGGCGCGATGATCGGCGCCGTAGATGTCGGGCATGGCGAGACGATCGTCGAAGAAGGCGAGGTCGAACCTGCCGTCCTCGAGCGTGCGCGCGAGCCGCTGGTAGTATTCGGGCGTGATGAAGTCCGGGATCGAGGCGGGATGACGCCATGAGCCGGCGTAGTTCGTGCAGTTCTGCGCCTGCATGAACGCGATCAGCGCCATCTGACGCCGCGTCTTGGTCATCGGTTCTGGATCCAACCCTGCTGTGGGCCCGCGCCGTCGGGCTCGCGGACGCTCCATCTTGCCCACGACCTAGTTCGCCGCTTCGAAGGATGACAAATAACGATCCACTATCAATCGACAGTTCCGGGCTATGACTGGAGTCCATGACCAATGGCTATGGATCCATAGCGACGATCTATTTGTGGCGGGCCCGCGACCTGTTCAGACATCGTTTCCAACGCATAAAAGGAAACGGACATCATGGATGCCGCCGCGGTCGAGTCGACTTCGGAACCGACCGTCTCCGCCTCGCTTGCCGACTTCGCGCTCGGTCTTCGTCTCGAGGATCTGCCGGCCGGACTGATCGACAAGGCCAGGGCGCATCTGCTGGACGGATTGGGCATCGCGCTCGCGTCGTCCGGCTTCGGGTTCGCCGACGCGATCCTGCGTGGCGCGGGGCGTCTCGGCGGCGGCACCGACGCGCATTGCCTGGCCACCGGTGCGGCACTGCCGCCCGCCAGCGCCGCCCTGGTGAACGGGACGCTGATCCACGGGCTCGATTTCGACGACACCCATATCGGCGCGATCTACCATGCCACGGCACCGGCGCTGGCGGCGTCGCTGGCGGCGGCGGAAACCTCTCGGGCGGACGGAAGGGCGTTCCTCACGAGCTTCGTCGCGGCGCTCGAGATCGGCTGCAGGCTGGCGCGTGCCGCGGAGGGTGGTTTTCATGACCGCGGGTTCCACCCCACCGCGCTCTGCGGCGCGTTCGCCGCCGTGTTCGCGGCCGGGCGTCTGCTGGGGGCGGACCGGGCGGAATTGATCTCGGCCACCGGGCTGTGCGGAAGCATGGCGGCCGGCCTGCTGGAGCTGAAGGATTCATGGCTCAAGCGCATGCATCCCGGATGGGCCGCGCATGGCGGCATCGCGGCCGTTGGCCTGGCGATGAGCGGCTTCAAGGGACCGCCGACGATGCTCGAAGGCGGCCATGGGTTCTACCATGCCCACCTGGGCAAGATCCCGACAGGTGCCGCATCGCCGTTGCACGCGCTCGGCAAGGACTGGCTGATCGCCGGCATCGCGCTGAAGCCCTACCCGTGCTGCCATTTCATCCACGGCTTCGTCGATTGCGCGCTGCATCTTCGGGGACTGGTCGAGCTCGACGAGATCGAGAGCATCGACTGCCCGCTGTCGTCGCGCCTGCACCACATGGTATCGGGACCGTCCCGTCCGGCCGATGCCTACTCGGCGATGTTCAGCGTGCCCTATGTGGTGGCGCTCGCGCTGGTGACCGGCGAGATCGACCTGGCGGCGTTCCACGACAAGGGCGTCGACGATCCGCGTGTGCTGGCGCTGGCCGACTGCACGTCCTGCTCGGATGATCCGAGCAGCGACTTTCCGGTCCATTTCCCGGGCGAGGTCCGGATCGCGCTGAGGAATGGCAAGTCGTTGTCGCATCGGGTCGCGACAAGCCTCGGCACGCCGGAGCGACCGCTCGACGATGCCGCCATCGAGGCGAAGTTCATGGCCAATGCGACGCGCGTGATGAGCGCGGATGCGGCGGGCAAGGTCGTGCGCCTGGTGCGGCGACTCGAGCACGTCGCGCAGGTGTCGGAGCTGATGAGCCTTTGCACGGTCGCAGTACCCGACTGACGAGACCGCCAGGAAGAACGGGAGCGGATACGAACGGCTCTCGCAGAGAAAAATGAAGATGAGGGATCGGTCCATCGTGAAGACGTCGCTTGGCGCGCTCGTGGCAATGCTCCTGCTCATGCCCGCACGATCGGTGCTCGCCTCGGAGGGCGACGTGGCCGGCGGCCCCTTCGGCGGCACGGACATCCGCAACGCCTATCTGCCGCCGATCGCCGGCCTGTTCGGGGCGCTGCTCAACGTGCCCGGCTATTCCTTGCGCTATGACGGGCCGATCGGGCTCAGGCAGCGGGGTATCCAGAGCGTCAACGTCAATTACGACGTCCAGCTGTTCGCCCTGCAATACGTCTATCCCTTCAAGGTGTTCGGCGGGACCGTGGCGACCGACGCGGTCTTTGCCAACGTGCTCGTCGCCAATTTCGCGGCCGACGGGATCCGCCAGACGTTCGACGGCTGGGCCGATACCTTCGTCGACTTCATCAAATGGAGCCGGTATCTCGGCCGCTTCGGCGCCGTGGTTCCGCCCGGCGCACGCAACCTGCCGTACGGGCTCACGATCCAGCCGACATTCTCGATGATCTTTCCGAACGGGCGCTACAATCCGGCCAGGTTCACCTCGCCAGGGCACAACGACACCTACTACATTCCCAACTTCGCGGCGAGCTACCTCACGGGGCCGAACTTCCTCGGCCAGGGCACCGAGTTCTCGGCTCGCCTGTTCTATGACCACGCGTTGCAGAACCCGACAACGCACTACTATACCGGCGACATCCTGGATACGGACTTCGCGATCACCGAGCGACAGGGACGTTGGCAATACGGCTTGTCGGGAAACATCGCCAATCAGGAGAATGCCGACGAGCTCGATCAGGCGCCGGTGCAGCCGCTGGGAAAGCGTTTCGAGGATTTCGAGCTCGGCCCGATCGTTGCCTACGACATCCCGAAATACGGCGTGTCGCTCAAATTCAAGGTGAGGCTGCCGGTCGTCGAACACAATGCGCTCGTCAGCCCGCAGTTCCTCTTCGGGGCCGCCTTCGTCCTGTTCCCGGAGCGGCAGTAATCTTTCGAGGCGACCAGCTGCCGATATGCCCCCTTTCTCGTCCTGGCAGCTTCATTTCGACGACACGCGCCGTGACCCGGTGATAAGATATCAGGGTCTTCGCGGTATCGTCTAGGAGCGCCCAATGCCCCAGATTGCATCGAATTCGCGATTACTGACCGGCAAGTGCCTATGCGAGAAGGTACAATATGAGGTCGCTGACGAATTCAGATATGCGATGAATTGTCACTGTTCGCAGTGTCGCCGCTCGACGGGGTCGGCCTATAAATCTCTGGCCGGTATAGAAAGGGACAAGCTGTCACTTTCCAAGGGCGAGGATCTGATCCTTAGATACGGCGGCGAAGCAGGTCATGACGCTCACTGTGGGACTTGCGGGTCGCTTCTCTATTCGGTGGTGCGGGACGGGCATTACGTCCATGTCGCCATGGGGACACTCGTGGACCAGCCAACCATCCGTCCGGAAATGCACATCTTTGTCGGGTCGAAGGCACCGTGGTTCGAAATCACCGACGGGCTTCCGCAATTCGAAGGCTTTCCGAGTTCCTGAGCCTACGAACTCTGCCGTTCACGGGCGACTGGTGTTCGGCATCCTCGCCATCCGGTCCGAATTCGAACGCCGCCTGATCGGCAGGTGGTGGTTGCGCCATCGCGGGTGCGCAAGGGTTTCACGAGCAGAGGCCGATACCGCGGACATCGTCAGTCCTGCTGGGCGAGCAGGGCGGTTTGCTCGTCGGTGATGAGGGCGTCGATGAGGTCGTCGAAATCGCCCTGCATGACGCGGTCGATCTTGTGGAGCGTCAGGTTGATGCGATGGTCCGACACGCGGCCTTGCGGGAAGTTGTAGGTGCGGATGCGCTCGGAGCGGTCGCCGGTGCCGACCTGGTTTTTGCGATCCGCCGAGCGGTCGGCGGCGAGATTGGCGCGCTGCTGTTCGTAGAGCCTCGCACGGAGAATCTTCATCGCCTTGGCGCGGTTCTTGTGCTGGCTGCGCTCCTCCTGCATCGCGACCACGATGCCGGACGGCATGTGGGTGATGCGGACCGCGCTCTCGGTCTTGTTGACATGCTGGCCGCCGGCGCCGGACGCGCGGTAGACGTCGATGCGCAGGTCGGCCTCGTTGATGTCGACATCGACCTCCTGGGCCTCGGGCAGCATGGCGACGGTGACCGTCGAAGTGTGGATGCGGCCCTGGCTCTCGGTGGTCGGCACGCGCTGGACGCGGTGGACGCCTGATTCGTATTTCAGGCGGGCGAAGACGCCGCGGCCGTTGATGTCGGCGATGGCGCCTTTGAGACCGCCCAGTTCGTTCTCGTCGAACTCGACGGTCTCGAAGCGCCAGCCTCGGGTTTCGGCGTATTTGCGGTAGGCGTCGAACAATTCGCGGGCGAACAGGCCGGCCTCGTCGCCGCCGGCAGCGGGGCGGATCTCGAGGATGGCGCTGCGCTCGTCGGCCTCGTCGCGCGGCAGCATCGCGAGCGCGATGGCGTGGCGGAGTTCGGGGATACGGGCGGCAAGTTCGGCGAGTTCGGCCTCGGCGAGCTCGCGCATCTCGGGGTCGGCCATGAGGCGTTCGGCGTCGCGTTGGGCGGCTTCGGCGGCCCGAAGCTCGTTGATGCGGGCCACGATCGGTTCGAGGTCCGAGTATTCGCGGGAGGCGCGGTTGAAGGCTTCGCCGTTCAGCCCGCTCGAAAGATCGTGCTGGAGTTCCTCGGCACGCGTGACGATCCGGTCGAGCCGCTCGTCAAACATCGTGGACCTGACTTGGGGCTTCGCCCCAAACCCCACCAAAGGCAGTCGCCTTTGGAAACCAATGATGGCGGGTCTGGGGCGGCGCGCCCCAGCGGGTCCAGGGCAGAGCCCTGGGCTTGCCTTCGATCTTCACGGCCGTTCCGCCAGCACTGCCACGAGATGACGCGGCAGTTCCTCGACGGCGACATCGGTCTGCTCCCCGGTGGCGAGGATCTTCACGCTCGCCCTCCCCTCGCCCAGCAGCACGGCGGCGACGGCGCCGGCCTTGTTGGCGCGTTCGAGGCGTTTGCGGGCGTTGCCGCGGAACGCCATGTCGGCGCGCAATCCGGCGCGCCGGATGCGGGCGAGGATGCGGATGGCGTCGGGTTCGGAGGCTTCGTCGAGCGGGATGACGGCGATGGTCTCGGGCGGGGTCGGGGACTGGTCGAGCAGCAGCGACAGGCGTTCGATGCCGGCGGCCCAGCCGATGGCGGGGGTGGGCGGACCGCCGACTTCGGCGACGAGGCCGTCATAGCGGCCGCCGGCCAGCACCGTACCCTGGGCGCCCAGCGCCTCGGTGGTGAATTCGAAGGCGGTGTGGCTGTAGTAGTCGAGGCCGCGGACGATGTTGGGGTTCTCGACGAAGGCGATGTCGAGGGTGCGGAGATGTTCGCGGAGCTGGTCCCAGAACGACTTCGAGGCGTCGTTGAGGTGGGCGTGGATGGTGGGCGCGTCGGCCACCAGCGCGCGGTCGCGCGGGTCCTTGCTGTCGAGGATGCGGAGCGGGTTGCGCTCGAGGCGGGCGCTGCTGTCGTCGGAGAGCTGGTCGCGGTGGCGGGTGAAATGCGCGATCAGCGCCTCGCGCCAGGCGGTGCGGCTTTCGGTGTCGCCGAGGGTGTTGAGCTCCAGGGTGACGTGGCGGGAAAGGCCGAGGGCGGCCAGGATATCGCGGCCGCAGGCGATGGTCTCGGCGTCGGCGAGCGGTTCGGCGGGACCGATCAGCTCGACGCCGATCTGGTGGAACTGGCGGGTGCGGCCCTTCTGCGGGCGCTCGTAGCGGAACATCGGGCCGGCGTAGAAGACGCGCTGCGGCAGGCTCTGGGTGAGGCCGTTGGTGACCAGCGCGCGGCAGATGCCTGCGGTGCCCTCGGGGCGCAGAGTGAGTGTGTCGCCGCCGCGATCGGCGAAGGTGTACATCTCCTTGGTGACGACGTCGGACGTGTCGCCGAGCGAGCGGGCGTAGAGGTCGGTCGGCTCGAAGATCGGCGTCTGCCACTCGTCGAAGCCGTAGGCGTAGGCGACGCGGCGCGCGGTCTCGGCCACCAGGCGGTGGCGGCGCATGTCCTCGCCGATGATGTCGTGGGTGCCGCGGACCGGCTGGAGTGGAGCCAAGGTCAGACGGCGGCGTGCTGCCGGGCGGCGACGCCGTCGGCGTGGGCGGTCTCGGCGTCGGTGGTCGGGGCGGCGTTCTCGCCACGGATACGTTCGACACGGGCTTCGACGAGCTCGACGATGTGGTCGATCATGTCGGTGCCGGCGGTGGTGTGGTCCTGCTTGCCGGCGGCGTAGACCATGTGGCGGCCGTTGCCGCCGCCGGTGACGCCGAGGTCGGTCATCAGCGCCTCGCCGGGGCCATTGACGACGCAGCCGATGATCGAGAGCGTGACGGGTGTCGCGATGTGGGCGAGGCGGTCCTCGAGCGTGGCCACCGTGTCGATGACGTTGAAGCCCTGGCGGGCGCAGGACGGACAGGAGATGATCTTCACCCCGCGATGGCGGATGCCCAGCGTCTTGACCAGCTCCCAGCCGACATGGACCTCCTCCTCGGGCTCGGCCGACAGCGAGACGCGGATGGTGTCGCCGATGCCGGCCCAGAGCAGCGAGCCGAGGCCGATGGCGGATTTGACGGTGCCCGCGCGTTTGCCGCCGGCCTCGGTGATGCCGATATGCAGCGGGTGGTCGCAGATGTCGGCCAGTTGCTGATAGGCGGCGACGGCGAGGAAGACGTCGGACGCCTTCACGCTGATCTTGAACTCGTGGAAATCGTGATCCTGGAGGATTTTCGCGTGCTCGAGGGCTGACTCGACGAGAGCCTCGGGATTGGGCTCGCCGTATTTCTCCAGCAGGTGGCGCTCCAGCGAGCCGGCGTTGACGCCGATGCGGATGGAGCAGTTGTGGTCGCGGGCGGCGTTGACGACGTCGCGGACGCGCTCGGCGCTGCCGATGTTGCCGGGATTGATGCGCAGGCAGGCGGCGCCGGCGCGGGCGGCCTCGATGGCTCGCTTGTAGTGGAAATGGATGTCGGCGACGATCGGCACGTTGACCTCGCGGACGATCTCGGCGAGGGCCGCGGTGCTTTCGACGTCGGGGCAGGAGACGCGGACGATGTCGACGCCGGCCAGTTCGGCGCGGCGGATCTGGGCGATGGTGGCCTCGGCGTCGTGGGTGAGCGTGTTGGTCATGGTCTGGATGGTGATGGGCGCGTCGCCGCCGACCGGGACGCGTCCCACGTGGATCTGGCGCGAGCGGCGGCGCTCGATCTGCTGGTAGGGGCGGTAGTTCATCGGAGACTCCGGGGCGGCGTGTTGACTGGCAGATGCCAGCGGGCGGGCGGGTTTTCCAGCCCTGGCTAGTGCGGGCGCTCGAGCTGCCTGGCGTTGAGCTGATCGGCGGCGCTGTCGGGGAGCGCGGGCGGGATGATCTGATGATGGACCGGCGGGGGCGGCTTCGGGGCGGTGCCGACCGGCGGGGGGTTGGCGGCGAGCGCTGCCTTCACGCCGTCCTCGGTGAGCGCGATGTTGTGCCTGACCGCGCCGGTGCGGCCGACGGTGCCGAGCGAGGCGCCGTTGTCGAGAATGTCGAGGCCGCCGGCGTTGCCGGTGGTCAGCGTCAGGCCGGCCTGGTCGGCGGGGACCGGCCAGGTGTCGCCGGGCTGCATGATGTGATCCCAGAGGACATGATCGGGCGCGCGGACCTGCACCCAGGTGACGGCGGAGGCATGCAGGACAAGGCCGGTCTGGACGGGGCCGGTCTGGACGGGGCCGGTCTGGACGGGGCCGGTCTGGACGGGGCCGGTCTGGACCGGAGCTTGCGCCGGCGCGGGGGGCACGGGCGCCGGCGTGGACGTGGGCGTGGACGGCACCTGGGCCTGGACGGCAGCGGGTGCGGCCGGGGCGGGTGATGCCGGGGCCGGCGCGGGTGGCGCGGTGGTGTTTGCCGCGGGCGTGGGCGGCGGGGCGGCGCCGGGGGGCGGCATCACGGAGGCGACCTGTGGCGAGACGGGCGCCGCCTTGGGGGCGGCGAGCAGTTGTTCGGGGACCGGCGGGACGACATGGGTCGCGGTCTGCTCGTGATCGCTGAGCCGGTACCAGACGCCGTAGCCCACGAAGGCGATGACCAGCCCGAGCAGCACCATGGCACCGGTCGGCACGCCGCGCTCGGGAACGGGGGCGGGAAAGGCGAGCTCGGTCTTGCGGTTGACGTCGTGGGCCTCGGCACGGAAGCGGCGGGCGACCTCGTCGGGATCGAGGCCCAGCGTGGTGGCGTAGGTGCGAAGGAAGCCCAACGCATAGGCATTCCCGGGCAGGGCCGAAATCCGGCCGTCCTCGATCGCCTGCAGATAGGCGAGCTTGATCCGCAGCGCGGCGGCGACCTCGCCGAGATCCCAGCCGAGACGCTCGCGGGCCTCGCGCAGCTCGGACCCTGCCTGGAAGCGGGCGCCGTCGCTCCGTCCGGCGTGGTCGGCGGCGGGGGCGGCCCTCATCTGCTGACTTCCGGTGCGTGGCACACGGCACGGAAGTTAGAGGGCGCGGCGGTCATTGCCAACTTGGCACCCGGTCATTCCCGCCCGACGGCGTGGGCGCGCAAATCGTCGAGTTCGCAGTGGCGCAACGCCGCCTCGTGGCAGGCCTCGAGGACGACATCGGGAGCGGCGCCGGCCTCGAACGCCTCCTGCCAGCGTGGCGCGCACAGGCACCATTGGTTGCCGGGAACGAGGCCGGGGAAGCCGAACTCGGGCCGCGGCGTGGAGAGGTCGTTGCCGCGGGCGGCGGAGAAGGCGAGGAATTCGGCGGTCAGCACGGCGCAGACGGTGTGGCTGCCGATGTCCTGCGGGCCGGTGTCGCAGCACCCGTTGCGGAAGAAGCCGGTGATCGGGTCGCGCGCGCAGTGGGCGAGCGCGCCGCCGAGCACGTTGCGGGCTGGTCGGCGGTCGCGATGACCGCCTGGGTCGTCGAACGGCATGGTTGGGCTCCTTCGTCGGGAGCCTAACGCACGAATGGCCGATGGTCAGCGCGCCGAGAGAAGCTCGACATCGAAGATCAGGGTGGAATTGGGCGGAATCGCGTCGCCCGCCCCCTGCTCGCCGTAGCCGAGGGCGGGCGGGATCACCAGCGTCCGCTTGCCGCCGACATGCATGGTGGCGACGCCCATGTCCCAGCCCTGGATGACCTGGCCCTGGCCGAGGGTGAAGCTGAAGGGCTGGTTGCGGTCGCGCGAGCTGTCGAACTTGCGGCCGCGATGGCCGCCGTCGTCGAGCCAGCCGGTATAGTGGACGGTGACGGACTGTCCGGGCTGCGGCTCGGGACCGGCGCCGACCTTCTCGTCGTGGTATTTGACGCCCGAGGCCATCGTGATCAGGTCGTCGGCGACGGCGCCTCCGGCGGGGACAATCCCGAACAGGCCCAATCCAATCAGCAGAAGGCGACGCAGCATCGAACTCTCCCAGCAGGGGGTGCGGTAGCACGGGGATGGACCGGACGTCGATTGCCGGACGGATGCGGCCGCGCTAGGAGGTGCCGCAACGCCGGTGCCAACGCGCCGACAGCGAGGAACGACCCGTGCCATCCGAGATCTCGTCCGCCCCTCACGCGGGGCGGCGCTGGCTGCCCAGACTGCTCGACAACACGATGGTGGTCCTGGGGCGAGACTTCTCGCTGTTCCTGGTGGGTGCCAAGACCGACCAGTCGATCGAGCGGGCGCGCGAGACGCTGGGGTCGCAGGGCGCGTTCGACGCCGCCTATACCGCCAGCGCCGACCCGTGGAAGACGGCGACCCGGCGGTATCGCTACCAGCAGCGGAAATACGAGCAGATCGTCGGCATGCTGCCGGGGCGGCGGTTCGCGCGTGCGCTCGATCTCGGCTGCGGACTCGGGCTGATGACGCGGCTGCTGGCCGACCGCGCCGACCACGTCGTGGGGATGGACATCTCCGAGGCGGCGCTCGAGCGGGCCCGGGCGCGTGGCGTGACGGAGAACATGGAATTCATGCAGGGCGACGCGCTGGCGTTGCCGCGGAGCCTGGACGGCGGGTTCGATCTCGTGGTGATCACCGACATGATCTACTACCTCAAGCCATTCGACGACGCGATGCTCAAGCGGCTGGCCGAGCGGATCGCCGACCTGTTGCGGCCGGGCGGGGTGTGCCTGCTGGCCAATCATTTCTTCTATGCGATCGATGCCGAATCGCGGATCTCGCGCCGGATCCACGACGCATTCGCCTGGTCGCCTCGGTTCGCGTTCGAGGAGCGGCACCGGCGCGCCTTCTATGTCGCGAGCCTGCTGCAGGGGTTGCCGCGACCAGCGGAGGCGTGACCGGCGGGACGGTCGCGCCGCTCTCCAAGGCCAGGCGTGGATGGCCGATCGCGGCCGGATTGGGCATGGCGGCCGCGGTCGCCTGGGCGGTGCTGGCGGCACGGACGGGTGTGGCCAGGGCGGGTCTCGATGTCGAACGGGCGGCCTGGACGTTGGTGCCGATCACGGGGCTGCACCTGGTGCAGTTGTGGCTGTCGGCTGAGGCCTGGCGCGGATTGCTGGCGCGGCCGGTCGGACGGTGGGCGATGTTCCGGCTGCGGCTGATCAGGGAAGCGGTAAATTCGCTGTTGCCGGTGGCCCATGTCGGCGGCGACATCGTGGGTGTCCGGCTGCTGGTGAAGTCCGGGGTGGCGCTGGCGGAGGCGGTGGCGAGCGTGGTGGTCGACCTGACGCTCGAGGTGGCGGCGCTGGCGATGTTCCTGCTGGCGGGACTGGCGGCGCTCGCGGCCTGCGCGGGGGCGGGATCCGTGCTCGCCTGGATCGGGAGCGCCTGCCTGGTCGCGGGCCTGGCGGGCGGCATGCTGGCCGCGCAACGGTTCGGGTTCCTGCGCCTGTTCGAGGCCTTGACGAGCCGGATCGGGCGACGCTGGCCGAGCCTCGCGTCCGGCGCGCTGGACGGGTTGAGCGAAGCGGCGCACGCGATCTATCGGCGGCAGACGGCGCGCCGCGCGGTGGCGCTGCATGCGCTGGCATGGCTGCTCGGGACCGTGGAGACGTGGCTGATCCTGCGCGCGCTGGGCGTGCCGGCGGGCGGGCTCGTGGCGCTGGCGATCGAAAGCCTGGGCACGGCGGCGCGGGTGGCGGGGTTCGCCGTCCCGGGCGCGCTCGGCATCCAGGAGGGCGGCTTCGTGCTGGCCGCCCTCGCGGTGGGGCTGCCCGGCTCGGCCGGTCTCGCGGTCTCGCTGGTCAAGCGGATCCGGGAGATCGTGGTGGGGATCGCGGGGCTCGCGCTGTGGGCGGCCTAGACGAGCTTAGCCGACCCGGTTGGTGTTGCGGAAGCGCTGCGGGGTGGTGGCGAACTGGCGTCGGAAGGCGTCGTGGAAGCGCGACAGCGAGCCGAAACCGGCGTCGAAGGCGACGGAGGCGATGTCGCGGTCGTCAGTGAGCAGGAGCGACTGCGCGATGTAGAGGCGCGAGCGGGTGAGGTAGTCGCCGGCGGTCATGCCGAGCACGCGCCGGAACAGCGTCATGGCGTAGTTCGGGTGCAGGCCGACGGCACGGCCGGCGTCGGCGACCGAGACGGGATCGGTCGCGTGCGTGCTGAGGAAGCGCGCCATCGCGTAGACGGGCGCGTGGCCGGGACGCCTTGGGGTGGAGAGCGTCGCCGCTACGGACGCGAGATCGTGCCAGCCGAGAACGTCGAGGCGTCGCAGGCGCAGGCCGAGCTCGGCGGCGGCGAGCGCGCGCAGCTTGGCGTGCGGCTGCAGCAGGTCGTCGTGCAGCCTCTCGGCCCAGCCGGGCTCGATGGGCTCGCGGGCGGCGAGCATGCCGCCGTCGAGCAGGGCGCGGCGCATCCCATCGCCGAGCGGCATGGCGAGGACCATCTCGACCGGCAGGTAGACGCAGACGAAGCGGGCGTCGCCATCGATGGCGACGGTCTGATGCGGGATCGCGCCCCAGAAGACGACGAACTGGCCCCCTCGGACGACGATCTCGCGGCCACCGAAGAAATAGGTCGCCGCACCCGAGAGCATGAGGTTGATCTCGACCTGGCTGTGGGCGTGGGCCTGGGCCATGACAACGATGTCGCGGGTGAGGCCGGCCCAGAAGATGTGGTCGGGTGGTTCGGACATCGAGGGACCTTAGTATCCGGGATAATCGGGACGCGATAGCGGACGACGCGGACGCGCACGATCGTGCATAGTTCGGTCGCAGGCCCCTCGCAGAGGGGGCGAGGAAAGGAAACGCCATGCGTCGAATGATGGTCGCCCTGCTTGCGTTGGCGGGCCTTGGCGGGTTCGCCGGACCCGGGCACGCGGAGACGCTGGTGTTCAACGCCGACACGTCCGATCCGGCGCCGCGCGCCGCGTTCGCCGAGGTGGTCAAGCGTTTCGAGGCGGCGCATCCGGGGACGACCGTCCAGTACAACGTCTACGATCACGAGAGCTACAAGCAGGCGATCCGCAACTGGCTGACGTCGGAGGCGCCCGACGTGGTGCTCTGGTATACCGGCGAGCGGCTGCGGCAGTTCGTCCGGCCCGGGCTGCTCGCGGATGTGAGCGCGCTGTTCACGCCGGCGATGAAGCAGGCGATCGGCGGCACGGGTGTCGATCTGGTCACCAACGACGGCAAGCAGTACGGCGTCCCCTACAGCGAATACCAGTGGGGCCTCTACGCGCGCGACGACCTGCTGAAGAAGGCGGGCGTCGGGGCGATCACCGACTGGCATGGCCTTGTCGGCGCCTGCGACGCGCTCAAGAAGGCGGGGCTGACGCCGTTCGTGATCGGAACCAAGGATCTGTGGCCGACCGCGGGATGGTTCGACTATCTCGATCTGCGGCTGAACGGCTACGCGTTCCACATGCAGTTGATGGGCGGCCACGTCTCGTATCTGGACCCGAGGGTCAAGAACGTGATGGCGCACTGGAAGCAGCTGATCGACGACAAATGCTTCAACGCCGACCAGACCGAGCTCGCGTTCCAGGAGAGCCAGTCGCTGCTGTTCCAGGGCCGTGGGGCGATCATGCTGATCGGCAACTTCATCACGCAGAACATCCCGCCGGCCGAAGTCTCGTCATTCGGCTTCGAGAAATTCCCGACGCTGGATGCGTCGGTCAAGGACGCCGAGGATGCGCCGATGGAGGATATCAGCATCCCGGCGCACGCGAAGAACATGAAGGGGGCGATGGAGTTTCTCGCCTTCGTGCTGCAGCCGGACACGCAGACGCTGATCAACCATATCGAGCGGCAGATCCCGGTCAACGCGCAGTCGAAGATCGATGACGACAAGTTCCTGGTGGCGGGACGGACGTTGCTGGCGTCGACCGACCAGCACGCGCAGTTCATGGACCGCGACACCAGCGAGGACCTGGCCACGATCGCGATGAAGGGCTTCGCGCAGTTCATGGTGGAGCCGGAACAGGAGAACAGGATCCTCGCCAACATCGACCGGGCCAGGAAGCGCATCTACAACGTCGCGGACTGAGCGGTGTCGGCGATTTCGGGGGCGGTGAGCCTGCCGGCCGCCGCGCGACGGACGCGGCGGCGCGGCACCACGGCGCCGCTGTGGTTCATCGCACCGGCAGCCCTGTTCTTTTCGGTGTTCGTGCTGTGGCCGATCTTCGACAGCATCTGGATCAGCTTGCACGACTGGGACGGCGTGCACCCGATGCGCTGGATCGGGTTCGGCAACTACGCCGAATTGTTCGGCGACGATGTGTTCTATACCGCGGTGCTGAACAATCTCTACTGGCTGATCGCCTACATGGCGGCGCCCGTGCTGGGGCTCGCGATCGCGCTGTTCCTCAACCAGGACGTCACCGGAATACGGCTCTACAAGTCGCTGTTCTTCTTCCCGTTCGTAATCAGCCAGGTGGTCGTGGGCCTGGTGTTCTCGTGGTTCTTCAACGGGGATTTCGGCCTGCTGAACGTGATCCTGCGCGGGGTCGGGCTGCCTGGCGTGTCGCTGCTCGGCAATCCGAGCTGGGCCACGTTCGCGGTCATCGTGGCGGGGCTCTGGCCGCAGACCGCCTACTGCATGATCCTGTATCTCACGGGACTGACGGCGGTGTCGCGCGACGTGGTCGAGGCGGCGCGGATGGATGGCGCGCGCGGATGGCGGATGCTGGTGTGGATCATCATTCCGCAGTTGCGGCCGGCGACGTTCATCGCGATCGTGGTGTCGGTGGTGGGCGCGCTGCGGTCGTTCGACCTGGTGTCGATCATGACGCGCGGCGGCCCGTTCGACAGCTCGACGGTGCTGGCCTATTTCATGTTCGAGCAGACCTTCCTGTCGTTCCGCTACGGCTATGGTGCGGCGATCGCGGTGGTGCTGTTCCTGATCATGGATGTGTATATCGCGTTCTTCCTGTTCTCGATGCTGCGACGGGAGCGCGCCTGATGTTTCCCGCTCCGATCCGGCAGGCGTCGGCGCGCGCGCGCGTCATGTACAATGTGGCGCTGCCCGTCAGCCTGTTCGTCTGGCTGCTGCCGCTGCTGGCGATCATGCTGACGTCGGTGCGGTCGGCGGAGGATCTGGCGCAGGGGAATTTCTGGGGCTGGCCGCACGGGCTGCGGGCGATCGGCAACTACACCGACGTGTTCACGCGTTCGCCGATGGGCGAGTATCTGTTCAACAGCGTCAAGATCACCCTGCCGGCGGTCGCGATCACGCTGCTGCTGTCGACGCTCGCGGGGTTCGGGCTCGCGAAATACCGGTTCCGCGGCAACACGCTGCTGCTCGCGATCTTCATCGCCGGCAATTTCGTGCCGTTCCAGGTGCTGATGATTCCGGTCCGGACACTGATGACCACCGTCTTTCCGCTCTACAACACGGTCTGGGCGCTGATCGTGTTCCACGCGGCGTTCCAGACCGGCTTCTGCACGCTGTTCATGCGCAACTTCATCAAGGAGCTGCCGGACGCGCTGATCGACGCGGCGCGGATGGACGGGGCGTCGGAGCTGCGCGTGTTCGGCGAGATCGTGCTGCCGCTGATGCGCCCGGCGCTGGCGGCCCTCGCGGTGCTCGAATTCACCTTCATCTGGAACGACTATTTCTGGGCGCTGGTACTGGTGCAGTCCGACAATGCCCGCCCGATCACCGCCGGGCTGCAGGCGCTCAAGGGCATGTGGCTCGCATCGTGGCAGTTGATGTCGGCGGGGGCGATCATCGCCGCCCTGCCCTCGGTCGCGCTGTTCTTCGTCATGCAGCGGCACTTCGTGTCCGGCCTGACACTGGGAGGGGTCAAGGAATGATCCATCGACTGGACGGTGCGTCGGCGACGCTGCTGCTGCTGCAGCGCGAGAGTGGCCTGCCCGAGATCGTGCATTGGGGACGGCGCTTGCCGGACACGCTCGGCGATGTCGCGGGGGCCCGCGTGCGCGGCATCCGCCGCAACGGCGTCGACGCGGACTATGTCGAGGCGGCGCTGCTGCCGATGGCGGGGATGAGCGCGCTGCGCACGCCGGGGCTGCTCGCGCACCGGAACGGGCGGGACTGGACGGCCTCGTTCGAGACGCGCGCGATCGGGCAGGATGGCGACCGGCTCGTCATCGACGCGGTCGACGAGGTGGCAGGGCTCGCGTTGACGGTCACGCTCCAGCTCGCTCCGGATGGCGACGTGCTGACGATGCGCGCGCGCTTGCGCAACGACGGTGCGGGCGTGCTGGACGTGCAGCATCTGGCGGCGGGAACCGTCCGGGTGCCGGCGGACGCGCACACGCTGCTCTCGTTCGACGGGCACTGGTCGCGGGAGTTCTTCGAGCGCCGGGCGCCGATCGAGACCGGACGGTTCGTGGTGGAGAACCGGCGCGGCCGGACGTCGCACGACCGGCATCCGGCGCTGCTGGCGGGGACCGACGGGTTCGACGAGGATCATGGCGAGGTGTGGGCGATCCAGCTCGGCTGGAGCGGCAACCACACCACGAGTGCCGAGGTGCTGGAAGACGGGACGATCCTGCTCTCGACCGGCGAGCTGCTGCATCCGGGAGAGGCGCTGCTGGAGCCGGGCGAGGTGCTCGAGACGCCGGTGGCCTTCGCCGCGTATTCCGCGCGGGGCCTGTCGGGGATCTCGCGCGCGTTCCACACCCATGTGCGTGCGCATCTCGTCGTGTGGCCGGAAGGCGCGCCGGCGCGGCCGGTGACGCTGAACACGTGGGAGGGGAACTATTTCGACCACGACGTGCCGCGCCTGATGGCGCAGGCGGACGCGGCGGCAAGGCTCGGGATCGAGCGGTTCCTGCTCGACGATGGCTGGATGAAGGCGCGCGACCATGCGCGCGCGGGCCTTGGCGACTGGCGACCGGATCCGCGCAAATATCCGCAAGGACTTGGGCCGCTGGCCGAGCATGTCACGAAGCTCGGCATGCAGTTCGGGCTGTGGGTCGAGCCGGAGATGGTCAATCCGGACAGCGATCTGCACCGCGCGCATCCGGACGCGGTGCTGCGCATCGAAGGACGCGAGCTGATCACGGCAAGACGCCAGTTGGTGCTCGATCTCGGCAGGCGGGAGGTTTTCGACCGGGTGTTCGGGGAACTGGATACGTTGCTCGCGGCGCATCCGATCTCGGCGCTGAAATGGGACATGAACCGCGATCTGGTGGCAGCCGGCGGCGCAGACGGGCATCCGGCCTACCGGCTGCACGTCCTGGCCACGTGGGCGCTGATGGACCGTCTGCGCCGGGCGCATCCGTCGGTGGAGATCGAAAGCTGCAGTTCGGGCGGGGGACGAGCGGATTACGGCATGATCGCGCGCACCCAGCGCGTGTGGGCGTCGGACTGCACGGACGCGCTCGAGCGGCTGTCGATCCAGCGCGGGCTGTCGCGCCTGCTGCCGCCGGAACTGATCGGGGCGCATGTCTCGGCGAGCCCGAACCACCAGACCGGCCGGCGCCACACGCTGGGATTTCGCGCCGCCGTGGCGCTGTTCTTCCATTTCGGGGTCGAGCTGAATCCGGTCACGCTGGACGAGGCGGACGCATCCGAGCTCGCCGCCTGGATCGCCCTGCACAAAAGGCTGCGGCCGCTGCTGCATGGCGCCGAGCACCAAGCGTCTGCACCGCGCGACGGCCGCAGCCTGCGCGGCGTGGTGTCGCACGATCGCGCGCATGCGGTGTTCCTGCTGGCGCAGGAGACCGCGGCGATACGGCGGATGCCCGCGCCGAGCCGCTTTCCGGGGCTCGACCCGGCCAAGCTGTATCGCGTCAGCCTTCCCGCGCCGCAGGCGCAGTCATTGGAAACGATCGTTCTTGCGGGCGGCATGTTGTCGACAGCTGGCCTGTCGATGCCGGTGATGGAACCCGAAACGGCCCTCGTGCTGGAATTTCAGCGGGAAGCCTGAGATTTGGCGGTCCAGGGGCCCGGCCCCTGGCGGGGCGCGGGGCAGAGCCCCGCATCTTCCTACAACCTGGGGTCTGATCATGCTCGGTGTCTGCTACTATCCCGAACATTGGCCACAAGACTGGTGGGACGACGATGCGCGGCGGATGCGCGAGATGGGGATCAGTTTCGTCCGCATCGCGGAGTTTGCCTGGAGCCGGATCGAGCCGCATCCTGGCGTGTATGATTGGGACTGGCTGGACCGTGCGGTCGAGACGCTCGGGCGGCACGGCCTGAAGGTGGTGATGTGCACACCGACCGCGACGCCGCCGAAATGGCTGTGCGACCGAGAGCCGTCGATCCTGCCGGTCGACGCGCACGGGCGGGTGCGCGGCTTCGGCAGCCGCCGGCACACGACGTTCTCGTCGAGCGTCTGGCGTGAGGAAAGCAGGCGGATCACCGAGGCGGTCGCCGAGCGCTATGGCCGCAACGACGCCGTGAGCGCCTGGCAGATCGACAACGAGTTCGGCTGCCATGGCAGCGTGCTGTCGTACGGCGCGGAGGATCTGGCCGGGTTTCGTACCTGGCTGTCCGAGCGCTACCAGACGCCGCGCGCGCTCAACGAGGCGTGGGGCAACGTGTTCTGGTCGATGGAAGTCGGCAGCTTCGAGGAGGTGGCGTTGCCGGTGGGCGCGGTGACGGAGACCAATCCGGCGGCGCGGCTCGATTTCCGGCGCTACGCCTCGCAGCAGGTCGTTTCCTATTGCGCGATGCAGAGTGCGGTCGTCCGCGCGCATTCGCCGGGGCGGCCGGTCACGCACAATTTCATGGGCCGGTTCACGGATTTCGACCATTGGGCGATGGGGCGGGATCTCGATTTCGCGAGCTGGGATTCCTACCCGCTCGGCTTCACCGACCAGCTCGCCTGCGACGCGGACGAGCGGCTGATGTTCAGCGAGACCGGTCATCCCGACATCGCGGCGTTCAACCATGATTTGTACCGGACAGTCGGACGCGGCCGGTTCTGGGTGATGGAGCAGCAGCCGGGACCGGTGAACTGGGCGGCATGGAACCCGGTTCCGAAACCCGGCATGGTTCGGCTGTGGTCGTGGGAGGCGTTCGCGCACGGCGCGGAGACGGTCAGCTATTTCCGCTGGCGGCAGGCGCCGTTCGCGCAGGAGCAGATGCATGCGGGTCTGCATACCCCCGACCGCGCGCTGTCGGTGGGCGGCGACGAGGCCACCATCGTCGCGCGTGAACTGGGCGCGCTTGGCGCGCTGCCGACCTCGTCGCGCGCGCCTGTCGCACTGGTGTTCGACTACGAGGCGGCTTGGATCACCGCGATCCAGCCGCAAGGAGAGGATTTCCGTTACGTGGAGATCTGCCTGCGCTGGTACGAGGCGGCACGACGGCATGGCGTCGATGTCGACTTCGTGGCGCAGGATCACGATCTGTCCGGCTATGCGGTCGTGCTGGTGCCGACATTGCCGTATGTGACGGAGGCCGGGTTCGCGTCGCTGTCGGCGGTCGAGGGGCGGCTGGTGGTCGGTCCTCGCTCGGGCTCGAAGACGGAGAATTTTTCCATCCCACCGGGGCTGGCCCCCGGACGCCTTGCCTCCCTGCTCGGTGTGCGGATCACGCAAGTGGCCTCGCTGCGGCCGGAATTGCGTCATGCGGTGCGCGGATCGCTGACGGGCGGCATGGTGCGCTGGCGCGAGTGGGTCGAGACGGCAAGCAGGGTGCTGGCGCGCTTCGACGACGGCTCGGCCGCGATCGTGGCACACGGGGACGCGTTCTATGTCGCGGGCGTGCCCGACGGCGACCTGTTGCTCGATCTGATGCTGCTGGCGCTCGACGGGGTCGACGGCGCGCTCCCTGCGCCGTTGCCGCGCGGGGTGCGGCTGAGAAGGCGTGGCGAGTTGCGCTTCGCGTTCAATTATGGACCGGACGCCTGGGCGTTGCCGGAGGGCCAGCGCTCGATGCTGATCGGCGGACCCGTGATCGCGCCGCAGGATTTCGCCTGCTGGCGGGAATGACGCCGCCCTCAGTCGGCAGCACCACACTCGCGCAGTACCGAACGCAGGGTCCGGATGACGGGAAAGACTTCCTGGTTCCAATCGGAGCCCTGCGCATCGTGCGCGGCCTGCTCCTGTTCGACCACGTCGCGATCCTCCTTGAAGATGCGGTCGGTGAAGAGGATCAGCAGCGGCCAGGCCGCATCGAGCAGGAGCGGGATTTTCGGGCGGCGCACCGATAGCAGGCCGAACGTCCGGCAGCGCCGCTGCTCGCGGTCGAGCGGCGTGTAGACGATCCAGAGATCCATGATCGCGATGCCGTCGGGGCCGCGTATGGCGAGGCTCTGATAGGGATAGTCGGTGCGGATGGTCATCACCTCGCGATGCGCGGTGCCGTCGTTGGCGGTGCGGCGCTGGCCGAAGATGGCGGCCTCGCCGAAGGATTGCTTGCCGTCGGTGCGGGCGAAGCTGTAACGGGCCTCGACCCAATCGGGACCGTCGTCGCCGCCGAGAAAGCGTGGCCTGATTTTTCCCATCTGACGCCGGTGGAGAAACTGGTGGTTCATGTCCATCAGGTTCTCGTGCATGAAGCTGTAGTGGCAGTCGATTTCGCGACCAAAACGGCGAGTCTTGTAGGCTGGATCGGCGACCGAGCCGAGGGAGGGAGAGGGTGCCGCGCCGGCGAGCGCGGGATCGCCCGGGAAGACCATGATCAGGCCGCCGGCTTCGCGGCAGGGATAGGCGCGTACGCCGTTCGGCAACTTGCCGCGGCCGAGATAAGGGACATCAGTGCAGCGCCCGGTCTGGTCGTAGGCCCAGCCATGATAGCCGCAGCGCAGCGCGCATCCCTCGACCATGCCCTGGCTGAGCGGCACCTGGCGATGCGCGCAACGGTCGGCGAGCGCGAAGACGGGTCCCGATTTCGGGCGAACGAGCACGATCGGCTCGCCGGCGAAGGCGGCGGCGAGCGTCGCGCCCGGCTTGAGCTCACGCGACCAGGCGAGCGGATACCAATGATCGGGATGGGCGCCGACGCGACGCAGGTCGCGGCCGGCGTCGACGCCGGGGGGCCGGCTCACCGGCTTCGTGTCGGCGGTGATCTGGACAGGCTGATCCATCGCGGGCTCGCTTTCTCAGGCTCTGGTCCAAAGCGACGCGAGCGCGCCGGTGCCGCCACCCACGGGATCGGACTTCGGGAACGGGAGGTGCCGCATCCGCTCGATGGCGGCGTCTCCCGGGGCGGCGCGGCAGATGTCCCAGTCCTGGTCGGGCGGGTAGGCGCCGATGACGAGGAAATCGTCGCTCGCCTCGATCCGGCAATGGCCGGTTCCGGCCGGCAGGATTGCCACATCGCCGGCGCCGACGGTGACGTCGCGGGCGTTCGGGCCGCCGAGGATCAGGCGGGCATGGCCGGCGGCGAAGCCGAGCACCTCGTGCGCGGTCGAATGGTAATGGTGGAAGCCGTAGACGCCGTTGCGCCATTGCGTCGGCCAGCCGTTGCGCGTGAAGAGCTGCTCGTAGAGCGCCGGATCGGGATCCCTCGTCGACATCACGCCATGATAGAGCAGGACGGGCAGATGGGGATTGTTCGGGACCCAGTCGTTACGCTGCAGGATGAAGGCGTCCGGCGCGTTCGCGGCGCGCGCGGTGCCGGCGCCTCCCATGCAAGCGGTCGAGAGCAGGGCGGAGAATGAGCGGCGCCCGATCAAGAGGCGGTCTTCAGTTCGGCGCGCCAATTGTGCTGTTCCTTGAAGCCGAGGACCTCGCGGATCTTGCGGTTGGACAGCGGCGCCTCGTCGCCGACGAGGGGGCGCTTGAGCGGAGAGCCCGGCGCATATTTCGCGAGCAGCTCGGCGGTCGGGAGATCGGCGGTGACGGTGTCGTTGGTCGCGTTGAAGACCTGGTAGCCGAGGCCGTCCTTCTCGAGGCAGAGATGGACGATCTGGCCGAGGTCGCGCGCGTCGATATAGCTCCAGGCGTTGCGCTTGCGCGACGGCGGATCGGCCACGAAGCCGGGGAAGCGGACATATTCGTGCGGCTCGATGACGTTGCCGATGCGCAGCGCGTAGATGTCGGCGCCGAAACGGCTGGCGAAGGCGCGCGCGGTCCGCTCGTTGACCACCTTGGACAGGCCGTAGCTGTCCATCGGATCGCTGTCGTAATCCTCCTCGAGCGGGAAATGGTGGAAATCGCGGTCACCCTCGGCGAAACAGACGCCGTAGGTGGTCTCGCTGGATGCGATCACGACCTTGCGGATGCCGAGCTTCATCGCCGCCTCGAGGACGTTGTAGGTGCCCATCACGTTGACGCGGTAGGTCTCGTTGTCGGGCTTGATGAAGAGCGCCGGGATCGCCGCGAAATGGACGACGGCGTCGACGGGTGCGGCCACGCGCCCGTGCTCGAGACCGGGATGGCCGAAATGGGTGGTCATGGCACCGATCACCTGGCCCATGTCGGTGATGTCGCCCACGAGGTTGAACACGCCGGCGTCGCGCAGGGGCTGCAGGTCGAGGTTGCAGATCTCGTAGCCTTTGGCCGCGAGCCACGGCAGCACGTGGCGGCCGGCCTTGCCGGTCCCGCCGGTAAAGAGGATGCGTCGCGACATTCAAGGCTCCTGGACAGCGTCGCCCTCCAACGCGGCGGGTGCCGCGGGCGATCCCTCGACCACGCCGAAAAATCAGCGCTCAGCCCGGGGACAGGCGGTCCTGCGTCCTCGTCTCGAAGTCGGCGGCCTCGTGGCGCTCGTGCAGCTGGCTGGAGGGCTCGCCCACGACGCGGTTGACCATGCGGCCGCGCCCGACCGCCTTGCGCGACGCGATCGCGTCGGCCCAGCGCTGGACGTGGGTGTAGTCCTGGACTTGCAGGAAACGCGCCGATTGGCCGTAGAGGGCACCCCTGGCCAGGGCGCCATACCAGGGCCAGACGGCAATGTCGGCGATCGAGTAGTCGGATCCCGTGAGGTAGTCGTTGTCCGCGAGGCGACGGTCGAGCACGTCGAGCTGGCGCTTGACCTCCATCGCGAAGCGGTCGATCGCGTATTCGATCTTGACCGGGGCGTAGGCGTAGAAATGGCCGAAGCCGCCGCCGAGATAGGGCGCGCTGCCCATCTGCCAGAACAGCCAGGACAGGCATTCGGCGCGCGTCCCGGCGTCGGCGGGCAGGAAGGCGCCGAACTTCTCGGCGAGGTAGAGCAGGATCGAGCCCGACTCGAAGACGCGGATCGGCGACGGGCCGGAGCGGTCGACGAGCGCCGGGATCTTGGAGTTGGGATTGACGCCCACGAAGCCGCTGCCGAACTGGTCGCCGTCGCCGATGCGGATCAGCCAGGCATCGTATTCCGCGCCGGCCTCCCCGCGCTCCAGCAGCTCCTCGAGCATCACCGTCACCTTCACGCCGTTGGGTGTGCCCAGCGAATAGAGCTGCAGCGGATGACGGCCGACGGGCAGCGCCTTCTCGTGCGTGGGACCGGCGACGGGGCGGTTGATGGAGGCGAACTGGCCGCTGCCCTGACGCCAGGTCCAGATGTCGGGCGGGATGTAGTCGGGTTGATCGATCATGGTTGCACTGTCCGGGCTTCAACGGGGCGACGCAAGTCCGCTTCGGCGGGCCAGATCGACGCGATGAAGAACAACAGCGTCAGGAGAGTGGGCGTGGTTCCGATCGAGTCCGTGTCCGAGATGCTGGAGACCAGGACGGTGACGAGCGTGTAGAGAACGATCGGGACCGGATGCTTGCAGCATCGATACGTCAGATGGACGAGGATGCCGATCAGGGGAACCAGGCCGAGACAGCCGACGGACAGGAGGTTCTGCAGGTAGAGGTTGTGGGCGGAATCGACCATGAGCCCGTTCTGGAAGCCGATATGGCTTCCCAGCACGACCTTGCTGGAATTGTAGCCGTAGCCGACGATCGGACTCAGCTTGATCTGCTGGAAGGCGAAATCCCAGATGTCGAGGCGCCCGGTGAGCGTATAGACCTCGGTGGGATCGCCGGAGCGACTGAACTGAGCCCCCAGGGCAGCGGGGATCCTGGGGAAGACCTCCAGCACGATGACGAGGCTCGCGGCGAGCAGGCTGCCGCCGATGACCATGGTGAGCGATCGGGAGACCATCACCAGGCCGAGTGCCGCGATGGTTGCGATCTCCGCGGTCCGGGCGTCGCTCTTAACCAGGGTGGCGAAGGCGAAGCCGCCCAGGGCCAGTGCCGCGAACACGTTGCAGCGCCCGATCCGCCACAGAATGAAGACGGCCCCGACCGCGGTCGTGCACAGGGCACCAAGATTGGTGGCCTGTCCCGCGAGACCGCACATCCGCATCATCAGTCCCGATGTGGTCCAGGCGGCCGAGGTGCCGAGCTCCGGGACCGCGAAGAAGACGATCCAGCCTCCGAAATTGAACAGCGTGAGGGAGATCGTCAGCGTCCAGAGCAGCTGGGATTGCGAAAGAACCTCGACGACGGCGAAAGAGAACGCGAACAGGCAGAGCAGGGCGAGCGCGCAGCCGAAACTGTAGCCTGCCGCCGGGGAATAGAGGCTGGAGATCAGGGCGACCGTGATGTAGGCAAGCCACAGCGCACTGCCCGGGCGCGCGATCATCCGCCGCAGCGCTGGCACATGCGGGGCGCCGATCACGCCCGCTCCCAGCCAGACCAGGAATTTCAGGGCGCTCTGCCAGTCTCCCTGGATGTCGCCGGCGCCGCGGACCCGGAACTGCGCATCGATCAGGAAGGCGAGCACGCCGAGATAGATCATCATCGCCATCGGCGAGCCGCAGGCTGCCGCGAGAACCAGCCAGCCGGCGAGCGCGGCACCGACCAGGACGAGCGGGATGAGCGGCGCCCAGACGAAGGTGCCCGCGAGTGCCACCGAGAGGAAGAAGACGAGGCAGAGGACGGGGACCGACAGCATCACGATGCGCAGATCGTAGTGCCGGCCGATCCTGCGCGTCCGGTCGAGGAAATCCCTCTTCATGCGGAGAGTCTGCCCGCTCACGTTCCGGCCTCCATGCTCGGCACCGATGGGTCCTGTCGACCCGTCCGACCGGAAGCTGGCAGGGGCCGCAGGACACTCGACGTCAGGCGGCGCAGCGGGCGCTCCAGGCAGGCGAAGGTCAGGGCGCTGACGGCGACCACCGCGAGGCCCGTGAGGAGCATGGAGACGGAGGCGGCGAACGGGATGCGGGACGCGAGCCAGACGCTCAAGCGATCCGCGGGATGGACGAACTTGTCGTGCAGGAGATAGATCGAATAGGACCATTGGCCGAGCCGATACGGAACCGAGGCACTCAGCAACGTCGACAGGACACCGCGCTGCTGTGACAGTGCGACGAGCAGCACACAGAACAGCACGATTGTCGCGAGGTCCCGTCCGAGCGAGATGGTGGCCAGGAGAAGGCAAGCCGCGCCGACCGCCACCCCGCCGGTCCAGGAGCAGCACCGCACCCGCGCGTGGGCGGCGACGCGAAAGACGACCAGCCCGAGCATGAACTCGGCCAGGCAGCGCAGCAACGGAGCCAGGGTCGCGGCGCTGTAGATGTCGAGCCCGCCGCTTCGACCTTGACCGGGCAGACCGAACGGGCCGGCCGAGCAGGCCAGGACCGCGAGTGCCGCGAACATCGCGGACGCGGTCATGCCCGCCACCCACCGCGACCGCAGGCCCAGCCGCAGCAGCAGCGGGAACAGGAGATAGGCGCTCCATTCGGTACTGACCGACCAGGCGGCCCCTTCCAGACTGGGTGCCAAGCCCCACCCCTGCACCATCAGCAGGTTCAGCGCGAGAACGCCGAGATCGGCGTGACCTGTCCGCCACAGCAGGAGACAGGCGCTCTCGACGGTGACGATGGCGTAGAGGGGAAAGATCCGCGCGAAACGCGAGACCAGGAAACGGAGATGGACGACCGGATCGTATCGTTGCGGGAAATGCCGGGAATGGCCGTAGGCGAGCACGAAGCCGCTCAGGATGAAGAAGAGATCCACCCAGAGATATCCGTGCGCGAGGAAGGCCCGGGCCGGGAACGGCTGGACGCGCAGGGCGAGCACGAAGTGGTAGTACATGACAAGGATGGCGGCGCAGCCGCGAAGTCCGGTGAGGTTGCGGATCTCACCCGGCCCGAGCGCGGGTGCACCGGCCTCCATCAGCTTTCATGACCGATCGGCCTCGGGACCATCCCGCATCCTCTCCGACGTTCCGGGCGCCAAGGTTCCGGGCCTTCAACGATCATACGACCTCGACGAGCCGCGGGCGGCGAGCGCCGCCGGGTTACGCCTTTTTCGACGATCCGGATCCGACTAGTCCCGATGCGCAGCGCGGGTCCGTCCCGAGGGTGGTAGAATCTGGCCAACGCCCGGAGGAGCGAAGGTGGCGGTGGTGCTGGCAGACGTCGATCCGTCGCGGGGCGCCCGGCGCGCGGACGCGATCGCGAGCCTGACCGGGATACGCGGTGCCGCCGCGATCTATGTCTGTCTCACGCACGCCCAGATCGTGCTGGCCGTCTATCTGCAGGCGCCGTCGATCGGCCGAAACGTCTTCTTCTATAACGGTTTTCGCGGCGTGGACCTGTTCTTCATCCTGTCGGGCTTCATCCTGATGCACGTGCACGAGCGTGATTTCCGCGCGTGGCGGGGCCGGCCGCTCATCGACTTCTATGTCCTGCGCTTCTTCCGGGTCTATCCGCTGAACGCGGCCGTGCTGCTGCTGCTGGTGCCGATCGCGCTCGCGTTGCCCGGGTTCGTGGACTGGACGCGGTTCGCGGGCGGCGTGCCGGTCCGCTGGCACGAGCACGATTTCTCCGCGTCGGGCTTCCTGCAGACCATCCTGCTGGCGCAGACCTGGTCCATCATCAAGCCCGGGCAATGGAACGGGCCGGCCTGGAGCCTGAGTGCCGAGGTCGCGGGCTACGCCGTCTTTCCCGTGCTGGCGTGGGCCGCGATCCGCTGCCGGTCGGCGGCACTTGCCGCGTCGGGCGCGGCCGCGAGCTTGGTGCTGCTGGTCGTGGCGATGATCGCCGGCGGACACGCGACCGACAATCCGACGGCCGCTTTCGGTCTCGTCCGGATGGGATTCTGTTTCGTCGCCGGCGTCGCCCTGTCTCGCTGCCACCGATGCTGGAGCGGCGGGGGGCGGTGGGCGTCGCTGGTCACGATCCTGTCGCTGATCTGGATCATGACCACGCTCCTGTGGCGGCCACTGAACCTTCTCGTCGTGCTGGGATTTGGCGGGATCATCCTCGGGCTGGCGTACCGGCGCGGCCCGGTCAACGCGGTTCTCGAGAGCCGGCCAGCCTTGTTCCTCGGCAAGATCTCGTTCTCGTTCTACCTCGTGCACTACATCCCGACGCGGCTGTCGCTCTGGCTGTTCGACCTCTGGCTGCACGGCAGTCCGCTCTGGTTGCGCGCCGGTTGCGTGGTCGGGCTCGGCGCCTTCTGCGTGGGTGCCGCGACGTTGCTGCACCGCTGGGTGGAGTTGCCCTCGCAACGTCTGGCGCGACGGGTCCTGGCCTCGACGCACGGCGTGAGCACGCGGGGCGCTGCCCCGCACCCCGCCAGGGGGGCGGCCCCCTGGACCGCCAATTGGCCTCGGAGCGGACCCTAGTTGAAGCCGGCGTTGAAGCCCTGCGACGAATAGGCCGCCGGGAGGACGAGGGCGAGGAACTTGCCGAGGTCTGTCGACGGCGAATTGGACACGAAGAGGGTGTCCTCGTTGTGCATCCTGAACTGGTTGGCATAGAAATAACCGGCAGGATTGGTCAGGTCGAGCACGTAGATGACGGGCGTGGCCGGCTTGGCGACACCGTCGGGATCCGAGCGGTCGGCGGCATCGTCCTGATGCGGCCGCTCGAAGCGATAGACGAAGATGGCCTGCGCGTTGGCGCGGTCGTCCTCCAGGCCGCCGGCCTCCGCGAGGGCGTCCGCCAGGCTGACATGGATGCCGTCGAAGGTGAAACGCCGGTTGACGAGACCGATGGACTGGGCGGGCCCGGTCGCGCCGAACGCCATGAAGTAGCGCGGCGTGTGGGCGAGGTAGAGCCCGTCGCCCGGCTGCAGCGCGATGTTCTGCTGCGGATCGGCCATGATGACCGACAGCAGCGCGCGCTCGGTGTTGTGGCCCCGCTGCACGGTGACCGTCGTCTCGTAGGCGGGGAAGCGCGGACCGCCGGCGCGCGCGATGGCGCCGAGCACGGTCTCGCCGCCGGGCTCGAGGGAGAAGCGGGCGGCGTTGCCGACCTCGCCGGTAACGCTGATGGCGCCCGCGCGCCGGTCGACGACCGTCACGATGGCCTGCGGGTCGAGGGCGCGGCCGGCGAGGCGGCTGTCGATCTCGTGCTCGACTGCCTTGGTGGTCAGGCCGGCGGCGCGAACCGCGCCGGCGAACGGCACCGAGATGTCGCCGCTGGTATCGATCTGCTGCACCGGCAGCGTCACGTAGTTGCCGTTTCGCGCGCCGGGGTCGCTCGGGATGAAGAGCCCGCCGGCGCCGGCCTCGAAGACCGTGATCGAGAGCGTGTCGCCCACGCCGAGGGATCCGGAGGCCACGGGTCCCTCGGTCAAGGCCTCGTTGAAGCGGGGGATGGGGTCGTCGGTTCGCATGCTGGCCACGACGCCCGCATTGAGCGGGACGAGCGCGTAGGCGATCTTCTGCGCGCCGGGCGCGGGCGTCTGGGTGCTGGCTTGACTGAACACCGCCGACCGGCTCGGACCGCTCTGGGAGAGGAACGAGGCGCAGCCGGTCAACGCGGTCGCGAGACAGAGACTGGAGAGGCGTGAGCGCATGGGTGTCTCCAACCTGGGCGGGAAGGCAAGCGGGACCGATCGGACGGGGTCAGGCGCGCGTGGGACCGGCGAGCTTCTTGCCACCTGGCGGGAAGACGGCGATGACATCGGAGACCAGCGCCGGGTCGATGGAAATTTCGGCCGGCTGCCGGCGATAGCCAGGTGCCGCGGACGCGTCCTCGGAACTCCGGATCGGGCGCGCGGCAACGCTCTGGTTGAGGGCCCAGATCGCCGCCTGGGTCCGGTTGCTGACGTTGATCTTCCTGAGCAGACCCTTGATGTGGACCTTGACGGTCGCTTCGGCGATGTCGAGGCGGCGGGCGATCAGCTTGTTGGCGCAGCCCTCGACCAGGCATTGCAGGATCTGGGTCTCGCGATCGGACAGGCCGAGACTTCGGGTCGCCGCCTGCGGGACATTGCGTTCGGTGGCGGCGTCCGCGGCCTCGAAGACGCTGGTGCCGATGGCGAACTCGGACGCGGGCGGCCTCTCGGCGGTCGCCCGGCCGGCGGCGGCCGACCCTTGCGTGTGCGCAATGGTGCGCGAGGGCTCCTGCAGCTGTGCGAAGACCTGGTTGGCGACACCGAGCGGGAGCACGTGCTGGCCATGCATGACGAGGTCGAGGGTGGCGACGAGGGTTTCGGACGAGACGTCCTTGAGGATGACCCCATCGACGCCGCAGAGGACGGCCGCAATGAGATCCTGCGTCGTGCAGGAGGGCATCAGGAGGACGATCCTCGTCGCGGGGTCTCGTTGCCGAAGGATCTGGATCGCGGCGAGCTGCGGCTCGATGCTTCGGTTCGGCTCGAGGCTCAGGATCGCCAGTTCGATCCGGTCGGATTTGTAGCCCTGGTCCACCTCGGCCACGGCTTCGTGCACGCTGGCCGAAATCGCGAGGACCTCGAAGACGTGACCCTTCAGGATCTCGGCCAGGCCTTCGCGAAACAGCCTGCAACTGTCGACGATCAGCACGGAGTGGCCTCGCGCCGCCCCTTGCCTCGACTGTTCGGCATGGTCACGCCGAGAACCGGACTTGTCGATCATCACGCGGCTCCCGAGCAGAAGCTGGTTACGGCTCTCCCTATTGTTTTTCTGAGATGAGATGGGTGTCGCTCAATGTCCGGCGCGAATATCGTCAGGTCAAAGCGTGGGCGTCGTCGATGAGCGTCCGTCCAGCGGGTTTCGTGCTGTGATGATCGTGTAGCCAGGGGATGATATAACACCGTCTTCGAATCGCAACTAATTATCGGCGGGTTACCTCGAAAGGTCGGGCCGAGGCGCGAGGACCATCCGTGCCGTGCAAGCGGTCCGGTGGCTCGAACGCCGCCCGAAAGCGTTCGGGTTAGGCCCGTTGTGCGCTGGCGGGCGAACCACCCGGATCGTAAGGAACGGGAGCGCCAGCGCCGACGCGCCTGTTGCTGACGGAGATGCTCGATGCGGGTCAGCAGGTGGGGCAACAGCTTGGCGATCCGATTGCCGGCGACCGTGGTGGAGCTGCTGGCCCTGCGAGAGGGGGATGAGGTCGTCGTCGAGATCGCCAGCACACGGGAGTTTCGCGTCGCCAACGACCGAAGCCGGGATCTCGCCCTGCAGCAGCTCAAGGCGCTCGACTGGACGCTGCCGCCGGACTTCGTCTTCACGGGCGACGACGATCGTGAGGAGTGAGTGCTTCCTCGACACCAACGTCCTGCTTCACGCCGTTCGGAACGGTCCCGATTGCGACCTGGCCCTCGACGGCTTCGAGCGCGGCGGGATCACCAGTGTCCAGGTGCTGAGCGAGTTCACCATGATCGCTCGCGACAGGCTCGGACGCAGCTGGACCGAGATCCACCGGGCGGTGTCGCTGATCAAGATCCTGTGCCCGAAACCGCTGCCCGTGCAGATGTCGACCTATGAGGTCGCGGTCGACCTGCTGCAGCAGGAAGCGCTGACGCCGCGGGACGCGCTGATCGCGGCATCGGCCCTGCTGGCCGGCTGCCGCTGGCTGCTGTCGGATATGGCCGCCGACGGGCGGGTGATCAGCAAGCAGGTCACCGTGCGTAATCCTTTTGGCTGCGAACCGGACGCGCGGCCGATCGTTCTGATGCAGGCACGATACTGCTGAAGCCCGCGGCCCGCGGCCTCAGTAGGCCTGGCGATGGAAGAAAACGCCAAGTGCGGTCCGGGCGATGATGCGCAAGTCGAACAGGATCGACCACCGTTCGATGTAGGCGAGATCGAACTCGACCCGTTTCTGCATCTTGTCCAACGTGTCGGTCTCGCCGCGCCAGCCATTGACCTGCGCCCATCCGGTGATGCCGGGCGGCATGCGATGCCGGCCCAGATAGTCGTCGATGAGGGCGGCATATTTCGCGTTGTGGACGATGGCATGCGGCCGCGGTCCGACCAAGGACATCTCGCCGCGCAGCACGTTGAAGAGTTGCGGCAGCTCGTCGAGACTGCTCTTGCGGATGATCCTGCCGACGCGGGTGACGCGCTCGTCGTGCCGGGTGGCCTGCGGGATGTCGGCCTCCTCGCCGGCGCGGTGGGTCATGCTGCGGAACTTGAAGACGGTGATCGGATTGTTGTTGAACCCGAGCCGCTTCTGGCGAAACAGGATCGGCCCCGGACTGTCCAGACGGATCGCGAGCGCGACGAGGAGCATGATCGGCGCGAGCGCCGCCAGGATCACCGTTCCGAGGAAGAGGTCCTCGCATCGCTTGGTCACGGCATGCCATCCCGGCAGCGGCTTGCGCGACAGGACCAGCGTCGGATGGCCGAACAGGAGTTCGGGGCGGCAGGTCGGCGCCGGCCTCGCGCGCGGCATGACGGGGCAGAGCCTGACCGTCGTCGGCAGCGTCGAGAGGCGCAGCAGCGTGTTCTCGAGCGCATCGCCGCCCGGCCAGGAGACGGTGATCAGGACGTCGTCGATGCGAAACAGCCGCGACAGCCTGACGAGATCGTCGAGATCCGAACGCGGTGCGCCGGTGACGTTCCTCGCCGCGAACACGCCGAGAAGACGGATGTCCTCGGCGGATTCGTCTTGCAGGCGGCGCGCCATGATCGTTCCCGCTCCATCGAGATCGACGATCGCCACAATCCGCGCGAGGCGGCCGCTGCGGCGCCAGCTGCGCAGGCGCTGTGCGACCGCCAGCCGGGCGAGAACGAAACCGGCCAGGCCGAGGACGAACCATGCCGCCGCCCAGAGCCGCGCGTAGCTCGTGGAGATCCGCATGAGGTAGGCGACGACGAGCAGGCCCACCATGGTCGAGACCCAACGGCGGGTTACGCCCACGAGCTGCGTCGAGAGACGGCCCGCGACCGCGGTCTGGTCTCGATCGTCCTGGCGGCTCAGGTGGTACATGATGACGAGCGCGAGCACGGTCGCGATGATCACGTGCGGCGGTGGCGTGACCGGCCCGTAGCGGAACAGGAAGGCCAGGAGAGCCGCGAGCAGGATGGTGACGGCGTCCGAGATCGTCAGGATGCCGCGGAACAGCGGCAGCGGGTCGAGCGGCGAGGAGTGCGCGCGAGCGTCCGATTGCGCCTCCACCCATTCCAGATCCCGTGCTCCGCCCGTACGCGCGCTGGACCAGGCACCCTGCACCGCCGGCCGTGGCACCGGCACCGCCTTCATCAATCGGCCTCCAGGACGGGCGCCCTGATGCGCGGGGCGGCGCACGGCCCGGGCCCCGGGCCCTCGCGCGTCACGGTTTCGACGGCCCGCGCGAGCCGCTCGGCGAAGTCCCGCGGGCTCATCTCCAGGGCACGGCGGCGCGCGGCCAGGCGCATCAGGTCCAGCCGGCCCGTCGACGTGGACAGGACCGACAGCAGCGCGCGCGCGAGGCCGTCGGGCCGGCGAGCGTCGAAGGCGATCCCGGTCTCGCCATCCGCGAGCACGTGACCGGCAGCGGGATGGGAGCGGTCGAACAGGACGACGAGGCCGCTCGCCATCGCCTCGGCGACCCTCGCCTTGAACAGGACCGGGTCGTTCGGGTCGAAGGGCGCGATCAGCACGCCGGAGCGGTGGAAGAACCGGGCCGTGTCGTCGCGGTCGAGATCACCCAGGAACGATTGACGGAGATTGTCCGGGAGCGGTTGCGCCGCCAGGACGCCGCGAAGGTCGCCCTCCCCGATCCAGTGGAGCTCGATCCGTCGTGACGGCAGCCGCTCGGCCGCGCGCGCGACGCCGTCGAGGATGCGCAGGACGCCGCTCGGCGGCGTGAGCGGAGAACGCACGACCAGCCGATACGCGTCGGGCCCCGCGCGGGTCGGCGCGCCGTCGAGGAAGACCGTCGTCTCGTGGGGTCCGGGCACCTCGAAGACAACGTCGGTTCCGCGGACGGCGAGAGCGACGCCCGCTTCCGGCTCGCCCCTGACGAGGACACCGTCGGCCAGACGGAGTGCCAGGCGACGCAGCCATCGCCAGGGCGGCGCCGGGGCGTCGGACCAGATCAGCAGGCGGGAGCGGCGCCGGAGCAGCCGGTAGGCCAGCGCGGCGACGACGGAGCCGCCGGTGCTCGCGACCACGACCGGCGGACGGTCGCGCAACAGGACTGCGAGGGAGGCGAGCGGCCGATCGCTCGGCTGGCCGGGTGCTGGAAGGAACTTGAGCGTGTCGATCTCCTGCGAAAGGTCGGGCCGTTCGCTGGCGCCATCGATGACGGGGGCGGTTTGCATGACGCACCTCTCGAGGGCTGCCGCATCGCCGGGTTGGGTTTTCGAGACCGTGATTAACACGCGGGCCGACCTGGACGGTCGCTTCAAAGGAATTACCCCTGCCCGCCGAGCGGCTGACGGGATCGCCGTGCTTCGGTCCCGGGGCACGGCGTTCAGGAACATGATCCGCGCCCCTGGCGATTCGGAGTTAGGCCGGGTTCGGGACCGCGACCTCCCTTTGCGCACTGCACGTCCGGCGTGCCCCTCGCGATGATGCGCACGCGCTCGGAGCCGGAATGTTCCGGAGAGCCGAGCCGGCCCGCGTCCTGGGACCATCACGCGGATTGGGAGCAGATGATGACGAATGCGATGATCGACGGCGGGATGTTCGAGAGGGCCGAGCGGAACGACCCCGGGTTGGTGCTGGTGACGGGAGCCGGCGGTTTCATCGGCGGCCATCTCGTGGCGCATCTCCGATCGGCCGGCCACGCTGTGCGCGCCGTCGACCGCAAGCCGCTCTCGGATTGGTACCAGGTGGTCGAGGGCGCCGACTGCATGCAGGCCGATGTCTCGTCGCCGGAGGTGTGCCGGGCGGTCGCGAGGGATTGCGCGGACATCTACAACCTGGCGGCGGACATGGGCGGGATGGGTTTCATCGAGACCCACAAGGCCGAATGCATGCTGTCGGTGCTGATCAACACGAACATGCTGGTGGCCGCCCGCGACCTCGGCGTCTCGCGCTTCTTTTTCAGCTCGTCGGCCTGCGTGTATGCCGCCGACAAGCAGACGCAAGCGGCGGTGACCGCGCTCCGCGAGGCGGACGCCTACCCCGCGATGCCGGAAGACGGCTACGGCTGGGAGAAGCTGTTCAGCGAGCGGATGTGCCGTCACTTCTCGGAGGATTACGGCCTCGTCACCCGCATCGGCCGCTACCACAACGTCTATGGCCCCAACGGCACCTACCAGGGTGGTCGCGAGAAGGCGCCGTCCGCGATCTGCCGGAAGGTGATCGAGGCGAAGCTCGGCGGCCGGCACCAGATCGAGGTCTGGGGAGACGGTGAGCAGACCAGGAGCTTCATGTATGTCGACGATTGCGTGCAGGGCACGCGGATGCTGTTCGACAGCGATGTCGTCGACCCGATCAATATCGGCAGCAGCGAGCTGGTCTCGATCAACCAGTTGGTGGACATCGTCGAGGGGATCGCCGGGATCCGCGTGCAGCGCGACTACAAGCTCGATGCCCCCAAGGGGGTCCGTGGCCGGAACAGCGACAACACGCTGATCCAGTCGGTGCTGGGCTGGCAGCCGTCGATCACGCTCCGCGACGGCCTCGAGCGCACATATCGCTGGATCCACGACGACATGATGCGGTCGGACGCGCGGCGGGAACTCGCCGCCGACTAGCATCGCGCATTCCTCGTCCCGAGCCCCTTCCACTTCCAGCTTCGTGGAGTTCCGCCGTGTCGCAGCGGGCGAACGTGATCGGTGTCGGTGTCAGCGCGGTCAACATGGGCACCGCGCTGGCGATCGTGAAGCGATGGATCGACGATCGCGAGCGCCACTATGTGTGCGTCAGCGGCGTGCACGGGGTGATGGAAAGCCGCCGCTCGCCGTCGCTGCGCGCGATCCATAATCGAGCCGGCCTGGTTCTGCCGGATGGAATGCCTCTGGTGTGGATGCTCAAGCTTGCCGGCTTCCGCGATGCCGACCGCGTCTGCGGACCGGAATTGATGCCCCGGCTGATCGAGGAGTCGGTCGCCCGCGGGGACCGGCATTACTTCTATGGCGGATCCGAGCAGGCCCTGGCTTCATTGCAGGCGCGTCTGCGGGTCCTGGCGCCGGGGGCCGACATCGTCGGCGCGCATTCGCCCCCCTACCGGCCATTGACCGGCGCGGAGGACGAGGCCGTCGTGGCGTCGATCAACGCGGCCGCGCCGGACATCGTCTGGGTCGGTCTCAGCACACCCAAGCAGGAGCGCTGGATGGCGGCGCATCGGGAGCGGCTGCACGCGCCCGTGCTGATCGGCGTGGGCGCCGCGTTCGATATCCAGGCCGGGCTGATCGAGCGAGCGCCCGCGTTCCTCCGGCGCACCGGTTTCGAATGGACCTTCCGCTTGATGAAGGAGCCGAGGCGGCTCTGGAAACGCTATCTGTCCAGCAATCCGCTGTTCGTGGTTCTCGTGACCGCCCAGAAACTCGGACTCTATCGGCCGACCTTGACGACTTGACCCTCGGTTGCCGTTGCGCGCTTTCTAGTCGCGCAGGCCATCGAGATAGCGCTGGGCGCAGGCAGCGAGACCATAGGTCTGCCGAACCCGCGCGATCTGCGCGCTGGTCAGGCGCGCCGCGTCCCCATGGTGGAGCAGATCGGCCATCGCCGACGCCCAGGCAAGCGGGTTCCTCGGGTCCTCGACCGTGTGCGCCAGACCGAGGGTCGTCTCCGGCAAGGCTGTCAGCCCGCTCGTCAGCACCGGCAGGCCGAAACCGAGCGCCTCGACCGGCGGCATGCCGAAGCCTTCGAACAGGGAGGGAAAGGCGAAGAGTGCGGCGTGCCGATACCAGCGTCCGAGCGCCTCGTCGTCGAGATAGCCGGTGAGCGTGACACGGCGGGTCAGTCCGAGTTCCTCGATCAGCGGCCGCAGCCCGACCTTGACGCCACCGACGCCGTGCAGGGCCGCGTGGTCCTGTCCACAGAGCACCAGCGTGATCTCGGCATCGCGCCTTGCCAGTTCACCGAAGCCGCGGATCAGCGTCTCGAGGTTCTTGTGGGCATACTGCGCGGCGACCGACAGGATGTAGGGCGCATCGAGAGGCCGCTGCGCGTGCGCGCCGGCAGGATCGAAGCGCAACCAGGAGATCGGGTTCGGCGCGACGACGAGCTTGTCGGCAACGCGCGCGCCGAAACTTCGCAGAACATCGCGCCGGACGAAGTCGGAGATGACGAAGACGCGGTCGGCGCGATGGATCGAGAATGTCTGCGACGCGCGCAGCCAGGCCCGCTTCCTTCGCGTGAAGTAGGCGGGAAAGTGGCGATACTGCAGGTCGTGCAGCACGATGCCGGTCCGGCCGAGACGGCGCGGGATGACCGGCGGCAGGAAGTAGTTGGGGAACAGGATCGCGTCCGCGCTCAGCGAGCGGTCCAGGCAGGCGCGCTGCTCGGCGAGGAACCGGGTGCCGGTCCCGCCGGCCTCTCGCAGCCGCACACCCGCGCAGGACGCGAGCTGGCCGCGAAATCCGGCCGCGAGATTGTTGCGGTCGCCACACAGCACGATCGTCGTCGCGTCGAGTGCCGTCATGCCGCGGACGAGGTTGTAGAGCATCTGCTCGGCGCCGCCGACGCGTCCGGCATAGACGAAGTGCGCCGCCAGCAGAAGGCGGAAGTCCCGCGCCGCGGGCGATGTCCGATCGAGCATCATGTCCATGGCCCCGAGCCTATCGCGTGGCCGGGCCGGAGGGTGGTGAAATAGGGGATGAGTGCGATCGTTTCGGTTAGCCACAATAGTCATTCCGGGATGCTCGCACTGAAGCTAGACCGCTACTTCGGCCTGAGCGAAAGGCGGCGACTTGATCGACGATTTCCACGACCTGCCGGACGGGACGGCGCTGAAGGCCGATCTCTGCATCGTGGGCGCCGGAGCCGCGGGGCTTCTGATCGCGCGCAGCTTCGCCGACAGTGCACACGAGGTGGTGCTTCTCGAGTGCGGCGGCCGATCGGCGGAGAAGGAGACGAACGGGCTGCTCGAAGGACGGAGCGCGCCGGGGCCGTTCCGCGGCCTGCAGGCGGGACGTTCACGCGTCTTCGGCGGAACGACCACGCTCTGGGGCGGGCAGTGCATCCGGCTCGACCCGATCGACTTCGAGCAACGCGACTGGGTGCCGCACAGTGGCTGGCCGATCCCGGCGGTCGACATCGCCCCCTACTACGACGCGGCCGAGGCGGTGCTCGAAATCGCTTCCGACGAGATGCGGACACCGGCGTGGGAACGTTTCGGCCTCGATCCGCTGAGCTTTGATGCGTCGCGCCTGCGCTCGGTGCATGGCGTCTTCATACGCAGGCCCGACCTCGGGCGGCGCTTCCACGCCGAACTCGCCGCATCGCGTTCGGTCCGGGTGCTGCTGCACGCGACGGTGCAGAACATCGAGGTCGATGCGTATGGGACGCAGGTGGTCGCCGCCGACTTCGCCAGTCTCGGCGGCAAGCGCGGCCGCGTGGTGGCGCGGCGGTTCGTGCTGTGTGCCGGCGCGATCGAGAATGCGCGGCTGCTGCTGCTGTCGGACAAGGGAAGGCCGAATGGCCTCGGCAACGATCATGACCAGGTCGGCCGGTATCTGCAGGACCATCCGTGCGCGCAGGCGGCGACGGTGCAGACGCAGGCGCCGCGGGCCCTGCAGGATCATTTCAACATGCTGTATGGAAAGGGGATACGCTACCTGCCGAAGATCGCGCTGAGCGAGCAGGCACAGCGCGACGAGGGTCTGCTCAACTGCGTCGCCCGGCTCGCGTACGATACCGAGGCGAGCGGAACCCGGGCGCTCCTGAACCTCGCCGGCGAGCTGCGAACGCGACGCCGGCCGCGGGCGATCGCGGGCTCGATCGCCCAGGCCGCGCGCGGCCTGCCCGACATCGTCGAGAGCGCGTGGCGGCTTCGCGCCCACGGACTGTCTCCGGCACCCAAGCCGAGCCGGATCATTCTCGAGGTCTTCAGCGAGCAGACGCCCGATCCGGATAGCCGGGTGACGCTCGACGCGGCCACCGATGCGTTCGGGCTGCGACGGGTGCGCGTCGATTGGCGGATCGACGCGCTGACGGCACGGACGCTGCTCTGCTTCACCCGCCTCGTCGGCCGCGAGTTCGGCCGCCTCGGCCTCGGCCGGCTGGAGGAGGCGCCCTGGCTCGACGAGCCCCTCCACCGGTCGGAACTGATCGATTCCTATCACCCGGCAGGCACGGCGCGGATGGCGCCGCACCCGAGCCTGGGTGTCGTCGACACCGATTGCCAGGTCTTCGGCGTGCACGGGCTGTATGTCGCCGGCAGCGCGGTCTTTCCGACGTCCGGAGCGGCCAATCCGACGCTGACGATCGCGGCGATGGCGCTGCGCCTCGCCGACCGGTTGAAGGTGGCGTTCGCCGACGACGCCAGGGCGGCCGCCCGTGGTCCGGCCCTGAGTCTGGCACGGCGCGCATGAGAGGGGCCGTCTCGATGCAGCCGCTCGCCGGCCCTCTGCCCGGCCGGCCCGCGGCGCTCGCCTGGGCGACCGTGTTGCTGTCCCGGCCGGGCGTTTTTGGCGGACTGATTCCGGTGGTGACCGTCCTGAACGCGCTTGTCGGCATGGCCTTGCCCAAGCTGATGACGCCGTCCGACTTCGGGACCTACGCGCTCGTGGTCACGTTGTTCCAGTACGGGCTGATCTTCGACTTGGGCGCCTCGCAGCTGATCGACCGGCTGATCCCCGCGCACCTGGGACGTGACTTGCCGGAGGCCGCCGAGCAGGTCGGACAGGAATTGCTGTGGTTGCGGCTGATCGTGGCCGCGACCACGCTCACTGTGCTGGTTCCGGGATTGTTCGCGCTGTCGGCGGCGGGCCTGCTGCCGTTCCGGCCGGGAATTGGCGTGATGGCGGGCGCTGCCGGCATCGCCTATATGGTATCGCTCGGTCCCGCCTGCGTCTATCGGGCGCGCTCGGCACGACGCAACTACGCGCTCTCGGTCGTCGTCCTGTCGAGCGGTCTTGTCGTCGCGAGGCCAGCGGGGCTGGTGCTGGGCGGCATGGAAGACTGTTTCGCGGCCCTGACTGTCTGGTATGTCGGCTTCGCGCTGGTGTTCCACGCCGGCATGCGGCCGCGCGCATCGATGCGTCCGACGATGCGAAGGGCGGGCGGCTTGCTGGCGCGCGGCCTGCCGTTCTTCGCGACCTCGTTCATCTGGGCGTTCTATGTCACCGGCAACCGCTGGTTCGCGTCGTCGGTGGTGCCACGCGAATCGTTCGGCGAGTTCGCCTTCGCGGCCAACATCTTCTCGCTGCTCGTGGGCGCCGCGGCCGCGTTCAGCGCGTTCTATTATCCGCGCGTGACCGAGGGCATCGCCCGCGGACCGGTCTTCGCGCTGTCGGCCCGGCTGTGCCGCGATTGCAGCCTCCTGGTGGGCGGGATCGGAGCGTTGATGGCCGCCGGCATCGCGCTCGCGGGCGTGCTGGTCGAGATCTGCTACCCGCACTACCGGCAGAGCGTGCAGACCGCCCGGATCATGCTGGTTGCCGTCCCGCCGCTCGTGCTGGCGTCGTGGCTGATGCCGGTGTCGCTCTCGAACGGCAAGAAGAGCTGGATCGACGGGCTGGTGGTCTTCCCGCTCGCGACAATGTTGCTCGGGGTCTGCGTGCACGGGCTGTATGCCGTGGGCGGCACCCTCGGCGTGGCGGCGGCGTCGACCGTGAGCGCGATCCCGCTGGTCGCGATGCAGCTGGGCGTGCTGTGCCACGCGCGCATCCTCAAGGTCCGCCACGCGGCTTCCCTGTTCGGCGTCACGGTGGCCGCGAGCGGCGTGCTTGGCGGCCTGGTCGTGGCGGTGGGCGCGTGAGTGCGCGGATCGCGGTGACCGGCGCCGGCGGCTTCATCGGCGGCCGGCTCGCGGAGCTGCTGGAGCAGGCCGGCACTTCCGTCCGGCGGATCACGCGGCGGGCCGGGCGTCTGGACGAGGCGCAAGCGGTCGCCGCCGCGATCGCCGGGTGCCAGGCCGTGGTTCATTGCGCGTTCGACGCCTATGACGAGGCCGCCAATCTCAGGATTGCCGACACCATCGGGCGTGCCTGCGCCGCTTCCTCGGTTCGCCTGGTCCATGTCAGCAGCGCCGCCGTCTACGAGCCCCTCCCCGACGGCATCCTGACGGAGCGATCGCCCGACGACGTGCCCGGCACGCCGTACACCGAGATCAAGCGCGCGATCGAGCGCCGCCTGCTGGAGCTCGTCGATTCGGATCGTCTCGACCTCGTCATCCTGCAGCCGACGATCGTCTATGGGCCGCATGGCGGCGCCTGGACCGACAGTCCGGTCCGCGAGCTGCTGACGGCCAACGTGATGTTGCCCGACGCGGGCAACGGTCTCTGCAACGCCGTCCATGTCGACGATGTCTGCGCGGCCGCGATCGCCGCGTGCGGTGCCGCGCTGTCGTCGGGGGAGCGGATCCTGGTCAGCGGACCGGAAGCCGTCGCCTGGCGGGATTTCCTGGGTGCCTACCAGGCGATGCTCGGGGTGGACTCGCTGCGGCTGGAGCCGGCCGGCCGGTTGTCGGAACCGGCCGGTCCCATGGCGAGGCCGCGGTCACGGGGACTGCGCCGGATCGTTCTGGGCAGGATCGGGAGCGCGAACCGGTCGCGGCTGAACTTCCTGGTCCAGCGCCTGCGACAGACGCTGCGAGGACGGAAGACACTTCGCTCGGAAGGTGCCAAGCGCGCGCTGTACGAGGCGCGTTGCGCGGTGTCGATCAGCAAGGCGGAGGCGCTCCTCGGCTACCGGCCGCGCTTCGACCTGGCTGGCGGGATGGACGCGACGCGCCCCTACCTGCAGCAGACATATGGTCGATCCGACCTACGCCAGAAGCCCGGGACGGCTCACCTGATCAGCCCGTCGACCACCTGAGCCATGTCGTTGGCGAGCGTCTGGTAGCCGTAGTCGGTCAGGTGGGTGCCGTCGGTGATGTAGACATTGTGGTCGTTGAGCGCGTCGGTCGGGCCGAGCAGCGGATCGGCGGCGAGATCGACGAAGCCGTCGGCGAAATCCTGCCAGGAGGACACGAGCAGGCTGTTCAGACGCCCCCGCTCCGCTTCCATCGCCGGCGTGAAGGAGCGACGCGGCATGATCGAGCAGACCACCACCTTGAAGCCCGTCTGTCTTGCCGCCGCGGCGTAGCGCTTGAGCAGCTCGAGGACGTGCTGGCCGGTCTCGCCGTTCTGGAGATCGTTGGTGCCGGCCAGGACCGAGAGAATATTGTTGCGCGCTCGCGGGTTGTAGAGCCGTGACGTGAACGGGCGGAAGCGGTCGATGAGGCCGCCCGGCCCGTCGAGCGTCTTGCCGGCCCAGGCGGCGTCGTAGAGGACGATGCCGGAGGGCAGCAGGCGCTCCATGTCGCGCTGGTAGCTCTGCAGGTAGAGGCTGGCGATGCCCTGGCTGATTGAGTCGCCGTCGACGACGTAGGTGTCCTGCTGCTGCTGCGGGATGGCGAACGTCTCGCTCATCGCCTGCATGCCGTAGAAGCGCTCCGCGGGCGTCAATGGCCGCGGATAGAGGATGAGACTGCTCAGCTCGAGCATTCCGTACTGGTCGAAGGCCTTGGTCCGGCCGATGAATCCGCCCTGGTGGGTGGCCGGGATCACCTTGCCGATCGCGAGGAGATGGTTGCGATAGTTGGTGATTGTGCCCTCTGGAGAGGTCGAGATGAGGCCGATCGCGGGAGTCATCGTCGCGTGCCCCGGCAACTCGCCGACATGCTCGGCGTCGCCGATGTAGAAGTCGCCGTGCGCATCCCAGAAGCCGAAGCCGAACGGGTCCTCGTCGGTGCCGAGCTCGATCAGCGGCGAGATCATCGACGCGTTGTGGAACCGTCCGGTCCACAGGACGCCCATGTTCCCGGAATTGACGGTGACGCCTTCGGGCAGGACGAGATAGCGCGGCGGCGCGCCGCTGGTCATCTCGAAGTCCCAGATCAACGACACCGCGTTTCCGGTCCGGTGCGACAACCGGACGGCGGGCCGCGCGATCGCCGTGTCCTGCGTCGCATCGTTGCCATGCCCGCTCTGGTCGTACCACTTCGCGACGCGGCACTCGGTCGAGGCGCAGAACCCGGCGAGCAGCGTCTCGTCGAGCGTGCCGTCCTGCAGGAAGCCGATGTCGAGCGCCGTGCCGTCACTGGCGCGGACGACGTCGATCGCGGGTCCCGCGTAGGCGGCGGTCAGGCGCCTGGTGCCGTAGGCGGCGATCGGGCGGTGGCCGCCGATCTCGTCGAGCGGCAGGGCGGCGGGCTCCTGGTACAGCCACATCGTCTGGCCGTGACCCTTGTCGCGCATCGACCAGCTATGGCCATCGCCGTCGAGCCAATGCTCGTCCTGCGCATAGACGGGCGGTCCGTCGGCAGGCCCCGGACGCCGCTCGATGACGCCGGGGGCCGGCCACGGGCGGACGGGCTCCGCCACCGGCGTCGATTGGGGACCGGCCATCATCGTGACCGGCGAGGCGAGCCGATGCGCCGGAACCGGGGCCGGCGGCCGTCTCGCGGCGCCGAGCACGGCGCCGATGACGGTCAGGGCGCAAAGGGTCGAGCCAACCCGCACCAGCATGCCGAAACCCCCCGCGCCCACGATCCATCCGTCCTGGTTCGTGCGCGAGACTAGCCTTCGACGCTCACAGGCCGGCAGGGCTCATTCGGCTTAGCCATCTGCGGGCGAACCGAGCGAGCGTTCGGACGCGAACGGACCATGTGTGCCGCGAGTCGATCGGGTTAATCCGTTTTCCATCCGGAACCGGATCGGCTTCGATGTTAGGACTGTGGCTCCGAATGATCTCGTCTGTCCGTAGGAGGCTCTGTGGCCGATCAACAAAGGCTCACGGTGGCGGGGCCCGGCCCGGATCGGTCCTCGATGCTCGACAGCACCTGGATCGTCACGCAGCCCGAGATCGACAAGGGCGCGAGCGCCGACACCCGGCTCGGCAGCTTCGGGCGAGGGCTGCTCCGGCGCGGCCGGCTGTTCGTGCTGACGGTCGTCCTGCTGAACGGCGCGGCCTTGTTGGGCGTCAACCAGCTCGCGCCGCGCTACACCGCGGAAGCCGACCTGCTGGTGGGTCGCCAGGAGGAGCAGGTCGTCGATCTGAAGGCCGTCCTCTCCGGACTGACGGGCGACAGCGACGAGATCGAGAGCGAGATCCAGGTGCTGCACTCGCGCGGGATCGCGCGCAGCGTGGTCGAAAAATTCAAGCTCGACCGGCGGCCGGAGTTCAATCCGGCGCTGCGGCCGCCGGGCATGATGAAGACAGCCGCCGATTTCGTCGCAGCGGAGTATTCGTCGCTCGTCGGACCCCTTTTCCATCATGCATCCGCTCCGTCCACGAGACCGGCCCGGCTCTCGGTGCTGCCGCTTCCCGCGGAGAACGCGCCGAACGCGTCGGACCTGGACCTGCTGGTCACGCCGCGGGATCCGCTCTCGATTCCGATCGACAACTTCACCCAGGACCTGGACGTCATGTCCAAGGGCCGGTCGCGAGTCGTGGGCGTCAGCTTCACCAGCACCAGCCCGGTGCTCGCCGCCGGGATCGCCAACGCGGTCGCGGACGCCTACATCGCCAACCAGCTCAAGGCGAAGACCGACGCGACGACCCAGGCCCATATCTGGCTCGACCAGCGCGTGACGGAATTGCGCCGCCAGATGATCGACGCCGACAACGCGGTCGTTGCCTACCGGCGCAAGCATGACCTGGTGCGCGGCCTGCAGACCTCGCTGCTCACCGAACAGCTCAGCGAGCTCGGGACGGAGGTCATCCGCGCGCGGGAGGCGGTCGCGGTGGCGGAGGCGCGCCAGGCGGCGATGTCCTCGATCAATCCGCACGCACTCGGCCTGCGTCAGGACGTGCTCGCGGCGACCGAGCAGGAGCATCGCCTGTCGGCCAATCTCGACGCGCTGCGCGAGCAGAGCGGTGTCGGCAACGAGAGCGAGATCGAGCTTCGCGCGCTGCAGCAGGAGGCCGACGCCGACCGGGCTCTGTACGATCGCCTGCTGGCCCGATCGAAGGAGACGCAGATCCAGACCGGGCTGCAGCAACCCGACGCCCGCCTCGTCTCGCGCGCCGAGTGGCCGCAAGCGCCATCATTTCCGAAGAAGAGCATGATCCTGCCGGCGGTGTTCATCGCGAGCTGCCTGGTCGGCGTGCTGCTCGTGCTGGCCGTGGAGAGCCTGGACCGCGGCTTCAGCACGGTCGAGCAACTCGAGCAGACGCTGGGGATGACGGGGCTCGGTTTCGTGCCGCTGCTCAAGCGGCGCGAGACCAACGGGCGATCACCCGAGCGCTTCGTTCTCGACACGCCGACATCGCCCTACGCGGAAGCGATCCGCAGCCTGCATACCGGGCTGATGATGACGGGCATCGAACGCGCGCCCAAGACCATCCTGATCACGTCGGCCCTGCCCGGAGAGGGCAAGACGGCGATCTCGCTGTCTCTGGCGAGGCTGATGGCGAGCTGCGGCAAGCGTGTCGTGATGATCGATTGCGACCTGCGCCGCTCGTCGCTGTCGCGGGCGTTCGGCGCTCAGCGCGGCGCGGGCCTGTCGGAGTATCTGGCCGGCAACGCCAAGCTCGAGGACCTGATCCGGCAGGACAGTCTCTCGACGACGCACTGCCTGCCCGCCGGCAAGTTCGTCAACACGTCGCCGGACCTGTTCGCGTCGCCCGGCATGCGCCGGCTGCTGGAGACGCTCGCCGCGCAATATGATCTGGTCGTTCTCGACTGCGCGCCGGTTCTCGCGGTATCGGATTCGCGCCATCTCTGCCGGCTGGCGGACCAGACGGTCTTCGTCGTGCGTTGGCAGGATACGCGACGCGAGGCGGCGGCGGCGGCGCTGCGCCAGATGGTCAGCGCCGGCGGACGGATCGGCGGGTTGCTGCTGTCGATGGTGGATCTCGACCAGTATGGCCGCTATTCGACACTCGGCGTGACGCAGCGCCGCGTCGGTCTCTATCTTGGCTACTAGATCCTGCCTGGACGTCGGGACGTGATGCGCGTCGTGCTGATGCAGAACTTCGTGGCCCCCTATCGGGTGTTGCTCTACGAGTGCCTGGCGGCGAAGCTGGACGCATTCCGGGTGCTGGTCTCGACACCGATGGAAACCGATCGAGCCTGGGACGTGGAATGGGGGACGCTCGACGTCGTCGTGCAGAGCAACGTCACCATCCGACGCCCTTATCACGACAAGCTCGGGTTCTCGCGCCAGCTTCAGGTGCACATCCCGTACGACACGCTGCCCCGCCTGCTGCGCTTCAAGCCGGATGCCATCATCTCGGTCGAGCTCGGCGCGCGCAGCGTGCAGGCGGTGCTGTTCAAGCTGCTCTATCCGCGCACGCGGTTGTTGATCTGGTGCAAACTGTCGGAGCATACGGAGCGGAACTGGGGAATCATGCGGACACTCGTTCGCCGCTTCATTCTCGGACACGCGGATGCGGTGCTGGTCAATGGCGAGAGCGGCGCGCGCTACATCGCACGCTTCGGCGTGCGCGACGGCGTCATCCACCGCGTGAACCAGCCCATCGACGTCGCCCGCTTCGCGTCGGTGCCGCGAACACGAGAGGTGGGCCTGGCAAGCCGCCTCCTCTGCGCGGGGACCTTGACGGCCCGGAAGGGCGTGATCCCGTTCGCCGAAGCGCTCATCGCATGGGCCCGCTCACACACGGAGCGGCGCATCGAGATCTGGTGGCTCGGCGACGGCGAACTCGCGGGCGACCTCTCGCGGCTCGCGCTGCCGGACAATCTCGCACAGCGGTTCTGCGGCAACGTGTCGTACGACGCGATGCCCGGCTACTACGCGCAATGCGATCTTCTGGCATTTCCGAGCCTGCTGGACGAATGGGGACTGGTGGTGAACGAAGCGATGGCGGCGGGTCTGCCGGTGCTCGGCAGCGTGCTCGCGCAAGCGGTCGGTGAGCTGGTCGAGGAGGGGCATACGGGCTGGGTCTTCGATCCGACGGAACCGGGTGCCATGCTGGACGCGATCACGCGTGCGCTCGACACGCCGCCGGCCCGGCTCGCGGCGATCGGCGCGGCCGCACGCCGACGCATCGATGCCGTCACACCGCAACGCGCGGCGGAGCGGATCATCGACGCCCTGGCGATGACGCATGATGACGGGCGCTCCCTGCCGGATCTCTCCCCGGCGCACCCGTGAACGGCCAAGCGGATGCCGCTCGCGGTTCATGACGCCGCCATCGCGACCGTGAGACCGTCCTCGATCGAGGTCGCTCCCGGCAGTCTCGTGGCGACGATCCAGGCCGGCATCGAGAGGGCGGCGAAGACGGGCATCAAGCGGATCCTGATCGCGCCAGGAACCTACGATGAACGCGATCTCGTCGCGACATCCGGCCTGACCCTCTCGGCGCTATCCGACGGGGTCACGCTGACGGGTTCGATCGAGGTGTCGGGCGCCTCGGACATGGCGATCTCGGGGTTGACCTTTCGCGGGGCCGCGGGCGGAATCGCGATCGACGCACGGTATTGCAGGCGCGTGCGGATCGAGCACGACGTGTTCGCGGCAACGGGACGGGCCATCGTCCTCGACGGAACGACGGACAGCGTGGTTGCCGACAATCTGATGATCGACACGAACCACAGCGCGATCGAGGCCATGCACGGCGCCAGCGGAAACAGGCTCAGCTTCAACGTCATCGAGGGTGACCGGGCTCCGGACACCGTTGGCGCGATCTGGCTGCATGGCGCCGACGACAGCACGATCAGCGGAAACCGGATCAGCGGCACCGTGGGTGCGGCGATCAGCCTGATGGATTTCTCGCCCCCGGGCTCGACCCTGACCAGGAACGATCGCAGCGTGGTCGTGGACAATGTCCTCGACCATGTCGACACCGGCAGCACCGACAGCGGCGCGATCTACGTGCTCGGTCGAAGCCAGGATGCGACCGGCATCATCGTGAAGGCGAACGTCATCGGGGCGACAGGATCGCCAGGGGCGCATGCGGTCGGCCTCTATCTGGACGACAACGCATCCGGAGTGACGTCGACCGGGAATATCGTCGCCGCGACGGAGACGATGTCGGACGCCTACGAGATCCATGGCGGCAGCAACGACATCGTCTCGGGGAACATCTTCGACCTGGGGCGCGGGCGGACGTCGTTCGGCCTGTTCCAGCGCGACGAGCCGGACCAGATGCCCAAGGATTCCTTCCGGCAATTGGAGAACGACGTCGTCACCGGCAACATCTTCACCACCCAGAGCGTCTCGCCGCGCAAGCCCGGCTTCGCTGATCTGACCTTCGGTGCCGGCGACGTCACGATCAGGGGAAACGACTACTGGTCGTTCGCGGGGACGGGCATCGACGTGGCGGGCACCGGCGCTCGTGGCGACGTGGCTGCCCTCTACACGCCGCCCGCACCGCATGCCGCGCGCTCGCTCGCCGACCACCTGTCCTGGAATGCGGTTCGGATCGGCTTCGTGCCGCTCAGTACCAGTGGGCGGTCGTCGGGTGCAGACCCATGAGCGACTGGTCGATCTGCTTGAAGCCGATCCGGGGTGCGAGGGAATTCGGGCCGAGCTGGTAGTCCGCCTGCGCCTCGTCGGCGAACTGGGCCGCGCCGATCGCGGGCGCGGTGTCCAGGGTGGGCGCGGACGTCGTCATCGGTTGTCCCTCGGTGTTCTGATAGAGATTGTCAGCGATGATGGGTGAACCTCCGTCGATATAGTCGTACGTGGCGGGCGGCGAGGTGCTGTCCGACCATAGGATGTTGTGTTCGACGACGTCGTTGGTCATGCCGAACGGCGGGTTCGTGTTGGCCGGAGCCGCCTGGAACAGGACGAAGGCCGCCTGGCCTGGACCGATGTCGCAGATGTTGTTGGTGACCGAGACGTTCTCGCCGCCGTGGATCTGGACGCAATCGATGCCCACGTCGCGCATGATGTTGCCGACCATCTGCACGCCGCTGGTCAGGTCGTCGAGATAGATACCGAGCGTGTGGAACGGCGTGGTCCTGTTGCCGGGCTGCTGACCGGTCCCGTCGACGAAGTTATTGGAAACCGTTGTCGCGGTGTCGTTCGCACTTCTGCCGAGAAGATAGATCGAGCCGCTGTCGGTCGATTGCTGGCTCGTGTTCGCGTTGACGACGATGTTCCCGGTGATGGTGTTGTTGCTGTTGGTCGTCTGGCCGGCGGTGAAATCCTCGATCCCGATTCCGATCCCTGCCGTGTTCTCGACCTCGTTGTGCGAGATGACGGTGTCGCTCACGCCATGACAGTAGAAGCCGCCGCCCGCGGTTCCGACGGCACCGGTGCCGTTGATCAGGTTGCTGTCGAAGACGTTGCCGTTGCTGCCGTCCTGGCACTCGATCGCGCTGGCCGCGGAATTGGTCAGGACGTTGCCGGAGACGGCGTTGTTGCTCGACCCGCCAAGCAGACGCAAGCCTTCCGTCGTGTTGGTGAACAGGTTGGCGACGATGGCGTTGCCATCGGCGCCCTGCAGCAACAAGGCGGCGGCCCCGCCCCCGGCAAAGGTCAGGCCCTGGATGGTCATCCCGCTGACGCCCGACATCTGCCACAGCGAACCGACGTTGGCGTTGGCGCCCTCGATGACGGGCCTGGTGGCCGGGACCGCCTCGAAGGTGAAGCCGTCGTCGGCCTTGGTGAAATTCTCGGTCGCGGCGAGGGCGTAGGTGCCGGCGCCGATGAACCCGGTCCTGACGCCGTCGGCTTCCATCATCGACCGCAGATGCGCAATCGTCGCGAACGGCTGGTTCGCGGTGCCCGGATTGGCATCGTTGCCGCCCTGGGCCGTGTAGAAGGCGGGCTGGGTCGCGGCGCAGGACGCCGGGATCGCCGTGGTCGTGATCAGCAGGACGCCGCCCAAGCCTTGCCACATTGCATCCACCCTCAGACGTCGAGGTTCGCCACCTTGAGCGCATTGCCGACGATGAAGTCGCGTCTCGGCTCGACGACGTCGCCCATCAGCGTGGAGAACACCTGGGCCGCGTCCTCGGTGTCGCCGACGCGAACCTGCAGCAAGGTGCGGGTCGCGGGGTCGAGCGTGGTGTTCCAGAGCTCCTCGGCGTTCATCTCGCCGAGACCCTTGAAGCGGGCGATCGAAAGCCCCTTGCGGCCCTGCTGAAGGATGCGCTCGTAGACCGCGGCGGGCCCCGAGACCTGGGTCTCGGTGCTGTCGAGCATCAGGCGCGCGGGTTCCGCGAAGTCGCGCGCCAGGATCGGCGCGCGCTCGGTCAGCCAGCGCGCGTCGGCGGATCGCAGCGTGGTGGCATCGAGATGATAGCGCTCGGTGACGCCGCGGACGATGCGGCCGAGACGCAGGCCGCCCGCGTCCGAGACGACGGTCCAGCTTCGTTCGGAGACGGCGCTGATGGCGTTCAGCCGGCGCTGCGCCTCGGCATTGCTGTTGGCGGGATTGGCTCCGGAAGGATCGAGCGCGCCGGCGATCGCGACCTGCTCGAGCAACGCTATGGGCGCGGTGCCGAGCCGCCGCAGGGCGGCGGTGGCCTCGCGCAGCCAGACGACCTCGTCGCGCAGCTCGTCGCCGCTCAGCGTGCGGCCGTCGCCGAAGGCGAGGCTGGAACTGCCGAGCGCCTTCTCGAGCAGGTAGTTCTCGAGCTGCAGGTCGTTCTTGAGATAGCGGACGTCGTTGCCGCGCTTGGCGCGGAACAGCGGCGGCTGGGCGATGTAGAGATTGCCGGCGGTGATGAGCTCCGGCATCTGGCGGAAGAAGAACGTCAGCAGCAGCGTGCGGATGTGCGAGCCGTCGACGTCGGCGTCGGTCATCAGCACGATCCGGGCGTAGCGCAGCTTGGTGATGTCGAAACCGCCCTGTTCGGGTTCGCCGCGGCCGATGCCGGTGCCGAGTGCGGTGATCAGCGTGCCGATTTCGGCACTGCCGAGCATGCGGTCGAAGCGCGCGCGCTCGACATTGAGGATCTTGCCCTTCAGCGGCAGGATCGCCTGGAACTTGCGGTCCCTGCCCTGCTTGGCGGTGCCGCCGGCGCTGTCGCCCTCGACGATGAAGATCTCGGCGCGCTCCGGATCCCGCTCCTGGCAGTCGGCGAGCTTGCCGGGAAGGCTGGAGACGTCGAGCACGCCCTTGCGACGGGTGAGCTCGCGCGCGCGCCGCGCGGCCTCGCGGGCGGCGGCGGCGTCCATCACCTTGGCGATGACGAGACGCGCCTCCTTCGGATGGGTCTCGAACCAGTGGCCGATGGCGTCCGCGGCGGCGGCCTGGACGATCGGCTGCACTTCGGAACTGACCAGCTTGTCCTTGGTCTGGCTCGAGAACTTGGGATCCGGCACCTTGACCGACAGGACGGCGGTGAGCCCTTCGCGCATGTCGTCGCCGGCGAGGCCGACGCTGTCCTTCTTGCTGGCGGCGTCGGCATATTTGGCGACGATCCTGGTGAGCGCCTGACGGAAGCCCGCCAGATGCGTGCCGCCGTCCCGTTGCGGGATGTTGTTGGTGAAGCACAGCATCGTCTCGTGGTAGGTGTCGTTCCAGGTCAGCGCGAACTCGACCTTGACGCCGAGCGTGCCGGAGACGCCCTTGACATCGATCGGTTCGGCGAGAACGCCGGTCTTGCCGCGGTCGAGGTAGGCCACGAAGGCGCGCAGTCCGCCCTCGTAGAAGAAATCATGCTCGACGAACGGTGCGTGGCGTTCGTCGCGCAGCTTGATCCGGAGACCGGAATTGAGAAAAGCGAGCTCGCGCAGTCGGCGCTCGAGGATCGAGAGATCGAAATCGACCTTGGTGAAGGTCCCGGTCGACGGCTTGAAGGTGACCTCGGTTCCATTCTTGTGGGTCCCCGCATCGCCCACGATCGCCAGCGGTGCCACCGAGTCGCCGTGCTCGAAGCGGATGAAATGCTCCTGGCCCTCGCGCCAGATGCGGACCTCCATCCATTGCGACAGCGCATTGACCACGGCGGCGCCGACACCGTGCAGGCCGCCGGAGACCTTGTAGGAGTTCTGGTTGAACTTGCCGCCGGCGTGCAGGCGGGTCAGCACCACTTCGGCCGCCGAGATGCCCTCCTCGGCATGCAGGTCGGTGGGAATGCCGCGGCCGTCGTCGCGCACCGTGACGGAGCCGTCGCCATTGAGCACCAGCTCGCACCAGCTCGCATAGCCGGCCTGCGCCTCGTCGACGGCGTTGTCGATGATCTCGAAGGCCATGTGGTGCAGCCCGGAGCCATCGTCGGTGTCGCCGATATACATCCCCGGCCGCTTGCGGACGGCGTCGAGGCCGCGCAGCACCGAAATCGAGGCGGCGTCGTAATTTCCATTGGGCTCATTGGATTCGGGCACGGACGAGTTGTCGGCGTTGTCTGACATGCCGCGGGAATGCTCCAGGAATGCGTCGCGATGGCCGGATGGGAGGACGCAAGGTGAGGCTCAATATAGTGTTTCCCGCGCGCCACGGCCAGCTACGGCGCGGCTTGGTCCGCGCGAACCACGGTATCGCCGCCGACGCGCCAGAACACGGCATCGCGAGCGAGCGGGCCGAAGGTCGCCTCGTCGGTTCCCGTCATCAGGACCTGGCCGGTCATCGCCGATAGACGGACGAACAGCGACCGGCGGCGGTCCGCATCGAGATGCACGAGAGGCTCGTCGAGAAGCAGCAGCGGCGGCTCGCCGCGGTCCGCCTCGATCAGGGAGGCGTGCGCGAGGACGATGCCCAAGAGGAGCGATTTCTGCTGGCCGGTGCTGGCGAGATGCGCCGGCAGCCCGGTCGCGTGCTCGTGGATCGCGAGATCGCAGCGATGTGCGCCGATGCCGGTGGTGCCGGTGGCGGCGTCGGCGTCGCGGCTTGCGGCGAGCGCGGCCCTGAGCCAGTCCTCAACGAGACGCGCGGGCTCCGCTTGCAGGCGTTCCGCGATCGGGCACGACAGGTCGAGCCTGGCGGCGGGAAACGCATCGACCGGCTCGGCCGCGAGGTTCATCCGGCGGCAGAAGGCGAGCCTGGACGCGGTGGCGGCGGTGGCGTGGCGCGCGATGGCGTCCTCGGCGGCGCGCAGCCAGGCGGTCTCGTGGCGGCGCTCGGCGAGCAGGCGGTTGCGGCCGGCGACCGCCGCGTCGTGGGCGGCGAGCGCACGCGCATGGCCGGCGTCGAGGCCGCCGACGAGCCGGTCGAGGAAACGCCTGCGGCCGGACGCTGCCTCGCCGAACAGGCGCTCCATCTGCGGCGTCAGCCAGACGACCGAGACGATGGCGGCGATTTCGCCCTGGCCGCGGACATTCGCGCCGTCGAGCCGAAAGACGCGCCCCTTCGACGCGGACTCGTCACGGCCGGCCGAACTCGTTCCGGTTCCGATGTCACGGACCTCGCCGCCGCCTTCGAGACGCGACGCGACCGCCCATTCGGAGGCGCCGTGCCGCGCGATGAGTTCGGGACGGGCGGCGCGCAGCCCGCGTCCCGGCTGCAGCAGCGAGACCGCCTCGAGCAGGTTCGTCTTGCCGCTGCCGTTCGGGCCGGACAGCACGTTCAGGCGCGGGCCCGGCGCCACGGTCAGATGGGCGTAGTTGCGGACATTCGTCAGGGTCGCGCGGAGCAGTCGGACCAATGACGCGGCGTCACACCCGCATCGGCATCAGCACGTAGAGCGCGGAGGGATCGGCGCTGTCCTGCACGACGGTCGGCGCCGAGCCGTCGGAGAAGCGGAATTCGACACGCTCCCTGATCTGGTCGGTGATGTCGTTGAGGTAGCGGGCCTGGAAGCCGATCTCGAGCGGACCGGAATTGTAGGTCGCGCGGCCCTCGTCGAGCTCCTCGATCGCGGTGCCCTGATCGGCGCTGGCCGCCGACAGTACGAGAAGATTCTCCGACAGCGTCAGCTTGACCGGGCGCGAGCGCTCCTGGCTGATCGCGGCCACGCGCGCGACCGCGTCGGAGAAATCCTTGCGGCCGACCTGCAGGACCTTGTCGTTGTCGTGCGGGATGACGCGCTCGTATTCGGGGAAGGTGCCGTCGATCAGCTTGCTGGTGAGCCTGATCGGTCCGACCTCGAATCGGATGCGCGTGTCCGAGAGGCCGATGCTGACCGGCATCGAGCCCTCGTCGAGCAGCTTGCGGATCTCGCCCACCGTCTTGCGCGGGATGATCACGCCCGGGATCCCGGCCGCGCCGTCGGGAAGCGTCGCCTCGACGCGCGCGAGGCGGTGGCCGTCGGTCGCGACCGCGCGGAGCTTGTCGCCCGACACGTGCAGGTAGATGCCGTTCAGGTAGTAGCGGGTTTCCTCGGTCGAGATCGCGAACCGGGTGCGGTCGATCAGGTCGCGCAGGGTTTCGGATGGAAGCACGAACTGGTGCGGCAGCTTGCCCGCGGTCATGTTCGGAAAATCATCCACGGCCAGCACATTCAGGCTGGTGGCGTAACGTCCCGCGCGCAGGGCGAGTGCCGCGTCGCCGCCCGGATGGTCGAGCTCGACGACGGCGCTCTCGGGCAGCCGGCGCACGATCTCGTAGAGCGTGCCGGCCGGGGCGGTGGTGCGGCCGTCGCGGGCGGTGCTGGCCTCGATCTCCTCCTCGACGGCGATCTCCATGTCGGTGGCGGTCAGGCGCATCCGGCCCTCCCGCACCTCGATCAGCACGTTGGCGAGGATCGGGATGGTGTTGCGCTTCTCGGCGACGCTCTGGATATGGGCCAGCGCCCGCAACAGGGTGGCGCGATCGGCCTTGAGCTTCATGTGTGTTCAACCTTCCGCGCGCGCGGGACTCGGAGATCAAAGGTTATGTGAAAGCCAGGCGGAAGGCCAGGGCTCTGCCCTGGACCCGCTGGGGCCGGCGGCCCCAGACCCCGGGCAATTAAATCGAAGGATTCCAAAGGCTAGCCTTTGGTGGGGTTTGGGGCGAAGCCCCATTTGCTAGCTTTCGAGCATGCGCCTCAGCAGCTCGACGTCCTCGGCGAAGGCGGCGTCGAGGCCCATCAGCTCGGTCACCCGGCTGACGGCGTGCATGACGGTGGTGTGGTCGCGGTTGCCGAACTTGCGGCCGATCTCGGGCAGCGAGCGGCTGGTGAGCTGCTTGGCGAGATACATCGCGACCTGCCTTGGTCTGGCGACGGCGCGCGCGCGGCGCGCGGAGGACATGTCGGACAAGCGGATGTTCCAGTGCTCGCTGACCTTGCGCTGGATCTCCTCGATGGTGACGCGCCGGTCGTGCGCCTTGAGGATGTCGTGCAGCACCTCCTGCGTCGCGTCGAGCGTGACCGGGCGGCCGAACAGGTTGGCGTGCGCGATGAGACGGTTGAGCGCGCCCTCGAGCTCGCGCACGTTGGACGTGATCTTGTGGGCGAGGAAGTCGAGCACGCGCGGCGGCACCGGCACGCCGGAACGGTCGGCCTTGGCCTGCAGGATGGAAAGCCGGAGTTCGAAGGTGGTTGCGTGCAAGTCGGCGACCATGCCGCAGCCGAGGCGGGTGCGCAGACGGTCCTCGAGGCCGGACAGATCGGACGGCGACTTGTCGGCGGAGACCACGATCTGCTTGCCGGCGTCGACGAGCGCGTTGAAGGTGTGAAAGAATTCCTCCTGGGTGTTGTCCTTGCCGATCAGGAATTGCAGGTCGTCGACCATCAGGATGTCGACCGAGCGGAGCTGCTCCTTGAACTCGATCGTCGACTGCGACCGGATCGCGGAGATGAAGCGGTACATGAATTTCTCGGCCGACATGTAGGCGACCGAGGTCTGGCCGCTGCGCCAGAGGTCGAGGCCGATCGCGTGCATCAGGTGGGTCTTGCCTAGGCCCACGCCGCCATAGAGGAAGAGCGGGTTGAAGCCCTGGCTCGACGGCTTCTCGGCGACGCGGCGCGCGCAGGCGTGGGCGAACTCGTTGGGCTTGCCGACGACGAAACTGTCGAACGTGAAGCGGGGATCGAGCGGCTGGGTCAGGTCGGAGCGCGTCTCGGACGGCTCCGGACGGATCGGGCGAGCCGCCGCCATGATCGGGTGCGCGGCGGTTGGGCGTGCCAGCTCGACGACGGGATTGACGCCGGCGGCGACCTGGAGGTCGACACGCCGGACCGACGGCAGTTCGGAGCGCCAGAGGGAGGCCAGACGATCGCCGTATTGCGCATGCACCCAGTCGCGCAGAAAGCGGGACGGCAGCATCAGCGTGATCTCGTCGCCGTCGATGCTGGCCAGTGTCAACTGCCGCAGCCAGGTGCGATATTCGACGTCGCCGACGTCGTTCTGGAGGCGTTTTCGAACCCGATCCCAGACCTGATGCGCCGCGTCGGCTGGGGCGAGCGTTCGAGGGGAGGGAGACTGATCGTTACGAGCGCGGTCGCCGAAACTACCCACCGTGCCTCCCTTTTCCGACCCGGTCGCGACCGCTTGAGCAGCCATCACTGGCTGTTCCCAACTTACGGCCTGCTAGCTCAGGATTTTATTTCGTCGCCGGGCCGGCAACCCCGAAATTGATAGGTCAGCGCACGGTCCGAGGCAATGGGAATCTGACCGCCCTCGCAGATCGTGACGTCGTGCCGGCACGAGCGGCGGCCCGGTGGCGCATGCGCGTCGCGGTGCGCCATGCGAAAAACGCGCCTTGCGGCGCGTCTGTTATTTGCGTGACGGAATCAGGAAAAAAATCAAGTCGGCGCCCGCACGGGTGCCGGATCAGGTAGCGGCGATCGCCTTCACGCGCGCCGACAGACGCGACAGCTTGCGTGCCACCGTGTTGGCGTGGATCACGCCCTTGCCGGCCGCGCGCTGCATCTCGGGCTGGGCCGCGCGCAGTGCCGCAACCGCCTGGGCCTTGTCGCCACCGGCGATGGCGGTCTCGACCTTCTTGATGAAGGTTCGCATGCGCGACTTGCGCGCGACGTTGCGTGCCGTCCGCTTCTCGGTCTGCCGGATACGCTTGCGCGCGGATGGTGTGTTGGCCATGAAATCCTGTTTCGAAGCTGTGGCGGCACAAGGGCCGCGCCCGGACGCCGTCCAAGGGGGCATGTGCCTACTGACGTCGGATATCGAAGTCAAGCACCTCGGCATCAGCGCTGCCGGCGGCAGCAGAGAAAGGTGCTGCGGCCGGACTGCACGATGCGCTCGATGCCCGCGCAGGCCGGCGGCCCCGGGCAGGCCTCGCACGCCTCCCCGACCCTGCCGTAGACCTTCCAGGCGTGCTGGAAATAGCCGAGCTCGCCATCCGGCTGGACATAGTCGCGCAGGCTGGAGCCGCCGGCCGCGATCGCGTCGGTCAGGGTCGTCTTGATGGCGGCGACCAGCCGGGCGGTCGCGGGCCCGGTCAAGCTGCCGGCCAGGCGGAGCGGCGACAGCCGGGCACGGAACAGCGCCTCGCACACGTAGATGTTGCCGAGGCCGGCGACCAGGTGCTGGTCGAGCAGTGCCGCCTTGAGCGGCGTGCGCCTCCCCTCGAGACGGGCCGCGAGTGCGGCGCGGTCGAACGCGGGCTCGAGCGGCTCCGGGCCGAGGCGCGCGATCAGGCGATGCGTGTCCTCGGACGCGGTCGCCATCAGGTCGAGCGCGCCGAAGCGGCGAGGATCGACGAGCGAGAGCCGCCAGCCGTCGTCCATGGTCAGGGTGGCGTGCTCGTGCGGCGTGCCGGCGGCGTGCTCGCGGGTCAGGTTGAGCCGGCCAGACATGCCGAGATGGATCAGCACGCTCCGGGCATTGTCGAGCCGCATGAGGATGTATTTGCCACGCCTGCGGAAATCGATCACCCGGCTGCCGGTGAGCGACGCGGCGAGCCCGGTCGGTATCGGCCACCGCAGGTCGGCGCGCCTGATGTCGGCGGCAGCGACGACACGACCCTCCAGACGCACGCGCAGCGCGCGCATCACGGTCTCGACCTCTGGGAGTTCCGGCATGGATCGCGCGAGCGTATAGGGGAACGCGACGCCAAGCGACAGGACCCGCCATTGCCGACCGACGTGACCGATTTCGGCTACGAGACGGTGCCCGCCGCCGAGAAGGGCGCGCGGGTGCGGGCGGTCTTCGACAGCGTGGCCAGGCGTTACGACCTGATGAACGACGTCATGTCGCTGGGCGTGCATCGGCTCTGGAAGCGGGAATTCGTCAACGCACTCGAGCCGGCGCCCGGGCGCCGGCTTCTCGATCTGGCGTCGGGCACCGGCGATATCGGCCTCGCGTGGCTCGACGCGGGCGGCGGCGAGGCGGTGCTGTCGGACGTCAACGCGTCGATGCTGGAGGTGGCACGCAAGCGGCGGCAAGGGCGGCTGGCTGAGCTCGTGATCGCGGACGCCGAGGCGCTGCCGATCGCCGACCGCAGCGTGGATCGTGTGTCGATGGCGTTCGGCCTGCGCAACTGCACGCGCAAGGAACGGGTGCTGGCCGAAGCGCTGCGCGTGCTCAGGCCGGGCGGCCGGTTCCTGTGCCTGGAGTTCTCGCGCGTGCAGGTCGCGGCCCTGGTCCCGGTCTACGACGCCTGGTCGTTCGGCGTGCTGCCGCGGCTGGGACAAGTGATCGCGGGCGACGCGGCCAGCTACCGGTATCTCGCCGAAAGCATCCGGAGATTTCCCGACCAGGAAGCGCTGGCCGGCATGATGCGCGCGGCGGGGTTCGCGCGCGTCGGCGTGCGCAACCTGTCGGGCGGGATCGCCGCGATCCATGCCGGCTGGCGCCTGTGAGCAGGCTGGCCGGCCGCTCGGTGCTGCTGATCGTCTCGGGCGGGATCGCGGCCTACAAGTCGCTCGAGCTGGTGCGCCTGCTGATGGGCGAGGGCGCGCGCGTGCGCGCCGTCCTGACGTCGGGCGGCGCGCGGTTCGTCACCGCGCTCAGCCTGCAGGCGCTGACCGGCGAGACCGTGTCGTCGGACCTGTTCTCGCTGACCGAGGAGAGCGAGATGGGCCATATCGCGCTCTCGCGCGCGGCCGACCTGCTGGTGGTGGCGCCGGCGTCGGCGAACATGATCGCCAAGATGGCGGCGGGCCTGTCGGACGATCTGGCGAGCACGCTGCTGCTCGCGACCGACAAGCCGGTCCTGGTGGCGCCGGCGATGAACGTGCGGATGTGGGAGCACCCCGCGACGGTCGCAAACATGGCGACGCTCCGCGCCCGCTCCGTGCATGTGGTCGGGCCCGACGAGGGCGCGATGGCGTGCAACGAGTGGGGGTCGGGGCGCCTGTCGGAGCCGGCCGCCATGCTGGAGACGATCGTGGGACTGCTGTCGGCAGGCCGGGCGCTCGCCGGGCGCCGGGCGCTGGTCACGGCCGGACCCACCATCGAGCCGCTCGACCCGATCCGCTTCATCGCCAACCGGAGCAGCGGCCGGCAGGGCTACGAGATCGCGGGCGCGCTGGCGCGCCTTGGCGCGACGGTCACGCTGGTCAGCGGGCCGGTGTCGATCGAACCACCGCCGGTGTCGGTGGTCAGGATCGAGACGGCCGACGAGATGCTGGCCGCATGCCTGGCGCTGGGCGCGGTGGACGTGGCGGTGTTCGCGGCCGCGGTCGCCGACTGGCGGGCGCTCGAGCGCCTGCCGATGAAACTCAAGAAGCGGCCGGGGGAGAAGCCGCCGTCCATCGCGCTGGCGCCCAACCCGGACATCCTGCACACGCTCGCGCAGCACGGGCCCGGCCGGCCGCGCCTGGTGATCGGCTTCGCGGCCGAGACGCACGACGTGCTGGCGCACGCGGCCGAGAAGCGGCGGCGCAAGGGCTGCGACTGGATCGTCGCCAACGACGCGCGTCCGGAGACGGGCAACATGGGCGGGATGACCAACGAGGTGCATCTGATCACGGCGGACGGGGTCGAGAGCTGGCCGAGGCTTGCCAAGGCCGAAGTGGCGACGCGGCTCGTGGCGCGGATCGCGGACGCGCTGGGGCCAGCACCGTGACGGCCCCTCGCCTTCCGGTGCGCGTCACTCGCGCGGGACCGCACGGCGAGGGCTTGGCGCTGCCCGGCTACGCGACCGAGGGCGCGGCGGGGATGGATCTGCTGGCGGCGGTGACGGAAACGCTGGTGGTCGCACCAGGCGAACGGGTGCTGGTGCCGACCGGGATCAGCGTGGCGCTGCCGCCGGGACACGAGCTGCAGGTCAGGCCGCGGTCCGGGCTCGCGCTGAAGCACGGGCTGGTGCTGCCGAACAGCCCCGGCACGATCGACGAGGATTACCGGGGCGAATTGAAGGTGATCGTGATGAATCTGGGCCGTGCGCCGTTCGCGATCGAACGCGGGATGCGCATCGCGCAGGGCGTGCTGTCGCCGGTGTTGCGGGTGGAGTGGCGGGAGGTCGAGGCGCTCGACGAGACGGCGCGGTCATCGGCCGGTTTCGGGAGTACCGGGGGCTGACCCGTTCGTGACACCGCGATGAGCATCGGCTAAACGCGCCGCGACCGGCCTTCGGAGGCGAGACGATGTCCGAGACTTCATCCGCGCCCGACCGGCTGCCGCTCGCCTCCGTGCGTCGTGGACCTGGACTGCCGAACCTGATCGACGTCGCGGTGATCGCGTGCATGCTGGGTGCGGCGTTCGTGTTCGGAGGTGCCGCCCGGCACACGTTCGCGCCGCTGAGCACGGTGACCGCGACGCCGATCCATCTCGATCCGTGGTATCTGCCGGGCTACGCGCTGCGCACGACGCTGCGCATGTTCGCGGCCCTCATCTGCTCGCTGATCTTCACATTCACCTATGCCGTGTGGGCGGCCAAGAGCAGGCGCGCGGGCCTCGTCCTGGTGCCGATCCTCGACATCCTCCAGTCGGTTCCGATCCTGTCGTTCCTGACGTTCACGACGACGTTCTTCCTCTCGCTCGCGCCGGGCAGCGTGCTGGGTGCCGAGTTCTGCTGCATCTTCGTGATCTTCACGAGCCAGGCGTGGAACATGGCGTTCAGCATGTTCCAGTCGTTGCAGACGGTGCCGGCGGAACTGGTCGAGGCCTCGCGCGGTTTCCGGCTCTCGGCGTGGCAGCGATTCTGGCGGCTCGAGGCGCCGTTCGCGATGCCGGGCCTGGTGTGGAACATGCTGATGTCGATGTCGGGCGGCTGGTTCATGCTGGTGGCGAGCGAGGCGGTGACGGTCGGCAGCACGACATGGACGCTGCCCGGCATCGGGTCGTATGTCGCGCAGGCGCTGGCCGAGAAGAACATCGCCGCGATCTGCTGGGCGATCCTCGCGATGCTGGTGGTGATCCTGCTCTACGACCAGTTGCTGTTCCGTCCGCTCGTGGCCTGGTCGGCGAAGTTCCGCTACGAGGTGACGCCGGGGGCGGTGGCGGAAGATCCGTGGATGCTGGCGCTGTTCCGGCGCACGACGCTGCTGCGGCGCGGCAGCGAATTCCTCAGCCTCAAGGTGAGCGCGCTCGGCGGACTGCCGCTCGGCAGGCGCGGCGGCGCGCGCGCCGGCGGCACGCGTCCATCGCGCGCGGTGGACGCGATCGGTGTCGTGGTGCTGGTCGCCGCCGCGCTTTACGCGCTGTTTCGTTTCCAGCAGATCGCGTCGCATTCGTTCTCGGTCGCTGACGTGCTGCACGTCGTCCTGCTCGGCTGCTACACGATGGCGCGCGTGCTGACGATGATCCTGCTCGCGACCCTGTTCTGGGTCCCGGTCGGCGTCTGGCTCGGGTTGCGGCCGGTCTGGGCGCGGCGGGCGCAGCCGGTGGCGCAGTTCCTCGCCGCCTTCCCCGCCAATCTGTTCTATCCGATCTTCGCGATCGTCATCGTGCATTTCGCGCTCAATCCGAACATCTGGCTGACGCCGCTGATGGTGCTCGGGACGCAATGGTACATCCTGTTCAATGTCATCGCGGGAGCCGCCGCGTTCCCGGGAGATCTGCTGGAGGCGGCGGCGAACTTCCGCGTGGGCAGCCTGCTCTGGTGGCGTCGCGTGGTGCTGCCGGGCGTGTTCCCGTATTTCGTGACCGGTGCGATCACGGCGTCGGGCGGCTCGTGGAACGCGTCGATCCTGGCCGAGGTGGTCGCCTGGGGCACGACGCACCTGAAGGCCCAGGGACTCGGGGCGTATATCGCGCAGGCCACGTCGGACGGCAAGACGATCAACGTCGTGCTCGGGACGGTGGTGATGAGCGCGTTCGTGCTCGGCTTCAACCGCTTCTTCTGGCGCCCGCTCTATGCCTATTCCAGCCGCCGCCTGACGCTCGCGTAGGGATTTCGACGATGGATGCGAACGTGGACACGCCGCTGGTCAGCGTGCGGAAATGCCGGCAGGCGTATCACAAGGAAAGCAACGCCGACCTCGTCGTGCTCGACGACGTCGACCTGACGCTGCGGACGGGCGAGATCGTGGGGCTGCTGGGCCGGTCGGGCTCGGGGAAGTCGACCCTGCTGCGGATCGTCTCGGGGCTGCTGCGGCCCACCGAGGGCGAGGTTCTGTGGCGCGGCAAGCCGCTCACCGGGCCCGCCGACGGTGTCGCGATGGTGTTCCAGAGCTTCGCGCTGTTTCCGTGGCTGACGGTGCAGGAGAATGTCGAGCTCGGCCTGGAGGCGCAGGGGATCAGGCGCGCGGAGCGCGAGCAGCGCGCCGAGGAGGCGATCGACCTGATCGGGCTCGGCGGCTACGAGAACGCCTATCCGAAGGAATTGTCTGGCGGGATGCGCCAGCGTGTCGGGCTCGCGCGCGCGCTCGTGGTGCATCCCGACCTGCTGCTGATGGACGAGCCGTTCAGCGCGCTCGACGTGCTGACGGCGGAGAATCTGCGCACCGACCTGATCGAATTGTGGACCGAGGGAAAGCTGCCGGTCCGGTCGGTGCTGATCGTGACGCACAACATCGAGGAGGCGGTGCTGATGTGCGACCGCATCCTGGTGTTCTCGTCCAATCCTGGACGCGTCGCGAGCGAGCTCGCGGTGCCGTTCGCGCATCCACGCAACCGTCACGACGCGCAGTTCCGCAAGTTCGTCGACGACATCTATGCCTTGATGACGCGTCGCGCGACGAGCGTGCCGGCACCCGATGCGTCGGCACCGCCGGTGCCGACGATCGCGAACGCGCTGCACCCGGTGCCCGCCAACCTGATGGCGGGTCTGATGGAGACGCTGGCGGCGGAGCCCTATCGGGGGCGCGCGGATCTGCCGCGCCTGTCCGAGAGCCTCCAGCTCGAGCTCGACGAACTGCTGCCGCTTTGCGAGACCATGCAGATGCTCCGCTTCGCCGAGCTCGAGGAGGGCGACGTGCGGCTGACGGAGCTGGGCCGCGGCTTCGTGCATGCCGAGACCGAGGAGCGCAAGCGCATCTTCGGCGCGGCACTGCGCGAACACGTGCCCTTGATCGGCGCGATCCGGCAGGTTCTCGACGAGCGATGGAACCATCGGGCGCGTGGCGAGCGTTTCCGCGACGAACTCGAGGACCACATGTCGCCGGAATACGCGCGCGAGACGCTCAGCACGGCGATCGGCTGGGGCCGCTACGCGGAATTGTTCGACTATGATGACGAGGCGGACCAGTTCCTGATCGAGGAAGAGGATTGAGATTGAGGGCACGGTTGTTCGCGGGCGCCATGCTGGCGCCGCTGCTGGCCGCCTGCGCGGTCAAGGATTCCGACATCGCCGAGCGCGCGCAGACGCGGTTGCTGAAGATGCCGGAGGTGGATCTCGAGACCTGTCTCGGCGTCCCCGACCAGCATCAGAGCTTCGGCGGCACGGACGTGCTGACCTACTACACGTCGTCGAGCAGCTCGATCAGCTATCAGCTTCCGTTGATCCAGGGCCCGAGCATGTCGAACGGCGGCAACTGCCACATGACGATCAGGCTCGACAGCGGCGTGGTCACGCGGGTGCTGTTCTCGGGCGAGAAGAACTCGCTCGCCGCACCCGATTCCTATTGCGCGCCGATCGTGCGGACGTGCCTCGCAACGCTCGACGGCATCGCGAGGCAGCAAGGATCAAGCAGCCCGCAGCCTTGATGCGAATTCGCGCCTGAACTTGGCGACCTTCGGCGCCACGATCACGCGGCAATAGCCGGCGCCGGGATTGCGGGCGAAGTAGTCGTCGTGCTCGGGTTCGGCCGGGTAGAACGGAACCGCGGCCGCGATCTCGGTCACGATCGGGTCGTCCCACACGCCGCGCGCGGCGATCTCGTCGCGAACGGTAATCGCGCGCGCGCGCTCGGCGTCGTCGGCGGTGAAGATCACCGAGCGGTATTGCGTGCCGACATCGTTGCCTTGCCGATCGCGCGTGGTGGGGTCGTGGATCGAGAAGAAGACACGCAGCAGATCCTCGTAGGAGAGGACGGCCGGATCGTAGGTGACGCGGACCACCTCGGCATGACCGGTGCGGCCGGAGCAGACCTGGGCGTAGGTCGGATTGGCGTCGGCACCGCCGGCGTAGCCCGATTTGACCGCGATGACACCGTTGAGGCCGGCATAGACCGCCTCGAGGCACCAGAAGCAGCCGCCGCCGAGGACCGCGTGCGCATGTCCCTGTTCCGCCATGACTTCGTCTCCCTTATGGTTGATCACAGATGGGCGGCGCCGGCGCCGGCGCAAAGTGCCGGCGCCACAAGCCGCCGAGAGAAGGACAGGAGTGACGATGGCGTTCAATCCGCTCGACGACAGCGATCCGGACTACCAGCACAAGGTGCGCGAGCGCGCGTATCATCTGTGGGAAGCGGACGGCAAGCCGCACGGGAACGACCGCGACTATTGGGAACGCGCACGCGAACTGGTCGACATCGAATTGTCGGGACAGACGGGCCAGTTGGCCAATCCGTCCGCGGCGCCGGGTGCCGATCCGTTGGCGCCGGACATCGTCGAAAACGCGGCGATCCAGGAAAACCTCGGCGAATTCCCGGACCGTTTCGCCGATCAGGGCGAGAAGCAGGAGACGCCCAAGCCGAAGCGCAAGCGAGCCGTCAAGGCGGAGAAATCGTGACTGGACGGACCTGTTATTTCGGCACGACGACGGTGTCGTGACGGCGATCGGTCCGGGGCCTGCCGGGCGGATGGACGACGGGTGTGCGGGTTCTTGTCCTGGGCGGCACCACCTTCATGCCCGGATCGACGTTCTGCCCGGGCGCGATGACACCGTTCCTGGGCGCGGGCGTGTCCTGCGCGACCGCCTGGGTTGCCAGGCCGAAGGCGAGGACAAGCAAGGCTCGTCTCATGACGGCACTTCGAGCAGATGGACGCCGAACAGGTGGTCGGCATCGGTCCAGAAGCCGGCCCCTCGCCAGCCGGCACGCGACGCCAGCGCGAGGAACGCCTCGCTGGTGTGCTTGTAGCTGCTTTCCGTATGGATGCTTTCGCCGTCCTCGAAATGGACATCCTCGCCCGCGACCCGCACGGTCTGCCGGCGGGTGCTGACGAGATGCATCTCGATCCGGCTTTCGGCATCGTTCCAGGCGGCGACGTGCCGGAAGGCCTCGACGTCGAATTGGGCGTCGGCCACCCGGTTGACGTGGACCAGCATGTTCCGGTTGAAGGCGGCGGTGATGCCCGAGGCGTCGTCGTAGGCGGGGATGAGGCGATCGGGATCCTTCCTCAGGTCGGTGCCGACGATGAAGCGCGCGCGGCCGTCGACGCCGGACAGGGTGCCGGCGGCGCGGGCGAGGAAGGTGACCACGATGTCGGGCTCGAAATTGCCGATGGTCGAGCCTGGGAAGAAGCCGCACAGGCGGGTGGCCGCGAACTCGGCCGGCAGGCTCAGCGGCTGGGTGAAATCGGCGACGAGGGGTGCGACCGCGAGGGACGGCCTGGCGCGGGCGAGCCGGACGCCGATCGCGTCGAGCGCGGACGGCGCGATGTCGATCGGGATGTAGGCGTCGAAGCCGCCATGCTCCAGCAGGAGGTCGGCCTTGGCCTCGTCGCTGGCACCGTATTCGACCAAGGTGTCGGCGGGGGCGGCGGCGACGATGTCGGCGGCACTCGATCGCAACACGCCCACTTCGGCACGCGTGAGATAGTATTCGTCGAGGCCGGTGATCAGGTTGAACAGCCGGCAGCCCTCCTCGTCGTAGAAGAGCTTGGCGGGCAGGGTCTTCCGGCCGGCCGCCAGTCCGGCGAGGATCTCCGACTCGATGGTGGGAACGCCCAGGTTCGCGCCGTCGGGCATGATCAGCGGTCCCGGGCGAGGCGCAGGCCGGTCACCTGCCAGCGCTTGTCGGGGTGGAAGAAGTTGCGGTAGCCGGCGCGCGAATGGCCTGGCGACGTGGCGAACGAGCTGCCCCGGAGCACCATCTGGTTGACCATGAACTTGCCGTTGTATTCGCCGATGGCGCCCGCCGGGGCCTTGAAGCCCGGGTAGGCCACATAGGGCGATGCGGTCCATTGCCAGACATGGCCATGGAAGGCGGGCAAGGTGTGCGCGGCCGTCTCGAGCTCGTGCTCGGTGGGCAGCCGGGCACCCGACCAGCGGGCGAACGCGTCGGCCTCGTACCAGCTCACATGACGGACAGGCGCCTCGGGATCGCGCTCGACGGCGCCGCCGAGGCCCATCTGCATCGTGCCGCGCCAGTAGAGCGGCGCCGACCAGTCCTCGCGGCAGGCCCGGTCCCAGCCGTCGGCCATCCAGAGGTCCGGCCTGCGGTAGCCGCCATCGCCGATGAAGGCCTGCCAGTCCCGATTGCGGACGAGCATGGATGCGAGCGTGAAGGGCTGGATCAGGACGCGGTGGCGCGGACCCTCGTTGTCGAAGGCGAAGCCGGAGCCCCGCGCGCCGATCTCGACGATGCCGCCCTCGAAATCGAGGGTCGCGGGCGAGCGAGGCTGGACGGGTTCGGTCCAGCCGGGCAGCACCGCGATCGGGCGGCGGCCCCAGGCGAGCGGGTTCTGCGCGAGCCCATGCATCATGTCGGTCAGCAGCAATTCCTGGTGCTGCTCCTCGTGCGCGAGGCCGAGCCGCAGGAGGGCCGCGAGATCGTCGTCGGCCTCGGCGAGCAGGTCGCGCATGGCGGCGTCCACATGGGCGCGGTAGGCGGTCACCTCGGCCGCGGACGGGCGCGTGACCAGGCCGCGGGTCGCCCGCGGATGACGCTCGCCCAGCGCCTCGTAATACGAGTTGAACAGGTGATTGAAGTCGTCGTCGAAGCGGGGCAGGTCCGGCAGCCGGGGCCCGAGGATGAACTGCTCGAAGAACCAAGTGGTGTGGGCCCGGTGCCAACGTGCCGGGCTTGCGTCCTCCATCGACTGGATCGCCTGGTCCTCGGGAGACAGATGCGCGCTGATCGCCTCCGTCCGCGAACGGACGTCGTCATAAGCGTGAGACAACATGCTGGCTGGCAGCGCGACGGCGATCGACTGGTCCATGACGCGATTCCGTTTCCTGCCCCGCGGGCCCGCGAGGACCCGCCGCTACAACACTGGGCGGCCGGCGTGGTTTCTCAACCCGCGGCACGCTGCCACGCGGCCTTGGCGCGTCAGAAACGCCCGACGAAGCGGGATGGCAAGCGCCAGAGCTCGTCGCCATAGATGTGCAGGTCGATCCGGTAGATGTCCCGCTCGCGCCCCTCCCCGCTTGCCACGACGCGCTCGAGCCACGGGCGCAGCGGACGCGCGTCGGGCCGCAGCGGGGCATGGCGCAGGGGGAGCCCGGCCATCGAGCGCAGCATGCCGCTCCAATCCTCGTTGGACATGCGCTGGTGCGCGCCTGCCTCCTGCTGCTCCCAGGGCTGCCGCCTGGTCTTGACGAGGCGGAGCAGGCCGCGGTTGAGGTCGACGTAACGCAGATGGAACAGATAGAGCGCGCCGAAGGCGGGCGCGGCCGGGACGGAATGGAAGCCCGGCGCCCATTCGAAGGGTGCCCGGATCAGGACCGGCTTGCACATGGCGCTCGAGAAGCGGAGCCAGCGCCGCTGCACCGTGACCGGCAGTCCGGCCGAGAGCGGCCGCTCGTGGTCGGGCCGGTGCAGCAGATCGAAACCGATCGCGTTGACCACCGGCCGTGCCTCGGCGGCGCAACAGGCGGCCAGGCTCGGGTGATGGTCGGGATCGGCCACCAGGATCTCGTCGATGTCGGTGTGCAGGACCGCGTCGTACCAGCTCAGCAGGGCGCCGCAGAAGCGCGACAGGAACTGCGCGCGGCGCGTATCGTCCTGCGGCGATCGCGGGATGCGGACGATGTTGACGCCGGCGAGCCCGTCGAGCGACCCGTCGGACGAGCCATGATCGATGATATAGCAATGCCGCGCGCCGACCTCCGCGGCATAATGACGTGCCCACAGGGCCGCGAAGTCGGGCTCGTTGTAGCACATCGTGACGGCGGCGACGCTGGACGGCATGGGCTTCGGCTTTGTGCGCGGCCACCATGCGCAAAAGTTGTTCGATTGTCCATCGTAACGTTTTCAAGCGTTCCGAAATCGTCTACAGCGGATCGGCTGAGGAGAGACGCGCGATGATCATGTGCTCGATCGACGAACTGAACGAGAACGGCGTCCGCGGCTGGGCGATCGACGATGCGCGGCCGGACCGCCCGGTCGTGCTGCATGCGTTCATCGACGGCGAGCCGCTGATCGAGATCGTCTGCGGCGAGGTGCGCGAGGACGTGGCCGCCGCCGGCTTCAAGTCCGAGCGGGTGGGCTACAAATTCAGGCTGCCGGACGCCGCGATCGACGGCCGGCCGCACCGGCTGGAGCTGCGCTGCCGCCAGGGCGAGATGACGGTGCTGTACGAGGGCGGCTTCGTCCAGGAGATCTCGTTCACGCTGATGCACCCGCTGCGGATGCATTCCTTCGTCGACGGGCTGACGCATGGCGTGCTGCGCGGCTGGGTGGTCTCGGCCCGCGGCGAGGGGCGGCTCACCGGCGGGCGCGACCTAATGGTGACCTGCAACGACGAGGTGGTGGGCCAGATCAGGGCCGACCGGTATCGCGGCGACGTCGGCAAGGCGCTGTCGGCGGATCCCAATTGCGGGTTCCAGTTCAAGCCGCCGGCGCATGTCCGCTCGCCGCATCCGAAGGCGTTCCGCTTCTTCCTGATGCCCGAGCGGGTGGAGCTCGACAACAGCCCCTACGTGACGAGCTTCGTGACCGACCAGCGCGAGGCGACAGCACTCGAGGTGATCGACCAGATCGACCGGATGCATGCCGACCTGACGCGGCTGCGGCGCCAGGTGCGGGCGCTGCTGCCCGATCCGGGCTACACGCTGGCCGACTACGAGGGATGGCTGGACGCGCATCTGGCCGATCTGCGCTGCCGCGTCGAGCAGGCACGGGCTCCAGGCGAGCGCCGGGGGCCGCACGGCGCGCCGTCGGTCAGCATCGTGATGCCCGTCTATCGGCCGAGGATCGACGAATTCGAGGCCGCCGTGGCGTCGGTGCTGGCGCAGACGTCGGCCGATTGGGAACTGGTCATTGTCGACGATTGCAGCAACGACAAGGCGCTCGCCGCGTCGATGGCGGCGCTGGCCGCGGACCGGCGCATACGCGTCGTGCGGCAGCCGAGGAACGGCGGCATCAGTGCCGCGACCAACGCGGCGATCGAGGCGTCGCTGGGCGCGTGGATCATGTTCCTCGATCACGACGACCTGCTCGTCGACGTGGCGGTCGAGCACATGCTGGCCGAGGCGCGCCGGACTGGTGCCAGGCTGCTTTACTCGGACGAGGACAAGATCGACGCGTCGGGTCATTTCGCGGATCCCGCGTTCAAGACCGACTGGAACTACCGCCTGATGCTGGGGGTGAACTATGTCTGCCACCTGGTGATGGTGGACCGCGAGACGCTGCGCGCGGCGGGCGCGCTCGATCCGGCGCGCGACGGCGCGCAGGACCACGACCTCCTGCTGCGCATCGCCGAGATCCTCCCGGCGCGCCGGGTCCATCACGTGCCGGAGATCCTGTATCACTGGCGGATGTCGGAGAATTCGACGGCCTCCGACATCTCCAACAAGAGCTACGCGGTCGAGGCCGGCCGGCAGTCGATCGCGCGCCATCTCGAGCGGCGCGGCCTGCCGGCGGAGGTGGCCGCCATGGACAACATGACGCTCTACAAGGTGAGCTGGCAGTTCGAGACCACGCCGAAAGTGTGCGTGATCGTTCCGTTTAAGGATGAGATCGACATCACGCGGCGCTGCCTCGAGTGCCTGCTCGCCACCACCCTCGACGCCAATGTCGAGATCGTGCTGGTCGACAACTGGTCGATGACGAAGGAGGCCGAGAGCTTCGTGGCCGGCCTCGCGGGCAACGACCGGGTGCGGACGCTGCGCGTGCGCGAGCCGTTCAACTATGCGCGCCTGAACAACCTGGCGGCGGCGAGCAGCGACGCGGAGCATTTCCTGTTTCTCAACAACGATGTCTTCGTCGAGGATCGGAACTGGCTGGCCGTGCTGGTGGGCGAGATGCTCGCCGATCCGCGCTGCGGGATCGTGGGCGGCAAGTTCGTCTATCCGAACGGGACGGTGCAGCACGCGGGCGTGATGCTGGGGATCGGCGACGTCGCGGGACACGCGCATGTGGGGATCGCCGCCAACGAGGGCGGCTATGCCGGGCGGGCGCTTTTCACGCAGGAGCTCTCGGCGGTGACCGCCGCCGGCATGCTGGTGCGGGCGAGTGCGTTCCGCGCGGTCGGCGGCTTCGACGAGGTGGCGCTCGCGGTCGCGTTCAACGACGTCGATCTGTGTCTCAAGATCCGCGGCGCGGGATATCGCGTGATCTGGACACCGGATTTCGCGGCCGAGCATCACGAGAGCCTCAGCCGCGGCAGCGACGACCGGCCGATGGCGGAGCGGCGTTTCTTCCACGAGCGCGAGACGATGATCGAGCGCTACGGCGAGGCGCTCAAGCAGGATCCGTTCTACAGTCCGCATTTCGCGCTCGACCGGCAGCCGTTCTTCGACCTGGTCACGCCGGGCACGAATGGGGACCGCTACAGGGCGCCTGTCGAGGTGGGTGCGGATGCCGGCGAGGAGCCGGCGGCGCCGCCGGTCGAGGTCGATGCCGCCAAGCGGGCACGCCCGGCCAGGCGCCGCGCGCGCGCCGGCTAGAGCTCCACGCTCCCCGGCTCGATCCCTCGGGCCTGGCCCTCGAGGTCACGAAGCTCGGACCATCCGGTCGAGCCATTCGGCGAGCAGGTGCCGTTCACCCTGGGTCAATCCCTCCGCGTCCGGCAGCAAGGCGCGCAGCGTGGTCGCGACCGGCGCCAGGCGCGGCGGTTCCGGCGCCGCCGCGGCAACAGTGATCGCGGCGATGACCGCTTCGCGCGTCGCCTCGGACAGGCCATCGCGGGCGTCCGCTTGCGTCTCCAGGAGGATGAACACTACGCCGCAGGCGGCGGCGCGCACCATCTCGGCCGCCCGGCGCTCATCGACGCGTAGCCGCCCGGCGAGTGCGAGCGACCGCATCCGCTCACTCAGCATCGCCAGCGCCCGGGCAGCGGCGGGCGACGCGGCACCAGGGCGCGGATCGCCGTACATGGCGGCGAAGATCGCCGGGTTCGCCAGGCCGAAGCCGACATGCAAATCCCAGCCGATCCGCAGGTTCTCCACCGGGTCGGCCTCCGGGCCATCGAGGCGCTTGCGCCGCAAGTAGGCGGTGAAGCCGTGTTCGGCCACCGCGTCGACCAGGCCCCGCTTGTCGCCGAACAGGCGGTAGATCGTGGGCGCCTGGACGCCGGCGGCCGCGGCCACCGCGCGCGTGGTGAGCGCTTCCCGGCCGCCGCGCGCCAGCAAGTCAACCGCCGCCGCGATGATCCGGTCGCGGCCGTCCTGCCCACTTTGCGCGGTCGCCGCATCCATCAACCAATGATACGTCTCGTGGCGGAACAGTGATAGCGGGAGCTTGTCGGGCCGTTCGGATCGGTGATAACAATGAGGTCGTATCATAGTTATCAGGAGCCGCGCATGATCGTCGTGACAGGCGCCAACGGCCAGCTCGGGCGAGGAGTCGTCGACGGCTTGCTGAGCCGCGTGCCCGCGGACCGGATCGCTGCGAGCGTTCGCGATCCGGCGAAGGCGGCGGCGCTCGCCGAGCGGGGCGTCGATGTCCGCGCGGGCGACTTCGCCAAGCCGGACAGCTTGGCGACGGCGTTCGCGGGGGCGGCACAGGTGCTGGTGATCTCGCCCGACCAGCTCGGGGAGCAGGGACGCCGGCTGAGCCGCACGGCGATCGAGGCCGCCCGCGCGGCCGGCGCGCGACGCGTGCTCTACACCAGCCACATGGGCACGCACGCCCACTCCCCGTTCAGCGATCACGCCGCTATCGAGGCCACCCTCGCCGAGGCCGGGATGGCGTTCACGTCGCTGCGCCATGGCTTCTACGCCGAGAGTGCGCTGCAACTGATCGGAAGCGGGCTCGATGAGGGCGTCATCCGCGCGCCCGAGGACGGCCCGGTAAGCTGGACCGCGCGCGCCGACCTCGCGGAGGCGGACGCGATCGTGCTCGCCGATGGGCGCCTGGACGGCGTCACGCCCGCGTTGACCGCGCTCGAGGCGCTCACCATGGCGGACCTCGCCGCCATCGCGTCCGAACTGACCGGGCGCGAGATCAAGCGGGTGGTCGTCTCGGACCAGGAATGGCTTGACGGCAAGTTGGCCGCGGGGACGCCCGCGCACATGGCGGAGATGCTGCTCGGGGCCTATCGGGCCGCCCGCCGCCGCGACTTCGCCGCGATCGATCCGACGCTGGGGACGCTGCTTGGCCGGCGGCCGCGAACGATGCGCGACGTGCTGGCCGCCATCCTCAAGCCCGGCGGGGCCTGACCGAGCGCCGGACGTCAGGCGCGCACATGCAGCCCGGCGGCGCGGATGACCAGCACCGCGAGCAGAGTGAGAACCACGACGACGGTGAGAACCCAGCGCAGGATTAGGTAGGCGCGCGGGATGAGGGCGGCGCGGGCCGCGCGCTGCTCGACGGCGATCACGGCGAGGAAGCCGGCGGTGAGGATCGCGAGCGCGATTTCCGGCTGATCCTCGAGAAACACCAGCAGGGCGACCCAGCCGATCAGGGCGGGGAGGATGCCAAGCGCCAGCCTGGGCCGATCGGCGAGGCCCACTTCGTCCTCGAGCACCGCGCCCCAATGCACCGCGCCCAGGAAGGACAGGATGACGGCGCCATAGGTGACCAGCCCGGCCAGCATGCGCGTGGCGTTGACGGGCTGCAGGATCCAGACCGCGCCGAAGCCGCAGGCCAGGAATGGCAGCAGTCCGGCGAGCCCCAGCAATGTGGCCAGCGCCGGCAGGCGGCGTCTCATCCGGCGTCGATGCCGGACGAGAGGCCAAGCACGGTCAGGCGCCGGCGCGTGCGGTCCTGCCCTGGCGCGCACCGTATAGGACGTAGTGGATGAAGGGGTTCATCCGCGCACCCACCAGCTCCGGATTGCGTCGGAGATAGTCGCGCGTGCTGAAGAAGGGATTGGGATCGTAGCCGAGTTGCCATCCGACCTGCATGTAGTGTTCCGCCGGCGTCCGGAAGGCCGCCGACTCGGGATAATTCGACTGGTACCATTCGGGATCGAACATCATCGACAGGCTTTGGATGCGGGCCGGCTCGCTGCCGTCGCCCGCCGAGAATTCGACGATATTGTCTCCGGCATCGCGCACGTTGGATGGCGCGGCGCTGGTGGCGAACGTCACGTCGGCCATCGGCCGACGGGCTTGCTGCATGGACACTCTATGACCTCCCGTGTCGCCTTTTTTGCACGACTGGCGTCACTTCTGTGACGGTAACGCAGTTAACCAGCCTAGGCGGCCGGGCGCCAGGGAGGGATCGCGAATTCAGCGCGGCCGTGCCATTTGCGCCTCAAGATGGCGACGCCAATGGGGCGGAACGGGAGTCGGACGGCCGGATCCTCGGTCGACGCAGACCTGCACGAAGCGTCCCTCGGCCGCGGCCTCGCCCGCGCCCCGGGCGAAGACGCCGAGCTGCCAGGCGATGCTCGAATGTCCGATCCTGTCGAGTGCGAGGCCGATCTCGGCGGTGCCCGGGAAGTGCAACGGGCTGGCGTAGCGGCAGCCGGTCTCGACCGCGTAGGTGATCGTCTCGCCGCGGGCGATGTCGAGCAGGGCGCTGCCGATGAGGTAGTCGTTCACGGCCGAATCGAACCAGAAATAATAGATCGCATTGTTGACGTGGCCGTAGATGTCGTTGTCGTTCCAGCGCAGGCTGACATGGTGCCAGTGCGCGTAGGCCTCGCGCGGCCGGAGCGGCGGGCGGCTCAAGATGCGGCGGCGTCCGCGAGCCCCGCGCGCAGCGCCTTCTTGTCGATCTTGCCGACGCTGGTGCGCGGCAGCTCGCGCACGATCTCGAGCCGTTCCAGCCTGGCGTAGCGGCTGACCTCGCCGGCGGCGATCGCGCGGTCGAGCTGGCCGTTGACCTCGGCGAGTGTCGGCTCGTGTCCGGGCGCCGGCACGACGAAGGCGATCGGCCGCTCGCCCCACTTGGCGTCGGGAATGGCGACGACGGCCACGATGTCGACGGAGTCGAGGTCGGAGATCACGTCCTCGAGGGTGATGGAGCAGAGCCATTCGCCGCCGGTCTTGATGACGTCCTTGAGGCGGTCGCGGATGTGCAGGACGCCGTTCGCATCGATGGTCGCCACGTCCTGGGTGTGCAGCCAGCCGCCGTGCCAGAGAGCCTTGGAGGCGGGTTCGTCGCCCACGTAGCAGGGCGTGAGCCAGGGCGTGCGCAGCACGATCTCGCCGCGCGACACGCCGTCGGCGGGGACGTCGCGCATCGCCTCGTCAACGATGCGGACCGAGACGAGGGGTGCCGGCACGCCGGTCATGGTGAGTGCGCCGACGGAGGCGTCGTCGCGTCCGTCCGTGCCCGCGGCGGGGCGGGCCATGGAGACGATCGGGGCGGTCTCGGACATGCCGTAGCCGGTGACGAGATCCATGCCGCGGCGGCGCGCCTCGCGCCACAAGGCCTGGGTCAGCGCCGAGCCGCCGATGATCATGAACCAGCCGGCGAGGTCGGCGCCGGTCCGATCGGCGGCATCGAGCACCATCCGCAGGATCGTGGGCACGCCGTGCGAGAAGGTCACGCCCTCGCGCGCGCGCAAGGCCAGGATCGTCTCGGGATCGTACCGGCCTGGATAGACCTGCTTCACGCCGAGCATGGTCGCGACGTAGGGCAGGCCCCAGGCGTGAACGTGGAACATCGGGGTGAGCGGCATGTAGACATCATCGGTTCCGAAACCGCGGCCCTTGATGTTGCCGAACGGCGCGCTGGTGGCGAGCGCATGCAGGACGATCTGACGGTGGCTGAAGCAGACCTGCTTGGGTGCCCCGGTGGTGCCGGTGGTGAAGAAGGTGGTGGCGAGCGCGTTCTCGTCGAAGTCGGTGAAGGCGAACTCCGCGGCGCCGGCCAGCAGCGCCTCGTATTCGCAGGCGACACCCGGAGGGAGCGGTGCGTCGTCACCGTCCATCAGCGCCACGATGGTTCGCACGCGCGGCAGCGAGGCGCGCAGGCTGGCGATGAGCGGCAGGAAGTCGCGATGCACGAGCAGGATGTCCGCCTCGGCCCGAGCAATTGTGTCGGCGAGCTGCGCCGGCGGCAGGCGGACGTTCGCGGTGAGCAGGACGGCGCCCATCATCGGGATCGCGAAATAGCTTTCGAGATAGCGATGGCTGTCCCAGTCGAGCACGCCGACGACGGTGCCCTGCTCGGCGCCGATCGAGGCGAGACCCGAGGCCAGGCGTCCGATACGAGACCGGAACTGCCGATAGGTCATGCGCATCCGGTCGCGATAGACGATCTCCTGGTCGGACGCGGTCACGAGGGCCGCATCGAGGAGATGGCCGATGGTCAGCTTGAAGTCGGGGGCCTCGGCGGTCTTGTCGGGGAAGCGAAGCGCCATGTGCGGCTCCGGTCAGTGAAGAAATGCGGTGCGGATCATCGCGGGTTCCATCATGCAGCCGCCTTCCTCAGATCGCGTTGGCGATCGTGGCGCCGCCGTCGACGACGATCACCTGGCCGTTGACGTAGGCACCCGAGGACGCGGCGAGGAAGATTGCCGCGCCGGCGATCTCGTCCGGCTCGCCGATGCGGTGCATCGGGTTGGCGCGGGCGAGCGCCGCCTCGGCCTCGGGATGTTCCCAGAGCGCGCGGGCGAAGTCGGTGCGGATCACGCCCGGCGCGATGGCGTTGATGCGGACATTGTGGCGCCCGTACTCGACGGCGAGATTGCGGACGAGCTGCAGGTCGGCCGCCTTGGAGATGTTGTAGGCGCCGATCGTCCCGGATCCCACCATGCCGCCGATCGAGGAGACGACGACGATCGCGCCGGTGCGCCGCTCGATCATGCCGGGCGCCACCATGCCGATCAGCCAGTGGTTGGAGAGGATGTTGTTGTCCAGGATCTTTCGGAACTGCTCGTCGCTGATGCCGGCGAGCGGCCCGTGGTAAGGGTTGGAGGCGGCGTTGCAGACGAGGATGTCGGCGTGGCCGAAGATGTCGGACGTCCTGTCGACGAGACCGCGCAGCGCGTCCTTCGACGAGATGCTGGCGGCGTGCGCGAGCGCCGTGCCCTGCCCGTGCTCGGCGTTGATGGCGGCCGCGACGGCGTCGCAGGCCTCCTGCCTGCGGCTCGAGATCACGACGCGCGCGCCGCATGCCGCCATCGCGTCCGCGATCGCGCGGCCGATGCCGCGCGACGAGCCGGTGATGATGGCGACTTGGCCGGTCAGATCGAACAGCTTCGTCACGACGCACCCGCCAGCGAGGCCTCCCGCCACGCCGCCTCCGCGAGCGGGACGAGACGGGCGGCCGACGCCTCGGCGGCATCGCTCGACGCGTTGCCGTCGATGATCCGCTTGCGGATGCCCTGCACGATGCCGACGAGGCGGAACAGGTTGTAGGCGAAATACCAATGCAGGTCGGGCAGGCTGTCGCGGCCGGTCCCGGCGCAGTAGCGGGCGACGGCGTCCGCGAGGCTCGGGATGCCGGCCGACGCGAGATCGACGCCGCCGATGCCGGATCGGCCGTCCGCCGGCATCGACCAGTTCATCGCGAGATACGCGAAGTCGGCGAGCGGATCGCCGATCGTCGCCAGTTCCCAATCGAGGATGGCGTGCACGCGCGGCTCGACAGCGCCATAGACCAGGTTGTCGAGGCGGTAGTCGCCGTGGATGATCGACGTCCGGGTCTGTTCGGGAACGGTGCGCGGCAGCCACGCGATCAGCTTCTCGATGGGTTCGATGTCGGCGGTCTGGGCGGCGCGATACTGGCGGGTCCAGCGGTCGACCTGGCGGGCGAAGTAGTTGCCGGGCCGGCCGAAATCGGCCAGCCCGAGTGCCACGTGATCGAGATTGTGCAGGCGGGCGAGCGTGTCGATCGCGTCCTCGTAGGCGCGCCCGCGGTCGGCGTGCGCGAGGTCGGGCAGCGTCCCGTCCCAGAAGATGCGGCCGTCGACGAAGCTCATGACGTAGAACACGGTCCCGATGACCGTCTCGTCCTGGCAGAGTGCCACGGGCCGCGCGACCGGCAGGCCGGTCGGGTGCAGTGCCGAGATCAGGCGGTATTCGCGCTCGACGGCGTGCGCCGACGGCAGCAGGGGGCCGAACGGCTTGCGGCGCAGGACCAGCGGACCGGCCGGCGTCTCGAGGCGGTAGGTCGGATTGGACTGGCCGCCGGTGAACTTGGTGACGGTGAGCGGCGACAGATGGCGGCCGACGCTGGTGTCGAGCCAGCGCGAGAGGGCTGCCTCGTCGAGGTCGCTCATGGGCGCGGCATCCGGACCTCGATCATGGCGATCCCGTCGGCCCTCTTGCGGGCATTCATCCTGTCGCCTCCCAGGGCATTCTTTGCATCGATGGTTAGACGCTTTGGCGGCCAACCGAAAGGGTGCGGGCCCGCGATGTCCGCGCCCGATTGACAGAGTGCGGCCAGGCCATGGAAACAGGATGCGCTCGCGCGCCGTCAATCCCTCGGGAGTTCAGCCGTGCCGGATCGAAGTGCGAGTGGCGGCTTCCTGTCGCGGCTGAACCAGGCGAGGGACCGCTGGCGCGACCACAGCCTGTCGCTGCTGCTCGCCGTGCAGCTCATCACCATCTTCGGCCTGGTGCCGGCGACCGCCGAGGGGCTGGCGCTCTCGCCGGCGGCGGCATCGCTGCTCCTGCTGCTGTTCATGTCGCTCACGATCGTGATGGCGCGCGGGCGGTGGACGCTGACCGTGGGACTCGGCACCTTCCTGCTTGTCGGCTTGTCGGTGGCCATCCACGGCACGCTGGAGGGTCTGGCGTCCGACGTCGCCAGCAACGTGATCGCCCTCGTCACCTTCTTCGTGCTGAGCGTGGTGGTGCTGTCGGCGGTGTTCGGGCCCGGACGCTTCACCAACCATCGGGTCAGGGGCGCGGTCGTCCTCTACCTCAATCTGGGCCTGCTGTTCGCGTTCGTGCATCGGATCGTGGCCGAGCTGTTGCCCGGCGCCTACACGAACCTGCCGCCACCGCGGGACACCGCCGCGTTCCGGGCGGCACTCGACTATTTCTCGTTCGCGACGCTGACCTCGGTTGGATACGGCGACATCGTGCCGGTGCGTCCGATCGCCCGCAGCCTGGCGACGCTGGAGGCGTCGTTCGGACAGCTCCTGCCGACGGTCCTGATCGCGCGCGTGGTGATCCTGGCGATGCGGGAGGCCGAATGATGGAACGACGAATTGTGCTGGCGCTCGGGGGCGTGCTCGCGGCCGCTTCGGCCGCGCGGGGGGCGCCGGACGCGATGGGGACGAGCGGGGCGATGACGGTGCGGCCGACGCCGACCGCCGTCGCGCGCACCTTGTCGGAACATTTCGCCGACATCGTCTCGGTGGCCGATTACGGCTCGAAGTGCGACTTCGTGGCCACGCTCGGCGGCCTCGCGTTCACGCGCGGCGGACGGACGGTGGCGAGCAAGGCGCATGTCTTCGACGAGGAGGATGTCGGCAAGCTCGTCTTCGGCAGCTACGAGAGCAGCCCGCCGCCCGGCCTCTCACGCCGCACGATCGTCTCGGTGAGCGGGGGCGTGGCGACCGTGGACGCACCCTGGAACACCGCGAGCAGGCCCACGACGACCGTCGGGTTCGGGACCGACGATACCGAGGCTTTCGCACGCGCGTTCGCGGTTTCGCAGTCGGGCGCGCATCACGGTGTCGAGGTGCGGCTGCCGCACGGCGGCTGCCTGATCCGCACGCTGCCGATCGCCGACAGCGAAGGGCTGCGCATCGAGGGCGCCGGGATGGACGACACCGTGCTGCGTATGTTCGGACCGGGCGATGGAATGGCGATCACGGTGACGAACATGGCGCCGTTGACGGCGTCGGATTTCTCGATCGTCAAGCAGGCCGGCGCCAACATGGGCGCCGCGTTCGCCGGGCGCGGCCTGTATGTCGGCAATCCCGACGGCGATATCGGTCATGTGACGCTGGCCAACGTCGTCGTCGACAGCGTCTATACCGGCGATGGCTGGCTGCGGAACTTCGAGGGTGAGAATTTCTCGAACGCGATGTGGTTCCACCTGGTCTCGGTCGGGACGGCGGCCAAGCCGGTCGCGCCGGGCGACATCGCGGCACCCGGCGCGGGACGCGCGCCGGTCTGGGGACCGACCGCGGCAGCAGGGCGGGGGACGTCGTTCTATGTGCACGGCTCGCACGGCCATTACGTCGTCGACAGCAACTTCATCGGGCTGGTCTCGATCGACAACGTCTCGTCGATGGATGTCCACGACTATCAGGGCATCCACCTGCAGGGAGAGCATTTCATCAACAGCCTGTTCAACTTTCGCGACTTTCCGTCGACCGCGCACGGCATCAACGAGCTGGTCTCGATCTCCGGCGGCTTGCTGCAGAGCTATCGCCGCAACGTCGTCATCGCGGCCGGCGACAGCGTCAACATCGACAACAACCTGTTCTGGTCCTACGGCGGCTCACGCGACTGGATCGGGATCTGGCTCGCCGGCGTTCCGCAAAGCACGACGATCACCGCCAACAAGATCGTCAGCATCGGCGGCGCCTCGGGCACGCCGGTGACGCTGGCCTACGGCGTGTATGACTGTCTGGCCGGGAGCTACGCGCACCTCGTGGATGCAAACACGTTCGAGTTCATCAACGGGGCCACAGGCGCCGGCATCGCGACATGCCCGGGCACGCACGGGCTGTCGGCGGTCGGCAATTCGTTCGCGGGGACGCCGCGCCCGTTCATCGACGCGGGCGGCGACAACGATTTCCTCGGCTCGGAGGCCAACGGCACGGCCGCGATGACGGAAGATGGGCAGGGCGGCATCCGCGCGACCCGCCTCCTCGCGGCGCCGCGGCTCGCCGTCGGCAGCGTCATCGGGCACCGGACGGTCTCGTTCAACGAACAGATCCATGCCGGCGGCACGCTTTCGACGGACGGCACCGCCGCCTCGGCGTCCACTCTCGGCCCGCTGGCGAGCGGTCTGACGCGGATCGATGGCCGGCTGACCTGCGTCGAGGGCTCGACGATCGCGCTCTGGTCGTTCGACGGCCTCTGGGGCGGCTCTCCCTATGCCGCGCTCCCGGGCCATTTCAGGGCGACGTCCGGCGACGGCTCGGCGATCCCGCCGGGTTGGCGGCTGAGCGCGTCCGCGCTGGGAGGTGCCGCGCGCGGCTCGGGATACCCGGAGATCGTCCTGCGCGGCGCCCCGGCACGGACCGATTGCACGGCGTCGCTGCACGAGACGAACATCCAGTAGCTGTCCGGTCGGCGCGGGGTCAGCTCGAGGCCGCGAACATCGACGGCACGGCGCCGACGACGTGGTGATCGGCCGCGCCGGAGACAGGTGGCGGGATGGCGGCGATGTCGCGCTGGTAGAAGTTCATGCCATGGATCGTCAGCAGGTTGGTGGTGAAGTCGGCGGACAATCGCGATGCGGCCTGCGCGAAGCCGCCGGTGAACAGCGATGGCGCCAGCGAGTGGACATCCGAGATGATCGTGTTGGTCAAGGCGTCGTTGCCGGCCGAGCCGAGGAAGACGAGCTTCCCGTAATGGGCCTGGTTGGTTCCGGGCACGATGAGGGCGTGCTCGGCGCCGTCGCTGCTCCAGTTGGCGAACGCGTCGCCATGCTCGACATAGCTGGTGAAGTTCGAGGCGATGGCGGCCGGCGCCTTGTAGCCGGGGACACCGGAGCCGGCGAACGAGGCGCCGCCGAGGCCGGTCTGGGAGGCGACATATTCGGCGAGCGTTCCGCCGAGAGAATGGCCGGTGACGAAGACGCTCGAGGACGGGATGCCTCTCGCATTGGCGACCTGTTCGACGGTCCGGGTGAAGGCGACCGCGTCCTGGAAGCTGGGAATCATCGAGCCCTTCATACCCCCCATCAGCTCGACGTCGGCGAGCGATTGCTGCGGCGTCTGCGTGCCCTGAAAGGCGACGATCACGTGTCCCTGCCCATCGGTGAAAGCGGCGGCCGTGCAGCCGTTGGCGGTCTGGACCTCGAGCGGCTTGCCGGCGTTGGTCATCTGGGCGAGACCGAAGGCGGTCGCGAGCGTACTGGACCAGAAGGTCGCCATCGCCGCGTTCTCGAGCAGGCCGGTGCTGGGAGCGGACATCCACGTCTCCGTTGGGAATTGCCAACGAAGTATCCCGGACGCATCTTGAGGAAGCGTTAAAGGCGGGAGAGGCCCGAACTCGGAGCCGGCGTCCTGTTCGGCGGGGAACGTTCATGAAGTCTTTGTGATGACAAGACCGGGAACGTCCGGGCAGCCCGGTTCTTCCGCATCCGACAGGACCCGGGAGACGCGGACATGAAGGCATTGTGCTGGCACGGCAAGGGCGACATCCGCTGCGACACGGTTGCCGATCCCGCGATCGAGGATCCCCGCGACGTCATACTCAAGGTTTCGAGCTGCGCCATCTGCGGCTCCGACCTGCACCTGATGGACGGGCAGATGCCGACGATGGAAAGCGGCGACGTGCTCGGCCACGAATTCATGGGCGAGGTGGTCGAGGTCGGCGCACCGGGCCACAGCCTGAGGAAGGGCGACCGCGTCGTCGTTCCCTTCAACATCAACTGTGGCGCCTGCAAGCAGTGCCTGGCGGGCAACTGGGCAAGCTGCCTGCGCTCCAACCGCAATGGCCGCATGGCCGCCGAGCAGTTCGGCTATCCGACCGCCGGATTGTTCGGCTATTCGCACCTGACAGGGGGCTATGGCGGCGGGCAGGCTGAATATGTCCGCGTGCCGATGGCGGACGTCGCACCGATGAAGGTGCCCGAAGGGATGGACGACGAGCACGCGCTGTTTTTGTCCGACATCCTGCCGACGGGATGGCAGGCGATCGACTACTGCGACCTGAAGGGCGGCGAAACGGTCGCGATCTGGGGCGCCGGGCCGGTCGGCCTGTTCGCGATCAAGTCGGCGCAGATCAAGGGTGCGGCGCGAATCATCGTCATCGAGACCGTGCCGGAACGCGTGGCACTGGCCCGCGAGGCGGGTGCGACCGACATCATCGACCTCAAGACGGAGGACGTGCTGGCACGGATCAAGGACATCACGGACGGTGAAGGGCCGGACGCGGTGGTCGACTGCGTGGGCATGGAGGCGACCGCGGGCCACGGCATGCTCGGCGTGCTGAGCGCGATCCAGGAGACGATCAGCTCGACCCAACGGCCCTACGTGCTGGAGCAGGCCGTGCAGGCTGTGCGCCCGAGCGGCATCGTCTCCGTCCCTGGCGTGTATGGCGGCCCGGTGCCGGTCAACATGGCGGCGGTGGTCCAGAAAGGCCTGACGATCCGGAGCGGCCAGACCCACGTGAAACGCTATCTGGAGCCGCTCGCCAAGCTGATCGAGGACGGCAGGATCGATCCGACCTTCCTGATCACGCATCGGAGTGCCGATCTGGAAGAGGGCCCCGAGCTCTACAAGACCTTCCGCGACAAGAAGGATGGCTGCGTGAAGGTCGTCTTCTCGTTCGCCTGAGATCGGGGGTGTTGGCGAAGGAACCTTGCCGGCCGCAGGTTGTTCATCAACCGGTCATGGCGGTCCGGGAAAGGTTTGCATGGGTCAGCACTATCTTGTCACCGGCGGCGCCGGCTTCATCGGCCGTTATCTCTGCGAGGAACTTCTCAACAGCGGACATCGCGTCAGGGTCATCGACAATCTTCTCGACCAGGTCCATGGCGACCTCACCTCCGGTCTGTCGCCGGAGGTGGAGTTCCTTGAGGGTGACGTCCGTGATCCGGACCTGATCGGGCACGCCCTGATCGGGATCGACGGTGTCTTCCATCTGGCGGCGGAAGTCGGCGTCGGCCAGAGCATGTACGAGATCGCCCGCTATGTGGGCGCGAACGATCTCGGCACCGCGGTCCTGCTGGAACGGCTCGTCGCGTCCACCACCAAACGTCTCGTGGTGGCCTCGTCGATGAGCGTCTACGGCGAAGGCCTGTACAGGACGGTCGACGGAGATCGGTGCTGCGACGTCCAGCGGGATGTCGTCGAGGGCTCCGGACAATGGGACCCGGTCGCCGAGGACGGAACGGTCCTGATCCCGATACCGACCGACGAGAGCAAGGCCGCGAGCCTCGCTTCGGTCTATGCGGTCACGAAATTCGTCCAGGAGCGGAACTGCCTGATCATCGGCCGGGCCTACGGGATCGATGCGGTGGCGCTGCGGCTGTTCAACGTCTTCGGTCCCGGGCAGGCGCTTTCCAATCCCTATACCGGCGTGCTCGCCAATTTCGGGGCGCGTCTGCTGCACGGCCAGAGCCCGATCGTGTTCGAGGATGGCCGGCAACGGCGCGACTTCGTGCATGTGCGCGATGTCGCCAGGGCGTTCCGGCTGGCGATGGAACACCCGGGGGCCGCCGGCCACGTGATCAATGTCGGCAGCGGCAGCGCGTATGCGATCGCCGACGTGGCCACGATGCTCGCGGACGCGATGGATCTGTCGCATCTCGCGCCCGCACTTCTCGGCAAGGCGAGAAAGGGCGACGTGCGGCATTGTTTCGCCGATATCTCGAAGGCACGAAACTTGCTCGAATTCGAGCCGGCCTTCCTGCTCGAGGATGCGATCGGTGAAGTCGCTGATTGGATTCGCGCGTCAACGGCGCGCGACAAGGGCGAGGACGCCAGACAACAGTTGGAGGCGCGCGGTCTGGTCGCATGAACGTTCGAGGCACGCCGCTTCCCGCCCGCGAACTCGGCTTCGTCGAATGGTTCAGGCCAGGGGAACACGAACGCGTGGAGCAGGCGGCCGCCGGCATGAAGGCGGCCGGCGCCACGCGGCTTCGCACCCACCTGTCATGGGCGGAGTATCATGCGCCGGGCGGCGAGGCCTGGTATGACTGGCTGCTGCCGCGGCTGACGCGCCATTTCGAGCTGCTCCCTTGCATCCACTACACACCGCCGTCGCTGTCGCGAACCGGCCATTCGTCGGGCGCGCCGCGACGGCTGAAGGACTATGCCGACTTCGTCGACCATGTCCTGACGCGTTACGGATCTGACCTTCGTCACATCGAGCTGTGGAACGAGCCGAACAATCTTCTCGATTGGGACTGGCGCGTCGACCAGGACTGGCTGCTGTTCTGCGAAATGATCGGCAACGCTGCCCACTGGGCGCGTCATCGTGGTTTCGGCGTCGTTCTCGGTGCCCCCTGCCCGCTCGACCCGCACTGGTTCGAGCTGATGGGCAGGCGCGGGCTGCTCGGCTTGATGTCGGCGGTGGGGTTCCATGGGTTTCCCGGGACCTGGGACAGCGAAGGCGGCACCTGGCGCGGCTACGACACGCATCTGGGCGAGATGCGGACCATTCTCGACCGCTACAATCCGGATGCGGCGATCTGGATCACCGAGGCCGGCTACTCCACGTGGCGCGGCGACGAGCAGAGCCAGGTCGAGCGCTTCGCGGAGGCCGTCAAGGCACCGGCCGACCGCCTCTACTGGTACGGCTGGCAGGACATCCCGAAGAATGTGGCGGTGCAGGAGGGCGTGTATTTCGATCCGCGCCACTACTTCCTTGGCGTGACCGACAGCCAAGGGCGTCCGAAGTTGCTGCGACGGATGCTGGAGTCGGGAGGCGTGCAGGCGGCTGTGCCGCTCGCGGCACCCTCCATCGTGCGGCCGGCGGGGCACGCCGCGATCCTGGGCGGCGCCGGATTCATCGGCTCCAACCTCGCCGACTCGCTGCTGCAGGATGGCCGCGATGTCGTCGTGCTCGACAATCTCTCGCGTCCGGGTGTCGAGCGGAACCTGGCGTGGCTGACGTCACGCCATCCGAGAACCGCGCATCCTTGCATTGCCGACATCAGGGATGCGGGCGCCGTCCGGGATGCCATCAAGGGTGCGGCGGAGATCTTCCATCTCGCGGGCCAGGTGGCGGTGACCTCGAGCCTGCTCGATCCGCTGGAGGATTTCTCGGTCAACGCGCAGGGGACGTTGACGGTTCTCGAAGCCGTGCGCGGTCATGCGCCGTCGGCGCCGTTTGTCTTCGCCAGCACCAACAAGGTGTACGGCAACCTGGCGGACCTGCCGATGGAGCGACACCACGGCGCGCATCTGCCGCTCGATCCGGCCATCCGCATGTTCGGCGTCGGCGAAACGCGGCCGCTCTCGTTCTGCACGCCCTATGGCTGCAGCAAGGGGGTCGCCGACCAGTACGTGCTCGATTACTCCCACAGCTTCGGCCTGCGGACAGCCGTGCTGCGGATGAGCTGCGTCTATGGTCCGCGCCAGTTCGGAACCGAGGACCAGGGCTGGCTGGCGCATTTCCTGAAGAGGGCACTTTTGCGGGAGAGGATCACGATCTTTGGCGACGGGCATCAGGTGCGCGACGTGCTGCATGTCTCCGATGCCGTCGCGGCCTATCGCGGCATCGCGGCGGCGATCGACGATCTCGGCGGCTCGGCATGGAATCTCGGCGGCGGCCCGGACAATGCGGTCAGCCTCGATGCGGTGATCACCGAGATCGGGCTGGTGCTCGGCCGCGATTGCGAGGTCGCGCACGAGGACTGGAGATCCGGTGATCAGCTCTATTTCGTGGCCGACACGCGGCGGCTGACGCAGGCGATGGGATGGCGCGCGCAGGTCGGGTGGCGTGAGGGTGTTCGCGACCTCGCCGCCTGGCTGCGAGCCGATCTCGCCGGCGCCGCGGTGGACGACCGCGAGACCATGCTGGCGCGCGCATGAGGGTCGCACTGGTCAATCCGCCCTGGACCTTCGAGGGCAGCATCTATTTCGGCTGCCGCGAGCCGCACCTTCCCTTGGAGCTCGCCTACGCGGACGCCCTGCTGCGGGGCGCGGGGCATGCGACGCTGCTGCTGGACGGTCATCTGCACGGGCACGCGTCCAGTGCGCTCGCGGATGACGTCGCGGACTTCGGCGCGGAGATGACGGTGGTCACCACCGCGCCGACCTACCTGTTCTGGCGCTGTGCGCCGCCCGAGCTGCGCGTCCCGGGGGAGTTCCTGCGTGCCCTGGATGGTCGTGGCGGACGCACGGTGGCGGTCGGCCCGCACGGCTCGTCGACTCCGGCGGCCGTGATCCGCAAACTCGGCGTCGATGCGGTCGTGCGCGGCGAATGCGAGGAGGTGATCGGCGCACTCGCGGCAACGCGGGATTGGCCGTCCGTTCAATCGTGCGCGATGCTTGATCAGGGCGACGTGCGCATCAACGGTTCCAATGCCGCGTCGCGCTTCACCGACCTGCCGGCGCTCCGCTGGCCGGCCGCGTGGCTCGCGCGCCACGCGCATCATCACCACCGGTTCGACGACCCGCGGAAGGGGTTCGGCGCGGAGGTCGAGGCGTCGCGCGGCTGCCCCTACGAGTGCAGCTTCTGCGCGAAGATCGATTTCCGCGACCAGTACAGGCGCCGCGACCTGCCCATCCTGCTGGACGAGATCGACGGCCTGATCGCGCAAGGCGTCGGATATCTGTATTTCATCGACGAGATCTTCCTGCCGCAGCGGGCGCTGCTCGAGGCGCTCGTCGCGCGCGACATCCAGTTCGGGATCCAGACACGGATCGATCTGTGGAAACCGGAGATGCTGGAACTCCTGGGGCGCGCCGGGTGCGTCTCGATCGAAGCGGGAGTCGAAAGCCTCACCGAGGAAGGCAGGGCGGCGCTGGCCAAGCGGTGCAAGCTCGGCACCGACGATCTGGCGCGCCTGCTGATCGAGGCACGGCGCCACGTGCCGTTTGTCCAGGCCAACCTGATCGGCGGCGACGACCAGGCCCTCGTAAATCAGTGGCGAGCCCACCTGATCGCGGGCGGCGTCTGGGCCAACGAGCCGGTCCCGCTCTATCCCTACCCGAGCTCGCCGAGCTATCGGGCGCTGTTCGGAGCGCCCGACGAGACGGCCTGGGAACGGTCGCACGACCACTACCTGAAAAGCTTCGATCATTTCAGTGACATCCAGGATGACCGTCCCGCGCCGCTGGCACACCTGGAGACATGTTGCGCGCGATGAACCGGCCGCGCCGGGTGCTGCTCACCGTCGATGCCGTGGGCGGTGTCTGGTGGCATGCCTGCGACCTCGTCGACCTGCTCGATCGTGAGGGCGTGGCCTGCCTCGTCGTCGGATCGGGCCCGGCGCCCAACGCCGAACTCATGCGCGAGACCAAGGGCTGGCGGCAGAGCATGCTGGAATGGACCGACCATCCGCTCGACTGGATGACCGAGGATCAGGCAGCACTCGACGCCGCGCGGTCCGACCTCGAGCGGCGAGCGCGGGACTGGCAGGCCGACATCGTGCAGGTGAACATGCCGTCGCAGGCGGCCGGCCTGCGGGCCGACCTCAAGGTGGTCGCGGTGTCGCATTCGTGCCGGGCCACTTGGTGGCAGGCGACCCGATCGGGACAGCCTCCCGACGCCTGGTGGCCCGGCATCGAGCGCACGAGACGCGGACTCGCGCGCGCGGACCGCGTCATGGCCCCGAGCCACGCGCATGCGCGGGCGTTGCGCCAGACATATGGCCCGATCGAGCGGATCACGGTGGTCCACAATGCCATCCTCGATGATGGACCGGTCGAAATCGGAGATCGGGAGCGCGTGATTCTCGCCGCCGGGCGCTGGTGGGACGACGCGAAGAACCTGGCGGCACTCGACCGCGCCGCCGCTCGATGCGCCTGGCCGATCATGATCGCCGGCCCGATGGCGGGGCCGGACGGATCGGCACGGACGGCCCGAAACGTCGTGGAACTGGGCGCGCTCGACCATGCGGAACTTCGACGCCGGATGGCGTGCGCCGCGATCTTCACCTCCGCCTCGGTCTACGAACCGTTCGGTCTCGCGGTCCTGGAAGCGGCAAGCCACGGCTGCGCGCTGGTGCTGGCCGACATCCCGAGCTTCCGGGAACTGTGGCGCGACGCCGCGATCTTCGCCGATCCGCGCTGCGAAGATGGGTTCGGGACGGCTCTCGACCGGCTTGTCGGCAACGACAGCGAGAGACGAAGGCTTGGCAAGGCGGCCCGCGTCCGGTCGGCGGACTTCGCGCCGGTTCGCCAGCGCGACGCCGTGCTCGAGGCGTATGCCGACTGCCTGACCGTCTGACATGCATGTCGTCGTCTATGCTCACTCGCTGGTGTCCGATTGGAACCACGGCAACGCCCACTTCCTGCGCGGCGTGCTGAGCGAGCTGCAGGCGCGCGGCCATACTACGGCCGGACGCGAACCTGCTTGCGGCTGGAGCCGGACCCATCTCCTGGCAGAACAGGGACAGGCCGCGATCGATCGTTTCGAGGTCGATTTTCCCGAGCTGGTTTCGGCCACCTACGTGGGTCTCGAGGGGCACGAGGAGACGGTGGCGGCAGCCGACGTCGTCATCGTCCACGAATGGACCGACCCGTCGCTGATCGCCCATCTTGGCACGCTCCGTCGGGCGGGCCGCTTCAAGCTGCTGTTCCACGACACCCACCATCGCGGTATCTCGGAGCACGCCGCGATCGCGGATCTCGCGCTCGCCGACTACGACGCCGTCCTGGTCTTCGGCGAGACGCTGCGGCGGCACTACGAGCGTTCGGGATGGGGCCGGCGCGTCTTCGTCTGGCACGAGGCGGCGGACACGCGGCGGTTCCATCCGCTGTCGTTCGACGGGCCCCGCGAGGATCTCGTCTGGATCGGCAACTGGGGCGACGGCGAGCGGGCACGCGAACTCGACGAGTTCCTCATCGAACCGGCACGGGAACTGGGCCTGTCGGGCAGCATACGCGGCGTGCGCTATCCTCCGAGCGCGCTCGCGCGGCTGGCCGCGACGCGATTGCATTACGGTGGCTGGATCGCGAATGCCGACGTGCCGGGCGCGTTCGGCGGCCATGCGATGACCGTGCACGTGCCGCGCCGCCCGTACGTCCAGGCACTCCCCGGCATCCCCACGATCCGGATGTTCGAAGCGCTCGCCTGCGGCATTCCACTGGTCAGCGCCCCATGGGACGACGCCGAAGGCCTGTTCCGCACGGACGATTATCTGTCGGCGCGCGACGGGGATGACATGATCCGCCAAATGGCGGCATTGCGAGACGATGCCGGCCTTCGCGACAGCATCGCCGCGAGAGGTCGCGAGACCATCCTCGCGCGCCATACCTGCGCGCATCGCGTCGACGAACTGCTGACCATTTTCGACTCTCTCTCGTGAGGATCGCCTTCTACGGCTCGAGCCTGCTGTCGTCCTATTGGAACGGTGCGGCCACCTACTATCGCGGCATCCTCCGCGCGCTCGCGTCCCTCGGCCACGACATCGTTTTCTTCGAGCCCGACGCGCACGACAGACAGAGCCACCGGGACTTCGAGCCGCCCGAATGGTGCCGCGTCATCGTCTATCCGGCAACGTTCGAGGGACTGACCGGCGTGCTCGCGCAGGCGACGCAGGCCGACGTGGTGGTCAAGGCGAGCGGCGTCGGCTACGCCGATGACGCCCTCCTGTCGGGCGCTCTCGCCACCGCCCGGACGGACGCCATCAGGATCTTCTGGGACGTCGACGCGCCCGCGACGCTCGCCGACATCACCGCGCATCCGGACGCGTCGCTGCGCACGGCACTGCCCGATCTCGACCTCGTCCTGACCTATGGCGGCGGACAACCCGTCATCGATGCCTACCGGGCGCTCGGCGCGCGGAGCTGCGTGCCGATCTACAACGCGCTCGATCCTATCACGCACCATCCCGTGCCGCGCGACCCGCGCCTCGTGGCCGACATGACGTTCCTGGGCAACCGCCTGCCGGACCGCGAGGAGCGCGTCGAACGGTTCCTTCTCGGTCCGGCGAGCGCGATGCCCGATCACCGCTTCATCCTTGGCGGTTCGGGCTGGAACGACAAGCCGGCCCCGTCCAATGTCGTCAAGCTGGGACATGTCGGCACTGGCCAGCACAACGCGCTCAACGCGAGCGCGCGCGCCGTGCTGAACATCAGCCGTGCCGACATGGCGAGCACCGGGTTCTCGCCCGCGACGCGCGTTTTCGAGGCGGCCGGGGCCGGCGCCTGCCTGATCACCGACGACTGGCCCGGGATCGACCAGTTCCTGTCTCCTGGCCGCGAGATCCTCGTCGCGCGCGACGGGGCGGACGTCGTCGAACTGTTGTCGGGCCTGACCGCGGCGCGAGCGGCCTCGATCGGGGAGGCGGCGCTCCGGCGGGTTCTTGCCGAGCACACCTACGATCGTCGCGCGCTGACGGTCGATCGCCTGCTGCATGAGTGCGTGAAGGCATGACCAGGTCGCTCGACATCGTCGTGCTCGGCCTGTCGCTCAGCTCGTCGTGGGGGAACGGTCACGCGACCACGTATCGGGCGCTGCTGCGCGGGCTGCACCGGCTCGGCCATCGGGTGGTGTTCCTGGAGCGCGACGCCCCTTGGTATGCGCGCAACAGGGATCTGGCCGATCCCGATTTCTGCACGTTCGCCTTGTATGACGATCCCCATGCGCTGGAGACGATCCATCGCGACCGGATCGCGCGGGCCGACGCCGTCATCGTGGGATCCTACGTCCCCCAAGGACGCGTCGTGCTCGGCATCGTGCGAGCGATCTCGGGTGGGACAGTCGCGTTCTACGACATCGACACGCCGATCACGCTCGCGGCACTCGCTCGTGGCGACTGCGCCTATCTCGACGCGACCCAGATCCCGGCGCTCGACCTCTATCTGTCGTTCACCGCGGGCCCGGCACTCGACACGCTTCGCGACCGCTTTGGCGCGCGCGCCGCGCACGCGCTCTATTGCAGCGTGGACGAGACGCGCTACCGTCCGACAGGAGCGGCAATCCGGTGGGATCTCGGTTACCTCGGGACCTACAGTGCCGACCGCCAGCCCTCGCTGGAGCGCTTCCTGATCGAACCGGCCCGCCGATGCCCCGGCCGGCGGTTCGTCGTCGCGGGACCGCAATATCCAGCCGGTCTCGCGTGGCCCGACAACGTCGAGCGCATCGAGCATCTGGCACAAGTCGACCATGCCGACTTCTACAGCGCCATGCGCGCCACGCTGAACGTGACGCGCGCGGACATGATCGCGACCGGCTGGTCCCCGAGCGTCCGGCTGTTCGAAGCCGCCGCGTGCGGCACGCCGATCATCAGCGATCGCTGGGCGGGGCTTACGGACCTGCTGCCGGATGGCGAGGCGATCCTGATCGTCGATGACACGCCGGACGTGGTCACGATCCTCTCGACCCTTTCCGGCGATGTCCGCGCGCATCTGGCCCGGAGCGCGCGGCGGATCGTGCTCGACCGCCATATCGGAACCGCACGGGCTCGCGAGCTGGTCGGCCTGCTCGCCACCTGATCTCGCGGACGCCGATCAGCGCGGCACGGACCCGCTCGTGGACGCGCGGATCAACGGCGTGCGGCGCAACCATCGATCGTCGTCGAGCTGTCCGACGACGAAGGCCGCCACGTCCGCGCGCGGAATGACGCCGCCGTGGATGGCGGCGAGATCCGTCGCCGCCTCGATCTTTCCCGTCGCCGGCTTGTCGGTCAGCATCACCGGCCGCACGATGATCCAGTCGCGATCACTGCCGCGGATTTCGGCCTCCTGACGGTCCTTGTCGGCATAGACGTGCCGAAGCAGGAGCGGATTGATCACTCGGTCGTAGAGGAAGCCGCCATGGCCGCGGCTGTCGCCGGCGCCGACGCCCGTGATGCACACGAGCCGGCGCACGCCCCGCTTGCGCATCGCGTCGACGAGAACGCGTGTCGCGCCGGACAGCAGGGTCACCGGCTTGAGCGGGCTCATCGCCGTGCCGAGCGCGCTGATGACACCTTCGCAGCCCTCGAGCGCGCGCGAGACCGCGTCCGCGTCGAGGGCGTCGCCTTGGACGAGGCGCGCGCCGGCGAGATCACCCGCGTTCGCCGCGCTCCGTACGAGGGCCGTGACCGAATGGCCCCTGGCGTGGGCCTGGCGGACGATCGCGCGGCCGGTCCCGCCGGTGGCGCCGAGGACGAGAATGTTCATGCAGGGTCTCCTGACGACTGGGTGCGCGGGGGCGCCCCGGGCATTTCGGTCATCAGTCGGCGGCCTGCCAGGTCCGCGCCATCTCCAAGGCGAAATCACGGTAGGAGCGCGGCGGATGACCGAGTGCCGCCTGCAGCTTGTCGACTTCGTGCGCCGTCGCCGTGGCACCGTCCTGCTGATAACGGCGCAGCATCAGGCGCATGTCGTAGGCAAGCCAGCCTGGCGCGAATGCCTTCATCGTCCGCTCCATCGCCTCGAGGTCGTCGCCGACATAGCGGATCGGCCGGCGCAGGATGTCGGACCAGAGTGCGGCGAGGGCGTCGCCGGTGAGGCTGTCGGGGCCGACGAGGTCGATCACCTCGCGTGACTGCGGCGCGGCTCGCTCGCGCCGCAGGAGTTCCGAGGCCGCGACCTCGGCGATGTCACGCGTGTCGACCATCGATACGCCGGCGTCTCCGATCGGCATGGCATAGAGGCCGGCCCGGGTCAGCGGATCCTTCTGGCGGATGTCGTTCTGGATGTAATAGGCCGGACGCAGGATGGTGGCCGGGATGGCGCACGCCTCGATCATCCGCTCCACCGTGTGCTTGCCGGCGAAGTGGGGCACGTCGGTATAGTCGGCGGCCTTGTAGACCGAAAGATAGACGACACGCTCGATGCCCGCCTCCCGGATCAGGTTCAGCGCGATCAGGGCTTGCGTCAGCTCGTCCGGCACGTTGGGGACGAGCAGGAATACCGTGGTCATTCCGTTCAGCGCCGCGCGCATGGCGTCCACATCCGACAGCTCGCCCTTCACGGCGATCACGCCAGGAGGGAGGCGCGTCTTGTCCGGGGTGCGTGTCAGCGCACGCACCGCCACGTCCTGGCCGGCGAGCAGCGCCGTCACCTGCGCGCCGATGTTTCCAGTCGCACCCGTCACGAGAATGGTCATGTCGATCTCCTTGGCTGGCGAGGAGGTGGAATGTTCCAAGCTCGGGCGCGAGAGTGTCGATCTGGAACGAGCCGTTTCGCCATTGGATCAGCCATGGATCTCCCCGCCCTTGCCGACTTCAACCTTGTTGCCGGGCACGGCGGCTTCGGCCGCGCCAGCCGGGCGAGCGGCCGGCCTAAGGCGAGCCTGTCGCGCCGGGTGGGGGAGCTGGAGGACAGCCTCGGCGTGCGCCTGATCGAGCGTGGCGCTCGATCGCTCCGGCTGACCGATGCGGGTCGCATCCTGCATGCGCGCACAACGGGTCTGCTGCGCGAGCTGGCCGAGATCGGCGAGACCGTCGGCGCCGGCCTCGAGGAGCCACGCGGCGTGCTGCGGGTGAGCGCGCCGGTGCTGTATGCGCATGTAGCGCTCGGCCGGCTTGCCGCGGGCTTCATCGCCGCCCACACGATGGTGCGGCTGGAGATCACCGCCGAGGACAGGTTCGTCGATCTGGTCGAGGAAGGCTACGACGTGTTGATCCGTGTCAATCCCGCGCCGGACGACCGCCTGGTGGGCCGCTGCATCCTGCATGACGAGTTGCTGCTGGTGGCCCATCCCGGCCTGGTTCGCCCGCCGTGGGACAGCGCGCCGTTCCGGTCGGTGGTGCTCGGCGCATCGCCTCCGGACGGCATCTGGCGGGTGGCCCATGACGGCGGCGTCGACAAGTTCGTTCCCGATCCGGTCCTGCGTCTCTCGTCGCTGCTGATGGTGCGGGACGCGGCGCTCGCCGGCGCTGGCGCGGCGCTGCTGCCGCGCTCCCTCGCCGGTGCCGACATCGAGGCCGGGCGGCTTGCGTTGTGGGGCGCGGCCGAGGGACGAGAAGTCGCGGTCTGGGCGCTGCACGCGTCGAGCCGGCTCGTGAGCGCCAAGGTGCGTGCCTTCGTCGACTGGCTGGCCAGCGGATGAAGGACGTGTCGGTTCGGCTTGTCCTGACGCAGAACAGCGTCATGACGGCACTAAGCTGGTTTGGCGGGTCGTCGTGAGCCGGGACACTGTGGCACCGTACAACCGCGGGTTCCGGGAATTCTCGGCGGTATTCGAGAGTATCGGCTTTGAAGACTTGCACCGGGGCGCACTGGCGTTTTTGCCGGCGCGGCCGGGGCTGGCCCTGGATATCGGGGCGGGCAGCGGGCGGGACGCACGTTGGTTCGCCAAGCAGGGGTGGGAGGTGGTGGCGGTAGAACCAGCGGCGGCGATGCGCGAGGCGGCGCGGGCCGCGCATCCGAACTCGGCCGTGCGGTGGATGGATGACCGGCTGCCAGCGCTGGCTGGCGTGCATCGGCTGGGGCTGGCGTTCGATCTGGTGTGGCTGAGCGGGGTGTGGATGCATGTGCCGCCCGAGGAGCGCAAGCGGGCCATGCGCAAGATCGCAACCCTGCTGAAGCCGGGCGGCCGTTTGGTCATGACGTTGCGGCACGGGCCGGCGGTGGAAGATCGGCCGATGTGGCCAGTGGACGCGCATGAGGTGGAGCGGCTGGGGCTGGATTTCGGGCTGACGCTGCGGGTGGCGACGGAATGGGCGGACGACCTGCAAGGACGGCCGCATGTGCGCTGGCAGACGGTCATTCTGGACCTGCCGGACGATGGGGCCGGGGCGCTGCCGCTGCTGCGCGGCGTGATTCTGCGCCAGGAGAAATCGGCGACCTACAAGCTGGCGCTGTTGCGGTGCATCGCGCGGATCGCGGATGCGTCGGCGAATGCGGCGCGCGAGGCCGAGGATTATGTCGAACTGCCGCTGGGGTTGGTCGCGCTTTACTGGATCCGCATGTACAAGCCGCTGGTGGAGCAGGGCCTGCCGCAGCGGCCGGGGCGGGCGATGGGTTTCGTAACGGAGGCGTTCAGGGCGTTGGAGGGAATGGCGCCGTTCGATCTGCGGCCAGGCGGGGTGTTTGGCGAGGCTCTGCGGCGGGCACTGGCAGATGCTGCCCGGCTGATCGCAACAATGCCGGCGACGCATCTGACGTTCGCGGACAACAGCCCGGTGTTTCCGACGGCGTACCGGGCGCTGCCGGGGAAGGGTGAATTCTCGAGCATCACACTGGAAATGCTCTGGCGCTATGGGGTTACACGCGTGCCGCTTGGGATATGGCAGGCGTTGCGGCGGATGGCGGCCTGGGTTGAGCCAATGCTGGTGGCCGAATGGCTGCGGTTGACCAAGGAATACGCGGCCCGGCTCGGCGCCGACGTGAGCGCGGACGTCGTCTTGAATGCGTTGCGATGGACCGAACCCGAGCGGGATACCAGCCTTGTCCGTGGGTTGTTGGCACGGCGGTTGGAAGCCGGCCAGGCGGTGCGCTGCGTGTGGTCCGGACGAGATCTGGCGGAAGAGACTTTCGACATCGACCATTGCCTGCCTTGGTCCGCGTGGGCGTGCGGGGATTTGTGGAATTTGCTGCCGGCGGCGCGCGTGGTGAACCAGCGGCAGAAACGGGACCGGATCATTTCAGCCGCCGTGTTGAACGAGGCGAAGCCGCGGATCATGGATTGGTGGCAGGAGGGGTACTTGGCGTCTGGGCCGGCTATGCTGGCGCGGTTTACCGAGGAGGCGCGGACGACATTGCCGATCGGGCGCGATGGTGGGCTGGATCTGGAAGACTTGTTCATGGCGTTGGATTTCAGGCGGCTGCGGCTGCGTCAGGAGACGCAGATGGCGGAATGGGCAGGTGACGCTGGATGACTTTGCGTCGCGCCCTGTCAAACGATGACGAGATGCGCGCGCGGATATACGTGCTCGAATGGAATGTGGAAAACCTCGTGCGGCGATCCTGCTGCGAGGAGAGTGTCCGGATGACGAACAACGGACGCACCGCCTTTCCGGATAATCGGCTCGAAGGGGTCTGTCAGCGTCACGCTGAACTGACGATGTTGGCGCTGGAGAGCGAGAGCGATGGCTGACTGGTATCCTTCTCAACAGGCGACCTTTGCTTCGGACCCGAGGCTTAATCGGCAAACGACTACAGCCGGCCCGATTGCGGTCTCGTCTACTGTGTCGACAGAGATCGTGCCGGCGGTAAGCCCGTTGTGGATGACGCGGATCAGCGCATCGGTCTTCAACACGAGCAACGGCATGATGTGGGTGAGCGCCGATGGACAGCCGGCAGTGGTCGGACGCGGCATACCGATTTCAAGTCAGAGCGGTTACGTCTGGCAGTTTCCACTCACCGGCAGCGCACCGGTCCCCGCGATCAACGCGATTGTGGAAGGTGGCGTCGACGGCACCGCGTCAGTCGAATACGTGCAATGACGGAGATCGTTGTTAGGAACTGGTGACAGCGTCATGCGCGGCATGTAGAATGTTCGTGTAACGTCACTCGGGATCTTCTGACAATGAGCGAGACCACGACGAAGATGACAAAGTCCACGCCGGGCGTCATCTCACTTGACGCCGGCACCGTCACGGTCGTTGGTGGCACCTTCAATCTTGCGGACTTGCCGAAAGACACCGTCCACTATCTCTCGCTCTTTGCGCTGCGGAACAAGTTGCAGAACAGCGCCGATGCGACCGAGGCATTCGAGGCGTTGAAGGCTCGCCGGTTGCCGCAGTTGCGGACAGGCGGACCGGCCTTGCGCAAGCTGTCGGACTGGCAGCGCGCCATGGTCGAGGGTGTCGTCGAGTTGGCCAAGGAAGAGAAGCAGGCGATGACGACAGCCGACGCGGAGACCATCGTGCGCGGTCTCGATCCCGAGAAGGCACGCGCGCTGCGCGCCGATCCGATCGTGCGCCGGCATCATGCGAGGATCACCGGCGCGGCGTCGGCGTCGTCGATCTTGTCGGAGATCCTCGCCGGCGGCCAGCAAGCGGCGGCCTAACGCAGCGGGCAGGCGTCATCTAGTAGACGCCTGACACCTGCCGTAGTCGTGCCGCTAGAAGCCGAAGGTGGCCGTCGACAAGGGCATCGCGAATGAAGCCGCCGCCGAAGTCGGCGCCTTGATAGGCCCACCGCTCCGCACGCATCATGTAGTGGACATACTCGCGGACCCGCCGCCACGGCATGGAAAGCAGCGTCGATGGGTCTCTCTTCAAAGTCTCAGCGGTCTTGCCTGTTTCGTCGGGAGACATGTCACTGCACACAAGCCCGCACGCATAAGCACCGCGCATGAAGCGATTGTAGGCCGGGTGCTCGACGAGCTTCCCCATATACAGCGGCCGACCATTTGACTGCATCGAGTGCGCGGCCTCGACAAACTCGTTCAACAAGATCGAGAAGAATGCGACCTGCTCGCATGTCACTGGATCGCGGCTGGTCGATACGTGTTTCCTCGGATCGCCCCTCACGCCGACAGGCTCCGCAGCACGGCCTGCACGCCGCTCGGATGCCAGGCGGTGCCGCCCCTGGCCGTTCGCACCCCGCGCGCCGTCAACGCTTCTGCCAGAGACCTATGCGTGGTGGCGCCTGCCCGCTGCGCGGCCAAGATGTAGGGCCGGACGAGCTTGGCGTGCTCGGCAGCGGCAGCCGTGCGAGCGACACGAGCAAGCTGGAGCGCGGCCAGGTTGCCGTGACCCGGCCGATGGGCACCGAGCTTCACGCCGCGCGCCTTGGCCGCTGCCAGGGCGGCCTTCGTGCGGGCAGAGATCAGGCCACCCTCCAGCTCGGCGATCGCCGACATCAAGGTGACGAAGAACTTGCCCATCGGACCCGGCGGCAACTGTGGCAGATCGCAGAATGCCACGCCGGCCTCGCCAGAGCCTTCGACGATGTCCAACAGGAAGCGGGTGTTCCGGCTCAACCGATCGAGCTTGGCCACCAGCAGCGTCGCGCCCTCGGCACGGCATGCGGCGAGAGCCTTGGCCAACTCGGGCCGGTCAGTCTTCTTGCCGCTCTCGACCTCGCGGTATTCGGCCGCCACGGCCCCGCCGGCTGTCTCGACGAACCGGGCAACAGCCTCCTGTTGCGCCTCCAAGCCGAGCCCGCTCTGACCCTGCTTGGCCGTCGACACCCGGATGTATGCGATGAACCGCCTGCTAACACTTGTCACGCTCTGACCGCCTTCCCGACCACCGTTTCCGGGAACAAGATACCACGACATTCCGATAGCGGTCAGAAAAGTTGCAGATCAGAGGACCAATCTTGAGACCTGAGACCTCTTGTTCCCATCGGCGAAAGGACCGTAGGCTGCGGGTCGGCGCGTTGTTCGAGCACCGCGCCGACCCTAACCATCAGCACGCTGGAGATCCCATGCCGACAGCTTCCACGAAGCCTACCCCATCCCGCCGCCAGTTGCTCGCCGGAACCGCCGCCACGGCCGCAGCCGGCGCGACGGCCACGGTCGCAACCCGGCATCCGGTTGAAGGACCCGACGCCTACCTCATCCACCTGTGCAACATCTTCGACGGCTATGAGCGGAAGATGCACGCCCTCGCCGACAAGGGTCTCCGTGAACCCGAGCTTGAGCGTCGCACCCTCGCTTTAATGGCACGGCAACGCGATTTGGTGCGCCCGATCATCTGCACGCCGGCCAAGACCCTCGCCGGCCTGAAAGCACGAGCGGCGACGTTGACGCTGACGGATGCCGTCGATCCTCACCCCGTCGAGGACGTCGATTTGATGTTCGCCGCTTTGGTCCGGGACATCCACACGGTCGCGACCACCGCCTGAGAGAGACGAGCAGGGGGAGCGGCTTTGGCCGCTCCCCAAGCCGGTCAGGCCACTGTAGGCTGTCGCCGAAACGGAGGCAGCCCTTTCGCAGCCCGAGCCACCTGGCCGAACGTGCTGCCGTTTGGAATGTCGAGCCAGGCGCAGATCTGTCCCGGAGCGTTGTCCGAGCAGTCGGCGAAGTATCGGAGCACGCGATGCGCTGGTCGGCTGCCCGCAGTAATCGCATTTTCGAGCAAGTCGAGCCGTTCTTGATGAAGTGACATAAGCATGGTCCTACATGACGGGCGGCATGATTGCCGGCCGAGTGATTTGCCATGCCGCGTGCCGCAAGGGGACTTCGCTCAAGCCCCAAGGGTGGAGGCGACCGGCGCGAACGCCGCCCTCCCGCATTAAGACGTGTATGCGATCTCGTCCGAGCCGGCAACGGGTCGACAGGCTCGTCGCTCGACGTCAATATCGTCCGATGTAAGGAACAACGCCTTGGCAGCACCGAGCATTCCGGACGCCTCTCATCTACCGCCTGGCATGGTCCTGTTGCCGGATGGCAAGCAGATGACGGTCCTGTCGTTCATGACGTTGCACGGCTCGGAACTGGCCGCCTATCCCGATGCGCAGATCGCGATCCAGTGGCCGGCCTCGCATTGCAATGATGGCGCCCGGAACGTCCTCGAAGCCTTCGTAGTCGGCGCGGCTGGTATTCTCGCTGAGGCGATCTTTCGCCGCGTGCCGGGGGTTGGGTTCATCGGAGCAATCGTCGGCCACTACTACAGCAAGGCCGCGACGGCTTCGCTCTGCAAGATGTTCGCGCATCCGGCAAGCGTCGAGATCGTCACCGGCCGCGAGATATTGGAGGGGCACCGATGAGCTACGGGACGGGCCTTGTGCTGGTCGTCGGAGCGGTGGGCTCGCTTGTGCAATGGATCGCAAGGCGGCGCGCCTGGTCATGGAGAACGGATGTCCTGGTGTCAGTCCCGGTCGTCATGGGCTCCGCGTTGATCTACGCGCTCATCCACGTATGGCTCAATCACGAGACCATCGACTTCGGCTAATTGGGCTGCCGTCATAAATGTGGGCTGCCGTGTGTGCTAGAAATCAAGCTTCTACGATTAGCGTTGTAAATCAAAGACTTACGGGCTTCCTTGGCGGAGAGGGTGTCCGTCAGAGATTAGCCTGAATCAATGCTTTGATAGCTTGAGACGGCGTCGTTCCCCTTTACGTTCCCCATTCCTTGACCCGAATGATGAGGAACGTGTTGGAACGGTATAAGCGAGGGGGACGCAACGCTCCGGCGCTGACTCTGTCTTCGGTCGCGCATGCCAGCCTCTTGCGTCGCCTTCTCTCCCCCTCATCGAATTACTGCACGACGAGATCGGCAACATGATCGTTCGCGTTCTGCAAGTAGCCCAGGTCAACCCCACCGGGGATGGCGTCCGTCGACTGGCGACGCCGGAGATACCCTCAACAGTGTTGAGGGTATGCCTTTCGTCTGGATCCAGGATGCGAAGCGCCATGGTGACATTCGCCAAATCAAGCACGCGGCAGATGTCCGCTGCGACAAACCACGTGTCGCTGACGCGCGCCTCCGGCTCCGGCTCAACAGCTTGTAGAGGCCGGGCTCGGAGATGATGAGGGATCGCTGGCCGCCGCCAAGGGTATCAACTGTGCTGATACCCTTCTCGTCTTCGTCCAGAATACGCAGCGCCATGCTGACATTCGCAAGATCAAGGATTCGGCAGACGTCAGCCGCAATGAACCACGGATCTCCAGCGACCAGCGTGACGCTGAGCGGCATGGTGTTGAAGCGGAACAGGGTCATCTCTGCCATCGCTACCTCCGATAATCCACTCTTCTCGTGCCTTGCCGAGCACCCAAGACGAGGAGCAGCGATTATTGCGACTTGGTGCCCGCTTCCGATCTGCCGGCGCGGCCACATTCCTGCCGCTGGAACCCACCTCGCCCCCGACACCTCGATTAAAGTGAGTTGAATCTGACATTCTCATCGGCGCGATGCGTGATGAGAATGTTGCGGCTGCATCGCGGAAAGGTCGCGGCTCAGATGGCGGATACCGAGCATTTCAGCGACGACACGGCCCGGCAAGTGATTAGGGCGCGATTCGACGCCGAGATCACGGCCACACAGGCAACCGGGAGTCGGCTCGACCGAAAATCCCTGGCGTCATCCTACATGGCCCTTGGTGTTCCCACCCCGACGATCTATCGCTGGATCGATAAGGCGATGCGTGGAGAAGGTTTCTCTCCGAAGCCGATCCCGGCAAAGCGACGCGCGCAGATGGCACGCGGCATGGAGAAGCTCCGGACCCTGGATCCGGCAGACAATATCGACCTGGTGGCGCCGCTCGACCCTCTCGAAACCGACGTTGTGACGCCGGAAATGCAGGACGCTCTGGCCGAGAGTGAAACGGCCGTCGCAAATCTCGCGTCTGACACTGGCTCCGGGAACATCCCCGTGCTGGATCATGTGCAGGCATGCTTGACCATCTCGGACCGGCTCATCAAACACGCGACGCTCGAGGACGGGACAATTCGGAACACGAAGCTGCTGCTCGCCGCAAGCGAGCACAAGCGGCGCGCAGCCGACACGGCCGCTCGGCTGACCCAAGTCATGCTGGAACTGCGAGGTGCCGAGCGGTTCAACAAGGAGATTATCGCGGTGATCCGGCGTATCAGCGCCCGCGTGCCATCGATCGGTGCAGATCTGGTGCGCGAGCTGGACACGTTGGCGGCGCGCTGGACGGGCGGCCAGTGAACGCCATCTCGGCCGCCTACGCGGTCTCTTTCCGTCAGGGGCTCGTGGCATTGGCCGCCGAGGTCGGTTGTATCCTGCCGGCGCGCGAGGAGCCTGCCCCGCCGGCGAAAAACCCAGGGTCGAGCGGCCGCTCAATGTCGGCCGAGACCAAGGCGAAGCTGCGAGCAGCAGCTCGAGAGCGCATGAAAAGTCCGGAAGCCCGCGCCCGCGCGAGCGCTGCCACCACGCAGAGAATGCAAGATCCCGCCTATCGAGCGCGCCTCGCTGCTGCTTTGCGGGATTACCTCGCCAAGAATCCAGACGCCCGCGCGCGCCTCATCGCCGCGGGACAGACAGACCAGTCCCGGTTAAAGAAAGCCGCCGCGGCGCGGCATTGGTGGGCAACAACAACCCCGGAACAACGCGCAGACCGTATCAGGCTGGCGACCGCTGGGCGAGCCAGGCGTGCCGTCGCGAAGCCGCCCACCGTGAGAGACGAGGAGAAGCTCAAGGCGGCGCACCGAGCCCGACAGAAGCGCTATCGAGACCGGTTGAAGGAGCGCCGCACGGCGGCCACCACACCCGCATCCCGCTGACTAGACAATCCGGGGATTCTCACTCTCACGGCCGCTCTCACTCATTCTCACGGAGCCGGTGCAAGCGTGAGAAAACCCGCATGCAGGCCGTTTTCTCCGTCTTGGACGGTTCGCCTGAGCAAGCGTGATTCTCGCTATCCGCGGCCCTTCCGGACATCCGTCGAGCACACCCTATGCCCGGTCATCTGCTGGCCAGCGCCACTCGCAAGGGTGGCTCCCGCAGAGAGCAGGACGGAGACGGCGGTCACACGTATGCGTCCGGCGAAGACCGCGTCGTTTGCTGTTGACGCTGGGATCAGGCGACGTCGCTTGCGGGACACGCGGCCGCGCGTACGTCGGCGACCGTCAGCTTTAGAAGCTGGCGATCGCCCCAGGTCGCTCGACCAGCCTGAGCGCTTTGCCGCCGTCGTCGACCCAATTCTCAGACTTCACCGACCACACGAAGATCCGGAGCTGAGGTGTCCGGCCTAGCGCTCCGTGAACGATTGCGAGCCGATAGCTTGCGCGCGTTGAGGGTGCCAACATCGCCCGATATTCGTTCGGCGTCAGCTCGACCGGACCCTCCCCGGCTCGACCCTTGACCTCGATCCGAAGAGTGCGGCCCCCAGCGCGAGCCTCCAGATCCCAACCGAAGTTTTCCTTCTCGACTGAGGTGACGGTCCAGCCGGTCTTCAGGCCGCCGTAATGCTTCCTGACCACGGCAATCGCAGCCTGCTCGATCTTCGCGCGCAGCTCGGGATCGAGGGTAGGCCAGCTCTTGGCCGCTTTCGACATTTCGGTGCTGCTCACGGTAGTCTTGGCCTCAGGCGGCTTGCCTTGATCCACGTAGCGCAGGACTGACCGCAGGTCGGCGTGTGCCATGCTGCTGCTGGCGAAGAATACGTTGGACTGTCCGGGCCAACCTCGAACCGACCGCTTGACAGGAAAGCCCCGATCTTCGTCCTTCAAGAGCGTGCAGTCGCTCGCCTTCGCGGTAGCGTTGCAAAATTTGCAGCCGGACTCGGGCCGGATCTCCTGCAGATGACGAAAGACCGTGGCGTTGCGCCACCAACCTACGATGAAGCTTCCTCGATCAGGGTTCAACGCGGTCCAGACGATCAGGACGCCGCTGATTTCGTCGTCGCCCTTGCCCGCTCCAAGCTTGTCAATGTTAATCGTTCCGGCTCTGGCCGCGCTGTATCCGTAGCACTTGCCTCGATAGACCTTGAAGTTGAACGACTCACCGGCTTCGGTCGACTCTTCGATGCCTCGTGCCAAGTGCCTCGACTTACCTGCTGGCAGGTCGTCTGCATCGCCCTGGTAGGCCCTGGCCCAGCCAATGTTGAGGAAAAGAACGTTCGGTTGGTCTAGCACGGTTGGCGATCTCCCTACTCCGCAGACTATTACCTCTCTTCGTCGCGTATCAGTCCATCGGCGTAGGTATCGGTCACACCCGCTGCCCACATGTTGAGGCGGCCCATCTGGTCGAGGAGACCTTCAAGCTGGTCGAAGCCGGCCAACGTCGCTGGGGAGGCTTTTATTGTCGCCGACCGAAACCAAAGCACGGCCGCGACGAGGCCAGTTACAACCGATCCCGTCTGCAACCCAAGAAGCATTCCGACCTCCAAGCGCGCAAACCCGCCACTTGGTGCGAGATTCTCTGAGGAGGGCGATACGTGCATTGCGTGCAATGCCCCCTTTTCGGGCGTCTCCTCCGACGCGGCGGCCATATAGCCGTCCTGCTTTCGAATGGAAGGAAGAAACTCGCCGATCACCCAATCGTCGAACTGCTCGGCGGCTGGCAACTTGGACCGCATGATGAGTCGGTAGACGCCTCCTCGGGGATGATCTTCAAGGGCCTCCGAGCAACCCGGCATATCACTGGGTTTGGGGGTATGGCCCTTCTTCTGCGGTGAGCGCGAATGGCGTCGTCGGTGTCACAGATTATAGACATCTTTTCGTCTTGATCGAGGTCGGCCGAGGCTCGATGCGGTTTCAGGAGATCCCGAATAAAGAACGCAAAAACGGCTCCGCGGCAGTCCAGGCTTCTTCGACTGAGGATACAACGGTGGCACCAGCGGTCAGCGCCTCAAGGGCTGCTCGGATCATGCCGGGGCGACGATCCTTGGCGGCTACCGCTGCCTGCTCGGACAGGAATGCGACCTGGTCCAGCAATTCGGATTTCGGCGCGATGCCGAGCTCAGGCGCGACGGCGATCGCTTCTGTGAGGGATTGCAGTGCGGCGCTGAGTTGCTCATTCCCGCCGGCTTTCAGATAGGAGATGCTGACGTCGACTTTCTCAATCGACCCCGTATTGACAGAGCCGATCACGCTTCTGTCGACCTTGATGTTGTGCAAGATGGTTGGGCCTTTCGGGATTTCTGGAACCTGCATTCGGACGCCATACCCGCGCATGCCGGTTATGGTTTCCATCTGGTCGGCGGCGTAATTCATGCCAATTGCGGCGAGCCTCCTCGCCAGCGTGTCGGCGACCTGGAGCGTGTAGAAGCAGCTAACGCACAGAGGGATGGCTTGCACGGCCTTGACCGCAGGTTTTCCGCACTGCGAGCACTGTAACTGCTCACCCATTGCCGACAGACCTCGTTATCAATCCGATGTTGGCCCCGGGTTGCCTCTTGCGGCGGCCCTGGCGACCGCTGGAGGCCTTCCAGCGCGCCCGCTTGGTCAGCACCGGCCAAGTGGCAAGCCCGTCCATCGGCTTCCTGGGCATTGTCACCTGGGCGTTTCATCGTTTCGGGCGGCAGCTTCGCTCACAACAAGCTTCCCTTCGAGTAGGGCAATACGGCGCCGGAGCGTGTCCGCATTGAGGCTACTCGGCTCGCGTGCAAGCTGACAACGGAAAGTCTCAAGCAACGCCCGGTCGCTCATCCCCATCTTTAGTTTCGGTTCAGCACGTGCGGGAGTCGCCTCGGAAATCGCCCTCGCTGCCTCCGCTCGTGCCTTTGCCATACTTGCGCGAAATTCGGCCAGGATGGCCTCCCTCTGTTCCGGAGGGGGCCTAATGTACTCGGGGTTTTGTGCCCGCTGGACAGGCGGTTGCGAGACTCGACGGAGAACCGACACGTTGTGCTCGAGATCGCGCCTGAAGGGCTCGATTATCTCGAACAGCTTGGCCACGGATGGGAAGAACTCGCACCGTCGCTTGGCCGCGGAGAGGCTCTCCGGACTGAAAGCGGCCTCCGGAAAGTTAGCGACGTCGGTGTAGATCGCTTCGAATCGAATATTGAACATATCCGAATCGAGCATGTTCCCCACGCTCGCGTTCAAACCGATCAACCACTGCCGCAACTGGTGCCGAGGCACAGGCTCTAGAGCTCGCTCCCATTCCGGTAAGACACGTCGAGCCTCGTCGACTTGGTTGGAAGTGGGTCTCACAGCAGCGGCGATCTTGAGGCCGGCATCATCGGACGAACGACTGCCATACGTGCTCGGCTTCGAGCGCTCGATGAGCATACGCAGTCCGGTTGACATTGTGGGGACCAGCGACCGGCGCGGTTCCGGCATGGCGATGACGGTGCTCATCGTGCAAACCCTTGGCTCATCATTTCGCGCTGCATGAATTCGACCTTCGTCTCTGACTTGGACCCGGACGAGCCAATCTGGCTAGGCTCGTCCTTCCATTGTTCGGCGTTCAGCCAGCTGGCCGGATAAGGGTAGAATCTCGGATCCGATGGCCATCTGAACTGACGCATTCCGACGAGTAGCTCCGCCGCGCTGACGCCTTTCCTTCGGGCCTTTGCATAGGCTGCCAGAGCCTTGGGGATCGCAGCCTTGCGTGGGTACTCTCGGTACCACTCGCCAAAGTCGGCTTCGTAGGGTGCAAAAACCGACCGTGCCTTCGCCGGAGAAGAGTCTTTCTTCAGAGTCTTTCTTGGAGTCTTTCTTGGAGTCTTAGTGTCGTTCCAGTTTGCAACGTTGGAGGTGTCAGATTGCGACGTTGTAGGTTTCAGATTGACACGTTCGACGTCGCAGATTGGAACGTTGCTTTCTGAAACGTAGCACTTTTCTTCGTTCCAATTTGCGACGTTGATATTGTGTGCGTCTGCACGGCCAAGACCTGCCTCGTCGCCAACCTCGGCCTCAGCATCGAAGTTCAATGCGAAGCGGCTTTGGCTGGATCCAGGGCGCCTGGTGACTGAAATCAGTCCCCTTTCAACCAGACCCTTGATTGCCCTGATGACGCTGCTACGGCTCACGCCACAGTCCTCGGCGAGGTCCTCATGGCCTATCTTGACGGATGTCTGCCGAACCTCATGCTTCCAACCAATTTTCAGCAGCAGGACGGTCTCCGTAGGGGACAGTCCACCATTCCGGATCTGATCCCAGACCCAATTCGTTGCGCGCACGCTCATGGCTTCCGGCGCCCTTCACACAAGTCGCGGAAGCGTTGCTCGCTGAGACAGGTCTCGAACATGCGGTCAAATGCAAGCTCGAGCGCTTCGTCAAAGCCAATGACCTTGGCGGTCGGGAACAGATCGAGCTGACGCGCCTCCGGCACGTCATCCGGCGGCGGCAGATCCCCATAAAGGTAGGCACCGAGACGCTTCATCGAGCGCCTCCACGCATGAGCCTATCGGCTATGGCGTACGGAAGTGAGATCGTGGCGCCGTCTTCGTCGACAGCCGTCATGTGCGCGCGCATTGCGGATCCTTCTCAGGAACCTGCCTACCCTGGCTGGAACTCTGGCCGCGCGTGACCTATTATGTCGGTGGCCCCGACAACCGATCACGTCACGGTATCGGCCTCCGCGAGGGGGCCGGTTCCGCTTTCGCGAAACCGGTTAGGCGGCTACGGTTCGATCCCGCCGTTTCGAAGGCACTGCGCCCGTGGTGGATTGGCCGAACTTTGCGGTTGGCAGGCTGACGAGATGCGCCCTGACAGTTTCCATATCGATGTGGGTTGCTCGGCCCAACTTGATCGCCCGGATCGTTCCTCGCGTGAGCTCGCGATAGATCCACGCACGGCTGACGCCGAACTCGTCCGAGACGCGAGCGATATTTCCATACAAGGGAGCCGCGGTCGTTTTCATCTTGGTGTCCTTTCAAGGCCGGGGGGAGCGGCCGGCAACGGGACAGGATCAATAGTGCGTATTCCTCCGACTTGCGGCCGGAAAGACGGAAACCGACGGAAACTGGGTTTCCGTCCGTCGCTCATCACAACCTCCGGGCCCCTCTCTTGCGCGCCATGTGTGTCCGCGTGGAGGACAAAAGCTCCCCCGACATTTTCGAAGGTTTGGAATAGAAGCCCGAGACGAAGCGCCGTTTGCGGCAGCTTGCGAAATCGCTGGTGCCGTTGCGGGCGCTGACCGCTATCAACCACGAGGATTATTGACGTGGGCGCCACGGCTCGTCTAAACGGCTCCGCGCCGGTGGCAGCAAAGCTAGGCTCGATAAATACGTCCAATAATCATTCAGTCGAGACGGGCTGAAATCAATTGTCGACTGGTGCAGGCACCTGTTTACCTGGATCAACGGCGGGCGGCGCGGCTTCGGGCCCGTTCACGATAGCGGTCGAGATCGGCAAGGAAGCGCTCCGCAAATCGTGCCGCCACGTGACCCTCGAGACCGCCCGCTTCGGCCCATTCGACGACTTCAGGCGCGCTTCTCGGACCGACGCCATTCAGAAGATCGCGCGCGAGCATGTCCCTGAACTGTAAGTAGTCAGCAGCTTCAGCTTCCGCGATCGAGCGTGAACTAAGCGGATCCGCGCCTGTCGGCACCGGGCCCTGATGCTGCCGGGGAGGCGATGAGTCCTGCCGACGAAGAGCGTCGACGTCCAACCCGGCCGATCCCCAGGCCTTCGCGAAGGCCGACCACGTGATCCTGGTGATGCTGTCGCTTTCGAACATGCTTCTATCTTGGCGTCACACATGATGACGTCAGATCGACAATGGTGGCTCTGTTCGACGCGTCAGATGGAGATGCCTGCGAGAACCGCTGCAACGACCGCGCCAATAGCCCCGATGATAGCCGCCATCGTGCCGACTTTCACCCACTGTGCTTCGCGGAGAGCTTTCCAGGCGAGCCATGCTTCGATGTCGGCGCGCCTGAAGGTGATCGTTCCGGTTGGGGTCGGCCGCGTGTAAGCCTGATGCTCGGGCCTCATCGACACGCCAAAGGGATCGTCTTCAGCCATACGGGACAGCATGGCCGCGACGGCAGGAACACCACGCTGCTCGAGATACGACAACATCTCCGGATCATCGAATGGTCGCTGCCGCAGTGGATCTGGTCGAGAAACCCGCGTCATTAGAGTCCCATCTTGCGCCGCCAGCCCAGCTAGATCGGCCGACGAAGCCCGGCGTCTTGCCGCTTGGCGAGCAGCCATTCTGCCGCGCGCGGATTCCAGCCCCGGCCTTCTCTCAGAATGTGGTGAGGACCCAGAAAAAGGTCGAGGCCGCCGCGCTCTCCAAGTATCGCCGAGCCGACCCGAAAGTGCGCGGCCGCGTGCAATATCCCGAGCACCCGCTCTGCCGCCCTCCATTCGATCTCGTTCGGCATGTCGACGCGCCAGAAGAATGCTGCCGCAACGACAGGCCAACCATTGGATGGGCGCGCCTGGACATAGTCGGACGCCTGCTTGAGCCATTTTCCCGCAACGCCGTCCGAGAAGCAGCGCGCGACCTTCATTTCGAAGGCCAGGGAGAGGTGGTGCAGACCCAGTTCGTGCGGCCGGGCGAGCACATCGACCTTCCCGGCTGTTCCATATCTGAGATCAACAGGCGCCTCCTCGATCGTCTCACAATGCTCTGCCAGAAGGAGCTTGGCTCGAGATCGAAGAGAGGCTTCCGGATCATTCATCGGAAGAGCTCGCTTATCCGCAGTTGCTTTCCACTTAACTCAACCAGTCCGTTGTTTCGGAGCAAGGCGATGCCGCTGTTCCAGTGGCCGCCTGTCGGTTTCTTGCCAAGCAAGGAAGCAAGTTCTTCGGTATCAAGGTAGAGGTCGCCGCGCACCGCAAGCGTGCGGAGCATGTCGGGTGCTGGGCTGGGCAGGCGCGAGCACCAGAGGTCGAGACGCTCTTCTATGCTCGAAGGTGCCGGTGGCACCTCACCAGCCGCTTCCATTCCCGCGACGGAAGCGAAAACCAAGTCCGCGGCCTCGTCGATCAGGCTCAGGTCGCGCAGTTGCTTTCGTCCAGCGTTGTAGTGCCCGCCGGACGGCTTGAGGCCGGCGAGCGTCGCGACCTGCCCCCACGTGAAGCGAGTGGGCGCGTGCTGGGCCAGCGCTGCGAGGAGTTTTCGTGCCGCAGGGTGCAGGGTGCCGTCACCACGGCCGTTCGCTCGTGATGCTGCGGGCGATCGATGCTTGGTTGGCTGCTTGGCAGCAGGCATTGCCGCGCTCTGAGCCTCCTGCGCAGGGCCCCGCAGCCTGCTGGCATCTGCATGACTTGCCACGATCAGCGCAACCTGTTGCAGGCGGCTCCGCAAGTCTGCCTCCTCGCTTTCCAAGACGGCGATGCGTGTGCACGCCGCCTCAAGCTGCCGCTCAAGCTCAGCGACCCGCTGCCGGCCGCCATCGTCACCTACCACTCGCCATTGCCCACGAGATGGCTCGGGGCCACCCGCGACTGGCGGCCCGGTCTGGTCCGCAGCAAGCACCGCCATGATGTCGGCCAGGCTGACGGGAGCCAGGGCGCTCGGCGTGGCGATCCGCTCGCCCCGCTTGGGGGTCCGGGAGCTGTCGAACGTCCGGATGACGGGGAAGGTGGCGCGCTCGAGCATACCGTCCGTCGGCGCCCAGACGTAGCCCTCGCCTCGCGTGAGCTTGGGCAGGTCGGCGAGGATGCGCTTGCCGTCCGCCCGGTCTGCCTGCCCCTCAATCCAGCCGCCGATCGCGTCGCGGTCTTGGCTCGAGGTCAGCTTCATCGCGATCAGGATGTCAGCCTGGCTCAGCACGTCCTTGTGCACGACCGCCGGACGCTGGGTGATTAGCCACGGGATGAACCCGCGCACGCGGCCGCGTCGGACGATCTCCTCAATCCGACCGAGAAGGGTGAGGGCGGCCGGCAGGGGCCGCTGGGGCGCCCACATGTCGGCTTCGTCCAGCACCAAGTGCAGCGGGTCCGTGTTGGCTTCGTAGAGCGCCTCCGCGAAATCAGTCATGAACCGCCGGCGCGCCGCAGCGCTGCCAAGCTCGGACAGGTCGAGCACGCAGGCCAACGAGCGACCCCCGATCAAACGACCGACGGCAGTGCCCATGCCATCGTCGAGCGCGACGTCGCAATGCCTCCCGTCGAACACCACCACCGGATAGCCTGGCGCGGCACCGTCCGCAGCAGACCGCAAGCCCCACCAGACTCCGAGCGGGTCGACGATGCAGACGCGGGCGCCAATGTCGAGCAACCGCTCGACACCACCTTTGGCCGCATAGGTCTTGCCGGACCCGGACGTGCCGACGATCGCCAAGCGCTCGTCGAGCGCCGCGTCGGACAGGACTTTACCGACCGCAAGCTTGCGCTCCATGCCGTACTCAGCGCCGCGCGACACAACCAGCTTCCGTCTCACGCCGACGAGCGGCCAGCAGGCGGCTGACGGTCGGCTCGCTTACCTTGTAGGGGTAGCCTGACCGTTTGTGCAAAACTGCACGCCAAGGGTTCCGGGCTGTTCTTTGGTGGATGGATCGGTCCAGTTTGCCGCGATCAGCTCGCGCATCCAGCGCGTGAGGGCGATGAGTTCTGGGACGAGACGCGCCATGGTCCGCATGTCCCCATCGAAGCGGGGGCGGTTCGGGTGGGGCGGCAGGAAGCGTTCCCGCGGTATGGGGGGAGTGCGCCGGTCGCCCGCATCGAGCGCAAGACCAAACATAGTGGAGCCAATCGCGTGGCGTAACATATCCCCCTCGAACATCGGCTCGAGCATGTCGTATTTCTGGACGACGAGCTTCCCCCGCCACGTCCAGCCAGCGGCTTCTTGCGGATCGAACGTGAAAACCTTGAAGCGCTTGTCGAGATGGACCTGCACGCCCGCGTCCCGGAAAATGCCGACGGTCTGCGCGAGATCCAGGCGCGGGCCATCGAGGTCACGGTCCACCTCGAAGTCGTTGCACAGCTTGAGATACCGCTCGACGTAGTCCGACGCTGCAAAGGTTGCGATCAGGCGCTCCTGGCTGACCCGGTCCAAGGTCTGCTCGGTCGCGCTCATTGATACACCTTTCCGGTCACATCGCGGACTTTGATCGAGAGCTGTCGAGCCATGGCGAGCACCGCGCCAGGTATGGGCTTCGTCTGTATCGGGACTTCAAGCCAGAGCTGACCCTGACTTGTCGCGTCCAACAGGTCGCGGGGACGCGACGGAACGTTTGCGAAAGTCTGGCCAGGTCGATACTTGCGGTAGGCTTCCTGCAGTATGCTCGTGGCAGACTCGATCCGGATATCGGCCAACTGAGTGAACTTGCGGGAGACCGGTCCGGCTCCGAACGCTGGATTGGAGGGCCCGTAGGAATCGAGAATCCAATAGCCTCGTCCAGTATCTTTTACGATGTAAACTTGGTTGAACTGATATTGCCGGGCTTGAGCCCGATCAAACGCCTGTCCGGCGCGGATGCGCGCGAGCCAGCCTTCTACGGTGCGGCCTTGGATCGCCAGTCCCGGGATCGCGGGATCCGCCTCCACAAGGTCGACGACGCGGAACACGCGGCCGAACGGCAGTCCGGTCGCTCGCTCGGCGCGGAGCACGATCGGCGACAATACGCTTGCTGAAGCGCGCGAGAGGACCGCCGCACGGCCTGCGGCCGTGCGCATGGCCGCCGAAGGCATCTCCGGCGCCCTTCCCGCTTCGGCGCCGAGCACAATGGTGAGCAGGCCGAGATCGCGTCTGAGCCGGCCTGCGCTCGTTTCCTCCATCCAGCCCTGGCGTGCCGCGAGCTCCGTGCTCCCGACGATCGTCGCGTCGACTCCGTAGGATGCCAGGTGAAGCAGCAGCGCCGCCTGGTCGAACGGATAGAGGATGGCACGGTTGATCAGACCGATCGGCGTATCCCGGTCGGCGCCCACGAACCGATAGAGGCTGCGATCAAGGCCCTCGCGCGGGACCGGTCCCAGTTCGCGCTCGATGACGTCCGCGACAGTGTCGACCTGCTGCTGCGACGGCCGGTAACCGGGAATCGCATAGACGAAGCAGGCATTGCCGGCGGGATCGGTTGCCTGGAGCGGAACGGCGCCGTTCGGTGAAAGCGTGAAGCCTGGCGGCAACCACCAGTCCGGCGGCTGCTCCAGCATGATCAGGCCGACAAAGCTGTCGTCGCCAAGAGCCGCGGCAGGGGATGCCATGGCGGCCTTATCTCCTCCGCTCGGCGGCCGGTCTGGACTTGGCGGTTCCCGCCACCCGGTGCACCGCAACGATCCGGCTGATCGTCGGCTGGCTCACCTTGTAGAGCCGGGCCATGTCCGCCGCGTTACGCCGCCCTGACAGCACGTTCTCCACGATGTCGGCCTGCTGCGCCTTCGTCAGCTTCGGGCGGCGCCCACCGATGCGGCCCTCGGCCCGGGCGGCGGCGATCCCGGCCGAGGTCCGTTCCCGGATCATGGCGCGTTCGAACTCGGCAAAGGAGCCGACCATCTGCATCATCATCCGGCCGGCGGCGGTGGTGGTGTCGATGTTCTCCGTCAGGGATCGGAAGCCGGCGCCTGCTTCGGCGACGCGCTCCATGATGTGCAGCACATCCTTCAGCGACCGCGACAGCCGGTCGAGTTTCCACACCACAACGGTGTCGCCCTCGCGGAGCTGGTCGAGCATGCCGTGCAGCTTCGGCCGATCCCAGCGGCCGCCCGAAGCAGCTTCCTGAAAGATGCGCCGGCAGCCAGCCGCACGCAGTGCGCGGGCCTGTAGCGTGTTCGTCTGCTCGTCACCCTTGGAGACGCGAGCGTAGCCCAGGAGGGCGCCGGCACTAACAGCCGGGGTTAGGGAGGCTTTCACAAACGTTCGTTTGCGCACGGCATCGACAGGCACCGGATCTACTCGCGATTTGCGTTGCGAAACTCTCTTTCATAATTCGGTCGAAAGGCAAGAGATTTTCGAACGGATCACGCTTGAACTACTGCCGCATTGATCGCCGATGAAGCCAGCGCCTCGCGAAGATCCGCATCGCCACCGTTGATTGCGGCCCGGACCGCGTCTAAATTGCGTTTGTCCCCAGTGGTCCCGGGTATGCGCGCACTCACTTCGGGGTGTGTCCCGGTGCCCCAACTGGGGGCGCTCCTCAGATCAATCCTGCGGCGCCGACAGAATTTGCCTCGCCGCGCTCGATCTGGCCAGCGGGGGGCGCCGAGGCGCTCCGGGACCGGATGGCCCAGCAAACCGCCAGCTCCATGTGAGACCCCGTCGAGAGACGGGGCTTCGCTTTCTCCCTCGCATCGATGATGCGAACCGACGCTTGGTCTGCCGACTTGGCTGGACCTCAGTCTTCCTTGCCGTCGAGCAGTGCCGCGACGTCCTTCTCGACGCCGGCGGCAAACGCGCCCTCCGCGGCCGGCTTCAACGCGTCCCCCGTCACACGGGCCGGCCACTTCCCGGGCTGCGCCGGCCTGATCCACCCCTGGCTGCCCTCCATCATGACCCGAAACGTCATGAGCTGGCTGTGCGCGGCGCCACCTTTGCCAGGCTGCCGAAATCGAACCATGCCGGCCATCCGCTTGGCGACCTGGCTGTTGTCGGCGAAGCCGAGCGTCTCAATCGCGCTCGTCGATAGGCGCGAGCCCCATCGATAACGCCATGCCGGCACCAGGAGCGGCTGCCGAGTGGCGATGTCAAACGCGCCCGTGCCCGAAACACGATGTGTCCGCGCGGTGATTGCGCTCGAGACCCGGTCCGGGTGCTTCCACCAGTTCCATACCTGGACGGGCGTGTTGTTTCCGAGGACAGAGTTGGGGCCGTTCCACCGGAACGGGATGATGAGGTATCGCCGGCCGTCCTTGGTGCGTCTCACCTTCATGCTCGACCGAAGCATGTCCTTCATGTCGCGCTGCTTGGTGCCTTCCTCGATCGCCTGGGCGTAAGGCAGTTCAGAGTATACCTCGGCGGAGAAGTCGCCCGTTTCCCGCAGCATGATCGACCGGAGATAGGTGCCGGTACGGTCCTTGATCGTCTGGCCGTCCGGAAGCGGAGCGCCGGCGGCGTACTCCTGCCACTGCGCATGCGCACGCTCTGCGACCGCACGCACCGCGGCATGAAGGTTCGGAAACAACTCCGCAGTGATCGGGCCGCCTGGCGGAATGCCGTCGACCAGGACGGAGACCTGGATGCCCACGTCAGGAGCCCTCGGACTCTTCGACATGCCAGGACTGATTCAGCCCGAACGGAGATGCCGTTCGGGGGACCATCATGCGGCTGCCGATGTGGTAGCGGGCAGCGGGGTGTATGGGCCGGACCGTCCCTCCAGCCATCCCCACCCTTGGTGGCTTTGGTCCCGCTGATAGAAGCCGTTGCCGCGGTCGATCGAGAGCGTCGTCGTCCAGGTGGCGAGCGGCGCGATGTTGTGGTCGACCGCATACAAGTAGGAGATCGACGTCGTGCCGCCGCGGAAGAACTTGAGGTATTGGCCCGGGACCAGCGCCTCCGACCCCTTCACGACCATGCTGCCACTCTCGAAGAGCACGTTGTTGTGGTTGAGCTGGTCGAGCTCCATGATGCGCGCCCTCACGAAGGCGGCCGGGCCCGTCAGCGGCGCCGGGGTGGCTTGGTAGGGAGGCTGGCTCTCTGACGCCACGAGGCCAGTTGGCCTTTTCATCATTCTCTCGCCGTACAAGGCCACGCTGTTCGCCGGGGTTGTCGTTGGCAGTGACCCCATGACGAGATTCCCCACGGCGGTGCCGAAGTTGGTGTTGAGAATGTTCTGGCCCGGCTCGACCCAGAAAAGGTTCGCGACCCCCGCGTCTGTTCGGGACACGTCGACCGAGACCACGTCGAAGTCGTAGATGTCGATCGTGCCGGGGTCGATCGCTCCCGGTAGGATGTAGGAGCCGCCCTCGCTTGAAGTGATGTCGCGAAACGGCACCGGACGGAAGATCACGACGGGGCCGGTCTCGGTGTCCTGGACGTAGAGCTCGTTCCACGTGAGATCGGCGACGCTGGACATAACGCCCCAGATCGAGCCTTCGATCGGTGCGAGCTGCTGCGGGATCACGGCGCCTTCCGGAACAGTGGCTTGGCATCCGAAAGGCTTGACCTGGCTGTTCGCAAACACGTTGAGGGCCATAATCTTCGGGTTGATGACCTTCTCGACGATCGTCTGCATGAATGCGGAGACGTCGGTCTGCTGAGTCGGGATCCCGTTGGCGGTGAGCGACGCGAACTGAGCCAAGTACAGCTCGCCGGTCGCGGCCGCGTACTCCCACAGGATCTGGCACTGCTGGATCAGCTTGCCGCTGTCCTGCCCCATGACGATCACTGATCGCTGCGGCGTGCCGTCGGCAGCCATGCTTTCGGAGCGGCGCACGCTGGAGACGAATCCGCGCATGAGGAGCGCCGGCGTCGCGCCCAGCGGAGTCCGGCTCGCTCGAATCTCGATCATGTCCATGGGCTCGATCAGCGCATAGAGCGTGTCGCCGTAGGATGCCGAAATGCGGTCGGCGAAGACGAGCGAGAAGCCGCCGGTCCCGTTCGGATCGCGGACGTTCTTCGACACGCGGATCGCACCGCTGGGCCCGAAGTAGGGCGTGAGGTCGATCGGCTGAGCGTTCGATGCCGCCTCGCTACCTTGGCGGTGCACGAGTTTCGTGAGGGTCACCGAGACGGTGAATTGCGAGACGTTGAAAGGCATGCGGCTTCCTTAATATCCGTGTTGTCCGGCGGGCACCGTGTAGGACGCAGCCTGTGCCGCAGCCGGACGCGGCGCAGGCTGCGGCGGCACGTCGTGCGTCCCGGACGCCTTGGGCACCCGAACCTGTGTCACCGGCGCGATCACATGCTGCTTGGAGCCGTCCGGGTGGCGGATGACAACTTCGACCGGATGCACGTGCACCTCGTGCTGGACGGTTCCCGCGTCGGCTTCCGCTCTCTGTACGCTGGCAGCGCTGGGTCCCGGTGCGGTCAGCGTGCCGTGCCCGGCGGCAAGGCGCAGTTCGTATTCCGATCGGTAGCCGCGGAACTTCGTGACCTCCCCCTTGGTCTCATCCGGAAGCTGGCTCATGTCCCCTGTCGCAGCAAAATGCTGAACGCCCCGGCCGAACGGTCCGGCGTTGTAGGCTGCCACGGCCGCCTCGAAGTTCCCGTTCAGGTGGTAATCCTTGTTATCGGTGAGCAGCTTGAGAAAGTACTTCAGCCCGCCACCCACGTTCTGGTGCGGGTCGTGGATGTTGGTGACGCCCATCTCGGCCGCCGTGCCTGGCATGAGCTGCATCGGCCCCCACGCGCCGGCCGACGATTCGAGATCGCGGCCGCCACCCTCGGTCCGCGCGAGCGCGAGTGCCGATGCAGCGCCGATCAGCGTGCCGTTCGATTGCTTGATGATGTCGTCTGCGATGTCCGGCGCGAGCTCGGGCCTGTCGTTACCACCACGTTTGACATGGAAAGGATCAAGGAGGTTGACCGCATCTTCATCGTATTTGCTTCTGTCAATCTGAAGCCTTTTCTTGGCTTCTGGATCCCCTGCTGCGGCACCGACTGCATCTGCCAAGAGCGTGGGCATGCCGTCGAGAAGACGAACGAACCGTTCGCTTTGACTGGTGTCCCCGAAGTCCATGACCTCATTACCGCGCTTTGTCAGATAGTCGGCAATAGTTGCGGCCGGAGCCAGCAGCTTGGCGATATTGTCTCTGACCCCAGACAAGGTCGGAACGAGTGAGCCAGCAAGGTCTTGAAGCGAATTCGCGAATCCCGTGTCGCCGTCCCGGACTTGGTCTCCCAAAGTCCGGGTCCGCCCGCGATTCGCGAGGGTTTGCAGGATGGCGCCACGAAGCGCATCGGGATCGGAGTTCTTGTCGGCGGCATCCAGGCGAGCGATGTCGGTCGGGTCAAGATCCTTCCGCGCGCGGAGCCCTTTCTCGATCGATCCGAGATTCGCATCCTTGGCGGCCGCCCGCTCCATCTCCGGGTAGGCGCCAGGATCGACCTTGGATAGGTCGATCCCGTTGTCCCGGGACGCGTTCTCGAGGGCACGAAAGTCCGTCGTGCTCCCCGCCGTCATGAAAGCATCCGCTTGGCGGATGCCGATGCCGAAGATGCTGCCTAGAATGGAGTCGAACTCGTGCTGTGGCGTGCGAGGAAACTCGCGTTTGAGCTCAGCCAAGACAGCTTCGAGGTTCGTCGGACCGCCCTTGCCAAGTTGCTCGAAGGCGCCGCCGGCAAGCTGGAACTGCGCGTCGTAGGGATCCGAGATCCCGTAACGTTGCAAGGCTCGCATCATGAGCGCTTGACCCGGCAGGCCGGCTGAGCCGCCGCCCTGGATGGATTGGTCAATGCGCCCGATCAGCGCCTCTCCGTTCTGCCCCTCGAGCCCGGGCAAGTTGGTCCGGTTGAACGCCGAAAATAGGGCCGCAAATTCGCCCACGTTGGAGTGCGTCACCAGGGTCCGGCTGGCGTTCTCCGTCCAGCGAAGCAACGCACGCGAAGTCTCTTCCTCCGAGCCGCTCCGACCGCCCTGCTGCACCGCGTCGGCAATCAGCAGCGCAAAGTCGCGTGGGTTCTCGCCGAGATATTTGGCTCGTCCAAGTGTATCGACCGCACCAGCCGGATCCGTGCCGTAACCGCGGGCGAACTGGCTTGCGAACTGGACGTCGCCTACGACCTTGGAGGACGACGTTTCGTTGGTGAGCCGAGCCCATGACGCCGAAAGGCCCTGAGCTTCGTTGTTGGTGACGCCGATCGCGGTCGCGAGCCCGCGCACCTTGTCGCGCAGCTCGTCGAATGACGTGCCAGCATCGCCGACCCGCTTGGTCAGTTGGTCGTTGAGGATGTCCTCCTGTTTGGCGCCGTCGTAGGCTTGATAGACACCTTCGGCGAGTCCTCCTCCCACCACAGCACCGATCGCGAACTTCATTGCCGATGCTACGATATCGGGATCTTTCGGCGGCTTTCTCGGCCGGCCGCCGCCCTTTCCGCCGTCTTCACCGTCATCACCGTCGCCGCCACCGCCTACCTCATCGTCATCGCGGCTGAGCTTCCCCGTTGGCTCGCGAACTCTCGGAGGCGCGGGCGGTGGCGCCGGATATGGTTGCTGGAACTGCGTGCCCTGCAGGATGTAGTTGCCGACGGTTGCCGTGTGGCGAAGCCGGGCGCCCTCGTCCGGAAAAACGGACTCGGTCTGTCGAAGCCATTGGTCGACGTTGGAGTCCTTCTCCATGATGCTGCGCACGGCGGCGGCCGTGCTGCCACGGCCGATCTTGCCGAGCTGCTCGAACTGGTTCTGGACGCGCCGGATATCGTTCTCGAGCCCATTCAGCTCGGGGTGCGAGAAGTCGAGGTCCTGGAACGCTGTGCCTTCCTGGCCGGTCGCCCGTATGGCCGCCCGTATTTGCTCAAAGACGGAGAGGACGTGCTGGGCATCGGCCTCGATCGGTATCCGAACTGTCATGCAGCGCGTGCGCCGCGCGCTGCATGGGTGTACTGGCGCTCGCCATCAGCGCGCCGGACAGCAAGCGCAAGCTCCTCAGATGTCGCCCAGGCGGGTCGATCGGCGCCGAACGCGCCGCCCAGAGTTTGGATCGAAGTCATGGCCGCGAGCAGCGCCGCATCCAGGCCCTCCGCGACACCAAACAAGGACTGCTGAGCATGCTCAAGCTCCGCAGGCACCCGAAGCTTGGTCGCGGCTTCCCGATGCCGTTCCAGCGTTTCCCGGGTCAGCCGGACGAGCCTGAGGGCGTGCGCGCGCAGCCCGTCCAGGAGGACCCAGGCCTCGGCGGCCTCAAGTGCGCGCCGGGCATCGAGCAGCGTTGCCGAAGCGACCTGGTGCGCCTGCCGCGCCTCATTCACACGGGCGTCGGCGTCGGGCAGCATCTCGCGTAGGCTCGCCGCATCCATGTCGAGTAGAGCGATCCGACCGGCATCGTCGGGCTGGTGCTCGCCGGCGGCCCGGCGGCTTCGGATTTGGTCGCGCTCGATGGCGATCGCGTCGATACGCCCTTGGATTTTCTGCGCATGGTCGATGGCGGCGCCAAGGGGCGGCGCAGTGATGGTAACTGCGCTCTCGGATTCGGCCACGAGGCCGGCCGCAAGTTCGATGACGGTGTAGGTCATGATGCAATCTCCGAAGGCGTAGGGAGGGGCGCGGGCGCGAACCAACCGACTACGATTTCGCTCGGGATGGCGGCGGTCCGGTTGGGATTTGACGTGCACCGGAAGACCGTGCCGTCGGCGCGCGGCGTCACGCCGCACACGCAGATCGCGTTCGGCGTCCACTCGGACCGAGCTCCGCAGCCGGAGCATCGGAACAGGTCGTCGCACACCAGGATCCGTCCGAGACACGTGCGGCAGCAATGCGGCGCGAGCTCCCAGATGCCGACGTCATCATTGTCCGTCATGCCGCGAGCTCTTGCTGCCACACGGCCCGCGGACGGCCGATGATCCCCTGCCTTGACTTGCTCGCCACGACCGCAATCGCCTCGCGCAGGTCACGGACCAGCGGCGAAAGGATTGCACGCGGGTCGTTGTCGACGACGACGACGAGGCGGTGTCGGGTGAGCGTTGCTTTGAGAAAGGCGATCCCGGGCTTCGCTCTGACTTTCGCGGACGCGGTCGAGCCGACGGCCTCTCGCTCGCGGTTGTAGCAGGAGATGCAGAGGCGCCCGTGGATCACACGCTCGGCGTTCTTCTCGCATCGAAAACACCACGATGCGGTCGCAAACGTGAGCGCGCGAGCGGGAGGCAGCGTTCGGCCTGCCCGCGCCGCACCTACCGCGCAGGTAGCGCACTTCGAGCGCCCTTCCCAACCCTTGGGCGGACTGTCGAGGGTCGAGAGAAAGAGCTTCGCGCAGCCTGTTTGCGTCAGGCGCAACTGCCGGGCCTCGCAGGTCACCATCTGAAAATTTGCGGGCGGGGCGACTGGAAGCCTTTCCTTGACGTTGAGATCGCGGAGTTGCGCATCGAAGGAAAGCCGTCGCCGCACGCCGGAGACGATGTGGTCCGGATCCGCGGGGAGGTCTCCCCAGGCCGTCATGCCGGCATCTCCGGACATTCGAGCGCGGCGACGGTGGCCAGGATCCGCAGTCCCGAAGCGGCGGCAAGATCGGCGGCACGCGCGACCATCTCGCGTGACTGTTCGCCCCGGGCGCTCTCCTTGAGGAGCCGCAGTTCGGCTTCCTGCTGATCGAGCTCGCTCAGTGCGCGTCGCACTGGCCGCGTGTCTTCGCCGGCGAGCAGGAGGCGGCGGAGCTGCTCGCGCTGCGTTGAGCGATACTCACCGATCTCCTCGATCGTGAGCTGGCGCCTCGCCATTAGATGAGGCCCTTCACGATGCAGTCGTGACGCGTACGCTCGACCTTGTCCTCGAGGCGGGAAACATCGAACGCCGTCATGCTCCCGGCGGCGAAACCAGCCATGGCTTTCGCAAGGATGCTGTCGAGTTCGGCACTGTAGTTACGACGTGGCGCCAGCGACTTGGCGAGATGCTGGGCCTTCTCCATGACGCCATCGAAGCCACCCGGCGGTGGAGGCGGAGCGGGACGACCTCGTTTTGCTCGGCGAGTGGCTTCAGCCGCCGCACTCATCTTGGCGGCCTCTTCCTTCTCGTGGGCGTCAAGCGCGTCGGAAAGGGCGGCGAAATGGTCGATCATTCCAAGCTCCAGAAGCGGTGCACCGCTTCTGAAACTTGGTCGTCACGCGAATCGAAGGGCGACTCGTGCCCTACGAGACAATCCGTCGTCTCAGTGCAAGGGGCCGGGGCCGGTGAGGCTTTTCAGTAGCTTGCAGACCAGCTCGATCGCCTCGCGCTCCTGTTGCGGCACCCTAAGATCGTCTCCGATGCCCTCGATCAGCTTCAAGGCGATCGCCGCTTGCATGCTCAAGTCGCGGCTCGACACGCTGAGAGGGAGGCAGACCGGCGTCGCAAGGATCAAGTGCTCAAGGCGATGCATCTCCTCGTCGGCGCCATCGACTGGCGCGCGTTCATCGAGCGCCATCACCTGCGCATGTCGGTGGTAGAGGGCAGAGATCGTGTCGTTCATGATTTCACCTGTCGGGGTCAGGCACGGGCGAAGTTGCTCTCCGTCATTGCCGACCTTGCCCGGCCTGCTGGCCGGACTATACCGGGCGGGCCGCCCCGGCTCGGATGGCTGCGCGCTGTTACCGGCGAGCGCGTCGAGCAATTCGCTGTTGATGTCATTGCCTTGGAGCCGGGCGCGTCGGCATCGGCTTTCCTCAAGGAAAGCAGCGGCTTGTAGATGGCGCCCGAGCGATCTGGACGGTGACGTTTGGTGCTCAAGCCTGCCATCGTCCAATAACGGTCGTTAGATCGACTCGGATGTCGGCGCGCGGTACTCGGCCCATGCTTCTTTGACATGAGCCGCGCGCCACGCGAGTACGCCTTCGAGCACGGCAGCGGCTGGCTCGTACTTGTTCGTCATCTCGATTCGCATGTCCGCCTTGCGGCAGCGTTCCGGGTCGCGGTTGTCTGTATTGTCGGCGAGCTTGACCCGCAGCGCGCCAGTGCTGGCGTTGTTGGTCAGCCAGCGGATCCAGTCCTTGTAGTCGGTCGCGCCGGCCGGACGCGTCAGATCCCGCACCATGCCGACGACTTCCGGCTCGATCCCAGCAGCAGCAAGATCAGACTCGGTCGTGCTGGTGTCCTCGAGGACGTCGTGCAGGATCGCCGCTTTGATCTCTGCTCGGGTCGCACCCGGAAACAGCCGCACCAAATGGGCGGCGGTGCGGGTCAGATGGCCGATGTAGAGCTCGCCCGTCTTGTCGACCTGGCCCGCGTGGGCGCGGGTCGCGAGCGCGACCGTCTCCTTGAACCACAACTCGGATGAGTAGCGTTCCGGCGTCACTTGACCTGCCTCCCGTTATCAACGTTAGACAGGTAAAACGTGCAATGCTTGCTTTGCAAGCGAGAATTTCTATGATGGGTCCCATAATGCGTGTTTGGGGACGCATCGACATGACAGACACCGCTCTCAAGATCACCACACCACCGCCGGCGCCGATCGTCGCCACCACGCCCGAGACGCTCGCCGCTGCGTTCTTCGCCGGCCGGAGCGCGCGAACGACCGAAGCCTATCGAGGCGACCTCGCCCACTTCGCTCGGTGGATCGGCTTGGCGTCGGGCGAGGCTGCAGCGGCGCACCTGATCAGCTTGCCGCATGGCCCTGCGAACGGAACCGCCCTCGCCTATCGCGCTGCCATGATCGACGGCGGCCTAGCGCCCGCGACCATCAATCGCCGGCTGGCCGCGCTGCGCTCCGTCGTGACTTTCGCTAACACGATCGGCCTAGTCGCCTGGTCGCTCAATGTCGGATCGGTAAAGGCGCAGGCCTATCGAGACACGCGCGGGCCGGCTCGCGCCGTGTTTCAAGCGATGGCGCTGGCGACCGGCGCCCGCACCGATCCGAAGGACAGGCGGGACCATGCCATCGTGCGGCTACTGCACGATGTCGCCCTCCGCCGCGGCGAGGTGGTGTCCCTCGACCTCGAGCACGTCGACCTTGAGGCTTCGCGGCTTTCGATCATGGGCAAAGGCCGGTCGGAGCGAGAGTGGATCACCCTGCCCGCTCCCACACGTCGCGCCTTGGCCGCCTGGATTGCGGAACGCGGCAGTGAGCCGGGCCCCCTCTTCCCCAATTTCGACCGCAGAGGGAACGCCGGCCGCCTCACGGGGCGGTCGGTACACCGGTTGATCGTCGGACACGGCGAGATGGAGGGTGCGCAGGTTCGGCCGCACGGCCTTCGGCATCTCGCGATCACCACCGTCCTTGATCGAAGCGGCGGCAACATCCGCGCGGCACAACGCTTCTCGCGCCATCGGGACCTGCGGGTCCTCATGATCTACGACGACAACGTGAGCGACCTCGGCGGGGAGATGGCAGCCCTGATCGCTGATTGAAGTGAGGGTGTCCCCCGCGCCATCCAATCGCTTTACGCAACAAGGCGCAGGCCCGAGCGACCCCACGGGAGACGCTCCGGAGGTGGACGAAGTCCATCAGCCCGTCAAGCACGGACCCACAAACCGAGTTGCCCGTGCTAAGACGAGGACGACGTGGTCTCGCGATAACACCCTGGCAAGGAAAGCACGCAAAGCGTGGGGGCTGGCTATGCGGACCGTGGAAGCGCATGCCATTGCGCTCAACGGCTTAGCGCAGCTTCGGCAGACGGTCGACACGGTCCGGACCGGCTCAGCGTTGAGCTGTGCGTCGCCGGGATCGTCGCTTACCGCACCCGCCATGCAGCCGAGACAGTAGCCGAGCTTCGGAAGCACTTCGCAGACGAGACGTTCCAGACCGTCATCCGCGAGAACGTACGGCTCGCTGAGGCGCCGAGCTTCGGTCAGCCGATCACCATCTTTGACCCGAAGAGCGGAGGCGCCGAGAACCACCGAGCCTTGGCTCGAGAGAAGGTAAGTCGATGGAAAGACAAAGAGTGACATGGTGAAGCGGCCAAGCTCGATCGGCCAAGGCCCGCTCGACAGCGTCGTGCCTATGCGCACGTCCGGTGAACCTGCAAACCCTCCGAAGGATGCTGAGCACTCTATACCAGCAAAGCGTGAAAAGGTGACGGTGGCGATCCAAGCGGATCTCATGAGCCGGCTCCGCGCGGCTGCCTACTGGACTAGGAAACCGCTGGCGGCTTTGGTCGAGACCGCTATCCATGAGCAGCTTGTTCGAGAGGAGAGGGAGAATGGTGGCCCGTTCACGCCTCTCTTGACCCGGTTGCCACCGGGCAGGAAGGTCGGAGGACGCCAGTGAGAATGGGTGTCCCCCCCCCCCCCCCAGCAATGCACCCGGACGCCGCTGAAGCGGCACTATCACCGGGGGATCCGGTAAGGGACACCACGGATATGAGCTACGTTCGGCTGCACGTCAACGTCACTTAACTCAGGAAGCCGGCCCCCGAGCCGCTCTCAGCCAAGCTGCAGCCCGGGCGAGGTCGGAGCGTAAACGGTATCTATCGCCTACGTTCGATGCGCGGCCGAGTCCGGCGCGCCAAGCTGTCCGAAGATCACGCCACCGCTACGTCGGGCGGCTCGAGCACTGCTGGATTAAACGCAGCAAGACTTCGCGCACGCCGTGTCCGCCGGATTGTCGACGGTGAAGAGGTTTGATCTCAGAGGGAGCGCATCCCGCCGAAAACAACTTCATCGCGATCCGACGCGCGCGTTGAGGAGGCCGGCGTCGAGTTCATCCCTAAGAACGGTGGTGGCGCTGGAGCTCCGATGTGCAGCGGCTCAAGCGGCACCGGCTGAGATGCCTCGCAGGTCGACGGTCCCGCTTTTGGGCTACAGATGGGCGATCCTTCATCTTGAGCAGGGCGGGTGCTGCGCGGGATGCTCCAAGCAAGCGACTGAGCGAAGACGCGCACGTCGACTTTGCCTCTCCGCTGGCCACCGGCGACGACGCTACGATCCTGTGGACGCGTGAGCTATTCGGCTACAATCCTGCTTGCCTTCGCAAGCCCCGTCCGAACCCGTTCATAGAGATCTTCCTGCTCGTCACAGATCTTGCGTAACCCACGCTCTTCGACATGATACGGATTCGCCTCGGAGTTCCCAATAGCCTCGATGGGATCGTGAAAAACGCGTAGATCGGCTTTTGTAAAAGCCTCAATCGACAGCACGAAAGCAAAGAACTTTTCCTGATCAAGCTGCCATCCAGAATCCTGACCATCCGCAATGAGAAGGGACCAGAGATTTCCCGACAGACCTTTCTCATCTCTTCGAAGTTTGAAAGCGGCGGCTTTGGGCCGCTTGACGTTCAAGGCCTGATCTATCACTGCGTGCCGGCCGTTTGGATCCCGCCAATAACGGCGAACGACAAGGTCGAGCGGATCGCTTATTTCGAACTCGCTCGTGAAGGGCATTTGACAAGGCTCAGGTAGACGGCAGCAATCGGCCTGCAAATTCTTGGAGAGCAGCGTAGGCTTTCTCCAGCAGCGGATCTCGACCCTCAAAGGCCTCTACGACACGTCTTGCGTCAGAGAGGACGAGATACACATCGCCAGGTCTTCGAAATCTCAGCTCGATGTCGATACCAGCATCATGCCACTCTGCACTAATTCTACCCCGTTCCAAGGGCGAGAGGTTTGGAACTGACACGTCATATCGCGTTGCAATGGCTTCTAAACGGTTGACCGCCCACGCCCAGATAGTGGGATCAGGCGGATCTTCGCCCTCCTCGACCAGCAGGCCAGCAAAGATCTTGGCATCCGCCACGGCTTCGCGCAGACCCACCAGTCGTTGCGGACTTCCTGGGTTTATTCCCTGGCCTACAACCGACCGCTCAGGAGCGAGAACTACACGCGCCAGGTCGAACGCCTCAAGAACTACCGCCTCGATGCCTCTATCTTGCGATCGCTCAACAAGCCTCAACGGTAAGCATGAAACCTCGCCGAGAATTTGCTCGAGACTCGACATCAAGTCGGATTGGTGCAGACTCATTTCTAGTCGGGTCGACGTCGTGATAAGCGGGTGCGTCGATGTAACCGGGCTATAGGTATTGCGCTCAATGCCATAGCGAACGCATAGACCATAAGCAGAAACTTCCGATTCGCGCTGGGATGTCGGCGTACTCCTCTCGTGCACGAGAGGTGTTGTCGTATCGGAGGGCTCAAACGAGTTAGCGGTTGGGTCGTTCTTATGCGGCCGCTCGGAAACCAAGCCGATCACTGATACCTACCCCATTTAGAGTGCATTTCGTCCGTGGTCATCGATGCAAATTGTTTCACAATCACATCGTGACCAAACCGATGAAAATCACGGATACCGGCCAAATCCTGGCTCGCCGGCACACCGAAGGCATACATCGTAAGCTCGTACAGAGCCCCGGTCGTTGGATAGCTCGTAGATAAAGTCACCGTCAGATTACAAAGCGCTGAAGCACTCTCGCGAGGAACAAGATACCGAGCGTTGAACGACAAATCGTGGAACGAATTGCTCAATTCCCCATCGTCTGACTGCCAGTTTCGAAAGATCGTTCTTGGTTCGATCTTTCCTCCAGCGCCATCAGTCGCAGGTATGTGATTTACATAAGCGACTTCACAAAATCGAATCGACAACTGGAGGCCAGGAGCTTCATCTGCAATCTGCACCAGCGCTGCGTACACGTCGGCAAACTGGGACTCGACGGCTTCGAAACTTGGGTAGGGCTCTTTGGCATTGCCTACTTTCCAATTCACGATCAAACGATCATTCTGGATCTGTATTGTCGACGTGGTGTCCGCGCTGACGAACTGGGACCGAAAGTTTGGCGTCAGCGCGAGCTGAGGAACAGCTGAAACGTGATCACGCGACAAAAATTCGATCGGCGACGCTAGTGGGAAGGCAGTCGAAAACACCGGAAAACGCTCACGGAGCCTTGAGAAGAGCGTCCACTGCTGAGGAACACTCAGTGTTGGCGACGAAAAGATGATGCCGATCGCCACCTCGACGACGGGTGGTAGCGTGAATCTTGGCAGCCGCCGCTCACTCACCTTGATGGTCCGATCTACCTGATGCCCCAGCCCGACGCGTCTGTTGTCCTTAGAGGAGCATATAGGCTTGATCCGCTCAATACGCACCCCAGCGACGTGAGCTGGCACGGGTCCGGACAGGCGGCCGCCGTCGCTGTTCTGATGCCCCTCGCAGCCGTAGCAGCGCACAAGCACTATGGCGGACGTCAGTTCCGGTATTGCGTATCCTGATGGTCTCACGGGTGAACACGAACACCGGCATGAGCAAGCCGAGACATGACTGGTCGCCGGACGGCGGTCAGCATGAGCCAAGCGGACGTAAAAAGGTCGCTCCAGATCGGTGATCAAAAGGGTGCCCCCGGAGGAGTCGGCTCCGATAATGGGCGAGCCTGCCGGAAACTCGATGGATATCGGCGACGTCCGTGATCGCGTCAACCATAGCTTTCAAGAGGCCGCGGCCGGCCGGACTTGGTCATCTGTTCGCGCTGTTCGGCGGCTCTAGCGCCACGCCGGGAGGCGCGGCATCGGCATCCGCCGCCCTCCCCGGAACCTCATGCCTGGAGGGGGAAAGAGTCTCGCCCTCAGTGCTCCAAGAAAGCATCCAGCGGCGTACTTTCTCGTAGGGCACGGTCCGACCAGCGTCAGCATCTTCAATGCCCAATTGAACCGCGGCCTGGAAAGCGTCGTTGTTCGGGCAATAGCTGTTGGGGGCCGATCGCGACTCTATCATCGATAGCTCTCCTGATGGCAAGTCAGATACAACCTAGGCGGGCAGGTCACGTGCGAAGGTGATCATGGCGCCGGTGTCAATTGGGCCCAAGGTCGGAGCCGAGACCTGGACTCCACCGGTCTCCTCGACTCGGACCACAGTGGAGGAAGGCGCGATGTTCAATCCCCAAACGGCGTCTCCGGCCCGAACTGTCGAGTGAACCGAGTCCAGGCATGGAAGGACCATTGCGCCTGCGACGACGGGCCCCGTCACATTGGTCGAGATCGCGACTCGCAGTCCGGTAATAGGGATGTTTGTGGTGCCAGTTGTAGCGGTGCCGGTTGAAGTGGTGTTTGTAGTGCCGGTTGTAGCGGTGTTGGTGGTGCCGGTCTCGCTCATGCGGTGCTCCCTTTAGCGGATACCGAATCATGAGGTCACGCTGCTGAGACGTGGGCTAAGTCTTGCGGATGTGCGGTCGCTTCGCCTCCTCCCTCCCATCCGACGAGATGCGCCGGGTCTTCACCACCCTGGGAGAGGTGCCGAACCATCCGCCGTCGTGGAACGTCGCACCAACTCAGACGGCACTCGTCGTTCGCCGCCATCCCGACATTGGCGAGCGCCGGCTTGATCGGCTCGTCTGGGGCCTGATCCCGTCCTTCGAGAAAGATCCGAAAGGCGGCCGCAAGCCAATCAACGCTCGATCGGAGACGATCGCAAGCTCGGGCATGTTCCGCGCCGCTTTCCAGGCCAGACGCTGCATCGTGCCAATGGACGCCTTCTACGAGTGGGACGCGACGCCGACTGGAAAGCAGCCCTACGCCTTCGCCCGCGCCGACGGTGCACCGCTCGCTTTGGCTGGCCTATGGGAAGGGTGGCGAGCGCCGGACGGCGAGGTCCGCCGCACCTTCACGATCGCGACCACCGCGGCGAACCGTTTCATGAGCCGGATCCACGACCGCATGCCGGTCATTGTCGAGCGGGAGGACTGGCCGGTGTGGCTGGGCGAGGAGCCAGGCAGCCCGATCGACCTGCTGCAACCGGCGGCGGAGAACGTGCTTCGCTCCTGGCCAGTGAGCCAGGACATGAACTCGCCGCGCCAAGACCGGCCGGATCTGCTCGCGCGGATCGATCTGCCGGATCAGCCGCGCGATGAAGCCGAAGCGGGACCGGATTTCGCATGACAATGGCCTGGCAACGGATCGTTCTAAGCCGTTCCTTCCTCAGGAAGTGCGAAGAGATCAAGCACCTCGAAGTCGCACGGGTCGCAGCGAGTGGCGGCTTTGTGAGCGATGTAGGGCGACCTCGCCGCAATCTCATCCCAGATCTGCTGTGGGACCATCGACCGACCTTGTGGCGGGATCACTTCAAGAAATTCAGGAGGAACGTGGGTCAACAGTTCTCGAAATGAGAATAATCGCTCTTTATGCCGGACAAGCGCGAAATGTGGATGCACGTCAGTCGAAGGCGGAGCGATCCAGCGCAATTCCATCATCCGATCTGTTATTGCAGACGTATGGCATCTTCAAGCCCTGTGCTACGCCTAATGATTAAGGACACGCTTGTTCAAGAAAATTCCGCTCAGCCGAACGCGCGTAACCGATGCCGGCGTGCCGATGATGCCCGCTAGTTGCTAGTCTGCAACGTATTGTCAGGCGCGCGATAATCGGATATGTTCTGCCCATGGAACATACTGCATGCGCTTGTTGTTTCAAACCGCTTGGAGAGGAAGGCGTCCGCTCGACGCTAAAAGGACCGATCTGCGAGAACTGTGGTGAAATGTCGGACATGCTGCTGCGAGTAGCGAATGACCGTGTGTTTGACGACTGGATGGTCCGACGCCCTCTGTTCGCAGACCAGTAGCGGGCCTTGGCATGACGAGCTTAGCTAGATGCGTTCTGCTGACCCTCCTTGCCTCTCCAGCGTGCGCGCAGACGACGCATCACTCTGAACCGCCTGGCTTCGCGTGCCCTGGCGACCAGAAGGTCTGGGTCAACACACGGGCGAGGATATACCACCTCGCAGGAGAGCGATATTACGGCAGCACGAAGCAGGGGAAATACCTCTGCAAGAAAGCCGCCGAAGGCGAGGGCGATAAACAGACCCGAAACGGGCAGTGAGACGCTAGCGCCAGGCGAGCAGCCGATCCAGGTCTGCTGCGGCCGCGTCCCTCGGTTCCAGCCATTCCGTCACAGCGGCGTGCAACGTCTTCTTCGCCTCATATTCCGACAGCCCGATGCTCATGAGCCGGTTGAGCGCGCAGTTGAGCGCAATCAGATTGGGTGCGGTCAGGCCGGACGTATTGCTAGTCGTGAAGCCAGAATCGGGCGATGGAATCGGCTGAAGCTCGACCTTCGGCTCGAACCGTTCACGGGGTCCGTCGGGCATGTTCAGTCCTTTGACTGAGATCGGCTTGGCAGCCGCATCCCGAAATCCGAGCTGCTGTGTGCCTTCCGCGGCGACGGCCGCATGACGACGTAGCCGTGCTCCCGGAAGTAGTCCGCGACCCGAGCGCCAACGATCGCAAAGGCCTCCCGCGCTGCACTGTCTCTCGCCACGCGGCCCTTCGTAAGCTGCAGGATCAGCCCGAGGTCGCGGGCGAGCTCGTCGTTGGGGACCTCGACGAGAGGCGGTGCGGCAGGCGTGTGCTCATCGGACATGCCCGAACAAAAGCAGAACACGAGGCGGGGAGTCGAGTCCCTCTGCTGTCAATCTGGCGCTGCGACGTGCTTTTAATCTGGCCCATCGGTTGGTTGCTTGACGTACCCGTGGAGGTCGCAGACTTCCATGAGGGTCTCCGGCAGGCTCGTTCGTTATCGGAGCCTCCTCCGGGAGCACCAGCCGGGTAATCACTGCTTACTGTGCTTGGACTACGAGAACTGCCGCCCAATTTGGATGGACGGGGATCGAGGTCCCGCGAAGGATCAAGGACTTGGTGGCAAAGCGTCGTGGGTCAGAAAGCGGCGGCCGAGCCGAAACAGCCGGCGCTACTCGAACGGCATAGCCTCTATGGCGCTGACGGTGCGCCGGACGGCGGCATCGTCGGTCGGGGCTCATGGGTGCCCCGACATCGCGCGGATGTTGCTCACGCTGGCCATCAGATCGCCGATCCTTGCCCAAGCCAGAGTAGCTAACGACGATTGGCGCACGGGGCGATGAGTTCCTCCGGCGTCTCCCTCGCCGCCTCCACGATGTAGCCCAAGGCGCGATGGATCGCAGGGAACTCCGTGTGCCGCACCCATCGGTCGAAGGCACGTGCTTCTGGCTTCTGTTCCTCCGGCGCGTCATTCGGACGCAGGCCGTCAGAGATGACCCGCCTCGATTTCTCCGCGTCGCTCCTGAATGCACTGCTTAATGGTGTCTTTGAACGCGGTATCCTGACGCACTTCCTCGTAAATATGGTCGCCTAGTAGACCCTTGATGAAGGAGCGCAGTTCTGCACGTTCACCGTCGGGAGGCATTCCATACGTTCGGAGCCACTTCATGATTTCAGGCACGATCTTCTCAAACTTCCGCGGGCGACCTCCAACGCTCTTTCGCTTAGGTGCTGACGACGCGTCGGAAACCACCTGAGGCTCCGGTGCAACCGCCGGCCAGAGAGCGAGAACGGCATCCCGGTCGAAGGTGACCCGGTCGTGCCAGGGCTCCTTGCCTGCTTCCCACGCTGGCCAAGAACCCCATGCCCGCGGATCCTTCGATAACCAACTCTCGCGATCAATGGTGAGGATTGGCTGCCCGGTGCCGTCGAAGAAGCCGAACCGTGCGTCAATTCTTTCCTGGTAGGCCGCGTCGTCGCTCTTGGCAGGGCCGATAGCCCGAAAGCCGAACGCGTTGATTCTGCTCTCGGCGACCGCGCGAACAAGTTCGTCCTGCGCGGCCTGCAACGCCCTCTGGTCGGCAATTTCGTCCCGACGCGCAGTCGCGAGCCTTTCGGCGAGTTCCAAGTAGGACATGACGGATCTAGAGATCCTGCTCGCGGTATCCTTGATTTCTCGGAGCAGCGCCGGTCCGTCGGGGCTGAATACCGGGTCTGTGTAGTATTCCTCCCCGTCCGGATCGTGAGCCCACGCAGGCGCCTTGTGGACGGGCAGATCCTGGCCGTTGCCGACCGTTCGCAACCCGAAGACGATGTTGCCGACCTGCCCGACGCTTTCATATGGCGCCACGCCGAGCCTCTCGAACCTCTCCCGCGAGCGCGCGAGCAGGGCGTCGTTCGTCATAAACTCCCGGCACGCCACCCACGAGATCGCCTCGGCGGCATCAATGAGCCTCACTCGCCGGCTCGCAGCGGGACGACACGACCTAAAGGCGCGACATAGGGCTGAGCACAAAACGCGGCCCAGTCGTCCATCAATCGCCGGCGCTTCTCGAACAGGTCGCCGCGGCGATAGGCCGCCTCGACCTTCGTGCCGACTGTGTGAGCCAGCGCGACCTCGACGACCTCGGCGGGATAGGCGGTGGTCTCTGCCGCCCAGTCGCGGAACGTCGAGCGGCAACCGTGAACGGTCAGGTCGCCCCGGCCCATTCTGCGCAGGACTGCCGTCATTGCCATGTTTGACAACGGCCTGGTCTGCTGGGCCGACGGGAACACAAGCTCCGTCGGTTCATGCGACAGCCGGAGCGGCGCCAAGTGATCGAGCAGCGCTAGCGACGGGCCATTAAGCGGCACACGGTGTTCCCGGCCGCCCTTCATCCGTGCCGCCGGCACGGTCCAGACCGCGGCGTCCCGATCGATCTCACCCCAGCGGACTCCGAGCGTCTCGCTGGTTCGAGCAACAGTGAGCATCGTCCATTCAAGCGCTCGCGCGCCCATGCCGGTCAGGCCCCGGACGCTGGCCAGGAAGGCTCCGGCCTCCCGCCAAGGCAGCGCCGCGTGATGTTCGACGGCCCGAACCTTGTTCCGACGCGGCAGCATGTGGTCGAGGTGACCTCGCCATCGGGCCGGGTTCTCGCCGCTCCGCCACCCGGCTGCCCGGGCGTAGTCGAGCACGGTTTCCATTCGGCCACGGACCCGGCCCGCCGTTTCCGGCTTCTCGGCCCAAATCGGCTCGAGCACCGCCCGGACGTGGCCGGTATCGACCTCGGCGACAGGCAGGTCGCCCATGACGGGATAGACGTACGTCACGAGCGTCGCGGGCCACTGCAGCCGGTGGACGACGCTCCGCCAACTTTTCTCGTGCGCGGCGATATACTTCTCGGCGACGGCGCGGAATGTCAGGCCGCGGATCGCCTCTCGCTGCGCATCCGCCCGCGAAGCCGCCTTGGCGGCATTCCGCTCGGTGAGCACGTCGCGCCCTGCCCGCACTTCCCGATGCAGCTCGCCCGCCCGCTGCCTAGCTTCGGCCAAAGGAACGGCCCCGGGTTCGCTGCCGGCGCGGCCGAGGCCCATCTCTCTGGTTCGGCCGTCCCTGGCGTAGCGGAACACCCATGACCGGGCGCCGCTCGGCTTTACCACCAGCCGTAGCCCGTTGCCGTCGACATACTGACCCGTCGTGGCGAGCCGAACGCGGGCGGCCGACAGAGGCGTGGCACGACGCGGCATGAAAGCGTTCCCCTTTCCGTTCCCCCTTCATATTCTGAAACGGGGCTGAACGCAACGGAACGTCGAGGAGCGCTTTCCGGACTTAGAGATCTGTTTTCTATAGGCTTTTTAGGGGAACTTCGGACGGCCTGGAACGGCTGGAGACAGGTCGTTGGCGGAGAGGGTGGGATTCGAACCCACGGTACGCTTGCACGCACAACGGTTTTCGAGACCGCCCCGATCGACCGCTCTGGCACCTCTCCGCAGCGGTGAAGCGGGTATAAAGAGACCGCGTTCGAGCCGCAACTATGACCAGCAGCCGGCTGTCAGACCGCCGCTTCGGCCCGGCGGAGTGTCCGCCTGACGTCGTCCGGGCGCCTGCCCGCAAACACCATCTCGGCGCAGGGGTCCTGAACGGCCGACGCGGCCGGGTCGTACGTCAGTGCGCAGTTGGCGAACTGGCGACGGTTGCCGGTGTCGAGATAGCTCTCGGCGGGGGCACCCTCGGCGAGCAGGGTGGCGTGCCGGTCGAGCTCGACGTGCCAGAACGTGACCTCGTCGCGATGCTCGGTGACGATCGTCTCTCCGTCCGCGAGCAGCCCGGCCGGGACCAGGACGCCGTCTAGATAGAGGCCGTGGTCGGCCGACAGGATCAGGTCGCGGCGTGGCGCTCCCGGTCCGAGCGTTCCGGCCCGGACCCGCACGACCTTGCCGCCATGCTGGCGGCGATGGCCGATCCAGGTAATGCAGGCTGAGCCCCGGCCGTGGAGGCGGATGGCCTGGCCGACGGCGAGCCGCTCGACCGCAACATCGCCGTCCATGGTCGCGATCGAGGTGCCGCTTGCAAAACACGGCGTGTAGGAGATCTCGAATTCGATGCCGTTCGGGTTATCCTGGACGTTGAAATTCGCCGAGGTGTAGTCGCCTGCGATCGCGAACGTGACGGACTGAGTTGGACGACCCGGATCGGTGATGGTCAGAACATCGTTCGCATAGTGTGCGACGAGAGGATCGCCGCCAAAGTTGATGCCGTTGCCGAGGATGGAGTCGCCGGTGCCGAAGCCGGTAATCGTGCCAGTGTAATCGGCGAACACGCCGCTGAAATCGAGCGTGCCACCGCCCTTGCCGAAGTCGATGGGAAGGTCGGAGACTCCATGACTGTTGAGCAGCAACGGGGTGGAAACGACACCACCGTTCGAGATCTCGATCGATCCGGTGCCGGTGAAACTGGCGGAGTAGAGGCTCAAGCTGCCGCCATCGACCGAGACCTTGCCGTTGAAGACCAGATCGGTGGTCGGGACGATGACGTAGTCGCTCAAGAAACCCGTATCGAACGCGAGATGCGCACCCTTTGCCACCGACACGTCGCCGTTGATGGTCACGGTCCGCTGGTCGAGATCATCGAAGGCGGACGCGACAACCAGCGTTTGACCGTCTTGGACCGCCAATGAGCCATCCAGCGTCGTGAAGTCGATGATGGAGCTGCTGGTCTGGCCGCCGTCGGCGGTCGCCTCGATCGTCACCGGAGCGTCCGGCGTGCCGAGCTGGACCGCCAACAAGTTGTAGTCGGGCTGATAGATCGTTCCGTCACGGGCCATGCTGTTGCTGGCGCTGACATCGATGGTCAGACCGGACAGGGTGGTGCTGGCGGGAAAAGGCGGCCCAGTCGGCCCATCGAGCACCGCGGCGCTGGCCGTGCCTCCATTCCTCCGTCTCAGTTGGCCTTATCATTCCGGCATCGCATGCGCCAATGACGGGTGTGCGAAGGCTGCTCCCGACCGTGCCGGCAGCGCCTACAGGCATCCCGAGGTCTTGACCCGTCACGGGGCATCTCGTATGTGCCGCGATCCGCCGGCGGAGATCGGCGTCCGACAAAAAGCGACTGGGCTGGGCATGGGCCTTGCCAGCAGATCGGGATCACTCTCATGTTCGCAGTCATCCGCACGGGCGGAAAGCAGTATCGCGTCGTGCCCGACGCCGTTCTCAAGGTCGAGAAGCTCGCGGGCGAGGCCGGCTCGACGATCACGTTCACCGATGTGCTGGCCGTGGGATCGGACGCGGGGACGACGATCGGGGCGCCGCTGGTCGCTGGCGCCACCGTCACCGCAACCGTGATCGCGCAGGACCGGCTCGACAAGATCATCATCTTCAAGAAGCGGCGCCGGCAGAACAGCCGGCGCAAGCAGGGCCACCGCCAGCACGTGACGGTGCTGCGGATCGCCGGCATCAACGCGGCCTGATCGGGGAGCTCGAGAGATGGCACACAAGAAAGCGGGCGGCTCGTCCAGGAACGGCCGCGACACGGAGGGCAGGCGCCTCGGCGTCAAGAAGTATGGCGGCGAGCATGTGCTGGCCGGCAACATCATCATCCGCCAGCGTGGCACCAAGGTGATGCCGGGCACCAACGTGGGCCTGGGGCGCGACCACACGATCTTCGCGCTTGTGGAGGGCCACGTGAAGTTCCGCCACCGCGCCGAAGGCCGGGTCCAGGTGTCGGTCGAGCCTGTGGCGCAAGCCGCCGAATAGATGCGGGTCTGGGGCCGCACGGCCCCGTCATGCCGGAGGCGCGCTGACGCACGACGGGGTCCAGGGGCAGCGCCCTTAGGATTGTGTCATGAAGTTTCTTGACCAAGCCAAGATCTACCTGAGATCCGGCGACGGCGGCGACGGCGTGACCGCGTTCCGGCGCGAGAAATACATCGAGTTCGGCGGTCCCGACGGCGGCAATGGCGGCCGCGGCGGCGACGTGGTGTTCGAGGCGCTGTCGGACCTCAATACGCTGATCGACTTCCGCTACACGCAGCATTTCCGCGCCAGGAAGGGAGGCAACGGATCGGGCTCGGACCGGACGGGGGCGGCGGCCGGGGCGGTGCTGATCAAGGTGCCGGTCGGCACGCAGATTCTCGACGATGACCGGGTGGCGCTGCTCGCCGATCTCGATGCGCCGGGCAAGCGGGTGCTGCTCTGCCGCGGCGGCGACGGCGGCTTCGGCAACGCGCATTTCAAGACAAGCACGAACCGGGCACCGAGGCGCGCCGACAAGGGATTCCCGGGCGAGGAGCGGTGGGTCTGGCTGCGGCTCAAGCTGATCGCGGACGTGGGCCTGCTCGGGTTGCCGAACGCGGGCAAGTCGACGTTCCTCGCGGCGTCATCTGCGGCGAGACCGAAGATCGCGGACTATCCGTTCACGACGCTGCATCCGCAGCTGGGCGTGGTGCGGCTGAACCATTCGGAGGAGCTGGTGATCGCGGACATCCCCGGGCTGATCGAGGGGGCGCACGAGGGGTCGGGGCTGGGCGACCGGTTCCTGGGCCATGTCGAGCGGTGCGCGGTGCTGCTGCATCTGATCGACGGGGCGGCGGGCGACGTGGTGGCGGCCTGGCGGACGATCCGCGAGGAGTTGCGGGCGTATGGGGCGGGGCTTGCGGACAAGCCGGAGCTGATCGCGCTCAACAAGTCGGATGCGATGAGCGCGCGCGAGGCGTCGGCACGCGCGGGCGCGCTGCGCCGGGCGACGGGAGCGCGGGTGGCGCTGATGTCGGCGGCGACCGGCGACGGGGTGCCCGCGATGCTGCGCCAGTTGCAGGACGCCGTGAACGAGGAGCGCCGGGCGCGGGCGGCATGAGCGTGCCGACGCTCGCGGACGCGCGTCGCCTGGTGGTCAAGATCGGCAGCGCGCTCCTGGTGGAACCCGCGGGCGCCTTGCGGCTGGCGTGGCTCGACAGCGTGGCGGCCGACATCGCGCGGGCGCGGGCGCGCGGGACGGACGTGCTGGTGGTGTCGTCCGGCGCGATCGCGCTCGCGCGCTCGACGCATGCGCTGCCCGCGCGGCCGTTGCGGCTGGAGGAGAAGCAGGCCGCGGCCGCGATCGGGCAGATAAGGCTGGCGCAGGCCTGGAGCGAGGCATTGGCCGGGGTCGGTCTGGTCGCGGCGCAGTTGCTGCTGACGCTGGAGGACAGCGAGGACCGGCGGCGGTATCTGAATGCGCGGTCGACCTTGTCGACACTGCTCGGTCTGGGCGTGGTGCCGGTGATCAACGAGAACGACACGGTGGCGACGGCCGAGATCCGGTTCGGCGACAATGACCGGCTGGCGGCGCGGGTAGCCGAGATGGTGCAGGCGGACCAGCTCGTGCTGCTGTCGGACATCGACGGGCTCTACACGGCCGATCCGAAGCGGGACCCGATGGCGCGGCATCTCCCGGTGGTGGATGCGGTCACGCCGGAGATCGAGGCGATGGGGGGCAACCCGCCGCCCGGCTATTCGTCGGGGGGAATGCGCACGAAGCTGGCGGCAGCAAGGGTTGCCACCGGTGCCGGCTGCGCGATGGCGATTGCACTGGGGGGCATACGCGGTCCGCTGGGGGCACTGGAAGCGGGCGCGCGCTGCACGTGGTTCCTGCCGACGGGGGACGGACGGTCGGCGCGCAAGCGCTGGATCGCGGGCAGCCTGCAGCCGATGGGGGCGTTCGCGGTCGACGAGGGCGCGGCGCGCGCACTGCGGGACGGGCGGTCGCTGCTGCCGGCGGGGCTGCGGCATGTGGAGGGCGCATTCGGGCGCGGCGACCCGGTGTTGGTGATGGATCTGGCCGGTGTCGAGATCGCGCGCGGGCTGTCGGCGTACGGGCATGCCGACGTGCGGCGGATCGCGGGGCATCGGTCCGACGAGATCGAAGCGCTGCTCGGCTGGCGGGGGCGCGACGAGGTCATCCACCGGGACGATCTGGTCTTGAGCTGAGCACTCTCGTCCCGGCCACGTCTTGAACGTGCCGCGCGACACCGGTATCTATCTTGGTAGACATCAAAGGGAAGCGAGATGGCGACCGCCAAGTTGTTCGCGCATGGCCGAAGCCAGGCGGTTCGGCTGCCGAAGGAATTCCGGATGCCGGGCACCGAAGTGCGCGTCAGCCAACAAGGAAGGCGGGTCATCCTCGAGCCGATCGAGCCCGAGCCCTTCGATGAGGTGGCTTGGCGGGATGATCTTCGTGCGCTGGGCGGACGTGAGTTCCTGGCTGACGGCCGCCCTGAACAGCCGGCGATGCCTGACGCGCCTTCCTTCGACTGATCGTGTTCCTGCTCGACACGAATGTCATCATCGCTGCGATCAATGAGCGATCCGTGGCAATCGCTGCGCGGCTTGGGCAGGAATTCGACCGCGGAACGATCATGTTCCTTTCATCGATCGTGCTCTACGAGTTGCGGTTCGGGATCGCGAGAAGCACCAGGCGCAGCGGGAACGAGGCGCTGCTTGGACGCTTCCTCGACGCGCCTTTCACGCCGGCGGGCTTCGGGGACGTCGAGGCAAGAGATGCAGGCGAGATCCGAGCTGGCCTGGAGGAGCGCGGCACGCCGATCGGGCCTTACGACCTGCTGATCGCGGCCCAGGCACGTGTACGCGGAGCGGTGCTGGTGACGCGAAACCGGCGGGAGTTCGAGCGAGTGCCGGGACTGATGGTCAGCGACTGGTCGGCGTGAGAGACAATGCTTGCTGTCACGGTGGGGTCCGGGCCTCAGGCCCGGCCGGGTGCAGGGGCTGGGCCCCTGCCCTTTGCTCGCTCACTGCTCCGACGGCCAGCGAAGCGTCGGCTCGGCGCGGCTGTTGCGGGGGCGGTCGCGTTCGGGGACGATCGGCGCCGGCGGGATCGGCGGCCGGGGCGAGAGTTCGCGCTCGTCGCGCCGCTCGGGCGGCTGCGCGCGCGGCGGACGGGCGACGTAGCCGTCCTCGTCGGGCTCCGCGCGGCGCCAGGCGGCGGGACGGCGCATCTCGGGGTCCGGCAAGCGGTTGGTGAGCTCGCGCAGGTCGGACTGCAGATCGTCGAGGCGCTGATCGAGCGCCTCGAGACGGGCCTTGAGGCCGAAGACGCTGAAGGGCATCAGCAGATAGGCGCCGGCGATCAGGATCGCGGCGACCAGGATCAGGAGCTGCACCCACCAGGGGACCCAGGCGGGCATGTCGAACGGCAAGGTCATGCGATCATGCTAACAGCACCATCCCACCCGGCAATACGGACCCGCTACATGCCGAGCGCGCGCCGGTAGACGTCGAGCAGGGTTTCCTGCTCCTCGACCTCGGAGGCTTGCTTGCGGCGGATGGTGATGAGCTGCCGCAGGACCTTGACGTCGAAGCCGGCGCTCTTGGCCTCGGCATAGATGTCCTTGATGTCGCTCGACAGCGCGCGGCGCTCCTCCTCGAGGCGCTCGATCCGGTCGACGATGCTGCGCAGGCGGTCGGCGGCAATTCCGCCGGTGTCGGAGGCGGGGCTGTCGTTCGCCCGTTCGCGTGCGGCCTGCGCCATTCTGATCCCCCGGTGTCGTGAAGAGCAGCGCGGTTAGCGCCTGTCCGCGGGGCTGGTCAATCTCACCGCTCCGCGGTGGGGGTCAATCTCACCGCTGATGTTTCGCCTGCCAGTCCTTGTAGGGCATGCCGTAGACGATCTCGCGCGCCTCGGGGTCGGTGAGCGGGAGATGCTCGGCCTCGGCGGCCTCGCGATACCAGCGCGAAAGGCAGTTGCGGCAGAAGCCGGCCAGGTTCATCAGGTCGATGTTCTGCACGTCGGTGCGTTCGCGCAGGTGCGCCACCAGCGCACGGAAGGCGGCCGCCTCGAGGCGTTCGCGGGTGGCATCGTCGATGGCGTCCATGGTGGCCTCCTTGCGATCGCCGGGCGAAGATGGTGCTTTGCAGCCGCCAACGCACCCCGGGAGTGAGCGATGCCGCCAGCGATCATTGCCGTCGAGACGTTCGACTACGTCATCTTCGGCGCGACCGGCGACCTGACGATGCGCAAGCTGTTGCCGGCGCTCTACCACCGGTTCCGCGACGGGCAGGTGCCGGCCGACAGCCGGATCATCGGGGCGGCGCGCAGCGGACACACGACGGAGCGGTTCCGGGAGCTCGCGCGCGACGCGCTCAAGACCTTCGTCAAGGCGCCGGCCTTCGAGGAGGGGCCGGTGGCGAAATTCCTCGGGATGGTGCACTACGCGTCGGTCAACGGGGCAACGGGCGAGAACTGGCCCAACCTGCAGGGCTATTTCGAGGACAAGTCGCTCGCCGACCGGGTGCGGGTGTTCTACCTGGCGACCGCCCCGGGCCTGTATGGCGACACGAGCCGCAACCTGTCCGATAACGGGCTGGTGACGGGTAAGTCGCGCGTGGTGCTGGAGAAGCCGATCGGGACCGACCTCGCCTCGGCCCGCCGCATCAACGAACAGGTCGGCCAGTATTTCGCCGAGGAGCAGGTGTTCCGGATCGACCACTATCTCGGCAAGGAGACGGTGCAGAACCTGATGGCGCTGCGCTTCGCCAACACGGTCTTCGAGCGGCTGTGGACGGCGGACTGCATCGACCACGTGCAGATCACGGTGGCCGAGACGGTGGGGGTCGAGGGGCGCGCGCCTTATTACGACAGCTCGGGGGCGCTGCGCGACATGGTGCAGAACCATCTGCTGCAATGCCTGTGCATGCTGGCGATGGAGCCGCCGACGACGCTGGAGGCGGACGCGGTGCGCGACGAGAAACTCAAGGTGCTGCGCGCGCTCAAGCCGCTGGATGCGCACGACATCGCGACCGCGACGGTGCGCGGCCAGTATGTGCGCGGCAATTCGGACGGCAAGACGGTGCCGGGCTACCTCGAGGAACTGGGCGAGGGTGCCGACAGCCGGACCGAGACCTTCGTCGCGATCAAGGCCGAGATCAGGAGCTGGCGCTGGGGCAAGGTGCCGTTCTACCTGCGGACCGGCAAGCGGCTGCCCACCCGGGTGAGCGAGATCGTGGTGCAGTTCCGCGACGTGCCCTACTCGCCGTTCCCGCGCGAGATCGTCGACCTGCCGGCCAACCAGCTCATCATCCGGCTGCAGCCCGACGAGGGCATCCAGATGGTGGTGATGACGAAGGATCCCGGGCCGGGCGGGTTGCGGCTGCGGCCGGCCAAGCTCGACATCAGCTTCGAGAAGGCGTTCTCCACGCGCTTCCCGGACGCCTACGAACGGCTGCTGATGGACACCGTGCGCGGCAACTCGGTGCTGTTCATGCGACGCGACGAGGTGGAGGCGGCATGGATGTGGGTCGAACCGATCCTGGAGGCCTGGCAGGACAGTCCCGAGCATCCGAAGCCCTATTCGGCGGGAAGCTGGGGTCCGACGGCGTCGATCGCGCTGATCGAGCGCGACGGAAGAACGTGGCACGAGGAGCTGCTCGATTGAGCGGCGGCCGTTCGATGGACGACGACGAGCAAGAAGCCGCCCGCTCGCTGGCGGCACGCCGGCGGCGGCTGACGGCGACGCCGCCGCGGATGTCGGGACGGCGCCTGTGGCGGCGGGTCGGACTGCTCATGGTCCTGGTGGTGATCGCGGTGGCGACCCAGCGCAACGCGTTCCAGCGCCTGTCGGACGACATGTTCGGCGCACGAATCAACTGGATGAACGACTACGCGATGTCGACACACCTCTACGACGTGATCGTCGACCGGCGCCTGACCGACGTGAAGCGGGCATGCCTGCTGCTCAACATCCATGGCAACGATCCGCCGGACGCGACGACGCTCGACGTGTTCGAGCGGCCGACCGAAGCCTGCATGGGGCCGGCGCACGACAGCGTGCGGGTGCTCCCGCGCCTGTTCGAGATGCGGGTCGATCGGATCGCGGGGCGGATCGAGACCGACCAGGGGTCTCCCGGGGTGTTCCACCCGCTCTCCTGAACCGGCATATGCTGATAAGCAGCGCGCAACCGACCGTGGAGCCAGGATGTCCGACGACGATCATGACAGCGGGCATGCCGCCCATGATGGAGATCCCCACGCGCACGATGACGTCAAGCGTCGCGACTTCATGACGCTGCTGGCCGGCTCGGTGGCCGCCGTCGGCGTGGGCGCGTTCGTCTGGCCGTTCATCGACAGCATGTCGCCGCCGGTCTCGGCCTCGTCGGACGAGGAGACGGTGGACGTCGACGTGTCGCACCTGGCGCCGGGCGCGCAGATGTCGGTGATCTGGCGCGGCAAGCCGGTGTTCATCGTGCACCGTACCGACGCGCAACTGCTGCGGCTGCAGGACCCGAACCTGACCAGGAGGCTGCTCGATCCGGCCTCGGCCGCCTATCAGCAGCCGGCGTACGCGGTGAACTGGCACCGGTCGATCGCGCCCTCGTACGGTATGCTGGTGGGGATCTGCACGCATCTCGGCTGCGTGCCGAATTTCTTCCCCGAGCCGTCGGCGACCGAGCCGGTCGCGGACTGGCAGGGCGGCTATCTCTGCCCGTGCCACGGGTCGCGCTACGATCTCGCCGGGCGTGTGCTGCGCGGATCGCCGGCGCGCTACAACCTGCCGGTACCGCCCTACTCGATGCCGGGCAGGACGGCGGTGCGGATCGGGCAGAGTCCGGACGACCTCTCGTTCGACTTCGACAGCATCAAGGCGCTGTGAGGGCCGCACTCGGGCTGGCGGCCTGGCTCGCGGCGGGACCGGCGGCGGCCGAGAGCTGCGAGGCGACGCTCGCCGCGACGCACGAGTTCCGCAACGGCGCGTCCACCCATGCGACGCCGCTGCCGGACGGGCATGGCGTGCTGTTCCTCGCCAGCGGGCCGCGCGACACCGGGCAACGGCTGTTCCGGTTCGACGTGGGCGGGACGGCGCGCGAACTGGCGTCCGCGTCGTCGCTCGGCACGGTGCCGGGTGCCGCGCCGGGCGTCGAGGAAAAGGCGCGGCGTGAGCGGGCCCGGATCAGCGCGACCGGTCTGACCGATTACGCGCTGTCGAAGGACGGGCGCTCGGCGCTGGTGACGCTGGACGGGATCATGTCGCTGGTCGACACCGGCAGCGGCGCGGTCCGGCACCTGCCGGGCTCGGGATGGATCGCGCCGGGCTTCTCGCCGGACGGGACGCGCGTCGCCGCGGTGCGGGGCGACGATCTGCATGTGATCGACATCACGCGCGGCACCGACCGCGCGGTGACATCGGGCGGAACGGAGACCGTCACGCACGGCCTGGCCGAATTCGCGGCCGAGGAGGAGCTCGACCGGCTCGACGGGTTCTGGTGGTCGCCCGACGGACGCCGGCTGGTGGTCGAAACCGCCGACAGCTCGGGCGTCGAGCGGCATTTCATCGCCGATCCGTCCGACCCGTCGCGGCCGCCGGCGTCGTTCCGCTATCCGCGGACAGGGACGGCGAACGCCGTCGTCACGCTCGCGATCGTGCCGTCGGATGGGGGACGCACGGTTCCGATCGATTGGGACCACGGTGCGTTCCCCTATGTCGCGCGCGTGGTCTGGCCGGCGCATGGCGCGCTGAGCCTGGTGGTGCTCGACCGCGACGAGACGCACGAGCGTGTGCTGGCGGTCGATCCATCGACGGGGCGGACGCGGATGCTGCTCGAGGAGCGGGACGCGGCGTGGGTCGACATCACGCCGTTCGCGTTCGCACGCAACGAGACCCCCCTGCCCGCCTGGCTGCCGGACGGGTCGGGCTTCCTGTGGGCGAGCGAGCGGAGCGGTCAATGGCGGCTCGAACTGCGGCACGCGGACGGCAGCCTCGACCATGCGGTCACGCCGGCCGGCTTGCGCTACAGCGCGCTGCTCGACGTCGATGCGTCGAGCGTGGTGGTGTCGGGCGGTCCGGACCGGCTGTCGGAGCTGCTCTACCGGGTGCCGCTCGCGGGCGGCACGCCGGTGGCGCTGGCCACCGAACGCGGGCTGCACGCCGCCTCGTTCGGGACGCAGCATGCGGTGTTCGTCGACGACGAGCGCCTGGTGGACGGGAACCGGGCAGTGCTCCGCCGCCGTGACGGGCGTGCCCTGGCGGTGGTGCCGTCGAGGGCGGAGACGCCGCCGCCGGCGCGCGTGTCGTTCACGACCGCCGCCGGTTTCGACGCCGCGATCGTGCGGCCGCACGGCTGGCGGGGCGGCAAGCTGCCGGTGGTGCTGTCGGTGTATGCGGGGCCCGGGTTCAAGCAGGTGCGGGCATCGTCGCTGCTGTTCGCCGACGACCAGTGCCTGGCCGACCACGGCGCGATCGTCGTCAGCCTCGACGGGCGCGGCACGCCGGGACGCGACCGGGACTGGGTACGCGCGACCAAGTACGACCTGATCGACAAGCCGCTCGCGGACCAGGTGGCGGGACTGCAGGCGCTGGGACGAGCGTTGCCGGAGATCGACCTCACGCGCGCCGCCGTCATGGGCTGGTCGTTCGGCGGGTATTTCTCGGCGATGGCGACGATCCGGCGGCCGGACATCTTCCGCGCCGGTATCGCCGGGGCACCGGCGGTGGACTGGCAGGATTACGATACCGCCTACACCGAGCGCTACCTCGGGCAGCCCGCCCAGCACGCCGACGCCTACAGGGTGAGCAACGTGCTGACCTATGCCGCCGGCCTGGAACGACCGCTGCTGATCGTGCACGGACTGACCGACGACAACGTCTATTTCGTCAACACCGTCAAGCTGACGCAGGCGCTGCTCGCGGCCGGCAAGCCGTACGAGCTGGTGCTGCTGCCGGGGACGCACATGCTGGCCGATCCGGCCGTGCGCGCGGCGGAGCAGGAACGGGTGGTGGCGTTCCTGGCGCGGACGATCGGGTTGGGGACACGGTGAAGCCGGGGGGACCGGAGCCGGTCCCCCCGGACCCCCCGGCTTCACATCAGTCTTGCTATGTTGCAACGAAACGGTCCAGCATCGTTCCGGTCGAGATGGAAGGCTTGCCGCGATGCAATCCTTGTCGAGGATCCTGACGGCGACGCGTGCGCCGACGCTGCTCGTGCTGGTGGTGGGGCTGCTGTTGCTGCTGCCGCCGCAATTCGCCGACATCCTGTCCGGCTTCCATGACGATCCGCTGGCCGGGATCATGTTCCAGGTGGCCCTCGGCCTGCTCGCATTCCTGACCTGGTTCTGGTCACGGGCCGCGCTGAACGCCTCCCTGTCGCTGACGGATGCGCAGGCGCTCGTGCTGCTGGATACGACCGCCGGCCGCTGGTGGCTGTGGTGGCCGCGGATCCTGTTCGGATGCACCGGCCTGATCGGATGCGCGCTGGCGCTGCGTAGCGCGGCGTGGGGACAGGCGCTGCTGTGCTCGGCCTGGACGGCGGGCGGCCTGTGGCTGCTGACGGCCCGGCGGAGGCGGCGTGGCGGTGTGCTGCCGCAGCCGGCGATGCCGCCGCGTGACGCCCCCTGGGGACGGATCGCCGACGGCGCGCCGATGCGCCTCGGCTGGATGGCGCGGGGACTGGTGATCGTGGGCATGACCGCCTTCGTCGCGGCGGGCATCGACACCTTCTTCCTGCCGGAGCAGGGGCGGTGGCAACTCTCGATGTGGATCGCGCGCGCCTTTCCGGGGCCCGCGGCGGCGCTTGCGTGCTTCTCCCTGATGCTGGGCCCGCTGACCGCGATGACGGTCTGGTCGCACAGGACCCGGATCACGCTCCCGCTGCGTGGACAGAGGCGGAAAATCCCGGTGCCATGGCTCGTTGTCGCGATCGGCCTTGCGATCGCCTCGTCGAGCATGCCGTTGCACGGCGTACGGCTCGCGGCCCTCGATCCCGCACCGATGGTGCCACAGCAGCGCGCGACGCTGGCGGAGGCGCTCGGATCATGGATCGACCAGTGCACGACCGGCATCGGCAAGATCCGTCCGGTCGTGGTGGCGTTGTCCGGCGGTGCGTCGCGAGCCGGACTGTGGAGCAGCCGCGTGCTGCGGGCAATCGACCGGCTCGTTCCCGACAATGGCGGGATCTTCGCGATCAGCTCGGTGTCGGGCGGTTCGCTGGGTGCCGCCGACTACGTCGTCGAGCGGGCGGCGAGCGGCGGCCGCTCGTGCCATCTGCGCATCGCCACGCCCGACGCCGTGATGGTGGAGGACGACGGACTGGTCGCGCATTACAGCGCCGACCTGCTCGGGCCGCTGCTGGCCGGCATGATCCTCGACGATTCGGCGCGCGCGCTGCTGGCGGCGCCGCTCTGGCCGATCCTGAAGGTGACCGGGAACTGGCCGCCGCGCGGCGGCGATCGCGCCGGTGCGCTCGAGCGTGCCTTCGAGCGAGCGTGGCGGATGCGTTCGCCGCCATACACGGCCTGGGAGCATGGCGATCTCGGATCGGACTTCCTGGGCGAATTCCACGACCGCGGGCATTGGCGAGGCGGCATGCCGATCTGGATCTCGAACGGAACCGACGTGCATGGCGGCGAGCGGCTGATCACGATCCCGATCCAGCCCGCGAAGCGGGCGACCGGCGACGGCCTCGACCTGCAGCGCTCCTGGCCGTTCGAGGGGGCGAAGGACGTGCTGGCGCTGATCGGCAGCGATGTGCGGATGTCGACCGCCGTGCTGAACTCGGCGCGCTTCCCGTTCCTCAGTCCGTCGGGCGAGTTGGTGCGGCGCACGGCGGAGATCCGTCCGGCGCGGGACGGCTACCTCGCGGGCGCGCCCGACATCGTGGACGGCGGCTACTTCGAGAACTCGGGCGTCACGACGGGTTTCGAGCTGGTGCAGTGGCTGCGCGTCTATGCGCCCTATGTCTTGCACGAGCCGCACTCCGGACCGCCGGCGCTCGACATCGATCCGATCCTGGTCGCGGTCGACGCGGACGCGGAGGCGACGGTGACGGGCGACGACGTACCTCGTTGCGGCAGCGGGCCGTCGCGTGATCCGGAGACGTACGGGCACGCCGCCCCGGCCTCGCAGTTGCTGGCGCCGTTGGCCGCCCTCTACGACACCCGATCCGGACATGGGGACTACGCGATCCAGAAGGCGCGCGAAGCGCTGTGCAATCGGCTGTCCACGAACGTTGCCGTCCTGGACGGCGACATGACGCCCGATGCCGCACCGTTGCGGCCGGCCTTCTTCCACTTCTACCTGCATGCATCGCCAGGCGATCCGATCCCGCTGAACTGGGCGCTGTCGCGGAAGACGGAGCACCTGATCTGGACCGATCTGACATCGAGCGCGGACAACCGGATCGAGTTCGATGCGCTGGCGCGGGCGCTCAAGCCACCGGCACCGGCGCCGGTGGCGCACAAGAGCTGCAAGACGATCAGTCTCGCGACCGCGAAGGACCGCGAATAGGCGGATGGCGGGATCGGGGTGCGACTCACCGAGCCGGCGATCCCCATGTCCTGTTCCGCGTCATGCGGCCCGGCGAGCGCGACGCAGTTCTCGCTCGCGCCACATCCGAGAGGCCGCGCGCGGCGACATGGTGCTGCGTCGGGGCGATCACGCGGCCGGCCTGCTTGTGCTGCTGCGTGGGTGGCCGCGGGTCTGCGTGCTTTCGACCAGAAGCGGCGAGGTGACGCTCACCCTGCTTGGCCCGGGGGAGGTGCTGGGCGAGATGGCGAGCGGACTTGGCACGGATGACCGGGGCCTTCGCGCGAGAAGGTCAACCGGGAGCTCCGGGCGCTCGAGGCGGTGGGCAGGCGCGCGGTCGACGGCGGCTGGCGCCTGGTGGTCACGACCGGGCTGGCAGCCTGGCCACGCGTATCTCGTCCACCACTTTGCGCGGGCGGGATGGCTTGCGGGTCGCCACGTAGCAGGCATCGAACTGCTCGGGCCAGGCTGCGGAGGCGTCCTAGATCCCGCCCGACGGTGTGAGTCAGCGGCGCTATCGGGTTGCCGACAGGTCCTGCACGAGCCTTCGGCACGCCGTCCTTGGCCGGGAATCCACACCGGAGGGGCTCTCGCAGATGCTCTCCGCATTCTCACGGATCCGATCGATGGCGGGCGATCTCGGCAATGCCGCGACCATGTCTTTCACGCAATGTCTATGGCTCCGGAGATCAACGTCGACGCCTTCCGTCAGCAACGTCACGGGAACCGAAGTCTCGTTTGGGTTGGGAGAGAGACGGCCGAGCATTCGCACGCTGGTTGCGCAATACGGTGCATAAAGACCAGGATGGTCAAGAAGCACTTGACGAAGACGGCGCCGGACAACACGCGGCGGATAAAGTATCCGAGCACGACCGGCCATGTCTGCATTATCGTTGATGTAAGCGACAATGTCCATCAATCCATCGATTGCCTCGATTGCTTGGCAGGACGGTGTCCGGCACCGCTCTGAGCGTGCCCGGGCAGCCGCGGCCTCGATAGCGTCGTATGTCGGCGCCGTATCGCTCGGATCCCAGCCAGGCTTCGCCGGCAGCCCCGAAGCGCGCGCGCTGCCCGCAGCAAGGCAGGCCACCAGCAAGCCCGCAAAACGTAACGTTTTTCTCACGGCACTACCTTGTAAAACTTGAACTCGTTGTCGCCAAGCCCAGGCACCCTGATCTCGGCGCCCGACACCGCCCAACTCGGTCGATAGTTTCGCACCGGACGACCGTGTTCGGTGACACCAGGGACACTTTCCAGACCCCCGTCAGTGTCCCAACCGAATGTCGGCTCTCCTTCCTTCGGCATCGTGCCGGGGGTGTAGAAGTGGGTGGCGCCTTGGGAAATATCCGGAGCTTTTCCCGTCAAAATCGCGACGGCGAGCTGCTGGCTCGTGTAATCGGCTGAGTGGCTGTGAGAGTAACCGTGCCACGCGGCGGACACTCGCGTCGCATGATGTCGTTTCATGCGGTTGACGATCGTCCAGCCGACCATCGCCTGTCCCGTGCTGTTCACGCCCCGCGCTTCGGACGAGATGACACGGGCAAGATCATTGATGTTTTGTTGGAGCAGCTGTTCCTGAGGTGAAGTGCTGCTTCGCTGACTTGGCTGCGGCGGCATGACGATGCTCCGGGAGCGATTGTGGCGACGATCGAAGGTCCTTTCCTCGAACCGAGGACGGTAAGCCTGTCTTCGATCGCGGTCGTCCGGAGTTGGCCAAGTTTCATCGGCCTATCAGCGAAGGTCTCGCTTACCTTTCCGGGACAGGATGGCGGCCAACGGCTAGGCGCGCGGCCCGCCCAGGGCAGCTTTGCTAATACGAGAGGTTTCCAAAGGCCCGGCCTTTGGTGGGGTACGGGGCAAAGCCCCGCCCTTCTCCTACTTCCACGTCCCTCGCTTGAGCGGGTCGGCGGCGAGGATCTGGGCGCAGGTGGCGGCGAAGACGGCGCCGGGGCCGCACAGGAAGGCCGTGTAGTCGGCCTCCGTCGGGCACCACAGCATCCGCACGTCCTGGTGCTCGTCGTTGGCGACGAGGCAGACCGTCACGCCCTCCGGCGCCTGCCGGCCGATGACGCCGTTGCGCAGCGGGCCGATCTCGAACGAGGTGACGACCGACGCCGAGCTGAACCATTCCTCCTGCGCCCACCAGGCGGGCGCCGGAGCCATTGCGAAGCGTCCTTCCGAAAAAGTAACGACCGAGTCGGGGTTCTCCCCACGGTGCGGCGGTTTCTGCTCGTCGTCGTTCATGGCCGGGTCCGATCGGGATGAGGCAGCGGACGGATTACGCCCCTAGTCTGTGCCTCAGTCGAGCGGATAATGGCAAGCAACGAAACGGCCAGGCGCCGCCTCGGCAAGTAACGGTCGCAATTCGCTGCATTTCGTCTCAGCTTTGGGACAGCGCGTGTGAAAACGGCAGCCGCTCGGCGGATCGGACGGGCTCGGCGGCTCGCCGCGCAGGGCCACCCGGTTGCGCCGCGCGCCGGTCGCGTCCGGCATCGGGACCGCCGAGATCAGGGCGGCGGTGTAGGGGTGGGCGGGATTGTGCAGCACGTCGTCGGTGGGGCCGGTCTCGACGATCGAGCCGAGATACATCACCGCGACCCGGTTGGAGATCTGCCGGACGACGGAGAGGTCGTGCGCGATGAAGACGTAGGTCAGGCCGAGGCGGTCCTGCAGGTCGGCGAACAGATTGACGATCTGGGCCTGGACGGAGACGTCGAGCGCCGAGACCGGTTCGTCGGCGACGATGAGCCTGGGCTCGAGGGCGAGCGCGCGCGCGATGCCGATGCGCTGGCGCTGGCCGCCGGAGAATTCGTGCGGAAAGCGGACCAGGTGCTCGGCCGACAGCCCCACGAGCGCCATCAGGGCGCGGGTGCGCTCCGCGATCGCGGCCGCATTGCCCCGCCTGTGCACACGCAGCGGCTCGCCGATCAGATCGCCCACCCGGCGGCGCGGATTGAGCGACGAATAAGGATCCTGGAAGACCATCTGCATGCGGGCGCGCAGCGGGCGCATCGCGCGTTCGCCGAGGCGGGTGATGTCCTGGCCCTCGAAGGCGACGCGGCCGGCGCTGGGGTCGACCAGGCGCAGCAGGGTGCGGCCGAGGGTGGATTTGCCGCAGCCGGATTCGCCGACCAGGCCCAGGGTCTCGCCGGGCTGGACGGCGAGCGAGACGTCGTCGAGTGCCTGGACGGTGCGCTTGCCGCCGCGCGAGAAGCGGGAGCCGACAATGTAGCGCTTGGAGAGATGCGCCGCCTCGAGGAGTGCGGTCATGCGGCCTCGTTGCCGGCGGCGAGCGCGCGGCCGAGCTCGGACACGTCGCGGCCCTCGCCCGGCAGCACGCAGGCGGCCTCCTGCGCACGGACCCGCAGCAGCGGCGGCACGGTCTCGCAGGCGGCGTGGGCCCAGGGGCAGCGCGGACGATAGGGGCAGCCCTGGGGGCGGTCGGCCGGGGCTGGCGGGGCGCCGGCGATCGAGGTCAGGCGATGCGGACGCGGCCCGTGCATGGGCGGGATCGATTGCAGCAGGCCCCAACTGTAGGGATGCGCTGGCTGGGCGAGCACGTCGGCGGTCGCCCCGCGCTCGACGACATTGCCGGCATACATGACCATCACGCGGTCGGCGGTCTCGGCGACGACGCCCATGTCGTGGGTGATGAGGATGATCGAGGAACCGAAATCGCGCCGCAGCCGGCCGATCAGCTCGAGGATCTGCGCCTGGACGGTGACGTCGAGCGCCGTCGTGGGCTCGTCGGCGATCAGCAGCGACGGGTTGCAGGACAGTGCCATGGCGATCATCGCGCGCTGGCGCATGCCCCCCGAGAGCTGGTGCGGATAGCGGTCGGCGGCGCGCCTGGGATCGGGGATGCCCATCTCTCCGAGCAGCTCGACGGCGCGCGCGCGGGCACCGCGGCGCGACAGCGAGCGGTGGGCGTAGAGCGCCTCCTCGATCTGGTGGCCGACGGTGTAGACCGGGGTGAGCGCGGTCATCGGGTCCTGGAAGATCATCGCGATCTCGGCGCCGCGGATGGCGCGCATCGCGCGCGCATCGAGGCCGATGAGCTCGCGGCCGCGGTAGCGGACGGAGCCCTCGATGACGGCGCTCGGGCTGTCGATCAGGCCCATGATCGCGAGCGAGGTGATGGATTTGCCCGAACCGCTCTCGCCCACGATGCTCAGGATCTCGCGCGGCCGGACCTCGAACGACACGTTCTCCAGCACGCGGGTGAAACCACGTTCGGTGCGGAAACCGACGGAGAGATCGTCGACGGCGAGGATGGGCTCATCTGGCATCGCGTACCCTTGGATCGAGGGCGGCATAGAGGACGTCGACGATCGCGTTGGCGAGCACGACGAAGATTGCCGAATACATCACGGTCGCCATGATCATCGGCAGGTCGAGATTGGCGAGTGCGACGTAGGTGAGGCGGCCGACGCCGTTGAGGCCGAAGACGACTTCGGTCAGCAGCGCGCCGCCGCCGACGAGCTGGGCGAAATCGAGACCGAACAGCGACACGAAGGTCACGAGCGAGGTCCGCAGGCCGTGGCGGATCATCACCTGGGCGGGGCCGAGGCCCTTGGCGCGGGCGGTGCGGATGAAGTCCTCGGAATAGGCGCTGACGAGGTCGGCGCGCAGCACGCGGCCATAGATGCCGATGAAGAGGACGGCGAGCGTGATCCAGGGCAGGATCAGCGATCGGAACCAGAGGCCGGGATCCTCGTGCAGCGGCGTGTAGCCGAGACCCGGGACCCAGGAGAACAGCCAGGTGTCGTGCCAGCGGTTCTGGGTGAACAGGTTGACCACCTCGCCGAGCCAGAAGACCGGGATCGAGATGCCGATCAGGCCCGCCATCATCAGCCCGCGGTCGAGCAGGCTGCCGCGCGTGGCGGCGGCGATGGTGCCGATGGCGATGCTCGCCGCGACCCAGAGGATGGCGGCGCCGAAGACGAGCGAGATCGTGATCGGGGCCGCTTCCAGCACCGCGGGCACGACCCGCTGGCCGCGGTTGACGAAGCTGGTGAGGTCGCGGGTCACGAACAGCTTCACCATCATGCGTTCGTACTGGACATAGATCGGACGATCGAAGCCGAACTCGTGGCGCACGGCGGCCAGCGTTTCGGGACTGGCGTTGCGGCCGGCGATGCGCGAGGACGGATCGGCGCCGGGAGTGGCGAAGAAGATCAGGAACAGCAGGACCGAGACGCCGAGCAGGACGAAGACGGTCTGGACCAGGCGGCGGAAGATCGCCCCGATCATCGAGGCAGCCTCAACGGCCGGTTCCTTTCGGGTCGAGCGCGTCACGCAGCCCGTCGCCGATCATGTTGAGCGCGAGCACGGTGACGACGATGGCGAGGCCGGGCGCGATGGCCACCATCGGGCGGGTGTAGATCAGGCCCTGGCCGTCATTGATGATGGTGCCCCAGCTCGCGGCCGGCGCCTGCACGCCGATCGAGAGGAACGAGAGCGCCGATTCGGCGAGGATGTTGAGCGCCATCAGCAAAGGCGCCAGCACGAGCAGGGTCGTGGCCACGTTGGGCAGGATGTCGCGGATCAGGATGCGCGTGCGCGGCACGCCGAGGCAGCGGGCGGCGAGCACGAAGTCGCTCTGGCGCAGGCTGAGCACCTGGCCACGGACGGGGCGCGCGATGTAGGGAATGTAGACGATCGCGATGATCAGGATCGGCAGGAGCAGGTTGTCGGCCTCGAGCGTGAACGGACCGATCCGCAATCCCTGGCTGACGGTCACGATCGAGAGCGAGATCGCGATCAAATAGACGGGCACGGCCCACATGATGTCCATCAGGCGCGAGAGGACGGCGTCGATGATGCCGCCGAAGAAGCCGGCGACAATGCCGACGATGGCGGCGACGATCGCGCACAGGATGGTGGCCGTGATTCCGATCAGCAGCGAGACGCGGCCGCCATACAGCAGCCGTGCCGCGACATCACGGCCCTGGCTGTCGGCGCCGAGCGGATCGGCGCGCAGATCCCACGTGGGCCCGATCGGCGTCATGCCCAATTGCAGCGGGTTGTCGTCGGGCTGCATGACGTAGGTGTCGTGGCCGTGCAGGCTGATGGTGCCGGCGACGTTGGAGAGGAACGGGTCGGTCCGCGCGATGTCGGCGGCGTAGAACGGGGCAGCACAGCAGACGATCACGATGAGCAGCAGCACGCCGAGTGCCGCCATCGCGGTGCGGTCGCGCGAGAAGCGGACCGCCCCCTCGACCCAGGGCCCGCGGTCCGGCGCGCTCACTGCACCCAGACCTTGGAGAACAGCAGATGGCTGATCTGGGAGAAGGTGTAGTTGCCGAGGCGCGACGAGAGCAGGTCGACGAAGCGCAGCTGGATCAGGTTGGCCGCGAGCGAACGATCGGTGACGTCGCGATCGACCTGCTCCCACAGTGCCTCTCCCGCCTTCGGGTCGGTGACCGACAGGTTCGACGCGCGGGTCATCAGCGCCTCGAGATTCTTGTCGCAGAAACCGGGGATGTTGTTCGAGGTGTCGGAGCCGGGATGGAAGCTGCCGCATCCATACAGGATGCGCAGGAAATCCGATGCGGCCGGATAATCGGCACTCCAGTCGGTCAGGCTGATCTGCACCTTGTTGTTGGTGTTCTGGATGTAGGTGAACTGGACGTTGAAGTCGAGCGCGCGAACGCTGGCGACATAGCCGATCCGGTTGAGCACGCCCTGCAGGTAATCGCCCATCGCCTTGGTGTCGCTGTGGTCGGGCACGATGAGGGTGACGCGTGCGCCCTTGGTGCCGCTCTCCTCGACGAGCCTTCTCGCGCGGGCGAGATCGGACGCCTTCCAGACGGTCGCGGGATGGGCGGTATCCGCGCCCTTGGTGAACGGACAATACTCGACGTGGCCCGGGAAATTGCTTGGCAGCACCTGGCAGAGCGGCAGCGCCGCACCGGGACCGCCCTCGAAGATCTCGATCGCGTAGCGGTCGATGGCGTAATTGACCGCCTCGCGCGCCTTGGCATTGCTGAACGGATAGAGGTTGGTGTTCATCGGCACGTAGAACGTGTAGGGCACCGGGGTGACATGGGTTCGGCTTGCGAAACGACCGCCGATCTCGCCGAGGCGGTCGCTCGGCTTCTGGTCGTACATCCAGTCGTACTGGTTGTTCTCGACCGCGGTCACCGCGGCCTCGTCGGACAGGCCGAAGGAATACTCGATCCGGTCGACATAGCCGTCGGGCTGCGCCTGGTCGTCCCATTGATGGAAAGCGGGATTGCGCACCAGCGTCATGTGCCGGTTGGGATCGTAGTGCTGGATCATGTAGGGACCGGTCGCCGGCACCGGGTTGTTGCCGATGTCGTGGTCGGGCGTGTCGGCCGGCACGACATCCCCGAACGGCAGGGCGAGCTTGTCGAGGAACTCCGCGTCGGGATGCGTCAGATGGAACGTGACGGTGCCGCGCGCGGGATCGGCGGCGATGCCACCGGTCAGCATGCAGCCGGCCGGATGCGCGAGACAGGCATCGGCGCCGACGAGCACGGAATAGAACGGCAGCGCCGGGCTGGAGAGGCGGAAGCTGCGCCGGAAGGTTTCGACGACATCATCGACGGTGACGCGCCGCCCGTCGGAGAACAGGATGTTCGGCCGCAGGTGGAAGACATAGGTCCGCCCGCCATCGAGCGGCGCCGGCAGCGCATCGGCCAGGTCGGGCACGATATCGTTGCTGGCGGCGCCGCCCGCTTTGCGGAATGCGACAAGGCCGTCGTTGGTGATCTGGAACACCTCGGCGAAACCGAGCGCGTAGTTGATCTGCGGATCGATCGAGCCGAACGCGCTGTCGGCGGTCAGGCGCAAGGTGCCGCCGCGATGCGGCCCCTGCCCCGGCGCCGCCTCGGTCGCATGCGCGGCGCCCGCGCACAGCCCGATCGCGAGTGCCAGGACGGCTCTCATCGGACCCAGACCTTGGAAAAGATCAGATGGCTGATCTGCGAGAAGGTGTAGTTGCCGAGACGCGACGAGACGGTGTCGACCCATTTCTGCTGGACCAGCTGGGCCGCGAACGAGCGGTCGGTGACGATGCGGTTGGCCTGTTCCCAAAGCGCCTCGCCTGCCTTCGGGTCGGTCACCGAGACGGCGGTCGCATGGGCCATCAGCGCGTCGAGATCCTTGTCGCAGGAGCCCGAGATGTTGATCGAGGAATCCGAGCCCGGATGGAAGGTGCCGCAGCCAAACAGCACGTCGAGGAAGTCGGACGCCGCCGGATAGTCCGCACTCCAGTCGGTGATGCTGATCTGGACCTTGTTGTTGGTGTTCTGGATGTAGGTGAACTGGATATTGGCGTCGAGGGCTCGGACGCTGGCGGCATAGCCGATCCGGTCGAGCACGCTCTGCAGGTAGTCGCCCATCGCGCGCGTGTCGGCGTGGTCGGTGACGATGATGGTGACGCGCGCACCCCTGGTCCCGCTTTCGGCCACGAGCCGGCGGGCACGGGCGAGGTCGGGCGCGCGCCATTCGGTCGCGGGATGGGCGATATCGGCACCCTTGGTGAACGGGCAATAATCCAGATGCGCCGGATAGCCCACGGGCAGCACCTGGCACAGCGGGATCGCGGCCCCCGGGCCGCCGAGAAAGATCTCCATCGCGCGCCGGTCGATCGCGAAGTTGACGGCCTCGCGCGCCTTCGGATTGTCGAACGGCGGAAGATTGACGTTCATCGGCGCGTAGTAGGTGTAGGGGACCGGGGTGACGAACGTGCGCCTGGTGAAGCGCGCGCCGATCTCGCCGAGCCGGTCGATCGGCTTGCTGTCGAACATCCAGTCGTACTGGTTGTTCTCGACGGCGGTGACCTCGGCCTCGTCGGACAGGCCGAAATCGTATTCGATGGTGTCGACATAGCCGTCGGGCTGGGCGTCGGCGCTCCATTCCCTGAAATAGGGATTGCGCACGAGGGTCATGTGCCGATTGGGATCGTAACGTTCGATCATGTAGGGACCGGTGGCGGGTGTCGCCTCGTTGCCGACATCGTGGTCGGGCGTGCCGGCTTGCGTGACGTCGCCGAACCCCTGCGCCAGCTTGGCGAGGAAATCCGGATCGGGGCGTACGAGATGAAACGTGACGGTGTTCGCCTTCGGATCGGCCTCGACGCCGCCGGCGAGCATGCAGCCGGCGGGATGTGCGAGGCACGCATCGGCGCCGACGATGCCGGCATAGAAGGTGGTGCCGGACCCGGAGACGCGAAAGTTCCGCCGGAAGGTCGCGACGACGTCGTCGACCGTCACCCGGCGTCCGTCGGAGAAGCGGATGCCCGGGCGCAGGTGGAAGACATAGGTGCGGCCGCCGTCGCGCGGCGCCGGCAAGGCGTCGGCGAGGTCGGCCACGACGTCGTTGCTGGCAAGCCCACCGGATTTGCGGAATGCGACCAGACCGTCATAGACGACCTTGAAGACCATGCCGAACCCGAGCGTGTAGTTGATCTGCGGATCGATCGAGCCGAAGGCGCTGTCGGCGGTCAGGCGCAACGTGCCGCCGCGGTGCGGCCCCTGCCCGGGCGCCGCCTCGGTGGCGTCCGCGGCGCCCGCGCATGATGCGAGCGCGAGTGCCAGAAAGAGCGTCTTCATCCAGGGTCCGTCGGTTGCGCGCACGATCATGCAAGCGTCGTTCCGGAACCTAGGTCTTGTCGAGGGCTTCGCGGATCTCGCGGCCGGTGCGGCGCAGCACGTTCCAGGATTTCGGCATGAAGGCATAGAACAGGAGGAAGCCGTGAATGGTGCCGGGAATGCACCGGTAGCGGACCTGGATCCCCGCGCCTTCGAGCCGGTCGGCATAGAAGCGGCCCTCGTCGCGCAGCGGATCGAATTCGGCGGTCACGATGACCGCCGGCGGCAGGCCGCTGAAATCGTCGGCATAGGCGGGAGCGTAGTAGGGGCTGCGCTCGTGGGCCGGGTCCTTCAGGTAGAGCGCCTTGAACCAGTTCATCATCCCCGAGGTGAGCATGTAGCCGTTGGCGTAGACGCGTCGCGACGGGACCGGCTCGCTGCCGGTGGTGGCGGGATAGTAGAGGATCTGCAGGGCCGGCACGGGCACGCCGCGATCACGCGCCATCTGCGACAGGACGGCCGCGAGGTTGCCGCCGGCGCTGTCGCCGGCCACCGCGATCCGCGCGTTGCCGCGGCCGAGCTCCTCGGCATGCGCGCGCAGCCAGAGATAGGCGGCGTAGGCATCGTCGGGGGCGGCGGGAAACGGGTGCTCGGGCGCCAGCCGGTAGGCGACCGACAGCACCGAGGCACCGGATGTGAGCGCCAGGCGCGCGCAGATGCCGTCATGGCTGTCGAGGCCGCACAGCGAGAAGCCGCCGCCGTGCAGATAGAGGACGAGACCGTTCGCGCGCGCCGGCTGGTAGAGGCGGGCGTCCAGCGGCCCGGCGGCACCATCGACGCGGTAGGCGGTGACGGTGGCGAGCGACAGGCGCGGCAGCCACAACGGCAGCAGGGCACGGTCGGCGAACGCGCGGATGGTGGCGACGTCGGGCGGACCCGACTGCTGGGTGGACATCGAACGTCGGATCACGGCGCGCGACAGGATGTCGGGCCGCCTCGGGCGGGACTGGGCGTTCATGGGGGATTGATAGACCGAATGGCGCGGAAGGCCAGTGGGGAGAAGCTGTCCGCCGCGCTAGGTCGTCCTGCCGCGGGCGGCCACGGGCCAGGAGGCGACCACCACGTCACCGCGAACCCCGAACACCTCGTCGTGCAGGTTGGTCACGACGCAGCAATGATTGGGGATGATGCGGACGCGCTCGCCGAGCGCGGGACGCTCACCGCAGGCGGAGATATCGAGCATGCCATGCTCCTCGTTGAGCCGCTCGACGATGGCGTTGGGGTAGCCGACGAGCAGGCCGAAGCCGCCGCCGACCGACGCCGGCGCCGGATCGCTCGACAGGGTCTTCGAACCGGCATCGATCACGGCCCGCTCCGGCGTCGGCCGGCTGACGACAGTCGCGTGCACGGTCATCGCGCAGTCGGCCAGACTGGCCGCGCCGGCGGCGACGGTGTTGCGGTCATGATAGATGTAGGTGCCGACGCGATATTCGGTCAGGCCCGGAATCGTGTGGGCGTGACACCAGGCGGGTGTGCCGCCGCCGGAGACGATCGGGATCGCCAAGCCATCGTCGTGCAGCGATGTTCGCACCTCGCGCACGAAGGTGCTGGTGGCCGCCGTCGCCGGATAGGTCATCAGGCCGTCCAGGCGCAGCGAGGGCGAAGCCGCGACCCGGCGGCAGAGATCGATCGCCTCGGCCGGGGTGACGACGCCGGTCCGTTGCATGCCGCTGTCGAACTCGACCAGCACGCCGATCCGGACACCGGCGGCATCGGCGGCACGCACCACCGTGTCGAGAGCCAGCACATTGTCGATCGCGACCCGGATCGTCACCCGGCGGGCAAGTGCCGCGAGGCGCATGGCCTTGGCGGTACCGACGATGGGGAAGGAGATCAGAATGTCGTCCAGGCCGGCATCGGCCATCACCTCGGCCTCGCCGAGCTTCTGACAGGTGATGCCGACCGCACCCAGTTCGACCTGCCGACGGGCGAGCCATGGCAGCTTGTGGGTCTTGATGTGCGGCCGCAGCTTCAGGCCGTGCATGTCGCAATAGGACTGCATGGCCGCCAGATTCCGGTCGAGGATGTCCAGGTCGATCACCGGGACCGGCGTCTCGAGTGTCTCGACCGTCACGAAGCCTGATCCGGAAGGACGGCGATGCAGTCGATCTCGACCTGGATGCCGATCAACTGGGCACCGACGGTGGTGCGCGCCGGCGGCTCGCCCGGGAAGAACGGGCGATAGGCGGCGTCGAATTCGGCGAAACGGGTGACGTCGCTGAGGTATGCGTTGACCTTGACGACGTCGCCGCAGCCGACCCCGGCCTGTCGCAGGACGGTCTGGACGTTGCGAAGGGTTTGCTCGACCTGTGCCGCGAAGCCGTCCGGCACGGTGCGGGTCTGCGGATCCACCGGACCCTGGCCGGAGACGAACACCAGGCCGCCGGCGACGATGGCGGGTGAGTAGTGGCCGCCGGCGGGAACCGCGCCCTTGTCGATGATCCGGCGCATGCGATGGGTCCTCTTCTGGGGATCAGCGGCCGGAGCCGGCCATCAGACCGGTGACCAGGTGGCGGTGGAGAAAGACGACGATCACGAGCGCGGGCAGGATAGCCAGCAAGCCGGCGGCGTTCATCAGGCCGTAGTCGACGTAGTTCTTGGTCACGAACTCGGGGATCAGCACGGTCAGCGGCTTGGAGCGTTCGGTGGGCGAAAAGACCAGCGGGATGATGAACTGACCCCACGCGCTGAGATAGGTCAGGGTGGCGCTGGCGATCAGCCCCGGAGCCGCGAGCGGCATGACGATACGGATCAGCGTGTAGAGCCTGCCGGCGCCGTCCATCGCGGCGGCCTCCTCGATCGCGACCGGCATCGCGGCGTAGACGCTGCGCATCAGCCAGAGCGCCAGCGGCAGGAAGGCCGAGACGTAGATCAGCGTGATGCCGAGCCAGGTGTCGACCAGATGGACCGCGACCATGATGCGGTAGAGCGGGATCATGACGGTGTAGGCGGGGACGGCGAGCGTCGCGATGGTGAGCGCGAAGACGGCGTCGCGGCCGGGGAAGCGCAGACGCACGAAGGCATAGCCGCCGAATGCGGCGACGACCACGGTGGCGATGGTCGCGCCAAGCGAGATCGCCACGCTGTTGAGCAGCGCGCGGCTGAATTCGGGCCAGACCGACGCGGTGGTTTCGCCCTGGTAGGTGTTCTGCAGCCCAAACAATTGCGCGTAGTGCATGAGGGTGGGCCGATGCGGCAGCAGATGCGGCGGCTTGGCGGTGAGGTCGGCGGGTGCCATCAGGCTGCTGGAAAGGCTCCAGTAGAGCGGGCCGAGCGACCAGAGCAGGAGCAGCAGGACCCCGATCGAGCGCAGGAGCTTGCCTCGTGTCATTCGTAGGCGACGGTGCGGCCGGAGCGCAGGATATAGACGAGCGAGACGGCGAGCGAGGCGATCATCACCAACACCGACAGCGCCATTCCGGACGAGAAATGCAGATCCTGGAAGGCAAGCATATAGGTCTCGATCAGCAGGGTCCTGGTGTCGAGGCTGGCGCCGGAGAGGATCCACGCCTCGTCGAACAGGTTGAACGCGGCGATCGTGCTCTGGGTCATCGCGATCACCAGGGCGGGCGCGATCAGCGGCAGGGTGACGGCGCGGAAGCATTGCCAAGGTCCGGCGCCGTCGAGCCTCGCCGCCTCGAGCAGCGTCGCCGGCAGCGACTGGAGTGCTGCCAGCACGATGACGATGGTCAGCGGCATGGTGCGCCAGACATGGACGACCGCGATTAGGAACAGAGCCGTTGCACGATCGTTGAACCAGACATGATCGGTCGCGAGCAGGCCTGCTGAGTGGAGGGAGGCGTTGAGCAGTCCGTAGGTGGGATTGTAGATCCAGAGCCAGATGATCGCGTTGACCACGGGCGGCATCGCCCAGGGCAGCAGCACCGCGGCGATCAGCCACTTGCGACCGCGACGGACCTTGTCGAGCAGCAGCGCCACGGCGACGCCGCCGACGGTCTCGGCGACAACGGCAAGGACGACCAGCCAGAGCGTGTTCGCCCATGACGCCTGGACGTCGGTGTCTGCGAACAGCGAGCGGTATTGCCGCAATCCGACGAACGGCTGGCCGATCCGCATCGGATCGATACGGTGCAGGCTGTCCCACAATGTCAGGACCAGCGGGTAGAACACGAGGCCGCCGATCACGGCGATGATCGGGGCTGCCAGCAGCAATCCGAGCCCGGCTTCCTGGCGGCGCAGACGGCCGATCGGCGGCCCTGCCGCCATCGGGCTCATTGCGCCATCAGCCTCACTGAGATTGCGCATCCCTCGCCTTGGCCGCGATCTGGGCGACCGCGCCCGCGACCGTCAGTTGCCCTTTCGCGGCCTGGTTGATCGCGCTCGAGGCGGCGCTGCTGAACTGCGGATACCAGGACGGCGTGCCGGACGGGAACAGCGGCTCGGTGGTCGGGATCTGGGCGAGCAGGACGTCGCCCGCGGGAAGCTTGTGCTGCGCGTTGAGGGTCTGCAGGACCGAGGTGCGGGTGGGCAGATCGCCGAGTGCCGCGTCGGCCTCGATCTGGCTGGCCGGCCGCATCCACCAGCGGATGAAGGCGAGTGCCGCCTCCTTGTGCGCAGCGTTGGCCGGAATGCCGAGCGCATCGGGCAGGCCGAAGGTGCGGCTCCTGCCCGCCACTCCGGGCAGCACGGCGGCGCTGATCTGACCGGCGACCTTCGACTTGGCCGGATCGCCGTAGATGCCGGGATTGCCGGCCCAGCCGGCGACATCGATCGCGGCGCGTCCGCTCTTGACCTCGTCCTGGACTTGCACGTCGGTCATGCCGGTGGCGGCCGGGTTGATCAGGCCGGCATGCAAGGCGTCGATCTCCCAGGCGAGCGCCTTGAAGCCGGCGCTATCCGGAGCGGTGAACAGCGGCGTGCCGCTCGCGTCGAAGAGCTCGCCGCCGAAGGCCTTGGTCAGCATGTACCAAGCGGTCGAGGTGCCCTCGCTGGCGGAGAACGGCAGCGCGATCGGGAACGCGACGATGCCCTTGACCTTGAGCCGCCTGGCATCCTCGGTGAGCTCGTCAGGGGTTTTCGGAGCAGCCGCGATGCCCGCTTCGCCGAACTGCTTGCTGTTGTAGATCAGAATGCGGAAATCGTTGTTGTAGGGCATCGCGAGCAACTTGCCGCCATAAAGGAACGAGCGTGTGGTCGGGATGTCCTTGATCGTCGCATCGTCGATCTTGCCATGCAGGTCGGTATACCATCCGGCGGCGCCGAACTGGCCGACCCACGACCAGTCGGTTTCGGTCACGTCGGCGGGAGGATTGCCGGCGACCATCGAGGTGATGATCTTGGCCCGGATTTCGTCCCAGCCGAGCGTCTGCAGCTGGAGATGCACACCGGTTTCGTTCTGGAACTGATCGGTCATGCTCTTGGGCAGCGTGCCCCAGGGCGGCAGCAACACGCTGAGTGTCTGTCCCGCCAACGGGCTCGCCGCTCGCGTGGCATGGATTGCCGGCAGCATGAGCGAGAGGGCGAGCGCAGCGCGGCGCAGCATGGCATTGGTCTCCTTCGAGCGCGGGATCAGCATTGGGCCGCGGGGCCAGGACCGGTGACGGGTCGAACGCCGCTTGGCGTCAGACGCTGGAGTTCGGGCACGGCAAGCCGGTCGGCGAGGTCGCCGTAGGGCATCAGCACCAGGCGCCGGGCTGCGTCCTCGGCCCAGGCGGCATCGCGCTGCCGGATCGCCTGTGTCACTTCGCGGTGCAGTGCCAGTCCGCGCTCGAAGGCGCCTGGATGGTCGGTCGTCGTGCGAACCTGTGTCTGCATCGCGATGCCGAGGAGCGCGCCGATGCTGCCGAGCAACGCGTTGTGCGAGGCGAGATGGATCGCACCATGGAACGCGAGGTCGCGCTCCGCGATGAGCGCGGGCTCGCCCGCGCAGGCTTCGAGGGCGAGGCACGCGGCCTCGATGGCATCGCGCTCCGCGTCGGTCGCGCGCAAGGCCGCTAGGCGACCCGCCAGTGGTTCGACGATCAGGCGGAATTCGACGACGTCGAAGGAATGGCGCGTGCTGTGGGCCGATCTGCCGATCCAATCCAGCACATCGGGATCGAGCAGGTTCCATTCTGCTCGCGGACGAAGCCGCGTGCCACGCTTGGGCTTGACGTCCACCAGGCCTTTGCTCGCCAGCACCTTGACCGACTCGCGCAGCAGGTTACGGCCGACGCCGAGGGATGCGGCGAGATCGGCCTCGATCGGAAGCATGCCATCCGGAAAGGCGTCGGCGACAAGCGACGCGCCGAGCCGGTCGACGGTCTGGCTGAAGACGGACCGCGGCGACCCAAGCGTCACCATCTTGGCGTCAGGACGCGGCGACCTAAGCGTCGCCATCTCGGCGTCAGGACGCGGCGACCTAAGCGTCGCCATCTCGGCGTCAGGACGCGGCGACCTAAGCGTCGCCACGATCAAAAACCTCCATCACGTCCAGCCGACCCTTGAACGCGCTGTAGCCGCCGTCGCAGGCATGCACGCCACCAGTCAGGCGGCTCGCACGATCCGAGGACAGAAAAATGGCGAACTCCGCCACGTCCTCGGCCGACATGATCGGCATCAGATGCATCGCCTCGATCCGGGCGCGATCGGCCGGCCGATCGAGAAACGCGCGCTGGTGCGGAGTGTCGACGAAGCCGGGGCAGATCGCATTGACCCGCACGCCCTCCGGAGAGAGGCCGGCCGCCATCGAACGCGTCATCGCGACGACGCCGCCCTTGGCGGCAGTGTAGGCGTCGAGCCCGGCCTGCCCGATCAGCGCATCGGCGGTGGCAACGAGAACCAGCGAGCCGGACCGCCGGTCCAGCATCGCGCGAGACGCGTATTTGCAGACCAGGAACGTGCCGGTCAGCACCAGGCCGATGATGCTGTTCCAGGCCGCTTCGGGCAACTCGGTCACGCGCCGGTCCTGCTTGTTGACCAATGGCACCGACATCGCCGAGTGGACGACCGCGTCCAGCCTGCCGTGGCGGGCAACGACCTCGTCGATCATCGCGCGGACCGACTGCGGGTCACGCACATCGACGACGACCGTCTCGGCGGCGATGCCGCCCGCGACGCCGCGCGCGGCGTCGCGATCGATGTCGGCCACGACGACGCGGGCCCCGTCACGAGCGGCGATTCGCGCGGCGGCCGCGCCGATGCCGGAGCCGCCGCCGGTCACCAGGAGCACCTTGTCCGTCAGCAAGACCGTTGGCCTCCGATCGACAATCCCCACAGATTGATCCTATGGTAGGATGATAGTCAAGCGCGGAGAGCTGGCGATGATCGGGAATGTCGACGCGGTCGTGATCGGGTCGGGCGCCTTGGGAAGTTCGGTCGCCTGGCATCTGAGTGAAGCGGGCCTGTCGGTCGCGATGCTGGACCGGGCAGCGATCGGCGGACAGACCTCGCCGCGTGCGGCAGGGCTGAGCGCCGTCCTGCGGCCGACTGCGCTGATGACAGGGCTGGCTCGCCGCGGCGTCGAGAAGCTGCTGGCGTTCGAGGCCGAGACCGGCGTTGCGCTCGCCGTGCACCAGGCCGGCAGCCTGAAGCTCGCGCGCAGCGACGCGCTGGCGCGACAGCTTGACGAGGAGATCGAGCGAGGCCGGGATTTCGGGGTCGCGGTGCGGCTGCTGACCGCGCGGGAGGCGCATGATCGGATGCCGCATCTCGATGCGTCCGGCGCGCGCGCGATCACGTTCGCACCGGATGATGTCTTTCTCGAGCCCGGGTCGCTGTGCCGCGCCTACGCGGCGGCGGCGGCGCGGCTCGGCTGCGTACTGTCGCCGTTCACCAACGTCGAGGAGGTCATGGTACACGGCAATACGGTCATCGGCGTCGCGACGTCGCGCGGCCCGATCAGGAGCCGGGTGGTGGTGGACGCCGCCGGCGCCTGGCTGCGCGGCGTCGGGCCGGCAGCCGCTTTGCCGATGGTGGCGGTCAGACACCAGCTTATCGTCACCGCGCCGTTCGCGGGCGTCGCCAACGACCAGCCGATCACCCGCGTGCTCGATGCCAACGTCTACGTGCGGCCTTGTGACGGTGGCCTGATGCTGGGCGGCTACGAGCCCGATCCACTCCTGCTCGAGCAGCCGCCGGCCGACCTCGACGACGTCCCGCTCGACCGGTCGGTGATCGACCGTCTGGTCGCGTCGGTGGCCGAGGAGTTTCCGGTGTTCGGCCGCGTGCCGACGGCGATCTTCCGGGGAGGCCTGCCGACGATGACGATCGACGACGAGCATGTGATCGGCCCGATTTCCGGGGTGGAAGGCTTCTATGTCATCGGCGGCTGCAATGTCGGCGGGTTGTCGACCGCACCCTCGTTCGGCGAGGCGATGCGCGACATGGTTCTGCACCCCGATCGGGCGTCGCCGCTCGGACCATTGCTGCCGGAGCGGTTTGCCGGCGGGAGCTTCGATCCTGCCGCCGTCGCCGCTGGCGCGCGGTCGCATTATGCGCAGCATTACTGGGGCGCGGCGGCCCGGGCAACGCGTTGAGGTGACGACCCGTGTCAGAGCAGCGAGACATGATGAGGGAAGGGTGCCATCGGCTCGCAGCCGCCCTCGGTGACGCGAAACATCCATTCCAGCCGGACGCCGCCGACATCAGGGTCGTAGGCGCCGGGCTCGATCATCAGCACCATGCCGGCCCGCAAGGTCATGGTTTCGGCGTCGCACAGGCGCGGATGCTCGTGCACCGCCGTTCCGATCGAGTGTCCCGTGTGATGCGGATAGTCGCCGCCCTCGCGCTGCACGCGGGAGCGGACGGCACGATGCAAGTCGCCGGCGGTGATCCCGGGGCGGAGGATCTCGATGGCGTGTCGAAGTCCGGCTTGCGCCGCCTGGAACAACCGCGACTGAGCCGCGGACGCCTTGCCCAGCACGATCGTCGCGCACGAGTCGCCCCAGTAGCCGCCGACCTGAGGCGCGAGGTCGGCCAGAACCGCGTCGTGGCGTTCGATGCGGCGGATGCCGGGCCAGCCGCCGATGCGAGCGGTCCGCGCACGGCCTGACACCAGGTCGCCCGCGACCGTGACCCGCTCGCCGGCCTGCGCCTCCATGCGGCGCCTGACGCGGCTGAACAGCTCGAGCTCGGTGATTCCGGGCGTGAGCGCGGTTGGGTCGAGCAACGTCGATTGGCCGGCGGCGGCAATTGCCGCGCACCGCCGAAGGGCCGCCAATTCGTCGTCGGTCTTGCTCGCGCGTTGACGTCGTAGCCAGTGCACGAGATCGATCGTTGGTGCCGCCGGGAGCGCCGCCAGGACCGCTTGCGTGCAGGAGGCGGGCTCGATCCCGAGGACACCGGTCACGCCAAGGGCTCGCGAGAGCCGTCCGAGCGCTTCCCCATGGGCAAGCGTCGCGGGTTGCGCGTGGTGCTCGCCGTAATTGTCGAAGATTTCGAGCTGCGCCGTTCTGGCGGCCATGTCGGGGCGCACCGGGGCGACGAGACCGGCGCTGCCGTCGCGCCCGATCAGCGCGGTGGCAGGTCCGGCCGCGAACGCGGCGAGGCCGGCTTCGGCCGGCTCGAACCAGCCGGTGGCATAGGCGACCGAGTCCGGCGCGGTCAGCACGGCCCAGTCCGCACCGGCCTCACGGATCGCGGCGACGGTGCGGGCCAGACGTTCGTCCATGATCCCTCCTGTGATGCGCGCGACCTGTGACGCGTGCCTCATGTCTGCTACGAGTGGATAGCCAGACGGCCGGACGGCCGCCGCTCTTGCAAGAGGGTGGAGGAAAGTCCGGGCTCCACGGAACAACGGTGCCGGTTAACGGCCGGCGGGGGCGACCCCAGGGACAGTGCCACAGAAAACAAACCGCCCGTTCATCGAGAGGTCAGCGGGCAAGGGTGAAACGGTGCGGCAAGAGCGCACCGCGTCCTCGGCAACGAGGACGGCAGGGTAAACCCCACCGGGAGCAAGACCGAATAGGGGCGACAGGAGCAGAGATGCTCCGAGGTGTTCCGCCCGTCGCCCGGGTTGGTCGCGCGAGGCGCGCAGCAATGCGCGTCCCAGAGGAATGGTCGTCCCGCTCCGGCAACGGGGCGGACAGAACCCGGCTTACAGGCCGTCTGGCGCTTCACTCGATGTGTCGGCACCGCATGCCAACGCCCGGGCCTGCTACGGCGACGTGACGAAGCCGGCCCCGGTCAGTTCGAAGACCGTGCCGGAACCGCCGGGGCCACCGGCGGACGTGGTTCCATAGAGGTTGCCGGCGCGGTCGGCGGCCAGCCCGCCGACCGGCGCCGAACCATCGAAACCGGCGAAGCGGTGCAGGATGGTCATCGTCCGATGATCTGCCGACAGTCGGAAGATGGTGCCGTTGTCGCCAATGCCGCCGGCCGAATTTGTTCCGAACAGATCGCCCGCGGCATCCAGCAGCAGCGTCGATTCGGGTCCGTGTCCGCCCGCGCCGTTCCGGTCGAAGTCGAACAGCGTGCGCACCGTCCGGTGGTCGGGTCCAGGCAACTCATAGATTGTGCCGCCCTGCAACAGACCGCCGCCGGACGCCGCTCCATACAGGTTCCCGGCGGTATCGATCGCCAGGCCGCCGAAAATGAAGCCGCCGTCCTTGCCGGTCGTGAAGCGCGTCAGCACCGTGAAGGTCCGGTGCAGCGGACCGGACAGCTCGAACACCGAGCCGTAATAGAACAGTCCTCCGACAGTGGTCCCGAACAGATTTCCGGCGGTGTCGAGGACAAGTCGCGTGGTTGGGGCGACGGCGTCGCGGCCGGTGAACAAGTAGATCGTGGAAAGCTTGCGGAAATCAGGAGGTCCCGAGAGCTCGAATCGGGTGCCGGCGTCGTCGGCTCCGCCTTGCGCGGTGGCCCCGTAAAGACCGATCGAGAGGTAGGGAAACGCAGGCACGACATCGAGGTCGAAGGTCAGCGCCGACGGCGCGACCCCGTTCGGGGCGCCGAAATGGGCGAGCGTCGTCAGGGTCCGGTGCTCGGGTCCGGACAGCCGGTAGGCGACGCCGCCCCCGGACCCCGGAACCCCGCTGGTGGTCCCGTATAGATTGTCGAACAGGTCGAGCGTCAGTGGACCCGGTTGCCCGTATCCGTTGCCGCCTCCGAACGAGACGATGGTGGTCAGCGTGCGGTGGCCGGACCCCGACAACTCGTAGACCGTGCCGCCGCCGGGACCGGCGCCATTGGTGGTTCCATACAGGTTGCCCGCGAAGTCGATGATCGGTTCGTGGACGGGGTCGGCGCCATTGGCGCCATTGAACGACGCCAGAGTGGTGAGCACCGGCGCCGCGGCGGCCGGAGACGCCCAAGCGGCCGCGGCGCAGGCGAGGATGGTCGTGAACAGAAGCCGCGAGACATGATGCATCGCCGACTCCTTCCCGTTCGACGATATTTCATTGCGTATCGAATTGCACTGGAGAATGTCGGCCGGCGTCGGCGGTGGTCGAGAGCTCGAGGCGGACCGGCTGGCGGCGTCGCGTCAAGAGTGCTTCGCCAGCACGTCCTCGGCGCGCGTCCAATCGGTCTTGCCGTAGCGGTCATTGTCGAGGGGCGTGAGATGGCCGCGGCCGCTCGCCATGTCGCGTAGATACTGCATGCCCTGCCACACCGGGAACGGCGCATCGCTCTTCGGTGCCAGCGCGCCGGTAACGCCGATCACCGTGTCGAGCAGCCCGAGCCCGCCGGCGCGCAGGAGCTTGTACGGCCGGCCGCTCAGCGCGGTCATGATGCGGGCGAGGTCGCGCGGACTGACGACGGCGCCGGCGACGCGCAGCAGCCGTGGCGCCGCCGTGTCGAGCGCCGCATCGGCGGCATAGTCGGCGACATCGTCCTTGGCCGTGAAGTCGAGCGGCTGGTCGGGACTGCCCCAATAGAGAATGCGCCGAACCTTGCTCAGCACGATCGGCGCCTGACCGCTCAGCAGGTCGGCGAAAGCGCCGTTCAGCACCGATGTCGCCCGGATCGGCGCTGCATCGAGGCGTGCCATGAAGGTTCGCCGCAGGTCCATGTTGCGATTGTCGCCGGCGCGCGTCTTGGTGAAATCGAGCGAGAAGTCGGACGGAATGAAGCGCGGCACCCCGGCGGCGGTCGCGGCGTCGAGCAGCCGGCCTTGCAGCCCGATCATCACCGGCTCGAGACCGTTCAGGGTCGAGACCACGCAACCGGCGCCCGCGCACGCGGCCGCGAGCGCCGAGGCGTCGTCGAAATCGACTTCGATCGGACTGGCGCCCGCTCGCCGCACCGCTGCGAGCTTCTGTTCCGATGTGCCGTGCCGGACCAGCGCTCGAACCTCGGCACCACGCCTGGCGAGCGCGCCGGCGATCCGGCCACCGAGGTCGCCGGTCGCTCCGGCCAGGACGATCAGCTGCCCGGTTCCGTCGTTCAACGTTTTGTCCTGGTCATCAATTGGGTCCTCCGTTCCGTGCAAGCGGCGGACCGGCCGGGAGTTCCGCTCGTCGTCATCGCGGACAGGACGCCGCGGTCCATTCGATGCGGGTGAAACGATGCCAGGATTCGGGGCCGCAGGCACGGTAGCCGTGGCGGGCGAGGTGATCGTCGAGCACGGCGTGACCGACGAAGGGAACCGCGACAAGCAGGACGACCGCGCCGAGCAGGCCGCGCCGGACCGCTCGCATCGCACCCGGCGGCAGGCGGTTGCCGGCGATGTCGGCGTAGAGGATCACGCAAGCGAGCAGGACCAGGATGGCCGCGGCGGCGGCGCCGTAGAACATGCCGGGACCGGCCAGCAGCCGGTCGGCATGACTGGCGAGCGCAGTCAGCAGTTCGTCGAGCTGCAGCCAGGCGAGAAAACCGCTGAGAGCCGCCACGACGAGCAGCAGCAGGACGCCGAGGCCGTGACGCAGGCGGTCGGACACCTGACGCCGTTCAGAGCTGCGGCAGGAGATACCAGCGCAGATCGTTGATCTTGCGCCAGATCAGGTCGGACGCCGCGTCCTCGGCCCCGCGCACGATTCGGCCGAGGAAGGCGCACAGGCCGTCATAGCCGCGATCGAGCAGGTTGGCGCCGGCCTGCTGCACCTTGGCTTGCGCTGCCTGCGCTATCTGCTCGATGTCCTTGGCGGCGGCGAGCATGGATTTCAGGTTCTCCGTCAGCCTGAAGTGTTCGTCCAGCGCGTTGCGCGCGAACCCGACGCCGATGGCGACGGGCTTCGGCCACGATGTGATCTCTCCTGTGACCTGATCGGCATCACTGACTTCTGTGATGGTTTCCAAAGGCGAACGCCTTTGGCGGGGCATGGGGCAGCGCCCCCATTCTTCCCTCACAGCACGGCAAAGCAAGGCCGCGAGGTTATTGCAGAACAGAGCAAGAACATCATTGCGCTTTGTCTTTGACCCCCATGAGTGCCCATGATATCCCATGAACACCCATCCATGAGGTCGAGATCCGGCTGTGACCCAATTCCTGGGCACCCACCAGAACCGGATCGACGCCAAGGGAAGGGTGTCCATTCCGGCACCGTTTCGTGCGGGGCTGCGCGCGATGGACGGGGGAGAGGCGATCGGCCTGGTGCTGCGGCCGTCGCACACGCATGCCTGCATCGAGTGCTGGCCGCACGCGACATTCGCGCGCCTGGCCAGTCCGCTCGACGGGCTCGACCTGTTCTCGGCGGCGCATGACGATTTGGCGGCCGCGCTGTTTGCGGATGCGACGACGGTGGAAGCGGACAAGGAGGGCCGAATCGTGCTTCCAGAGAGTTTCGCGGCGCATGCCGGTCTGTCGTCTTCGGTGGTGTTCATGGGGCTCGGGCAGATCTTCCAGATCTGGGAACCGGAGGCGGCGGCGAGGCGCCGCGGCGAGGCGCGCGCCGCCGCCCGCACGGTGACGCTGCCGGCGCGGATGCTGCAAGGAGGCGGCTGAGATGGGCCCCGCGCATGTTCCGGTGATGCGCGACGAGGTGCTGGCGTGGCTCGCGCCCAGGCCGGGGGGCCGCTACCTCGACGGCACGTTCGGCGGCGGCGGGTATGCGGAGGCGATCCTGGCGTCGGGGTGCACGCTGTTCGCGATCGACCGCGACCCGGAGGCGATCGCGCGCGGCGCCCTGCTGGCATCGCGCCATCCTGGCCTCTGCCTGATGGAAGGCACTTTCGGCGACATGGTGGCGCTGCTGGCGGCGCGAGGGATCGAGACGCTCGACGGCGTGGTGCTCGATCTGGGCGTGTCGTCGTTCCAGCTCGACGCGGCGGAACGGGGCTTCAGCTTTCGCGCCGACGGGCCGCTCGACATGCGGATGGGGCGTTTGGGGCCGACGGCGGCCGACCTGGTGGCAGAGCTGCCCGAGGGCGCGCTCGCCGACCTGCTGTTCTCGCTGGGCGAGGAGCGCCGCTCGCGTCGTGTCGCGGCGGCGATCGTGGCCGCCCGTCGCGAGGCGCCGATCACGACGACCGGGCAGTTGGCGTCGATCGTCCGCGGCGTCGTCCCGGGCTCGAAGGACGGCATCGATCCGGCGACCCGGTCGTTCCAGGCGCTCCGGATCAGGGTCAACGACGAGCTGGGCGAGATCGAGCGCGGGCTGGCCGCCGCCGCGTCGCTGCTGGCCGATGGCGGCCGGCTAGTGGTGGTGTCGTTCCATTCGCTCGAGGACCGGATCGTCAAGCGGTTCATGGTCGAGGCGTCCGGACAGGCGCCGCTGCCCTCGCGGCATGTGCCGGGCGTCGTGCGCGCGCCCGCCGGCTTCTCGCTGTTGACGCGGCGGGCGCAGCGGCCGACGGACGGCGAGGCGAGGCGCAATCCGCGGGCCCGCAGTGCGAAGTTGCGCGCGATGGTGCGTCTGGAGGCGATGCGATGATCAGGCCGTTCACCTGCCTGACGGTGCTGCTGGCGGCGGGATCGGGGCTCTATCTCTACTCGGAGAAGCACCGGACGACGCTGCTCGACGACAGGATCCGCGCGGTGGTGACCGACACGCACCGGACCGAGGACCGCACGTCGATGCTGCGGGCCGAGTGGGCGCTGCTGAACCAGCCGGACCGGCTGCAGACGCTGGCGGCAAGGTTCCTGCCGCGGTTGCAGCCGATGGCGCCGACCCAGTTCGTGCAGGCGGCCGATCTCGACAAGCATCTGCCGGCGGTGGGTGCGCCCTCCGTGGTGCCGACGCCGCCGCCGGTGGTGCTGGCGGCAGCGCAGGCGGCGACGGCTCCCGCCCCGGTGGCGCCGGTCGTCCCGGTCCTGGCGGTGCAGGCGCCGAAGCCGGCCGAGACGAAGCCGGTCCGGATCGCCCGTGCGAGGCACGTCCCCGTGCCGCACCGGACGATGGTGGCGGCAATGCAGCGGCCGGTGACGCTGGTGCATCAGGTGGCGTCGTTCGCGCCGCCGGCGCCGATCCTGTCCGGGGCGTGGCACGCGCCGCCATCGGCGCCGGTGTTCGCCGGCTCGGCGCTCGGGATGGCGCACATGGCGATGGCGCCGCCGATGGCGTCGCGATGACCAACCGCGCCGATCACGTCGCGATGACCAGTCGCGCCGATCGAGTCGCGATGACGGGGTGCGCCTAGGTGGCGGGACGCGAGGTCCATGTCCGGGTGACCGATCGCGACCTCGCCGAGCGGGCGCGGCTCGAGACGATGCGCATGCGGCTGCTGGCGACCGCGTGCGGCTTCGCAGGCTTGTTCGGGCTGGTCGGCGTCAAGCTGGCGTTGGCGACCGTGCTGATGCCCACCGCGGTGCCCGGCCGCGACGTGATGCCGCTGGTGCCCGTGGTGGAAGCGCCCTCCGGGCCGGACGGCCCGTCGCTGTCTGGGCAGATGATGCCGTTCACGCGACGCGCGACGATCACCGACCGCAACGGGCAGATCCTGGCGATCTCGCTGCCGCTCGCCAACGTCTATGCCGACCCGCGCGTGGTCGTCGAGCCGGCAGCGGTCGCGCGCAAGCTGCACGACGTGCTGCCGGCACTCGACGAGGCGGCGACGGTCAAGCGCCTGTCGGAGGCGAAACGGTTCGTCTACGTGGCGCGCGAGATCACGCCCGACCAGGAGATGGCGATCAACGATCTCGGCATTCCGGGGATCGAATTCGAGCCGGGCGAGAAGCGCCGCTATCCGCTCGGCCGGACCGCCGCCCAGGTGATGGGCGCGGTCGACATCGACGATCACGGGGTGGCGGGCGTCGAGAAATTCTTCGATCGCCGTCTGACCACGAGCACCGATCCGCTGCGGCTTTCGCTCGATGTGCGCGTCCAGGCGGTGGTGCGCGACGAGCTGTCACAGGCCATCGCCAATTTCCGGGCGTTGGACGGGTGCGGGATCGTCATGGACGTGCGCACCGGCGAGATCCTGGCGATGGTCTCGCTGCCCGACTACGACGCGAACGATTTCGGGCGTGCCGATCCGGACGCGCGCTTCAACCGTGCGGTCACCGGCATGTACGAGCCCGGTTCGACGTTCAAGCTGCAGACGGCGGCGATGGCGCTGTCGGACGGCGTCGCGCATGTCTGGGACAAGTTCTCGTCGCGTCCGATCCATATCGGCCGCTTCACGATCTCCGACATGAAGACCGACCATTTCGCGCCGTGGCTGACGATGGCGGAGGTGATCGCGTATTCCTCCAACCCGGCCGCGGCGCACATCGCGCTCGACGCGGGCGCCACGCGCCAGCAGGACTGGCTCCGCAACATGGGCTTTTTCCGGCGCACTCCGGTGGAACTGCCGGAAAGCGCGTTCCCGATCATTCCTTCCGTCAAGAACTGGGGAGAATCGACGATCATGACGGTGGCGTTCGGTCATGGCGTCGCCGAGTCCCCGCTCGCGATCGTGCGCGGCACCGCCGCCACCGCCAACGGCGGCGTGCTGGTCACGCCCACGCTGCAGGCACGTGCCGAGGACGCAGCGGAGCCGGACGGCCCGGTCGGCGGCACGCGTCTGATGACCGAGGAGACCTCGACGACTCTGCGCAAGCTGCTCCGCCTGGTGGTCACGAAGGGCACCGTGAGCAAGGTCAAGGCCGCCGACGTGCCGGGCTATTTCCTGGGCGGCAAGACCGGCACGGCCGAGAAGATCGGCCCGCATGGCGGCTACCTCAAGCACCAGAACATCTCGGCCTTCACGTCGGTGTTCCCGATGAACAGTCCGCGTTACGCGGTCTACGTGATGCTCGACAACCCGCAGGCGACCAAGGACACGCATGGCTGGACGACGGCGGCCTGGAACGCGGCGCCGACGGTCGCCAAGGTGATCGCGCGCGCCGCCCCGATGCTCGGGCTGTTCCCGGTGACCGACGGGGCGGACGCGGTGCAGGCGTCGATCGACATGCCGCTGCAGCCTGGTCCGCCGTCGGGCGCGCGCACGCTCGGGCCGGGCAACGACCCCGGCGATCCCGGCGAAGGGCGGGTGGCCACCCGCAAGCCGCGGCACGGGCGCGAGGTGGTCGCGGCCCTGGCGCCGGCCGGGAGCGTCGATGCAACTCGCTGAACTCCTCCGCCATGCGCGGGTCGATCAGCCCGAGGGCCGATCCGCGCTCGGGCCGGGTGCCGAGACGGTCGAGGTGGGGTCGGTGACGGCGGACTCGCGGCGCGTGACTGCGGGCGCGCTGTTCGCGGCGCTGCCCGGGTCGGAGGCGGACGGGCGGCGGTTCATCGGCGACGCGGTGGCGCGTGGTGCCAGCGTCGTGCTGGCGCCTGCGGGAACGGCGTGGCCGGAAGGCGTCGACCGGCGGCCGCTGGTCGAGATCGCCGAGCCGCGCCGGGCGCTGGCGCGGATCGCCTCGGTGCTGGCGGGTCCGCAGCCCGACGGGATCGTCGCGGTCACGGGCACCAACGGCAAGACGAGCACGGCGGAGTTCTGCCGGCAGTTGTGGACGCTGGCGGGCAAGCGGGCGGCATCGCTCGGGACGCTGGGCCTGCGGGCGCCCGACGGTGTTCTCGTGGATGCCGGGCCCGCGCTGACCACGCCCGACCCGGTGGCACTGGCGGGCACGCTGGCGGCGCTGGCACGCGCGGGCGTGGAACGGGCGGCGATGGAGGCGTCCTCGCACGGGCTCGCGCAGTTCAGGCTGGACGGGGTTCGGCTACGGGCGGCGGGGTTCTCGAACCTGACCCGCGATCATCTGGACTACCACGGCACGGAGGCCGCCTACCGGACCGCGAAATTGCGCCTGTTCGACGAGATCCTGCCGCGTGGCGCGGCGGTGTCGGTCAACGCGGACGCCGATCCGGCGACGTTGTCGGCGATCGAGGCGATCGCGGAGGCCCGCGGTCTGACGCTCTCGAGCGTGGGCGAGCGCGGCCGGACGATCCGGCTCGTGTCGGTCCGGCCGATGCCGAACCGACAGGTGGTGGGGATCGAGGTGGACGGCGTCGCGCGCCAGTTCAACCTGCCGCTCGCCGGGCGCTACCAGGTCGACAACGCGTTGCTGGCGGCCTCCCTGGTCGCGAGCGCGGAAGGCAGGCCGGTCGCGGCCCTGATCGACCGGCTGGAGCACCTGGACGGGGTGCGCGGGCGGCTGGAGCTGGCCACCGTGCTGCCGAACGGGGCGGCGGCCTATGTCGACTACGCCCACACGCCCGACGGGCTCGAGCGGCTGCTGACCTCGGTCCGGCCACATGCGGACGGGCGGGTGGTGGTGGTGTTCGGCGCCGGCGGCGACCGGGATCGGGGCAAACGGACGCTGATGGGAGCGATCGCGGCCCGGCTGGCGGACATCGCGATCGTGACCGACGACAATCCGCGCTTCGAGGACCCGGCCGCGATCCGGTCCGAGGTGATGGCGGGAGGCGGACTGGTCGAGGTCGCCGGGCGCGAGGCGGCGATCGCGGCGGGGCTCGCGGCGCTGCGCGGCGGCGACGTCCTGGTGGTGGCGGGAAAGGGGCACGAGAGCGGGCAGAGCGTCGCGGGCGAGACGCTCCCGTTCGACGATGTCGAAATGGTGGTTCGCCTTGCCGGTGGCGCGGCGCGATGAGCGCGCTGTGGACGGGCGAGGCGCTGGCGGCGGCGACCGGGGGGGAGCTGACGCCGGAGGGCGCCCGGACTACGCGGGGGGACGTGAGCGGTGTCGCGATCGACAGCCGCACCCTCGCGCCGGGCGCCCTGTTCATCGCGCTGGCCGGCGAGCATGGCGACGGCCACGCGCATGTCGAGGCCGCGTTCGCGCGCGGTGCCGCGCTTGCCATGGTGCACGGGCCGGGCGCGTGGACGGGGCCAGTGTTGCGGGTCGCCGACACGCTGGCCGGACTGACGTCGCTGGGGGGTGCCGGCCGGGCCCGCTTCGGCGGCCGCGTGGTCGCGGTCACCGGCAGCGTCGGCAAGACCACCGCCAAGGAGATGCTGCGTTGCGCGCTGGCGCCGGCCGGCCGGGTGCATGCGGCGGACGCGTCGTACAACAACCATTGGGGCGTGCCGCTGACGCTGGCCCGCCTGCCGACGGACGCCGCATTCTGCGTCGCCGAGATCGGAACCAACCATCGGGGCGAGATCGCGCCGCTCGCGGCCCTGGTGCGGCCGGACGTGGCGCTGGTGACCGCGATCGGGACCGCGCATGTGGGCACGATCGGCGGGGTCGAGGCGATCGCGCGCGAGAAGGCCTCGATCTTCGGCGCGCTGTCCGAGGGCGGGATCGCGGTGCTGCCGGACGACGCGCCATTCGTGGAGCTCCTGCGCGCCGCGGTCCCGCGCGGCGCCCGCACGATCGGGTTCGGGCCCGGCGCGTCCGAGGCGAGCCTGCTGTCGGTCACCCACGACGCGGCGGGATCGGTCGTGTCGGCCTCGATCGGCGGGCGCGCCGTATCGTTCGTGCTGCGGGCGGCGGGGCGGCACATGGCGGCCAACGCGGTCGCGGTGCTCGCGGTGTGCGCGGCGCTCGAGGTCGATGTCGAGGCGGCGGCGGCGGCGCTGGGCGCGTTCCGGGCCGGGCCGGGCCGCGGCCTTACGCGGACGATCCTGGACGGGCGGGCGACGCTGCTCGACGAGAGCTACAACGCGTCCGGACCATCGGTGCGGGCAGCACTCGAGGTGCTGACGCTGACCCGGGCCACGCGCCGCATCGCCGTGCTCGGCGACATGCTCGAACTCGGACGCTGGGCGGACGAGGAGCACAGGGCGCTCGCCGGACCGGCGGCGGACGCGGCGGACCTGGTGTTCTGCTGCGGCGCGTCGTCGCGCGCGCTGTTCGAGGCGCTGCCGGCTGGCGTGCGGGGCGCGTGGGCGGCCGATTCGGCGTCGCTGGCATCCGATGTCGCGTCAGCGGTGCGGCCGGGCGATGCCGTGCTGGTCAAGGGAAGCAACGGGTCGCGGATGCGGGTCGTGGTCGATGCGCTGCTCGGACAGGTCTGATGCTGTTCGATCTGAGCCGGCCCTACGCCGGGCACGTGGCGGTGTTCAACCTGCTGCACTACCTGACCTTCCGGTCGGGGGCCGCGTGCCTGACCTCGCTGCTGGCGAGTTTCCTGGTCGGACCCGCGGTCATCGGCTGGTTGCGCTCGCTGCAGCCGGCGGGACAGCCGATCAGGACGCTCGGTCCCGAACGGCATCTGCTGGCCAAGAAGGGCACGCCGACGATGGGCGGCGTGCTGATCCTGTCGAGCCTGTTCCTGTCGACCGTGCTGTGGGCGGACCTGTCGAGCGGCTATGTGTGGGCGGCCCTCCTGGTCACCGCTTCGTTCGGCGCGATCGGGTTCGCCGACGATTTCCTCAAGCTCACCAAGCGCAACACGAAGGGTGTTTCGGGGCGGATCAGGCTCGCGTGCGAATTCGGCGCGGGTCTCGTGGCGGGCGCCTGGCTGATGCATCTGAGCCCGGCCGCGATCGCCGGCGACGTCGCGTTTCCGATCGCCAAGGACCTGCTGCTGCCGCTCGGCCTGCTCTACCCGGTCTTCGCGATGCTGGTGATCGCGGGCGCCGGCAATGCGGTCAATTTCACCGACGGCCTCGACGGTCTCGCGATCGTGCCGACGATCATCGCGGCGATGGTGTTCGCGCTGATCGCCTACCTGGTCGGCAACCACGTGTTCGCCGACTATCTTCAGCTGCACGGGGTGCCGGGCACCGGCGAGCTCGCGGTGTTCTGCGCGGCCCTGGTCGGGTCCGGGATGGGCTTCCTGTGGTTCAACGCGCCACCGGCGCAGGTATTCATGGGCGACACCGGCAGCCTCGCCCTCGGCGGCGCGCTCGGCACGGTGGCGGTCGCGGTCAAGCACGAGATCGTGCTGGCGATCGTGGGCGGACTGTTCGTTGTCGAGACGCTGTCGGTGATCATCCAGGTGTTCTGGTTCAAGCGCACCGGACGGCGCGTGTTCCTGATGGCGCCGCTGCACCATCATTTCGAGAAGAAGGGCTGGGAGGAAGCGACGATCGTGATCCGGTTCTGGATCATCTCGATGATCCTGGGCCTGATCGGCCTGGCGACGTTGAAGATCCGATGACCGGGATCGGGGATCGCCTGTTCGCCGGGCGGCGTTACGCGGTGGTCGGGCTCGGGCGCAACGGTCTGGCGGCGGCGCGTCGGCTGGCATCGATGGGTGCCGAGGTCACGTGCTGGGACGACAGCGAGGCCGGACGCGACACCGCCACCGGCCTGGACGTCCGCGAACCCGGTGAGATGTCGGGCTACGACGCCCTCGTTCTCTCGCCCGGCATCGCGGACGACCACCGGCTGGCGCAAGACGCGATCGCCCGCTCCATCCCCGTACTGTCTGATGCCGCCCTTCTTCACGAGGCCGTCCGCCTGTCGGGCTCGCGCGCCCGTTTCGTCGGCATTACCGGCACCAACGGCAAGTCGACGACCACTGTCCTCCTTGCCCACCTCCTCGCCGTCACCGGCATCGAGACCGAAGCGGGCGGCAATCTCGGACCGGCTTGTCTCGCCCTTCCGCTGCTCGGCCACGACGGCGTCTACGTGCTCGAGATGTCGAGCTACATGCTCGAGCGCGTCCCGGACCTCCATTTCGACGCCGCCGCTCTTCTCAACATCTCCCCCGACCATCTCGACCGGCACGGCGGCATGGACGGCTACATCGCCGCCAAGCGCTCGATCTTTGCCAATAGGCGCGTGGACGATCTGGCGGTCGTCGGCATCGACGACGCCGAAAGCGCGCGCGTCGCGGACGCGCTGCGGCCGGCGCCGGTGACGGTGTCGGGAGCCGATCGCGACGCGGACTGGCATGTGCACGATGGCGCGCTGCTGCATCGGGACGCGTTCGTGGCGCGCATCCGCGACTGCGCGGCGCTGCAGGGCACGCATAACCGGCAGAACGCGGCCGCCGCCTGCGCGCTGGCCGTCGGGCTCGGCGTCGCACCGGGCGCGCTCGCGTCCGGACTGTCGACCTTCAAGGGCCTGGCGCACCGGCAGAAGCGGATCGCGGAAATCGACGGCGTCACGTTCGTCGACGACAGCAAGGCGACCAACGCGGACGCGGCGTCGCGCGCGCTGGGCTGCATGGGACGGTGCATCTGGATCGCGGGGGGCCTTGCCAAGGACGGCGGGATCGAGCCGCTCACACCCGTCCTCGGCGAGGTCGCCGAGGCGCTGCTGATCGGGCGGGACGCGGCGATGTTCGCCCGCACGCTGGCCGCGCACGGTGTCGCGCACCGGATCGCGGGGACGCTGGACGACGCGGTTCCGATGGCGTTCGAGGCGGCGCGGCGGACGGGCGCGCGCATCGTGCTGCTGTCGCCGGCGGCGGCGAGCTTCGATCAGTTCCCCGACTTCGAGGCGCGCGGACGACGGTTCGCCGAACTCGTGGGGGCGCTTTCGTCGGCGGGAAACGCCGCGTGAACGGGCCGGCGCGCGCCGACAACTCGATCCTCGGCCGCTGGTGGTGGACGGTCGACCGCGCGACCTTGTCGGCGGTCTTCATGCTGATCGGCTTCGGCTACGTGCTGGTGCTCGCCGCATCGCCCGCGGTCGCGACACGCATCGGCGCGTCGCGCGACATGTTCATCCTCAAGCAGGTCGTCTTCCTCGCACTTGCCGGTCTGATCGTGGTCGCGACCTCGGTGCTCTCGCCGCGGAACGTCAGGCGCCTGGCGCTGCTCGGGTGTCTCCTGGCGCTGGCGGCGACCGCGTTCACCCTCGTGCACGGGATGGAGATCAAGGGCGCCCGGCGCTGGATCGCGTTGCCGTTGATGTCGGTGCAGCCGAGCGAATTCCTCAAGCCCTGCTTCGCGGTGACGACGGCGTGGCTGCTGACCGAGGGACGGCGGACGCGAGGGATGACGCGGCGCCTCTATCCCGGGCATCTCGCGGCGTTCGCGTTCCTGGCCGTCATCGTCCTGCTGCTCAAGTCGCAGCCGGATATCGGGATGCTGTCGGTCATCCTCTGCGTGTTCCTCGTCCAGTTGTTCATCGATGGACTGCCGCTGCTGCTGGTGGGCGTGGGCGTGGGCTCGCTTGCCGGCGCGTTCGGCTTCGCGTTCATGGTCTTTCCGCACGTGCGCAGCCGCGTCGAACGCTTCATCCATCCGCAGAAGGGCGATCATTACCAGATCGACACGGCGCTCGCCGCCTTCTCGCATGGCGGGCTGCTCGGGCGCGGGCCGGGCGAAGGGCGGGTGAAGGATCTGCTGCCGGACGCGCACGCGGATTTCGTCTTCGCGGTCGCGGGCGAGGAGTTCGGGATGATCCTGTGCCTGGTCATCATCCTGACGTTCCTGTTCATCGTGGTGCGTTCGCTGCTCAAGCAGTTGGGCAACGACGAGCCGTTCACGCCGCTTGCGGTGACCGGCCTGTGCGCGGGCTTCGGGCTGCAGGCCTTCGTCAACATGGCCTCCACGCTGCACCTGATTCCGACCAAGGGCATGACGCTGCCGTTCATTTCGTATGGCGGCTCGTCGGCGATGTCGGTGGCACTCACGATCGGCATGCTGCTCGCACTCACGCGCAGGCGCGTGCGGTCATGATCAGGGTGATGATCGCGGCGGGCGGCACGGCCGGGCATCTGTTTCCCGCCGAGGCGCTGTCGCGCGCACTCGGCGCGCGCGGGCACGCGGTCTCGTTGATCACCGACCGGCGGACCGCCGACCGTGCGTCGCGCGCTTTCGCGTCGATGCATGTCGTCGATGGCGGCGGGCTGGCCGGCAAGGGATTGGCGACCAGGCTGCATTCGGCGCGTGCGCTGGCACGCGGGACGGTGCAGTCGCGGCGCGTGATCGGGACCGCGCGGCCGGACGTCCTGGTGGGCTTCGGCGGCTATCCCTCGGTGCCCCCATTGCTCGCCGCACGCTCGCTCAGGCGCCGGCCGGCGATGGTCGTGCACGATCAGAACGCGGTGCTGGGCAGCGCCAACCGGTTGCTTGCGCGCTTCGCGGACGCGGTCGCGACCAGCTTCGCCGATGTGGGCGGCGTGACGGCGGGCGCACGCACGGTGCTGGTCGGCAATCCGGTGCGCGACGCGATCGCCGCGGTCGGTCCCTACAGTCCGCCGCGCGACCGCGTCGAGTTGCTGGTGCTCGGCGGCTCGCTCGGCGCGCGGGTGTTCAGCGACATCGTGCCCCCGGTCCTGATCGCGTGGCCCGGGATCAGGCGGAGCTTGCTTCGGGTGACGCAGCAGGCGCGCGCGGAGGATGTGGCACGGGTGCGCGACGCCTATGGCGCGGCCGGGATCGAGGCCGACGTGTCGCCCTTCTTCGCCGATGTCGCGCACCTGCTGGAGCGCGCGCATCTGGTGATCGCGCGCAGCGGCGGCTCGACGGTGGCCGAACTCGCCGCCGCCGGGCGCCCTGCCCTGCTGGTGCCGCTGCCGATCGCGGCCGGTGACGAACAGGCCGCGAACGCGCAGCGGCTGGTGGATGCGGGTGCGGCATGGATGGTGCGCCAGCCCGGTTTCAACGAAGCGTGGCTCGCCGAGCATCTCGCGTTCCTGCTGGCGGATCCCGCGCTGCTGGAGCGCGCGGCGGCGGCGGCACGCGCGGGCGCGCGTCCGAATGCCGCGGAGGATTTCGCATCGCTGGTCGAAGACTTGGCGAGAGCGCGATATGATGCGAGACGCCCGACTCGTGACATCACTCCGCGTGACGGCGAAGGAATCGGTTGATGCGTGCACTGCCTCTCCAGATCGGCACCATTCATTTCGTCGGGATCGGCGGGATCGGCATGTCCGGGATCGCCGAGGTGCTGCACGTGCTGGGCTATGCGGTCCAGGGGTCGGATCTGTCGGAAAGCGGCAACGTGATGCGCCTGCGCGCGGCCGGCATCCGGGTGATGATCGGCCACGATGCGGCCCATCTCGGCGACGCGCAGGTGGTGGTGATCTCGACCGCGGTGCAGCGGGACAATCCGGAAGTAATGGCCGCGCGCGCGCGGCTGATCCCGGTCGTGCGGCGGGCGGAGATGCTGGCGGAATTGATGCGGCTGCGCTGGTCGATCGCGGTCGGCGGGACCCACGGCAAGACGACGACGACGAGCCTGGTCGCGTCCGTGCTGGAAGCGGCGCATCTCGATCCGACCGTGATCAATGGCGGCATCATCGAAGCCTACGGCACCAACACGCGCATGGGTGCGGGCGACTGGATGGTGGTCGAGGCCGACGAAAGTGACGGGTCGTTCCTGCGCCTGCCGGCGGTGATCGCGGTGGTGACCAACATGGACGCCGAGCATCTCGACCATTGGGGCACGCAGGAGAACATGCAGGCGGGATACGACCAATTCGTGTCCAACATCCCGTTCTACGGCTTCGCCGTGCTGTGCATCGACCATCCCGAGGTCCAGAAGATGATCCCCCGGATGTCGGATCATCGGATCGTGACCTATGGCTTTTCGCCGCAAGCCGACGTGCGCGCCGAACGGCTGGTGGCCGACAAGCGTGGTGCGACGTTCGAGGTCTCGGTCACCGACCGGCTGCGCGGACGATCGCGCCGTTCGGGACCGTTCCGGCTGCCGATGCTGGGCGCGCACAACGTGCAGAACGCGCTCGCGGCGGTCGCGATCGCGCTCGAGATGGAAATCGACGACGCCACGATCCGGAGCGCGTTCGCGCAGTTCCGCGGCGTCAAGCGCCGCTTCACCAAGACCGGCGAGACGGGCGGCATCACGGTGATCGACGATTACGGCCACCATCCGGTCGAGATCGCGGCCGTGCTCAAGGCGGCGAGACAGGCGGGTGCACGCGATGTCGTGGCCGTGGTCCAGCCGCACCGTTTCTCGCGGCTGAATTCGCTGTTCGACGAGTTCTGCACCTGCATGAACGACGCGGGCACGGTGATCGTGGCCGACGTCTATGCCGCGGGCGAGGTGCCGATCGAGGGCGTCGACCGGGAAGCGCTCGTCGATGGCCTGAGGGCGCGCGGACACAAATCCGTAGTCCCGCTCGAGGCGCCCGAGCATCTGGCCGAGATGGTGCACGCGATCGCGCGCTCAGGCGATTTCGTCGTCTGTCTCGGGGCGGGCAACATCACCGCCTGGGCGCAGACACTGCCGGCCCAGCTCGCCGCCCTGCAGCGGCCGGACCGGCGGGGCGCCGCATGAGCGCGCTTCCCGCACCCGGGGAGGTTTTCGGGATCGCGCTGCGCGGAAGTGTCGACCGGTCGGTTCCGATCGGACCATCGACCTGGTTTCGCGTCGGCGGTCCGGCCGAGACGATGGTGACGCCCGCTGACGCGGACGATTTGTCCGGCTTCCTCGGGTCGCTCGCGCCCGAGATCCCGGTGTTCGCGATCGGCGCCGGCTCCAACCTGATCGTCCGCGACGGCGGCATCCCGGGCGTCGTGGTGCGGCTTGGCAAGTCGCTCGGCGCGATCGAGGTCGACGCGGACGCGATCATTGCCGGTGGCGGCGCCGCCGACGCCCTGGTCGCACGGCGGGCGGTCGAGGCCGGCATCGCCGGGCTCGAATTCCTGGTGGGCGTTCCCGGCACCATCGGCGGGGCGATCGCGATGAATGCCGGCGCGTATGGCGGCGAGATCGCGCACATCCTCGATTGGGCCGAGATCGCGACGCGCAGCGGCGAGATCGTCCGACTGCCGGCCGAAGCCTTCGCGTTCCGCTACCGAGGCAGCGCCCTGCCGCCCGAGGCGGTGGTGCTGCGCGCGCGTCTTCGGGGCGTGGCGGGCGATGTCTTGCCCGCCCGCGCGCGCATCGCCGAGATCAGGGCGAAACGCGAATCGACCCAGCCGGTACGCGAACGCACCGGCGGCTCGACCTTCCGCAATCCGCAGGCGCATGTCTCGATGCTGAAGGCCTGGGAACTGATCGATCAGGCAGGTTGCCGCGGGATGACGATGGGAGGCGCGCAGGTCAGTCCGCTGCACACGAATTTCCTGATCAACACCGGCGGCGCATCCGCCGCCGACATCGAAGGATTGGGCGAGGCCGTGCGCGCGCGCGTGCTGGCGTCGTCCGGCGTCGAGCTCGCGTGGGAGATCAAGCGCGTCGGCATTCCCGGGAGGGCTGGCTGATGCGTGTCGGCGTTCTCTATGGCGGGATCTCCAGCGAGCGCGCGGTGAGCCTGTCGACCGGGCGCGGGGTGATCGCCGCACTCGAGGCACGCGGCTACGAGGTGGTTCCGATCGAGGCGGGCGAGGATCTGGCCGCGATCGTGCGTGGACTGACCGAGCCCGAACGCGTCGATTGCGTGTTCAATGCGCTGCACGGACGCTTCGGCGAGGACGGCGCGATCCAGGGCGTGCTCGACTGGCTCGGCATTCCCTACACCCATTCCGGGGTGCGCGCGTCGGCGATGGCGATGGACAAGTCGGCGGCGAAAGCAGTCTTCGCGCAGGCGGGATTGCCAGTCGCGCGCAGCAGGCTGGTCACGCCCGAGGAGCTCGAGGCTTGCGACCCGATGCCCCTCCCATACGTCGTCAAGCCGAATGCCGAGGGCTCGTCCGTCGGCGTCGAGATCCTGCGCGAGGGCAGCAACCGCCGCGGCGAGATCGCGCGCGCCTGGCGGTTCGGCAGTCATGCGCTGGTGGAAGAGTATATCCCGGGCCGCGAGATCACCGTGGGTGTGATGGGCGATCGGGCGCTCGCGGTGACCGAGATCCTGACCGGCGAGACCGGCCACGAGTTCTACGACTACGACGCGAAATATGCCGATGGCGGCTCGCGCCATGTCGTTCCGGCATCGATCGACGGCGCGATCGCCACGCGCGCCATGTCAGTCGCCCTCGCGGCCCATCGCGCGCTGGGATGCCGCGGGGCGTCGCGCGCCGATTTCAGGCTCGACGAGCAGAGGCTCGTGCTGCTCGAGGTCAACACGCAGCCCGGCATGACGCCGACATCCCTGCTGCCCGAGCAGGCGCAGGCGTGTGGCGTCTCGTTTCCCGAACTCTGCGCCTGGATGGTCGAGCAGGCGGCGTGCCGCGCATGAGGAAGCTTGATCGCCCGTCACGCTGGTCGATCCTGGCGCGGCGCCAGAAACGCCTGGTGCGGCCGATGCTGCTCACGATCCCGCTGCTCGGGCTCGGCGTGTTTGGCCTGCTCGCCGCGCGCGGTGCCGTCGAGCAGACCGGCATGGGTTCGTGGATCCGCCATCGGATCGGTCTTGCACTGCCGATCGACCGGATCGTCGTCGAGGGACAGCGCCTGACATCGGAGCACGACGTCACCGAAGCGCTCGGCGTCTCCAAGGGAGACCCGATCATGGGTTTCTCGATCGACGAGGCCGAACGCAACGTCGAGGCCCTGCCGTTCGTCGAGACCGCCATCGTGCAGCGGCGGCTTCCGGCGACCGTGCTGGTCTCGCTCGTCGAACGCACGCCGTTCGCCGTGTGGCAGGACCAGGGCCGGTTCCTGCTGATCGACCGCACCGGCAAGGTCGTGCAGAACCAGGGCCTGAACGGCAAGGACGCCGAGGCGTTCGCGCGCCTGCCGCTCGTCGTCGGTCCCGGCGCGCCGCCGGCGGCCGAGGCGCTGATCGACGCGCTCGATCAGGCGCCGGCGATCAGGGCGCAGGTCGTCGCCATGGTGCGCGTGGGCCAGCGTCGCTGGAACCTGACCCTGAAGAATGGATGCGATGTGCTGCTGCCCGAGGCGGAGGAACTCCCGGCGCTCAAGCGGCTCGCAGCCTTCGAGCACGACCACAAGCTGCTCGAGCGTCCGCTGCTCGCGATCGACATGCGCCTGCCCGACCGGATGGTGCTGCGGCCGCAGCCCGAACCCGCACCTTCCCCCGACGACGACAGCGCGGGCGATCCGGCCGACGCCGCGAGGAGGCCCACATGAACGCCTCCGGACGTGTCGTGGCACTCCCAGCCAATCGGACCTCTCTGACCGCGCCCGATGAGCGCAAGCCTGGACGGCCGCTTCTGCTCGCACCGCCCGAGACGATGGCGCGCGGACGCCCGCTGCGCACCGGCACGTTCGGCGTGCTCGATATCGGAACCAGCAAGATCACGTGCGCGATCGGCCGCTCCGATGGCGCGCAGATCAGGATCATCGGCTTCGGCCTGCATCGCGCGCGTGGAGTGCGGCTCGGCGGCATCGTCGATCTCGACGAGGCGGAGCGCGCGATCCGTGCCGCGGTGGGCCGCGCCGAGGACATGGCCGATCACCGCTTGCGCGCGGTGACGGTCAACCTCGCCTGCGGGCAGCCGGAGAGCCGCCTGTTCAATGTCCGCTGGCCGGTCGGCGGCCGGATGGTCAACGATGCCGACGTGCGGCGCGTGGTCCACGAGGGACGCACGCGCGCGAGCTCGGACGGGCGCGAGGTGATCCACGCGATGCCGCTCGGGTTCTCGGTCGACGAGACCACAGGCGTCGACGATCCGCGCGGTCAGGTCTGCGAGGCGCTGAGCGGCCGGCTGCACATGATCGACGCGTCGAGCTCGGCCTTGCGCAATCTCGCTGCCGTCATCGCGCGGTGCGACCTGTCGCTCGGTGAACTCGTCTCCGCGCCGCTCGCATCGGGATTGTCGGTGCTTGTCGAGGACGAGCGGGTGCTGGGTGCGACCGTCATCGACATGGGCGGCGGCACCACGCAGATCGCGACGTTCGCGGAAGGCCAGTTGCTGCATGCGGCGCAACTGCCGGTGGGCGGCCTGCATGTGACCAAGGACATCGCCTCCGTGCTCTCCACCCCGCTCGCGAGCGCCGAGCGGCTGAAGGCGATCTACGGCAATGTCGAACCGTCGGCCGACGACGAGCGCGAGATGCTCAATGTCGAAATCATCGGCGAGGACGAGCACCAGTTCGCACCCGTACCGCGCTCGGTGCTTGTCGGCGTGATCCGCCCGCGCATGGAGGAGACGTTCGAGCTCGTGCGCGACCGGCTCGAGGCAGCGGGGCTCGGCCGCGCGGCGAACGGCCGCGTGGTCCTCACCGGCGGCGCGTCGCAGCTCGGGGGCGTACGCGATCTCGCGGCATCGATCCTCGGGCGGCCGGTACGATTCGGCAAACCCGTGGGCCACGTCAGGGGATTGCCGCGCGACAGCGAAGGTCCCGAATTCGCGACAGTCTGCGGGCTGCTGTCGTGGGCGGCCGGCGCCGGCCGGCCGTTGAACGACATCGATCTGTCCGAACCGCGTCCGGCCGGCATGGTGCGCCGTCTGGTCGAATTCCTCCGCGAGCGCGTATGAGCGCGCGGGTCCACCACACGACATCCCGATGAGGGGGAGACCATCATGACCCTGAACTTGACGATCCCGCAGCAGACCTACGCCGACTTCACGCCGAAGATCACCGTCATCGGGGTCGGCGGCGGCGGCACCAATGCGGTCGACAACATGATCTCGCTCCAGCTCGCCGGGGTCGATTTCGTCGTCGCCAACACCGACGCGCAGCAGCTCACGCATTCGCGCGCCGACCGGCGGATCCAGCTTGGTCCCCATCTGACGCAAGGGTTGGGCGCCGGCGCAAAACCGGAGATCGGCCGAGCCGCGGCCGAGGAAGCCGCGGACGACCTGGCGCGGCATCTCGACGGTGCGCACATGGTGTTCATCACCGCCGGCATGGGTGGCGGCACCGGTACCGGTGCGGCACCGGTGATCGCACGCATGGCACGCGAGCGCGGCGTGCTGACGGTGGGCGTGGTGACCAAGCCGTTCACCTTCGAGGGGCTGCGGCGCGCGAAAGCGGCCGACCAGGGCATTGCCGAACTGCAGCAATATGTCGACACGCTGATCGTCATCCCGAACCAGAACCTGTTCCGTCTCGCCAACGAACGCACCGGCTGGAAGGAGGCGTTCAAGATGGCCGACCACGTGCTCTACATGGGCGTGCGTGGCGTGACCGACCTGATGGTCGCACCGGGACTGGTCAATCTCGATTTCGCCGACATCCGCACCGTGATGGCGGAGATGGGCAAGGCGATGATGGGAACCGGCGAGGCGGAGGGCGAGAACCGCGCGATCCGGGCGGCGGAAGCCGCGATCAGCAACCCGCTGCTCGAGGACACGTCGATGGCGGGCGCGCGCGGCCTGCTGATCAACATCACCGGTGGCGATGACATGACGCTCTACGAGGTCGACCAGGCCGCCAATCGCATCCGCGAGGAAGTGGCTGAGGATGCGAACATCATCTTCGGCTCCGCGATCGATGACAGTCTGAGCGGACGGGTGCGCGTCTCGGTGGTGGCGACAGGGATCGACACGCCCGCACCCGCCGAACAGGCGCGGCCCAAGCTGGTCGCCGTCGGCGGCGGCGTCGCAATGGCAGCGGCGGCGCAGGCGCCGGCTTCGATCGCGCAGAAGCAGGAGCCGGCCGTCATGGCGGCCTCGCCCGCGCGAGCGAGCGTGCAGTTGACCGCTTCACCCCAGGCGAGCCCGGCGCCTGCGCCGAACGCCGTGCCGCAGCCGCTGCGTCAGGCGTCCGCGCCGCGCAGTCCGCTGTTCGTCGAGCCGGTGCGACCCCCGGAGACGCAGGTCGCGCCCGCGCCCAGGACCAGCCTGTTCGGGATCGTGACCGGTGCGCTGCGCCGCTCGACCGCCGCACCGGCGGCCGAGCCGAGACGCGCGGAGCCGCAGCTCGCGCAGGAGACGGCGGAAGTCCACGCGGCGTCGCCCGCGACCACGCCGCATACGGCGGAAGAGGCCGCGGGCCTGGATATCCCGGCGTTCCTGCGACGTCAGTCGAACTGACGGCCGCTCCTTAACGGAGGCTTCATAGCCATCCGGCAATCTGGTGCGCGACATGAACCGTCGCGCACCATGCGTCCTCGCATCGATCGTCGTAATCCTGATCGCTGCCTTTCCGGCAGCGGCTGACACCGTTTCGTCTTGCATCGAGGCGGCCGGTCTCGTCGAGCAGCGGCTCGGCCTGCCGCATGGTCTGCTTCGCTCGATCGGCCAGGTCGAGACCGGCAATCATCCGTGGTCCGTCGAAAGCGATGGTGCTGGCGCCCGCTTCGCGTCGGCCGATGACGCTGCCGCCTTTGTCAGGCGTGCCGCGGGCACGCCGCGCTTCGTCGATGTCGGCTGCTTCCAGATCGACCTCGCCTATCATCCGACGACCTTCAAATCGCTGGAGGAGGCCTTCGACCCGGTTGCCAATGCCACGGCCGCAGGCGAGTTCCTGCTGTCTCTGCGGCGCGGAACGTCGTCCTGGTCCGATGCCGTTGCCCGATACCACTCCGCCCAGCCCGAGCGCGGGAGCCCCTACGCCGCCCGTGTCTATGCGTCGCTCGGGATGGGCGCTTCGCTCGAAACGGATACCATCGCACCCGTCGCCGGCATCCGGATCATCGTCCCGGCCGCGTTCGAGACTGTCGGCGCCGGGCGCCATGTTGATGGCCCCGGCTTGCCCGTGGTCCAGACCCCGTGAGGCTGCCTGTTGGTCTGCTCGCTCACGGCCGCGTATCGATGACCGCTGACTGGGTGCAGCGCTGGACGCGGACGGCCTTGATCTGCCAGCTGATCGCTCTGGTCTTTCTGGTTCTCGCGGCCTACGGCCTGATTGTGCCGCTCGCGCGGCCGGTCACCACCGATTTCGCCAGCTTCTATGCCGCGGGACGTCTCGCGATCGGTCACGACCCCGCACTGGTCTATGATCGCGCGGCTCATTACCTCGCCGAGCAGGCGGCCACCGCGCCGCACATCGCCTACGTTCACTTCTTCTATCCGCCCACCTACCTCTTCGTCTGCGGATTACTGGCGCACCTCTCCTACCTCGCCGCGTTCCTGTTGTTCGAGGCCTCGACCGTCTCGCTCTGCCTGCTGGCCGCCTGCCTGATCGGCGGCACCCGGCGATGGATCATACCGGTCCTGTCATTCTCGCCGCTGTTGTGGAACGTCGCTCTGGGGCAAAACGCGTGCCTGACGGCCGGCCTGTTCGGTCTCGGGACGTGGCTGCTGGCGGCAAGACGGCCGATCCTTGCGGGACTTGTCCTCGGATGTCTCTGTTACAAGCCGCACACCGGCTTGCTTGTCCCCGTGGCATTGGCGGCCGGAGGGCACCGGCGAGCGTTCCTCGCCGCTGCCGTCTGTGTTGTCTGCGTCGGATCCGCCACGCTTGGCATCTTCGGTCTCGGGACCTGGCGAGCGTTTCTTGTCGAGATCGAACGGGCGCGGCACGAATTCTCGGCCGGAACCATCGTCTCCTTCACCACCACGGCCAGTGTTTACGGAGCGTTCCGACTGCTCGGCGTCGGCGAAGCCGGCGCGCATGTCCTGCAATACGTCATCGGGTTGCTGGTCTCGGGCGTGGTGATCTGGAGCTGGCGGCAGCCTGACGACAATAGCGGCGTGCGCAACGCGGTGCTGATCGCAGCGACATTGCTGATCATGCCTGTCGTGCTCTTCTACGACCTGGTCATGCTTGTCATCGCGGCCGCGTGGATGATGCGGGCTGTTCGGACGTCGAGGCCGGGTGAGGCGTTCGGCCTTGGCCTGATCTGGCTTGGCGGCCTGACATGTTTTCCACTCGCGTGCGCGACACATCTCCCGATCGCCGCCGCGTGCAACGCTCTGATGCTCTGTCTGTCCGTCCGAAAACAGGCGCTTCTCGCCTCGCGTTTACCAAACAGTAACCCGGATCTCGCAGGATGCCCCTGGAGACATCGAACGATCTCCTGAGGCTCAGCGTGCAACCCCGAAAGCGGCGATCGGGCGGATCAGATCCGACGTCTCGCCCCGAACTCGAAAGGATTTTTCATGAACATCAATCTCCGGGACTGGATCGCGTTCATTCGTGACCGCCGCGGCGTGACGGCTCTTGAATACGCGATCATCGCCGGTGTGCTCGGTGCTGGTCTCGTCACCATCTTTGGCACGTTCAAAGGGGCGCTCAGCACAGCGATGGGTTCGATCACCTTCTGATTTGATCTGGCGGCGCGCTCCAGTGCGCCGCCGCCCTCAAGCATAAAGGCTGGACAGGGTGACAGGCGCGTTTCATCACATCGGACTCGACACCATGATGGTCGTCGGTTGCTGCGCCGCGGTCGTCTATGGCGCACTCCATGACGTTGCCGTCCGTACGGTTCCGAACACTGTTTCCTCATTGATTGGCCTACTGGGACTGTGCCACGCGCAGTTGCATCATGTCTTGCTCGTCTCGCTGACGGCGGCGTCGATCGTCTCGATCGCCGGCGCCTTTGCCTGGCGCGCTTCGATGCTCGGAGCGGGCGATGTCAAGCTCATCGGCGCCTCGTCGCTTTTCATCCAGCCGGGCCAGTTGCCGTTGCTACTGATGGCGACCGCGATCGCGGGTGGCGTGCTTGCCTGCCTTTACCTCGGCTTGAAACGAGTGCTGCCCAATCCTGCACACGAACGACCCGCCTCGTTGGCCAGGCGCCTCTGCCGCATCGAACTGTGGCGCATTGGCCGTCGCGGTCCCCTTCCCTACGCCGTCGCGATCTCCTCCGCGACGCTGTTCTGCCTTGTGCAGTAGGAGGTCGACATGCTCGCCCGTCTCTCACTCATCCTGATGTTCATGCTTGGCTTTGGCGGCCTCGCTGGCGTCGCGGTCGTGGCACTCAAGCGTCCGGCGCCGGCCACTGCGACCACCGCGGTCGTGACCGCGAAGGCCGACATCGCCGTCCTTGTCACCACCCGCTCGGTCCATGCCGGCCAGCTCCTGCGACCGTCCGATATCGCCATGCGCGACTTTCCCCCGACGTCGGTGCCGCCGGGCGCGATCCTTGACCTGCCGGAGCGGCGCCTCGGCCTGAGCGGCGCGCTGGTCCGCGTCACGCTCCCGCTCGGGGGCCTGATCCTGTCGCAGGATCTGGTGCAGCCGGGTGACCATAGTTATCTCGCTGCGGTCCTGCTGCCCGGATCCCGCGCGATCAGCATCGGCGTCGATCCGGTCAGCGGCGTTGCCGGTCTTGTCTGGCCGGGCGATCATGTCGACCTCATCCTGACCCAGACGCTTGACGATCCTTCGACGCCGTCGGGCCATCGGCTGGCCGCAGAGACCGTCATGAGCGGGTTGCGCGTCATCGCCACCGACCAGGACCTCGTGCGTGGCGAGCAGCCGGGCAGCAACGGCGCCGGTGAGCGGACGATCACCCTGGAAGCGACGCCGCAGCAGGCGGAGCGGATCTCGATGGCCAACAGGCTCGGCCATCTCTCCTTGTCGGTCTGCTCGACCGATACCTGCGAGACGCCGCATGCCGCATCGAGCCTGACATGGGCAAGCGACGTGTCGCCGGCTCTCGCTGATGGCAGGACTGACGGCGGCTCGACGTTGCACGTCTTCAACGGAACTTCAGAACAGAAGGATTTCCATTTCTGATGACCAACAAAACGAGGCTGCTCAAAACGATGCCGCTCGTTGTGCTGATTGCCGTCCTGACCGACGTCCGCCCTCCCGCCGCCGGAGCCGCCACAGCGGGTGATCACGAGCTGGTCATCGAGGCTGGCTCAGGGCGCCTGCTCAAACTGTCGGGCCCGGCCGCCAACGTCTATGCCGCCGACCCTAAGGTCGCCGAGGTCAGACCGGCCAGTTCCGAAAGTCTCTTCGTCTTCGGCGTCGCTCCGGGTCATACCACGGTCGCGGCGGTCACGGCCGCCGGCACAGCTGTCGGTCAGTACGCGATCGACGTCGTGCCCTCCGGGTTCGCCGCACGCTCGGCGCGAGGCATGATCGACCGCGCTATCGCCGATCCGCGCATCCGGGTTCAACCGCGCGAGAGCGGGCTCGCCCTGTCTGGAACCGCGAGCACTCCCGCCGACGCGCAGGAAGCGTCCGCGCTCGCCCGAAACGCCGCCGGCGCTGAACAGCCGGTCGAAAACGGACTTCGCGTCGACGGATCGATCCAGGTCAACCTTCGGGTTCGGATCGCCGAGATGTCGCGCACGCTGACCCGCGAAATCGGCATCAACTGGCAGTCCGTCAATGGTCTGGGTACGGAAGCGGTCCAGGGTGTCTCGGCGTTCAATCCGATCGGAGCGGCATTGGCGACCCAGAGCAGCCTGAGCTTTCTGTCGCGCTTCAACCTTGCCGGGCGGCCGGCGACGCTCGATACGGTTATCGACGCGTTGTCGCAGGATGACCTCGTCAAGCTCCTTGCCGAACCCAACCTGACGACGCTGAGCGGCGAGCCGGCCAGCTTCCTGGTCGGCGGCGAATTCCCGATCCCGGTCGCCGACCAGAACAACACGGTGACCGTCGAATTCAAGCAATACGGCATCTCGCTCGCCTTCGTTCCGACCGTGATGTCGGATGGGGAGATCAGCCTGCATGTCAGGCCCGAGGTCAGTGAACTGACCAACCAGGGTGCGGTGACCCTGTCGGAGAACAACTCCTCGATCAAGATCCCGGCACTCACCGTCCGCCGCGCCGACACCACCGTTGTCCTCGGGACGGGCCAGAGTTTCGCGATAGCCGGGCTGCTGCAGGACAACGCCACCGACAGCGGTCTTGGCGTGCCGGTGCTCAGCGATATCCCGATCCTCGGCACCCTGTTCCGGTCCGACAGTTTTCAGCGCAACGAGGATGAACTCGTCATCGTGGTGACACCGTATATCGTGCGTCCGGTCTCGACGCCGGCAGCTCTGACATTGCCGACCGACAGCTATCGGGTGCCGAACGATCTCGAACGGATCCTCCTGCTTCGTCAGACCGCCAGGGGAAGCGGAAGCGATGCGGCGGTGCCGCGTGTCCCTGGCGACGCTGGTTTCATGGTGGAATGACATGAACATCCGAACGGCACCCTGCGTCGCGCTGCTGTGCGTCATTTCGATCGGTGGTTGTGCGTGGACCGACCCGACGGAAGGTGAACCTGGCCGTTGGCATCCGGTCGGCGCCAACGACGCCAACCTCGCGGCTGAGATCGCCAATCCGAGCGACCTGCTTCGGGGACGCGGCATCGAGACTGCGGACGGCCAGATGGCGGCCGTGGCGGTGGCGCGGCTGCGCAGGGGTCATGTCAAGCCGCTTCCCGACAGCGACCTCTCTGACATCAAGGTGTCGGGCGCGGCCGGCCCGACGACCACGCCGGTCGACAGCGAAGGAAGCCCATGATGGACGGCAGTATCGCGCCGGCCTCCCTTCGGCAGGAGGCGGACGGCTCACTGGCTGAGAGGGCGAAATTCATCGCCTTCGTCTCCGATGCCACGAGCGAGACCGCGCTTCGGGACGGATTGAGCGAGGTCATGCCGGGTGAGATCGATATCCGCCGGATGCCGTTCCGGCAGGCGCTTGCGTTGCTTCGCAAGATACCCACGCCGCAGATCATCCTGCTTGATATCAGCGGCGAGGAACAGCCGATCAGCCTGCTGATCGACCTGTCCGAGATCGTCGAGCCTGACGTCCGCGTCCTCGTCATCGGCGATCGCGAGGACATGAACTTCTATCGCCAGGTGACGCGCGGGCTCGGGGTGCTCGAATACCTCTACAAGCCATTGGCCCGAAGCATGGTCGCGCGGCATTTCGGCGCCTGGATCACCAACGGGAATGTCACGACAGACATCGTACAGGGAGGTCGGGTGATCAGCATCACCTCGGCCACCGGGGGTGCCGGCGGCACCACGATGGCGGTCAATCTGGCGTGGCACTTCGCGTCCGATATTCGGCGACACACGCTGCTGCTCGATCCTGATCTTCACACCGGGACCGCGGCCCTGGCGCTCGGCACGAAGAGCGGATCGGGGCTCCGAACAGCGCTCGAACTGCCCGAACGGGTCGACGAGCTGCTCATCGAACGAAGCGCGCAGCATGTTACCGACCGCCTATCGGTTCTGTCGAGCGAGGAGAAGTTGAACGAGCCGACGGCTGTCGCGCCGAATGCGGCGCAGCGACTGCTCAACACGCTGCGACGCCGCTACAACTTCGTCATCGTCGACGTCCCGTTTCGACCCATCCAGCTCAACCGGGATCTGTTCGAACTGTCGCATCAGCGCGTCCTGGTGATGGATCCGACCCTGCCGTCCGTGCGCGATACGCTACGCCTCATGACGCTCCCGAACGGACCCGCTCAAAGCAGGCGCGCCATCATCGTGCTCAACCGTCTCGGTCAGCCGGGAACGCTGACCAGGCAGCAGGTCGAACAGGCAATCGGTCTTGCGCCCGATGTCGTCGTCCCCTACCTGCCCCGTGTGGCCGGCCAGGCGGTCACGGACGGCAAGCCGGCGGCGTCGGTCAAGAGTTCATTTCGCCAAGGCATTCTCGAGCTCGCGCGGGAAGCCGCTTCGGTCAAGTTCGTCGATGCTCACAATGAGAAGAATGCCGTTCGGGGGTCGAGCTGGTGGCGTGCCCTGGGATCGCGCAGATGAGCGGGACCGCTTCATTTGGCCGGCGGCATCGCGACGTCGAGCTGGTCGTCGCGCCGGCGGCGACTCCGGCGCCGCGGGCCGATCCCGGATCACTGCTGCTCGAATTGCGCGGGATCTGTCTCAGCCGACTTGACCCGGCCGCCGTCATCGGGCTTCCACAGGAGCGCTTGGCGGCTGAAGTCGAACGTCTTGTCGGCGAGATCGCCAGCGAGCGCAGGATTCAGCTCAACGCCCGCGAGCAGCACGCTTTGGCGAGCGAGTTGGTCAACGACATGCTCGGGCTCGGACCGTTGCAACCGTTGCTCGACGACGAGGCGATCGCGGACATCATGGTCAATGGTCCCGATCGGATCTTCGTCGAGCGAGCCGGCAAGACCTCACTGTCATCGGTCCGTTTTCGCGATGCGTCGCATGTGGCGAGCATCTGTCAGCGCATGGCTGCCGCCGTCGGCCGCCGGATCGACGAATCAAGCCCCATGGTCGACGCGCGCTTGAGCGACGGGTCGCGGGTCAACATCGTCTTTCCGCCCCTCGCGCTCGACGGACCCTATATTTCGATCCGGAAATTCTCCCGACGAGTCATGGACTTCGAGCAACTGGTCCAGAAGGGTGGATGCTCGCCCGGTGTCGCGCGCGTGCTCGAGATCGCAGGTCGCGCACGCTTGAACATCATTATTTCCGGTGGCACCGGCTCCGGGAAGACGACCATGATGAACGCCCTCTCCCGCCTCATCGATCACGGGGAGCGGATCATTACCGTTGAGGATGCGGCGGAACTGCAGCTTCAGCAGCCTCATGTCGTTCGCCTGGAAACACGCCCACCCAGCCTGGAGGGAAAAGGCGAAGTCACGCAGCGTGACCTGGTCCGCAACGCGTTGCGGATGCGACCTGACCGGATCATCATCGGTGAGGTCCGCGGCGGAGAGGCTTTCGACATGCTCCAAGCGATGAACACCGGTCACGACGGCAGCATGTCGACAATCCACGCCAACACCACCCGTGACGCCGTGACCAGGATCGAGAACATGGTCCAGATGGGCAACATGGGCCTTCCCGCGAAAGCCATCCGCACGCAGATCGTTGGCGCCGTCAATCTCATCATCCAACTCGAGCGGCACCGCGATGGAGTCCGCCGCATCACGCAGGTGACCGACGTCGCCGGGCTCGAAGGCGAGGTGGTCATCCTCAATGATATCTTCCAGTACGAGATCGAGGGGGAAAGTCTGGATGGTCGACTTGTCGGTCGTTACAAGGTCAGCCGGGCCAGGGCAAGCTTCCACGAGGCGCTGACCTATTTTCAGCTCGACCGCGCATGGTCGGCTGCCCTGGAGGAAGCCGTCCAGCGATGAGCCCGCAGACGCTGCTTATCGCCGCTGCATGCTGCTTCAGCGCGGTGCCGCTTCTGGGCGGAGGCTTGGTCCTGCGTCGAGTCCAGTCTCGCGAAAAGGTCATCGCCGCTCGGATCAGGACCGTCAGAGTGACCTATGCTTCGGTGACCGAGGTCGGAGAGCGGCGTTCATATCAGTCAACAGAGCTCGGCTTATCCGCGTCGATCCGTGTCGAGCGAATGTTCGGTTTCGATCGACGGAGACGATCGCATCGAGCGACGACATTCCGCCGCGTCCTCGCGATCAGCGCGGCGATCGGAATCTTATCGGCAATGATGATAAGCCGGCTGATTGGAACGTCGGGAATGCTCGTCGGACCGATCGTCTGTCTTGCCCTTAGCCACCTTTATTATCGTCGCCGCGAGGAGCGTCACACGTCGAGGCTATTCGAGCAGTTCCCGGATGCTCTCAGCATGATCGTCCGTGCTGTCAGGGTGGGCGTCTCCATCGGCAGTTCCGTGATGGTCGTTGCCGATGAAAGCCAACAACCGACAGCCGGCGAATTTCGTCAGTTGTCAGAGGAAATCGCGATCGGTCTATCGTTGCCGGATGCCCTGCGCGCCATGGCTGCCCGGAACCGGTTGCCGGAATACCGGTTCTTTGCCACCGCGTTGTCTCTGCAGAGCCAGACCGGCGGCGGTTTGGCGGAAACTCTTGACACGCTGGCGGACACGATACGCAAGCGGGTCGCGATAAAGCATCGTGGACATGCGCTAGCGGCCGAGGCAAGAACAAGCTGCTACGTGCTGGGCGTCCTCCCGTTCGCCATCGGTGGTTTTCTGGCCGTGACCAACCCCGCCTACATGTCGATCCTGTTCACGACGACGGGCGGCGAGAAGCTGCTCGGCGTCGCAATCGGATTGTTGACGCTCGGACTGCTGATGATGCGGATGATCACAAAGAAGATGCTCGGATGACAGCATCGCTTCCGGCACTGGTCGTCGCGTGCGCCGCCTGCCTTGCGTCATCCTTGGCGGCGGGCCTGCTTTATTGTCGTCAACGCGAGCGGCAATCGGCATTCCGGGACCGTCTCGTCGGAATAAGGCAGTCGATCGACCTTCCAGTCAGATCCGCACAGGTCGGCCCGAGCTTGACGGGCGTCATCGCCAAGTTGGGCCGGACGCTCGCCGAAAGCGGGATCCTGCCGGTGGGCACGCTGGCCGAGCTCGAGGAGACGCTCAGCAGCGCGGCGGTCGGCGGAGCAAACAGGCTCGCCTTGTTCATTGGGTTCAAGGTACTTCTGCTGCTCGGCTTGCCTGCCCTGACATTCCTGTTCGTCAGCCGCTGGCCGGTCAGTTCCTCCACTCACATCATGCTGCCCGGGCTGAGCGGCGTTCTCGGCCTATTGGGACCGGACTATGTCATCGGACGCTGGCGCAAGCGTTATCTCAGAAGCGTCGAAAGCGGCCTGCCAGACGCGCTTGACATGATGGTCATCTGTTCCGAGGCCGGCCTCGGGCTCGAATTGGCGATCGATCGAGTCGCCGAGGAGATCGAGCAGGCCCATCCATCGATCGCGCGAGAGTTCCGAACGACCGCGCGCGAAATGCGGCTGACATCCGATCGACGGCAGGTTCTGGTCAACATGGGAGACCGCACCAAGCTCGAAAACCTGCGTCGACTGGCCACGACCCTGATCCAGACCATTCAATTTGGCACGCCGCTCAGCCAGGCGCTACGCACGCTCGCGGTCGAGATGCGACAGGACAACATGACAAAATACGAGGGACGCGCGGCGAAGCTGCCGGTCGCGCTGACCTTTCCGATGATTCTCTTTATCCTTCCGTGCATCTTCATCGTTGTCGGTGGCCCGGCAGCGTTGGAGGCGATGCGGGTGATCAGTAAGCATTGATTAAGTCGAGCGTGTCATCCTCTTGGTGTCGTTCCGGGAGGGTCACGCATGAACAGGAAGTTCGTCGCTGCCATAACAGTCTCACTGTTGGGGACCGCCGGGTGCGGCACCTCTGGCAGCCTGAGCGCGAGCGACCGAGATCTACGTGTCGCGGACATCGAGCTGGCAAGTGGTGCGCCCTCCTCGGCCTTGCAGCTTGCCCAGGGTGTGGTGGCCCGCATGCCGGGCAACGTCGATGCACTGACCCGGATCGGCGAGGCAGATTCGGCGCTCGGGGAAAGCGAGGCCGCGGAGACTAGCTTTCGGCAGGCGCTTGACCGTGATGCTGGTGCCCAGAGAGCGGCGCTCGGCCTGGCGCGGCTCCATCTCCGATCCGACCCCCGTCAGGCCTTGTCTGATTTCCGGCGCCTCGCTGTCCGATCGCCTCAGGATCCGCACATCCTGACCGATCTGGGTGTGGCGTACGATCTGCTCTCGCAATCAAGGCAGGCGCAGGTGGCTTATCGCCAAGCGCTCGCGATCGCGCCGAACCTCGCCTCGGCGCAGGTCGACCTCGGGCTGTCCCTGGCCATTTCCGGTGACGCCGGAAAAGCTTTGGCTATCCTCGGACCGCTCGCCCAAGGAGCGGACACGTCGGCGCGTATCCGACAGGATTACGCGGTCGCAGCGGCACTCGACGGACGAAGCCAGGACGCCAGCGACGTGCTGACCCACGATCTGCCGAAGGAGCAAGTCTCGCTTGCCCTGGACGCCTATCGTACGTTCCAGACTCGCTAGATCCCGCCGCCACGACGGTAGATCCCCTGTGAAACAGATCCACCGAATGCTGGTCGGTTGCATCGCGGACCGGCGCGGCGTGGCGGCCCTGGAACTGGCGTTGGTGACGCCGCCGTTCCTGCTCTTTCTGTTCTCGGTCATGACTTTCGGGCTGCACTTCTACTTCCAGCAGTCTCTGGAGTATGCCGTCGGGGTCGCGGCCCGTCAGGTTCAGCTAGGGCTCATCGGCGAGAAATACAACCAACAAACATTCGTCTCCCAGTTGCTCTGCACGAATTTCACGCCGGCCTGCGCAAACCTCTATGTCGACTTGCACCCGGTCACGAATTACCAGCAATTGACAGCCGCCAGTATTGCGGATGCACCCGACAGCATCAGCACGTCCAACCTGCAGTTCTGTGCCGGATCCGCGGGCCAGCTGATGTATTTGCACGTCATCTACCTGGCGAATTCGGCTGTCGGTAACTTCCTCAATCTCGGAATGCCCGACGCCATCATCGCGAATGCGGCCTTCGTCAACGAGAACCCGGGTGGGGCGAACGTGCAGCAGCAGAACGGATGCTAGACCGTGATCGGTAGGGGGCGCGCCGGTGCGGCGGGTATCGAGTTCGCAATCGTCGTGCCTACACTGCTGGTCTTCCTCGTTGGTGTCGTCGATCTTTCGGACGGGTTGCTGACCCAGCGGCGGATGGAGTTCGCAGCGACGTCGGTCGCGCAGATCGCGAGTCTCAGCGCGGCGCAGGCGCAAAGCCAGAACCAGCTCACCGACGTTCAAGGTTGGCAGGCGACCACCGCCGCTTTCGCCTTCTTTCCCGGTTGGGGCCGCCAGACCAAGCAGGGCGGCTTCACCGTGACGGTTTCCGGGATCAACTTCACCAGCAGTTCGGGGACATACGCGCCGACCGTTGCCTGGAGCGTGAGCAACCAGCTCGGCTCGCCGATCCTTCGCCCATGCGGCGCGCCTCAGGTCGTTGCCAGCGGCAGCACACCTTCGTTCAGCGCGATCCCCGCGGGCGATGTCGGACCGACAGCGTTGGTCGTCTCCGATGTCGTTTGGACGTTCACCCCTCCTCTCCTGAGCGACCTGGTGGGCAGCTTCCAGCTCAGGGACTCCGCCTATCTTCCGGCGCGGCTTCCCGGAGGCACGCAACTCATCGAGGCGGGCGGCCCCGCGGTCAGCGCGCGATGCTGAGGGTGACATTGCCGGAACGCTTGCGGACGCTCCTGTGGCTGATTGCGTTCCGCGCGACCAGCGGTAACGTGGCCCTGATGACGGCGCTGGCGGCCCTTCCCATGATCGGCATGGTAGGCTTGGCGATCGATTGCGGTGTCGTCATCGTCGACAAGGCACGACTTGACGGAGCCGCCGACGCAGCGGCTCTGGTCGGGATCGAGACCGTACAATCGATGTTGCTCGCAGGAGGGACGTGGCCATCGGTCCAGGGACCGGCTCGGACGCAAGCCGCGGCGGCATTTCAAGCCAATGCGCAGACGGTCGTGCTCGCCGGCGTTCCAACACCGAACATCAACATCAGCCGCACAAACCAGACCATCACCAGCACGGTGAGTTACAATGCGTCGACCACGACCACGATGCTGGGAGCGCTCGGACTTCGATCAATTCCGTTCAGCGGCAGCTCGGCGAGCAATCTCTCCCTTGCCACCTTCATCAACTATTACGTCATCGTCGACATTCAGCAGTCGATGGGGATCGCCTCGACAGCGGCGGACATGCAGAACCTGTTCAACCGTGTGGTCAGCTACAAGAACGGCTCCGATGGCGAGACCGGTTGCGTCTTCGGCTGCCACGTGGCTGCTCCGGGTCAGAAATACACCAATGAATATCTGGCTCACGGTGTCAGTCCCAAACTCACGCTTCGCCTCGACTCGGCAAGCCAGGCGATCCAGTCGATCATTCAGCAGGCACAAACGAGCGCCAGCAAAAGCAACAATATCCAGATCGGCATTTACACGATGAGCAATGATCCCGTCACGCATTCGACGCTCAACACGATTTCCCCACCGTCGTCGAACTTTACCCAGCTGACGACGGATGCCGCGACGATCGATCTCGACAACAACACCTCCGCCGGTATCGGAGACTCGAACTTCGCGCTGTCGCTCGGGAACTTTGCGAGCATCCTGCCCGCTCAAGGTGACGGAAGCAGCGCCAGCAAACCCCTGAACTACGTCTTCATCATCACCGACGGAGCACAGGATACTCCGGGCAGCTGTCCCGCAGGTCACTGCGTGACCGCTTTCAATCCGGCAAACTGCAACGCGATCAAGGACAAGGCGTCGATGGGCGTCATCTACACCACCTATCTGCCGATCTACGCCAACAACAATTCCGCCAACGGCCTGGAGAGCAATTACGCCGGACTGGTCGCCCCGATCGTCGGCCAGATACCGCGCAATCTACAGGCATGCGCCTCTTCGCCGTCCCTCTACTACGAGGCGACGGATGGGCCAGGGATCATAGCGGAACTGCAGCAGCTCTTCGCCTCGACCGCAGCGCAGGCAACCATTACCCAGTAACGAAGGTCGTCGGCTCGGCGAGCCTCATCCCGAGGGCGCGCTCGAGCACCTCGCGACTTCCTGGCGTGAAGCCACCGCACGTCGAGCGACCGAGATTGGATTGGAAAATTCCCGCCGCGCTCACCGGAAGGAAATCTTCGTACGTGACAAGCTTGCCGTTCGGGCCGCGCACCAGGAGATCCTCTCTCTCCAGGGTCGCCCTGTCGTCGGGGAAATGCGACCAGGCCGTCGGATCCCGAGCGGCCAGGAGCCGGTCGTACAACGAGCGTCCTTTCGGGGTCAGAGCGAAACCTCGCTGCTCCACCTCCCCGAACCGGGCGGTGTGCGTGCCCGGGACTCCCGCGAAGCTGATCGGCTCCTCGCGCGCCTTGAAGCTGGTCTGGCGCAGCAGGATCGGGACCGCGCGGCGTGGCGGACCCTCGATGCTGTCCTTCGGATCCATTCCCGTCTCGCGCATGACCGCGTGCACGGCATCGATGTCGAACGTGCGCGGCGTGAGGTGGTTGACGTGCGGCCCCTGGAAACACACGACGTCGGCGATCAGCGGATGGGCGGCGCGCAGGCGCTCGTAGGTGGCGCGGCTCACGGACGCGGCCGCGTTCCAGCGGAACGTGTGCAGCGCCTCGCGGACGAGCTCGTCGGCCCGCGCGCTGTCGAGCCCGTCGGCCTCCGCGATCTCGATCAAGGCAATCGCGCGCGGCGTCATGATGCGCCGTTCGGCCAGGATCCGCGCCGCCTCGCGACGCAACGCCTCGTCCTCGATCAGCTCGAGCCGGAGCAGCGAGGTGAACATGCGAAACGGGTTGGCCGCCAGCGACGCCTCGGCGATCGGCCGGAACGCGGTCGCGTGGACCGGCACACCCGAAGGCGCCAGATCGTAGAAGCCCACCGGCATCATCCCCATCACCGCGAACAGGCGCCCGATCAGGCGGAGCTCCTCGGGGCGGCCGAGCCTTATCGCGCCATGGCGCTCGAGTGCCACGCGCGGCGCGTCCCGCTCGGGATCGTCGGCGCGCGCGTTGATGCCGGCGACGATGCGGAGCAGCTCGCCGTAGAGCGGCACCTCGGCGCGATACATCGCCGACAGCGCGGTCGAGAAGCGCGTGCGGATGTCGTCCGGCGTGACCCGCATGTCAGGACGGACGCCCCATGAAGAACATCGCGGCTTCGGTTATCTCGGCGTAATCACCTGGGCCGCCGCCGCGCACGATCGGGCGCGCGCGCGCCGTGACGTAGATGCCGTTCTCGATCAGGGCCGGATCGATATGCACCGCCACGACCTCGCCCAGGGTGAGCCAGGTGTCGACCTCGTGTCCCTCGGCGGTCCGAAGGCGCAGCGTTTGGGTGACACGGCATTCGAAATTGACCGGACTTTCCGCGACACGCGGGGCGGTGACGATCCGTCCGGGGATGGCGGTGAGGCCCGCGAGCGCGAACTCGTCGACCTCGTGCGCGACACCGGCCGAAGTCGCGTTCATCGCCTCCGCGAGCGGCCTGGTGGCGAGGTTCCAACAGAACTCGCCCGTCGCCTCGAGATTGGCGACACTGTCCTTCCAGCCGTTGCTCGAGAAGCCGATGATCGGCGGATGGTAGTTCAACGCGTTGAAGAAGCTGTAGGGCGCCAGGTTGCGGCGTCCCTCACGGTCGAGCGAGGACACCCAGCCGATCGGGCGCGGCGCCACGATGCTGTTGAACGGATCATGCGCGAGGCGGTGGCCCTGCAAGGGCTGGTAGAAATGCGCATCCGGGCCGGCCATTCGATGTCCTCTCCTCGATGGGGCAGTCTCTCCCGCAACCGGGGGAGAAGCGAGGGATGCGGGTGGTCTTTTTCGTCGTCGGCACGCAAGGCGACGCGCTGCCGGCCGCAGCCCTCGGCGTGGCGCTGCGCGCGGCCGGTCACGAGATGGTGGTAGCGACCAGTCACGACCATCGCGGGCTGATCGAGCGCCACGGCCTGGCCTGGTCCGACCTGTCGCCAAGCTACGCCGACGAGATCGCGCGCGCCGATGACAGGGTCGAGGGGCGGCGGGGGATCGCGCTGCTCAGGGCGAGGATGCGCGAGGCCTCGAAATGCTGGGCCGGCCAGGTACGGCGCGCATCGGAAGGAGGCGGGCTGCTGATCGGCGCTGGGCTCGCCATGGGTGCCGTCGCCGCCGCGGCCGGCGAGGCGATGCGCATCCCGTCGGTCGGCGCCGGGGTGATGCCGCTCACGCCCACGCGCGCCTATCCGCCGCCGGTGCCGGCGCCGCCGCGAACACCCTTGCCGGGTCCGCTCAATGCCGGGCTGGCGTGGGCGGTGCGCGCCACGGTCTGGCGCGTCTGCTTCGCGGCTCCTGTCGCGCGTCTGCGCCGCGACCTCGGCTTGCCGCCCCGCCCGCGCGGCACCCCGCGGATGCTCTACAATTTCAGCCCGCATCTGCTCCCGCCGCCACCCGACTGGCCCCGGACGCATGTCGAGGTGACCGGCCCGTGGCGGCTGCCGCCGTCCGGCGAGGCGCCGACGGACGCGCTGCGTGCCTTCGTCGAGACCGGCGACAAGCCGCTCGCGATCGGCTTCGGCAGCATGCGGGTCGGACCGGACGAACGCGCGCTCCTGTCTGCGATCGTCATCGACGCCGTGCGGCGGTCGGGCCGCCGCGCGGTCGTGATCCGTGGATGGGGCGCGCTCGCGCTCGACGCTGGGCTCGACGGCCAACCGATCCTGGTCGTGGACGCGGCGCCATTCGACTGGCTGCTGCCGCACGTGGCGGCACTCGTGCACCACGGCGGTGCCGGCACGACGGCGGCTGCGGCGCGCGCCGGCGTGCCGCAGGTGGTGGTGCCGTTCGTGGCCGACCAGTTCTTCTGGGCGTGGCGATTGCACCGGCTTGGCGTGGCACCCGGGGCGCTTGCGCGCAAGACCATGACGGGCGCGTCGCTCGCGTCCGCGATCGAGGCCGCGATCGGGATGAGTGCGCGTGCGGCATCCCTCGCGGCCGACATGCAGGGCGAGGACGGCGCCGCCGCCGCGATCGCGGCGCTCGAGCGGTGGGGCCTGCTGCCCGGGCGCTAGACCGTCTCCGGGGAGACCAGGGCACACGGATGGGCATGGTCGCCCTGCTCGATCTGGATCGTCGCGTGGGCGATGCCGTGCTGCCGCCGGAGGATCTCGGCGGTGCCGTGCAGCAGCGCGTCGTCCGGGGAAGCGCCGGGCCGCACCAGATGGGCGGTCAGCGCCGTCTCCGTGGTGCTCATGCCCCAGATGTGCAGGTCGTGGACCGCGGCCACGCCGGGCAGAGAGGCCAGGAAACGCTCCACCGCCTCGCGGTCGATTCCCGGCGGCACGGCGCTCATGGCGAAGCCGAGGCTGTCGCGCAGCAGCGACCAGGTGCCGGCGACGATGATCGCGCAGATCGCCAGGCTGGCGATCGGGTCGATCGACGCGCGGCCGGTCCAGAGGATGAGGAGGCCGGCCACCACCACGCCGAAGGCCACCAGCGCGTCGGTCGCCATGTGGGTGAAGGCCGCACGGATATTTAGATCGGATGTGCGGCCGCCCATGAACAGCAGCGCGGTCGCGCCGTTGACCGCGATGCCGATCGCGGCGACCACGATGACGACGCCGCCCGCGACCGGCCCGGGCGCGATCAGCCGGCCGATCGCTCCGGCGGCGATGGCTCCCGTGATCAGCAGCAGCGTCACCGCATTGGCAAGTGCGGCCAGGATCGACGACGCGCGCAGCCCGTATGTGAAGCGCGCGCTGGGCCTGGTTCGCGACAGGCGGCTCGCCAGCCAGGCCGCCGCCAGGGAGAGCACGTCGCCGAGATTGTGGCCCGCGTCGGCCAGCAGCGCCAACGAGTGGGCGAGCACGCCGTACAGCGTTTCGCCGCCGACATAGAGCAGGTTGAGCGAAATGCCGATGGCGAAGGCGCGGCCGAAGCGCGCCGGCACATGGGCATGGGCATGCCCATGCCCATGGCGATGCCCGTGGTGATCGTGCGCGTGATCGGCCGGCATCGCGTTCCCCTTGATGAACCAGGACTTATCAGGTGCTTAGAGGCGAAACATCACGCAACAAACATTGACTGGGCGTGCGCTCGGGAGACACGTAACACGCTCCCATGACTGACCCGGAGCCCGCCTTGGCCGAACGATTCGCATCCGGACGATTGGCGCGGACGCAGGACACATTGCTCGGACGCGCGTCCCGGCTGGGCGCCGAGCTCCCGACCGGGCCGCGTCAGTTCACGTTGCGGCGGCGAGTCGATTGCGAGGGCACCGGACTTCATGCTGGCCGGCCCGTGCGGCTGACGATCACGCCGGCGGCGGCGGGCACCGGCGTGGTGTTCCACCGTCTCGACCTCGATGCATCGCTGCCCGCCCGGTTCGACATGGTGGCCGAGACCCATCTGTGCACAGTTCTCGCCTCGCCTGCCGATCCCGCGCTCCGTGTCGGCACCATCGAGCACCTGATGGCGGCGCTGAGTGCGAGCGGCGTCGACAATGCGCGGATCGAGGTCGACGGGCCGGAACTGCCGATCATGGACGGCTCGTCGCGCGGCTTCCTCGCGATGATCGACCGCGCCGGCATCGTCGCGCAGCCGGCGCCGCGGCGGGTGATCGAGGTGCGACGCACGGTCCGGGTCGCCGACGGGCCGGCCTTCGCGCAGCTCTCGCCCGGTCCGGGCTTCTCGCTCGACTTGTCGATCGATTTCGAGGCGGCCGCGATTGGCCGGCAGTCGCTCGCCATCGAGGCGCTCGACGCCGCCCGCTTCGCAAGCGAGCTCGCTGACGCGCGCACGTTCACGATGGCGCACGAGATCGACCGTCTGCGCGACGCGGGACTGGCTCGCGGCGGATCGCTCGACAACGCCGTCGTGGTCGACGGCGACAGGGTGCTGAACCCGAACGGGCTGCGCCGCGCGGACGAGTTCGTCCGGCACAAGATGCTCGACGCGGTCGGCGACCTCGCACTGGCCGGCGCGCCGCTCGTCGGCCGGTTCACCGGCCATCGTAGCGGCCATGGCCTGAACAACAGGGTGCTGCGGGCGCTGTTCGCGCATCCGGCGAACTGGCGGCTCCTGACACTCAGGGCCATGCCGGTCGCGGCGAGCCGGGCCGCCTGAGAGCGGTCTTCTCGCCTCGCGAGCGCGTGATATAAGGCGCGCGTACGTTGGATGACCGTCGCATGAAGCCGAGCCCGTCTCGCCCGTTCTGGTTCGCCTTGGCTCTCGCGACGCTCCTGTCGGGCTGCGGCGCGCTCGACGCGATCAACCCGTTCAGCGGCCCGTCCAAGCAGGCGGTCAAGCCGCCGGACGTGTCGCAGATGTCGGCCGAGGAACTGTATAATTCGGGCATCGAGAAGCTGCGCGCCGGCAACTACGAGCAGTCGGTCACGCAGTTCGACCTTGTCCAGCAGAACTATCCCTATTCGCCATGGGCCAGCAACGCGCAGCTGATGGAAGGCTTCGCCAACTACCAGAACGATTCCTACGCCGAGGCGATCGCGCAGCTCGACCACTACATCTCGCTCCATCCGATGAGCAACGACGCCGCCTATGCCTACTATCTGCGTGCATTGTGCTTCTACGAGCAGATCGCCGACATCCAGCGCGACCAGCGCGGCACGCAGCAGGCGATGACGGCGCTGCAGGAAGTGGTGAACCGGTATCCCGACACGCCCTATGCGCGCGACGCCTCGCTCAAGATCGATCTGTGCCGCGACCATCTGGCCGGCAAGGAGATGCTGATCGGGCGCTACTACGAACGCCAGCATCTCTACGAGGCGGCAATCAACCGCTACCAGCGCGTGGTGCAGGATTTCCAGACCACGAACCATGTCGCCGAGGCGCTGGAGCGCCTGACCGAATGCTATCTCAAGCTCGGGCTGGTCGACCAGGCGCGGCGAACCGCGTCGGTGCTGGGCTACAACTATCCCGGCAGCCAGTGGTATCAGGCGGCATACGCCGATCTGCGCGAAGCGAACGTCGCCGACGCGGGCGTGCCGCCGAAGCGGCGGTCCGGTTTCCTCGGCCTGTTCTGACGCCTATTTCGCCTGCTCCCTGCAAGCATCCGAGCAATACCGCACCGCCTCCCAGTCGCGCGCCCATTTCCGCCGCCACGTGAACGGCCGGCCGCAGCGGGCGCAGACCTTGCGTGGCAATTCGGCCTTCTTCGGTCTGGACGCGATCGGGCCGCCGCGCGTCACCAGCCCGCGGAACCGGGGCCGCCCTTGAACGGGCCGCGCAGGTTGGCCGTCACCCAGCCGCCATAGAAGCCGCCCGGCTGCGGCGTTGCGGGCTCGCCGCCGACCAGGCATTCCATCGCCGCGCAGTACAGCGCCAGATGATCGGCGATCGCCGCGAACGGCTCGGTTGGATCGGGATAGCTCCATGCGACCGCCTCCGCCGTCCGGCCGCCGGCCACGATCGACCAGTAGACCGCGCGCCCTTTCCATTCGCAGAACGAGCCGCCCGGCGCCCTGACCATCTCGCAGTCGGTGAAGCAGCCGGGTGGCAAGTAGTAGGTCGGCGGATGGCTGGTCTCGAGCACGCGCCACGCCTCGGTCGTGCGCGCGATCGCGCGGCCGGCGAAGGCGATGCTGACCTCCTGCGGCACGCGCTCGAGGCGCGGCGGCCGCGGGTAATCCCACACGCTTTCCGGAGGGAGGCTCAAGTCTGGCCGGACGCCGGGACCGTGCCGTCCGGTGTCGCCGCGCTGACGGCATGGGGCAGAAGCTGGGCCAGGACGGACGAGACGGCGCCGGCCGGCACGCCATGCGCCTGGGCGAGCTGGTCGAGCCGGTCGGGAGGGATGACCTGTTCGATCTCCTGCGGCGAGATCGGCCAGTTCTCGCCGTTGCCGATCCAGGAGCGGACATGATCGCCGAAACCGGACTGCTCGAACTGGCCGAGCAAGCCCTGCACGCCGCCGGAATTCGACATGACGTCGTTGAGCAGGTTGCCGGCGTTCGGCGTCTGTTCCTGGCCGCCGAACGAGCCGGTGAGTTCGCCCAGCGCCCTGCCGAGAAAGCCGCTCATGCCTGGTCTCCTCGCGGTGTCATGACCGGCACGTTCATCGCTGCCGGGCGATCATGCAAGCGCACTTTGCGCGGCCCACCCGATCGCGCCATGTTGCACCCATGCTGACGGCGCTTTCGGTCAGGGATGTGGTGCTGATCGAGCGCCTCGAGCTCGAGCTGGGCACGGGTCTGACCGTGCTGACCGGCGAGACCGGCGCGGGCAAGTCGATCCTGCTCGACAGTCTGGGCCTGGCACTCGGCGAACGGGCGGGTCCCGGCCTGATCCGCGAGGGCGCGGATCTGTGCGCGGTCAGCGCCAGCTTTTCGGTCGACGAGCGCCATCCGGCCCGCCTGCTGCTGGCCGAGAGCGACATCGACGACGACGCGATCGTGCTGCGCCGGTCGGTCGGCCGCGACGGACGCTCGCGCGCCTTCGTCAACGACCAGGCGGTGGGCGCCGGACTGCTCAGGAGGGTGGGCGCCCTGCTCGTCGAGGTGCAGGGCCAGCACGAGCAGATGGGGCTGGCCGATCCCGCGACCCATCGCGGCCTGCTCGATTTGTTCGGGGTCGACGGCGCGCTGCCGATCGAGGCACGGGCCCTGCACCGGGAATGGCGGGCGCTCGCCGAGCGGCTGACCGCGGCCCGGGCCGCGATCGACAGTGCCGCGCGCGAGGAGGACTGGCTGCGCGCGTCGGAAGGCGAGCTTGCGGCACTCGACCCGGTGCCCGACGAGGAGGACCGGCTCGCGGCCCTGCGGGTGGACCTGCAGCAGGGCGAGCGGCGTGCCGAGGCGGTCGCGGCGGCCCTCGCCGAACTGTCGCCGCGCGACCGGCGCGCGGGTCCGGCGGCGTCGCTGCGAGCGGCCGCCCGCGCCCTGTCGCGTCTCGAGCAGTCCGCGGGCGCCGCCGACGCCGCGGCGTCGCTCGAACGCGCGGAAGAGGCGCTGGCGGACGCGGAGAGCCTGCTCAGCCGGCTGGCGGCCGAGACGGAGGCGGACCCGCGTGCGCTCGAACAGGCCGAGGTGCGCCTGTTCGCGCTGCGCGCCGCCGGCCGGAAACACGGCGTGCCGCCCGCGGAGCTGCCCGGGTTCCTCGGATCGCTGCGCGCGCGGATCGCGTCGCTCGACGCCGGGACGCGCGGCATCGAGGAGCTGCGGGCGGAGGCGGCCCGCGCGCGCGCGGCGTTCACCGCGTGCTGCGGGCGGCTGACCGAGGCACGCCGCGCGGCCGGACGATCGCTCGAGCACGCGGTGATGGCCGAATTGGCCCCGCTCAAGCTCGAACGCGCGCGTTTCGTCGTCGAGACCGGTCTGCTGCCCGAAGGCGACTGGAGCGAGGCAGGCGCCGACCAGGTGTCGTTCCTGATCGCGGCCAACCCCGGCCAGGCGCCCGGCCCTCTCGGGCGGGTCGCCTCGGGCGGCGAGCTGTCGCGGCTGATGCTGGCGCTCAAGGTGGTGCTGGCGGCCGGCTCGCCGGTGGGCACGCTCGTCTTCGACGAGGTCGATTCCGGTGTCGGCGGTGCCACCGCGTCCGCGGTCGGCGAACGGCTGGCGCTCGTCGCTGCCAGCCGCCAGGTGCTGGTGGTGACGCACTCGCCGCAGGTCGCGGCGCGCGGCGATCATCATCTGCATGTGGCCAAGCGGGTCGCGCGCGGGCTGACCATGACCGACGTCACGGTGCTCGACGCGGCGGCGCGTCGCGAGGAGATCGCGCGCATGCTGGCCGGCGCGCGCGTGACCGATGCGGCGCGCGCCGCCGCGTCCAGCCTGCTCGGCAAGCCGCCGGACCCGACGCTCCGGCTGGCGTCAGCGAACCGGTGACCAGGAGGACCGATGACACTGACGAGAAGCCGTTCCGGCCACGCGCGGATCATCGAGGCGGAGCCGGCGATCGAGATCTGCCGGCGCGCGCTGTACGTGCCGGCGGCCGGGGATTGGGACCGGCACGGCTGGGGACTCTACGATGCGGGCGACCGGCTAATCGTCTCCGCCGCGCACTGGATCGATGGCGCGGACGGGGCACCCGAGCCGTCGTCGGGCTGCTGGACGGCACCCCTCGACGCCATCCGTGACGCGCGCCCGGCCGAGGCGGGCGTGGTGCATGTCTATGGCGGCCTGCTCGAGGCGGGTGAGTTCCTGTCGGGCGCGCTGTCGCGCTTCTGGAGCCATGCGACCCGGCCGGGCCAGTTGCGGCTGCTGGTCCATGCCCGCGCGCCGGTCGCCGACCTGTTCGACACGCCGGTCGTCGGCGCCGCCTTGCGCGCGCTCGGGGTCGATCCCGCCGATTGCGTCGTACTCGACCGTCCGACGCGGCTCGAGTGCGTGATCGTGCCGGCACCCGCCTTCGAGACCGGCCGCCTCGCCTTCCCGGCCTACGGACGGCTCGCGGCGACGTTGGCGATCCGGCTCGCGGGCCGGACGCTGCCCGCCGATCTCGGACGCGCGCCGCTGCACCTCTCCTCCGCGCGCGAGGCCGTGCCGGCGATCGCGCGCGAGGAGGAGTTCGACGAAACGCTGCGCCGGCACGGCGTCACGGTGATCCATCCGGGCGAGATGTCGTTCGCGGCCCTGCTCGGACGCGTCCGCGCGGCGGCGCTGCTGTCCTCCACCGCGCCCGCCGGCATGGCGGGCATCGGCGACCGCGCGGCCGCCTTTCGCGCGGCGGGATCGCGGATGGTGCTGTGCCCGGCCCCCTCGCGCGACGCGCTGAACATCGACGCGCTGTGCGGCCACGACACGCTCACCCTGTGTCCGACCGGGGACACGCACGATGCGGCGGCACTGGGCGAGGCGTATGCGCGCGCGATGCGCCGCCTGATCGTCAGCCGCCGCCTCGCCTGCGACATGACGCCCGATGGTGCCAGGCCCGATCTCGGTCCGGCGGCGGTCGCGTGCACATGCTCCGACGAGAGCGAAGCCGCCCTTCTCGTGGGCGGCCTGTTGACGGGCGCGGCCCAGGCGCTGATCGCGGGCAGCCAGTATCCCTGGTGGCAGGCCGAGTTCGCAAGCGTCGTCGAGATCGAGGCGGTCCGGGTGCACGGGCCGATCTCGGGCGACCAGCGGGCCGCCGGCCTGCGGCTGCTGGGTTCGATCGACGCGCGCGACTGGACGGTGCTGGACGATCGGGACCGCACGGACCCGATCGGCGGGATCGACGGCCATCCGCACACCTTCGAGGCGCGCGGGCGTCCCTGGCGCGTACGGATGGTGCGCCTGCAGTCGACCACCGGCGTGCTGGCGCTCGACCAGGTCGAGATCCTGTCCGCCGCGATGGCGCCGGGCGAGCGCCACGAGATCATGGCGTGAGCGACCTGCAGGCACCTGGCGCGAGCGACCTGGACACGCTGGACGAGGCCGAGGCGCGCTCAGAGCTCGAGGCGCTCGCGATCGAGATCGCACGCCACGACAGGCTCTATCACCAGGAGGACGCGCCCGAGATCGACGACGCGTCCTACGACGCATTGCGGCGGCGCAACGCGGCGATCGAGCGGCGCTATCCGGAACTGATCCGTCCCGATAGTCCGTCGGCACGGGTCGGCGCGGCCCCGGAGGGCGCGTTTGCCGGTGCCAGGCATGCCGTGCCGATGCTCTCGCTCGACAATGTCTTCGACGAGGACGATTTCCGCGCCTTCGACACCCGCGCGCGGCGCTTCCTCGGTCTGGCCAAGGACGCGGCGCTGCCGCTGGTGGGCGAGCCCAAGATCGACGGATTGTCGATCTCGCTGACCTACGAGCGCGGCCGGCTCGCACGCGCGGCGACGCGCGGCGACGGCATCACGGGAGAGGACGTGACGGCGAACATCCGTGCGCTCGGCCGCGCGGTGCCGCGGCGGCTGCGCGGCGCCGCACCCGACGCGATCGAGATCCGCGGCGAGATCTTTCTCGGCAAGGCGGCATTTCTCGCCTTGAACGAACGCCAGGCGGCGTCGGGCGGCAAGATATTCGCCAATCCGCGCAACGCGGCGGCGGGCTCGCTCCGTCAGCTCGACGCGTCCGTCACCGCCTCGCGCCCGCTGGCCCTCTTCGCCTATGCGCAGGGCTTGTCGAGCGAGCCGGTGGCGCACACGCACTCGGAGTTCCTGCAACGGCTGACCGGATGGGGTTTCGAGGTCAACCCGAGTTCGACACGGCTCGCGGATGCGGCGGAGGCGGCGGAGTTCCAGGCGCGGATGGCCGCCGAACGCGCCGGGCTCGATTACGACATCGACGGCGTGGTCTACAAGATCGACGACCTCGCGCTGCAGCAGCGTCTCGGGTTCGCGGGCCGGGCGCCGCGCTGGGCGATGGCCTGGAAGTTCCCGGCCGAACGCGCGACGACCGTGCTCGAGAACATCCTGATCCAGGTCGGGCGCACCGGCGCGCTGACGCCGGTGGCCAGGCTGCATCCGGTCAATGTCGGCGGCGTCCTGGTCACGCGCGCCACGCTGCACAACGAGGACGAGATCGCGCGCAAGGACATCCGGATCGGCGACACGGTGGTGCTGCAGCGGGCGGGCGACGTCATCCCGCAGATCGTCGACGTGCTGCTCGACCATCGGCCGGACGATGCCGCCGCGTTCGAGCCGCTGACGGCCTGCCCGGTCTGCGGCAGTGCGGCGGTGCGACCGCCCGGCGAAGTAGTGCGCCGTTGCACCGGCGGGCTCGTTTGTGCCGCGCAGGCGGCGGAGCGGCTGGCGCATTTCGTCTCGCGGCCGGCGTTCGACATCGAGGGGCTCGGCGAACGCACGATCGCCGAGTTCATCGCCGACGGGCTGCTCCACGAACCGGCCGACATCTTCCGGCTCCGGGCCCACCAGGACACGATCGCGTCGCGCGAGGGATGGGGCGCGCAGTCGACGCGCAACCTGCTGCGCGCGATCGAGGAGCGGCGACACATCGCGCTCGCCCGCCTGATCCTGGCACTCGGCATCAGGCGGATCGGGGAGGCGAACGCGAAGCTTCTTGCCAGGCACTACGGCGATTTCGAGACCTGGTTGCAGGCGATGATGGACGCGGCCGTGGTCGGTTCGGAGGCGCGCGTGTCGCTGGGCGGGATTGCGCGGATCGGCAGCGCGATCGCGGAGGAAGTGGTCGCGTTCTTCGCCGAGGCGCGCAACGTCGCGGTCGTCCGCGCCTTGGCGGCCGAGCTGGTCGAGATCCTGCCCGAGCAAGCCGAAGCCGGCGCGCTGTCGGGACGGACGATCGTGTTCACCGGCTCGCTCGCGACGATGACGCGGCCGGAAGCGAAAGCCATCGCCGAGCGGCTCGGCGCGCGGGTGACCGATACGGTCTCGAAAAAGACCGACCTCGTGGTGCTGGGAGCCGACGCCGGCAGCAAGGCCAGGCGCGCGGCGGAGCTCGAGATCAGGACCGTCGACGAAGCAGGTTTTCGAGCGATCGTCGACGGAAGCTGACGGGTTTCGTCAGCCGAACAGGCCGTTCCGTCCGTAGGCTTGCAGGGCGCCCGCTTCACCCGAGGGCACGGCCTGCCCCGCCGCCGCGCCCGTGCCGTTCTGGCCGATGCCGAGCAGCAGGGCCTGGAGATTCCCGGCCAGGCCCGAGAACGAGGTCGCGGGCGCCGCGCTTTTGGCGGCGTCCGTCATCGCCGACGTGCTGGTGGTCGACGCGTCGCCGTCCGCCATGACGGAGAACGGCGATGTCGCGTTCAGTGACGACGCGCCGTTCGCATTCGCATCCTGGCGGATGGGCGACGCGCCGTGCGCGTGTGGGTGGACGTGCATGACGCATCTCCTCGATCGGTCGTTGGGTGCCGGCAGCCACCGGATCATCCCGGCATCCGATCAATGCACGCGACGTGCCACGCCTCTGGATGGATTTCGGCTCGGTTCGGGACCGTTACCGGCGGGGCGACCTGCATTTTCTGCCGGGCCGGAAAAATCTGCCGGCAATCGATGCCGATTGACGCCAACTCGGACTTCGCCCGGTTGAGCACTGTTTCATGAGAGTTTAGAGGTCGCTCCGGACTTCGGGGCAAAATGCGACCCGGATTGATCGCCAGCGTTGAGAAGCACGATATGGAGAAATCTCGGCATGGTATATCGCAGTTGGAGTAGCAATGGCCGTCATCAAATGGCATATTTAGAGTGATGGAGAGAGAGATGGCACGCGAGCGAAGCTGGATCATATTGGCTGAGGACGGACGTCACGTCACGGTCGGCTGCAGGACTGATCCGAGCGAGGACGAGATAGAGCGATCTGCAAGTCAGCTTCGGTCGCTCGGCCTCGGTGGCTGGCTTGCTGTTACTGACGGCGACTACTACGAGCCAGAAGCTGGCATGGCGACGCTTAAGGTGCGGGAGCTCGCCCCCACCGCCGGTGCGACGTGGGACGAGGCCAAGGCAGCTTTCCTTCGGCTGCGCACGGACGCTGTGAGGTAGGTCCAGAGCTTGATTTGATAGGTTGGTCATTTGGCTGATCGCCTCGGTCTTCGTTGCCCAGTTCCAGAACCAGACATTTATTGCGATCATCTTTGCCGTTTGCCCGGGTCAGCACGGTCGTAGCAGTCGCCTATCTTCCCATGGATGCTAAAAAACATGTCTCCAGGATTTGCGAACGGGCGGAATCGTGAACCAGATAGGGAACGACCGGTCGCGAGTCATGCGTATCGGCGTCTTGCGTGACTAGTCTTCGAACGATCGCTTCCAGGACAGGTGCTGCCACACCATTCCCAAGGATCCTGATCTGCTCGCGCCTCTGGCGCAGGACATCAAGCGAATAGTCATCGCCAAGGCCCATCGCTCGTCGCAACTCGGGAACCTGAAGCATCCGCAACATCGGAGTTTTACCATCCCAGGTGACTAGGCCGAACCTGTCCAGCGTTGTCACGGTTCTTAATGGTCTGTTCAGCGGCTGCCAGCCGCCACTCCCATCGGAACTGTAATAGACGAGAAGGAAAGGCTCGTGCCTACCCAAGGCCTCGATACCACGTTCCGCCCTGATAATAGTTCCGACGGCTCGGCCGCTCCTGTAGAGCGGCTTTGAGGCCCAGGTCCCGTCGGTATCGAGAATCCGCTTTGCATGTCGCGGTCGGCCGCGTCTTCCCGCGACGGAAAGCGGCATCATTCGTTTGTCTCCGATGATGAACAGGCGCCGCCTCGACTGAGGCACACCGAAACGGGAAGCGTCCAGGACCTCAACCCGCAAGTAGTAACCCAGACGCTCGAGCGAGTGGAGCATTGGCATGTAACCGGCCCAGCTCTGCATGTGGATGACGTTTTCGATCACCACCCAGCGGGGTGCCAGCGCGGAGGCGAAGCTCAACACGTAGCGTGCGGTATCACGGCTGCTCTCTTCGCGCGGTCTGCTGCCGCGTGCACAGGTGTGATTCGTGCACTCCGGGGAAGCGAGTAGAAGGTCAATCCGCCCGGTTTGGCCCACGTCGGCTGGATCCGTGCGGTCGTGCATCCTGAGCGTGACGGCTCGAGCTTCCGGGAAGTTCGCCTGGAACACCGCCGTAGCCAACGGGCTGGCATCGACACCGCAGACGATGGTGGCTCCTGCTGCACGGGCGCCATAACTGCTCCCGCCGCCGCCACAGAAAAGGTCGAGGGTTCTGATCACGGACGTCATCTACCAGGTTTGTCGGCAGGAACCAGGCCTCTCCGCCACATAATCGTGAAAAAGTGGCACGATATTCTGCAGGGTGTGACTTCCCGAAGTAGGACTGGATCATCGACGGGCTTCCGGCAAGCCGGCACCTATCGGCTCTTCCAGTTCGGCCCGCTTGAGCTTGTCCCAGCATTCCGGCCTCTTCGCCCACTCGGAGATCATGCGGCCTTCGGCGGCGGATTCCAGGTTCTTGTGGACAAGCAGCGCCAGCCTCCTCGCGACCTCTCTCAACGGTGGAGAGATGTCCTGCGCCGCCCAGACTTGGTCGAGGTCAAGTCGCTCCGGAAAGCGGGTTCCGATCAACCCGACAGTGTAGGCGATGATATTGGCCTGGAATGCCGGTAGCAGCGGACGCACGATGCGCTGGACCGAGCGGAAGATGATTGCCTGCGCGATGATCCGCTTGAAGTCGTTGGCAGTTTCGATACGCCATCCCACGCTGTCGGGGCTCTCGAGAAGGCTGCTAAAAGCTTCAAAATTCTTCTGCAACCCTTGGCTCACGATATCGGGCATGCCTCTCCATGCCATGAGGCTCTTTGCCAGTTCAGTCTTGTTGATCTTCTTCGAGCTCGGGAACTCGATCCTGAGGCGTCGGAGACGCGCGGGACTGGTGCCCTGTCGCGCCAGCATCACGTTATAGCTGCCGGCTGCTCGCTCGTAGAACCACCGAGTGACCCCATCGGGACAGTATGTCGAGAGGGAGAGCCGTTCGAGCTCGCGGTGGAAGGGCCTGTTCGCCGAGAGATCCGAAACCTTGACCGCGTTCTGGCTGTTGGCAAACCGGGAGATGTTCGCAACCAGATCCTCACGGGCATCCTCCCCATGCTCGGCTGTGCCCTTCATAACAATGATCTTCGCTGGCACTCTCACATTCCGGAGATCGGTCTCGGGCGACTTCTTCTTGGTGAAGTAGATCGATGCCGTCGTCTGTCCGCCATTCACGATCTGGACGCCCTTGAGCCAGGACAATCCCGGACCGCCTTCGCTGGTGCGCTCGAATCCGGCATCGTCAGCGATGATGACAATTCCGTTATTGAACGCGATGAAGTCGCCTGGATCATTCTTCAGGGTGTCGCGGATGCCGCGATTGACCTTGCCCGTGGCGCTGAGGAACGAGCGAACGTTGGCTTCCAGAAGACGTGCGCCAAATCGCTCATAAGCGGTCTTAAGGGCCTCGCCCGGCAACGCCGTAAGCGTGGTGGAGTATGAGGCTTGGTGCCCGGGGATCAGGACGCAAGGAAGTGGCCCACCCGAAAGCGCGATGAAATCTATCACCACCTCGTCGCGTGGGCGGCCCTCCGACAGGTGTCGGTAGAGACGCTCGATGTCCATGACTTCCAGACGAATCGTCTTGCCACCGATCTCCCGGCTCTTGAACGTCTTCGATTTCGCGACGCGGTCGGTCAGAACATGGATCGTGATGTGGTCCAGGGCGGGAAAGATCTCCCGGATCGTTTCCGCCAGTACCCGGGCCTCATTCGACTCGTCGATTCGCGAAGCGAGATCCCCCTCCGCGCACCTCGCGAGGAACTGGAAGCACCTGTCCGCTGCGGTCTTGGTTTCGCCGTCCGGTATTGGGATTGGCCGTTCCTCGCCGGAATAGAGACTGACGAACAGATCGAGCTGGTCATCGTCACTCCCGACCGCATATCCGCTCAGCCTGAGCTCCGAGCGATCAACACGAGCGGAGTAGTGGCATAGCACCGGATCGGATGTCATTCCGATGTCGGCCATGTGCTCCATCGCACGCTCGGCAAACAGCATCTCACTGTATGGATGACCACCTTCGGTATCCATCCGGTCCCGGATCTCCGACCGGATTTGTGCAAGGAACTCATCGAGAGTCATTGTTCGTTTACGAATCCAGCAGCATCGAGAAATCCGATCATAGATGTAGGTCCGGAACGGACCGTGTCCAGTTCGATTACATAGCGAGCAGCAACAACGCCATCGGGCACGGACCGGGATGTCAGGCTGGGAAAAGAGCCGTCTACCTTGTGCAGCCGCAACTCCCTGAGCGAGAAGCGGCGAACGTGGTGCACCGCCATCTCCGGAATGTATCCGGCCTGGAGCAGCTTCGCATCAAGCCTTGCCGCAGCGGAGGGATCGCCCGCTGCGATCTGCCTTCGTGTACGCTCGATCTGCTCCGGAAGGGTGGCCCCGGATGTGGATTGTGACAATCTCACAGCCGCCACGCACAGCGGCGACCGAACTGCCGGATCGAGTTGTTCCAGCGAGTCGATCCGGGCACGGAAGCCGCTCGGCGAGACAGTGGTCTTCACCTCGATCGCGCCATTTCCCGGAACAAAATCCTGCAGCCCACCGGCCGGTCCAGTCCAGCATTCTAGAACAACGGCGGCATCAGGAATGTGCTTGAGCAGGATGTCCAGCACGAGCAGCTCGCCGAACAGGCCGATCTCCTCCTCTGGCCCCAGAAGGGCACCGGAGCCGCGCGACATGAAGTCCTGCCAGACCTGTATGCGGCGCAACAGATCATCGATCTTCGGCGAAGTGGCGGTGCCGTCCCACCCTGCCCGGAGCGCCAGCACGATGTCCCGGACCATGGTCGTGAACAGGTCAAGGTCTGCGCCTTCCCTGCATGATAATGCTGTCCAGGTGAAACCCGGAGGCGCCCCCTCCCGGACCTGCTCGACAAGGAAGCCTCTTCCAACCGGAAGACGCAAAGCCGGAGGATTGGTACCACCCTTGAAACCGACCAGAATACCCTCCTGGTCTTCCGGCATGCGGCGGGTCGCGAGGATGCGGCATGCGCCGAGGGTCACGAGTTCAGTCGTCCTCCAGCCGCCCAGCTGGACCGCCCCGGCGAGCGCCCTCCAGGCGGTTCCCAGCCCGTCAGGCTCACTCGGCCGAACCAAATTCCTGTTCCCAGTACAGGTTGGTCACCTTGTATTCGACCTTCACGCCGGACTTGCTCCCCGGAAAGCTGATGCCGAAGGCGGCGATGCCCTCGACGTCGGCCGCAAACTCCAGCTCGGACTTGCCGGGATCGAGTACGTAAAGCAGCAGAAGCGCCATATCGGGCCGAGGCTCCACACCGACGGCTCCTGATCCCCTGATGCGGCGAATAGCCGGGCCGCTCGGAACATCCATGTCTTCTTCCGCCTGCCGACCGTTTTCCTTCTTCAAATCACGAGTAAGCCGGAGTGCCGCTTCCCAGGCGGCATCGTCCAGGTCGACCGCCTCGTCACGCGGAGCGAGCAGCCGACCGATTGAATACCTTTCTCCCGTCGAATGTCGTTCCGACCGGGCCGTCATGCTGATCTCGACAGCATCCGCAATTGCTATGCGTGCCCCGTCGCCGCCGCCAGCAAGCGCGATAGTCCAGGACGTGAGCTCGCCGCACCAGATCATCGACTCGATGAAGTCTGCGAGAACAGCGGAGACCACTTTGTGCGCATCCGGATGTGTTCGATAGTTCTGGAGAAACTCGATAACCTTGCTGGCCGCCACGTTCGTCCAGATATGGCCGCTCCAGTTCCGAATCCTTGCGTGCCGGTCCTGCGGGGCATTGCCGAGCCGCCCGACTAGTGTCCTGCTCCGCAATTGCCGACTAATATCTCCTGATCGTGAGAGTTTCGGGAGAAATGCCTTGATGGGACGACCGATCAAGCGACTGCGTGCTGAACCTGGCGCTGTCACGGAGCTTCGACGCCGGTCGCGGTCGGCCATCGTCGACGTGCGGGAGCGCGAGCGTGCCGACATCATCCTGCTTCGGCTCGACGGCGTCGGGGTTGAAGCCGTCGCCGAGCGGCTGAATACGACGCCCAAGCGCGTCTCGACGTGGTCGAGGCGGTTCGAGAGGTTCGGTCTTGCGGGGCTGGATGATCGACCGGGTCGTGGCCGCAAGGCTTCGATCCCGGAGGTGAAAGTGGCACGCGTGCTGACCGAAGCGACCCGTCCGCCGAAGGGTAGACGCCGCTGGAGCCTGCGGTCGATGAGCCGTCACGCCGGGGTCTCCGCGAGTTCGGTCCAGCGCCTGTGGTCGAGGAACGACCTCAAGCCACATCGTCTGAGGACCTTCAAGCTGTCGAACGATCCGAAATTCGAGGAGAAGTTCTGGGACGTCATCGGGCTGTATCTCAATCCGCCCGCGAAGGCGCTGGTGCTGTGCTGCGACGAGAAAAGCCAATGCCAGGCGCTCGAACGCACGCAACTGGGCCTCCCGCTGGCGCCGAAGCGCCCGCCCACGATGACGCACGACTACGTCAGGCATGGCACGATCACACTGTTCGCAGCCCTCAGCCAGTTGACCGGAAAGCTGATCAGCCGCACCGAGGCGAGCCACACGCATGTCGAATGGCTGCGTTTCCTCAAGCAGATTGATCGCGAGACGCCGTCCGACGTCGATCTGCATCTGATCGCGGACAACTACGCCACCCATAAACATCCCAATGTGCGGGCGTGGCTGGGCAGACACCCTCGTTTCCACATGCACTTCACGCCGACCTCGTCCTCGTGGCTCAATCTGGTCGAGCGCTTCTTCGCCGACCTAACCGGCGACGTGATCCGTGTCGGCAGCTTCACGTCGGTCAACGAACTGGTCCGTGACATCAAAGCCTATCTCGCCGTGCGCAATGCCGATCCAAAGCCATACGTCTGGAAAGCCACGGGCGCCGAAATCCTCGCAAAAATCAAACGAGCACGCGTCGCGCTTACCGAAACCACGGCTGCATGACTTCCTGGTCGGCAATTGCGAATCGGGACACTAGATCCCGAAGCGCGCGGACGTTCCTCTTCAGGATGATCGGGTCTCGGTGAAATGCGACCGTCTCGACGACCTGCCCGCTGAAGGATAATTCCAGTGTCCTCGCCGTCCGCATCTTCACCCGAGACGTCACCATCAAGACCGGATGCGACTGCACTTTCAGGCCGTAGTCCCGCGGCGTCCCTCCGCCGGCCTGCATCAGGTCGAACTCCTCCCTCAGCTCCTCGGACGCATCCGCGATGTGCCTGTACCAATCGACGAGATCGGGGGTCGTGTAGAGTCGGCACAAGTCGAGGTAGCCGGGCCTGTAACCGAACCAGCGTCCCATCTGCATGAGCGTGTCGTACATCCTCGATGCACGAAGGAAGTAGCTGGTGCAGAGGCCTTCCAGCGTCAGGCCGCGCGCGAGCTTGTCGCCGCCTATGGCGATCACTTTTAGACCACGCCCCGAGTTCTCGACGTAGTCCAGGGCATCCTTGGCCGTGCCGTTGATCATGCGGACGTCGATGTCCGCGATCGTCTCGTCCAGCATTCCTACGATGTCGGCCCAGGGAGCGGGACGGATGGCCGGATCGTCTAGCTGCCCAATTACTGCTGCCGTGGCCGGACAAAAATCGGTCCTCCAGAGATGCTCCAGCTCGGCAACAAGCAAGTCACCGCCGATGCCACGCTGCAACCTCTGGCGCATCGACCTGAGCGCATCCTCGATCTGACGGTGCACTAGGCCCTGGACCGCAGTGAAGCGGGTCACGTGGACCAGCATGGAGCAGTGCTTCCGCGCCTGCCCCCTCTGTCGCCGGGCAGCGCAGGCGAGGATGAATGACTGGATCGCGCGGCGGAGCGAAAGAGGTATCCCATCGCGAGAGGAACAGGACGGCCGATGCTCGCTCTTGTGTCCGGAAGGCATCCATCCGGTCGCACCTCTGCCATCCTGGTGGTCGTCGACCATCCGGACGAGAGGAAGGCCGTCCTGTCGCTCATCATCGGACCGGAGGCCGAAAACTCGGCCGGGCCCGATATAGTTGGACGGCGCCGCTAGATTGACTATGAACGCGGCGGGGAAGAGGTCGTCTCCTTCGTCACGGGTCGTCCCGCGCTCGTGGATGAAGATGTTGGCGAATGGAGTGGCGGTGTAGCCTACGTAGGCCTTGCGGGTGAACGAATGAAGGATGCTGCGGACGAGGCCGTTGATCGCGGTGGGGGAGTGTTCCTCGTCCGGTTTGCCCTCCTCGTCGAAAGGCTGCTCGCCCGTGTCGACTGACGCATGGTCCGCCTCGTCGTCGAGAAGCAGAAGAGGCAGCTTCGTGACGATGCCCCGTCCCGTTCCCGGCTCCCTGGCGTCGGCGGCATGGTTCCTGATCCACCCGAGCAGCCGAGTGAGTACGGTCTTGTTCTTCTTCACCACGAACAGCCACGGTCGTGCCTCGGGGCTGATGCCCAGGTTGCGGGCGATGGCCGTCGAGAAGTCGCCGTTGTTGGTCCGGTTGGTGACAAAGTTCGGGCGTATGGCAGGATCGCCGTCGATCTGGCCGACACCGATCGGAGCCGTATCCGTGCCGGTTGGGGCAGTCGCATAGCCGAGGAAGCCCTCGTCGAGCCGCATCTGTGTCTGCGAGCGCAGATTGTTGTGCAGGCCGGCAAGCACGATGATGAGCTTGTAACCTGCGTCGGCTGCCTTGCAGATCACGCCGGTGTAGTTACCGGTCTTTCCGGATTGCACGTTGCCGACGACGAGGCCGCGACGATCCCAATCGCCATCCCGTTCCGGATCCTCCAGCAGGCCGAGGATGCCGTCGGTCGAGCGGTCTAGGGCATCGATGGAGTCACCGGCAAGATCCCGCTCGAGGAACTCGCGGTAACGCTGCCAGAGGCGCCAGTCTCGTTTCCTTGCGGCGTCCAACCAGGCAACGTGCCCGGTCTCATTCTTCAGCGTACCGTCGCGGCCGATCCACATGCTGAAACGACGCACAAGCTCGTCGACCACGGCCGTCCGATCGAGACCGTCGTTCCAGGCCGGTTTCATACGCACGACCGTGTCGATCTGCTCCTCTATCAATGCGGGCCCGATCAGGCTCCTGTCGGGCTGGTCCAGGAGCAGCTCCTGGACGAACTTCACCACCTTCCTGGCATTTTCCTGGTGCGCCGCTTCCATGATCAGCTCCGGCCGTCGGCGGCGAGATCGGGGAGCGCCGCGACGATCGCCGGATGATTGTCGAAGGGTTCGGTCATCAGCAGCCGCTGTCGCGCCGCCTCAGGCGACAGGCCCTTGCGCTCCACGAGGCTGCGATACACCACATCGAGCACTTCCATGAGCTCGCTTGGCGGGGCAGAAGAGAAGCCGGATCGAGGCACCTCCCGGTTCTCGGCCGTATCCAGCCAGATGCGCTGCACCGGTATGGTCTCCTCCAGTATGCGGAGCATGGCTCGCACCTGCGGCGCTAGGACGCCAGCCTGATCGAGAACCGCGGCGACGGCCGGATGGCGAGCGTCGACGGCGTAGCGGATGCCGCCGGACAGGTGCTGTGCCACCCACGCATTGGCGACCGGCTGGCTTGTCCGAGACGATAGGAGCTTGCCGCGCCATGCGAACACCCTTCGCGCCCGCTCCCGAGTATCCTGGGCCAGCGTCAGAAGTCGTGGTTTCACCTCGACCGGTGGTCGCGCGGTCGATTTCCGGATGTCGATCTTCCAGTCTTCATCGCTAGAGTTGCCGATGTCGAGGCGGATCCGTGCCAGCCGGTGGGCCTCCTCCTTGGTCCAGGAGCGGCCACGTCCCAGGCCAAGCCAGCTGCCTCCCAGAAGCATGCGGTCCGCCCGATAGACGTAGAAGCCCTGCTGTGCCGTCCATCCGTCCGGGCCCGCCGCCGCCTCGTGAAGCCTGCCATCCAGTCGGTCGCGATGCGGCAGGACATGGCCCTGGACCACGATCAAGCCCGAGGAGGTCGCAATCTTCTCCTCCGGGGACGACCAAGTGTCGCGATGATCGCTGAGGAAGGGATCCCAGGACTGGACTTCCCGGCCGTTGAGGACGATTCGGAGGCGTCGCGGCGTCTCCAGATAGCGATGGAACACCATCGCTAGATGGGCCTCCACACGGTCGATCAGGTCGAGTATATCCTGCTCGCCGAAGCCATGGGTGACCAGACGGTCGAGAACCTCCCAAGCGACGACCGTACCGTGCTCCTCGGACAAGAGCAGGTTCGGCAGATCCTCCGAGCCGGCTGCCGGTCCCTCGAGCAGCTCCCAATCGCTGCCTCCGCTCGCAGCGATCTCGTCGAGATCCCACCGCAGGCAGGAAGCAATTGATTCCTTCCGGGTCGCAACGGTTAGCCGCCGACATTGCGAGAAGGACGCCGTCTTCAGGCCGAGGCCGAACCGCCCCAGATCTGCAGGTCTCCTCCGTTCGAGGGGATCGCGCTCCCCGAGGCGCAAGCAGCGCTCCAGCTCCTTGAATGACATGCCGGAACCGTCGTCGGCGATGAGGACCCTAGACGCGAGACCTGCCCAATCGAAGTCTATCCGTACTCTTGAGGCGCCAGCGGCAATGCTGTTGTCGATGATGTCGGCAAGCGCCGTGGCCGTGTTGTAGCCCAGCCCCCGGAGCGCCTCGATCATTGCCGAGGCACGCGGCGGAGCGTGAATCCTCCGCACTGCGTATCCGGTAGTCATACGTGCAGCGACTCGAAGTCCCTGACGGGCAGCTTGCGTATCATGCGCTTAAGGGCCTTGCTCTCTATCTGTCGGATGCGTTCTCTGGTGACACCGTAAATTTGTCCGACTTCTTCGAGCGTGTGAGATACGCCGTCCTCAAGTCCGAAGCGGAGTGCGAGGACCTTCTGTTCCCGGTGGCCAAGCAGGCGAAGCGCATCCACCAAACGACGCCTGAGATCTGAATGAAGGATAGTGTCGAGGGCGGATGGCCCGGAACCTGCCATTCCCGCAACATGGTCATCATCCATCTGCTCGTCGCAGAAGTCGCTCGTTTCCGCTCGAAAAATCTGATCGAGTGGTATCATCTCGATGCAGGCCCCCTCTATCTTGCTCACAGTGTCCACCGTATCTCCCATCGCGATCGCCAGTTCGCCAGGAAACGGTCTCCTTCCCAGTCTTCCTGAGAGCCTCTCCTCGACTTTCCGGAGCTTGTTATGGCGCTGCAGCATGTGGACTGGTATTCTGACGGTTCTGCCCTGGTCCTGCATCGCTCGGCTTATGGCTTGCCGGATCCACCAGATCGCATAGGTGCCGAAACGCGATCCCTTGTCGAGATCGAAACGGTCGATGGACCGAAGGAGCCCGATGATCCCTTCCTGCACCAGATCGGCAATCGGTAATGGGCCGCTCGAATACCGACGTGCCTGCCATATCACAAGACGCAAGTTCGACCTCACGAGCAGGTCACGTATCGCCTCGAGATCCCTCAGTGCCGACGCCAGTCTGGAACGAGATATGGCGTCTGCAGGTCCGGTCTTTCCCGTGACCTGCGCTCCTCCCTCAAAAGACGCCAGTGTTCGTTCGGCAAGTTCGATGACCCTGGCAGGGGAGAGCGACAGCGCGATTAGCTTGTCTCCGAATTCGTCGACATTCAAAGCCATCGTCTGCCGTAGATTGTCGACAAGGGCGCCAGTCTCATTGGCCCTGGAATGTTCCGGAGTCGCACCGTCATGCGTCTCGATGTCGTTCGGAATTTCATGCTGGTCTTGTCCGCGTCTGGTGAGATCAGACGGGAAAACTTCGCCTTCCTCAAGGCGGCTGATCCATTCCAGTAGAACTATACGGGTGGCGGCATGCGGGGACGCCAGTCTGATGACGGCGTCCAGGGAGGCTTGGTGTCGTAGAAAAAGCTGTCTTTCCTGCTGCGCGCCGACTACGGGCGGGGAACCACGTGCCACGATTTCGATGAGGCCTAACTCACGAAACGGGTTTGACGCTAGGTCGTCCAGGCGATCGAAGACGTCTCGCAGGAGCGACCGATCGAAAGACGCCTTTCCTTCACTTGTGTGCGGAAGCGCGTCCGACGAGCCGTATGCCGCCGCCGATCCGTCTTCGATAACGATCCCGAGAGCTTCCACAGTATCGCGAAGGTCATGCTCGAGCCGTTCATCCTGACGACCGGACGGAGTGTTGGAAATCAGGAGGTCGATGTCCTGCTCCAACGTCCGCCCTTCATGCATAGCCTCCAGAAGGAACTTCCCGACGTGTCGTACCGCGTCGAAGTCGGGATGGAAGCCCCGCGTCCACAAGCGGCCCGCAACGGGGAGATCGATCTCAACATCCGACCAGTCCATGTCAAAAACGATCGGCTGGTGGGCGGAGACGAGCAGGTGGAGGTCTCTCGCGAGCTGCTCGATGCAAGTGTCGTCGGGCGACAGCACCGGATCGTCCTCCGCTTCCCATCCGTCATCCCGGGGCCCGAACGCAAGACTCATTGTGTCGGCAGCAGGTGCCTGCTCGAGCACTTCCGAAAGGGACGAAGACAAGTCGGAAGTCGAAAGGCCTGCGACGTAGTCAGGCTCCAATGGCACCAGATCTGGCATCACGTACGTCAGACTGTATGCGTCTCCCGTCCCGGATGTGGAGGACTCTGGAGCCGCCTTGATCGGCCCGCAGCGATCCGCGATCGGATCGCTTCCGAAGCAGGCCTGGGACGGACCCACCATCGGCAAAAACTCGATCTCCCGGTCGACTCGTCCGCACGATGCAACTTCCAGTTGCTCGTCCCGGGCGCCCTCGATTGCCTGTGTTGAGTAGCTCACGATGAGATCGGCCGCTTTGACGTGTCCTCTGGAGATTGCAATCGTAGGTGCATCGTGACCGGCATTGTCGATCAACCGCGCATCTGCACCGAATTCCAGCAGGAGGCGGCAAAGATCGACATGGCCTCTTACCGCAGCGAGCATAAGTGGCGTTCGTCCGCTTGCATCTCGGCCATTGATAGGTGCACCTCGACGGAGATGAAGATTCACGGCAGACGGGATGCCGGCAGCAAGCGCCAGCCGGAAAAGCGACCCCAACGGAGTTCGGACGGCTCTCTCCTCGCAGTCGACCTCAGTTTCAGGCACGGTAGCCGCCGGATGTTCCACGCGTGGGGCACCAGTCTAACAATGCGTCAGGATGGTAGCACGAGCGCCGAGACCGAACAAAAGGTGGTCGGATGAAGGGTGACCCGCGAAAACACCGTCTCGTCACCGACCCTGCCAGACCCGATCAGGCTCGGCTTCCGGCTTACGACACAGAGCCCCAGCGCCGACACCGCGGTGATATCATGTCGGCATCAAAACGGAGTGCCCTGATGTCCCGGATCAAGGGAAAAGATACGGGACCGGAACGCGTGATCGGGCAGATACTTGCGCGGGCAGGGTTCTTCCATGAGACTCATGTCAAAGAGCTGCCGGGACGTCCGGATTTCGTGCTGAGGGACGCGCGAATGGTGATCCTGGTCGACGGCGACTTCTGGCACGGCTGGCAGTTCGCGAAATGGCGGGACAAGTTATCTCCTCGTTGGGAAGCTAAGATAAATGCGAATCGTAAACGGGATGCACGGAACATCCGTCTTCTACGCAGCCAAGGCTGGACGGTGCTTCGGCTTTGGGAGCATCAGGTCGACACGGACCCCGAAGGGTGCTTGGCTCGAATCAAGAAGAGTTGGCGCCGACAAGGCGAACCAACTTCAATTTGATCCGACAACTTGTGGAGGGTAATTCCTGATAGTGCTGTCACAACCGGACCCGTTCAGGCCTCCTCGCTGACCGCGAGCGCGGGCTCCCGGTCGAGCAGGGCGCGGATCCGGGTCGAGATCTCGGCCAGGCGCCAGGGTTTGGCCACGACCAGCATTCGCTCGTCGAGACGAAGGGTGGCGAGCACGCGCGCCTCCGTGTCGCCGGTGTTGAACAGGATCGGCAGCGCCGGCATCAGCGCGCGCGCCCGCGCCGCCAGGTCGCCCACGTCGAGCGGGCCGGGCATCATGACGTCGGTGAACAGGAGGTCGGGCCGGACGCCGTCCTCGAGCAGACGGCAGGCCGATCGCGCGTCGGCCGCGCCCACGACGCGATAGCCGAGCTGCTCGAGCGCCTCGCGCGTCGCGCGCGACACGACCGGGTCGTCCTCGACGAGCAGGATCGTCTCGCCGCGTCCCGGCGCGGCGATCGGCACGGGAGGCGCCGAGGCGACCGCCGAGGGCGCGCGCGGCAGGAGCAGGATCGCGCGCGTGCCGCGGCCGGGCTCGCTCTCGAGGCGGAACTGGCCGCCCGACTGCCGCGCGAACCCGTCCACCAGCGACAGTCCGAGGCCGACCCCGGCGCCCACCGCCTTGGTGGTGTAGAACGGCTCGACCGCGCGCGCGATCTGGTCCTCGGTCATGCCGATGCCGCCGTCGACGACCTCGATCACGACGCGGTCGCCGTCCGGCCCGCTCGACATGTCGTTCCGGGCGGTCATCGACAGGCGGCCGCCCTGCGCCATCGCATCGCGTCCGTTGAGCGCGAGGTTGAGCAGGGCGTTCTCGAGGCCGGCGGCATCCGCCAGCACCGGCCACAGGCCCTTCTCGATCGAGAGTTCGACCGCGATCTCGTCGCCGAGCGTGCGGTCGAGCAGATCGCGCAGTCCCAGCAGGATCGCCGCCGTGTCGAGCGGCACCGCGGCGAGTTCCTGCCGGCGCGCGAAGGCGAGCAGGTGACGGGTGAGCCTGGAACCGCGATCCACCGCGCCGAGAGCCTGCGCGGTCAGGGCGCTCATGCGCCCCGGAAGTCCGGACGTCTCGGCCGACATCACCTCCAGATTGGCGGACAGGGCCTGCAGGAGATTGTTGAAATCGTGCGCGACACCGCCGGTCAGCCGGCCGAGCGCTTCCATCCGTTGCGCGCGCCGGACCATCTCCTCGGCCGCGACCCGCTCGGTGACGTCCGAAACGGTCACCATCTGGAAGCCGGCCGGCATCGCGCTGCGATAGACCGCGAGCACCCGCTTGCCCACGCGCATCTCGCCTGAGACCGGCGTGCCGATCGCCGGCCGCGGGGCGCCGAGCAGCGGCGGGTCGGCGTGCGCGAGCGACGCCGCGAGCGCTGCATAAGGCGTGTGCAGCGCCAGCGCCTCGGCGACGCCGATCACCGGCCCGAGGCGGTCGTTGCTCAGGACCAGGCGGTCATCGACGTCGAAGACGGCGACGCCGTCGCGCATATGGTCGACCGCACCCGCCAGCAACTGGGTCTGCTGGGTCGCGGTGCGCCGCGCCGCGAACAGGATCAGGCGCCCCTCGATCAGGCGCGTGGCGCTGCCGCCGAGCAGGACGATGAAGCAGGTCAGGGCCGCGAGCGAGCCCGCGATGCCGAAGCGCTCGCGGCGCTGGATGCGGTCGATGAAGGTGATGCGCCAGGCCAGCGCGTCGCGCGAGACGCGTTCGGCGGCACCGCTCGCGTTCGCGATCAGGGCTCCATCGGCTTGCCCGCCGAGGCCGGCGCCGGCGCCGGGACGCGCGGGGATGAGGCCGCGCAGGGCCTGCATGGCGAGCGGCACCGCACGCCGCAATGCGGTCGCCGACGCGGCCAGCGCGGGCGCCCATGACCGGGGGGGTGCCACGAAGTCGCGGATCCGGGAGCCGATTGCGTCCGAGACCCGATCGAAACGGCCGGTCGCCGCGACGAGCGCACCTGCGTCGGGGGCGAGGCGCGCCTCGCGTTCCGCGGCCAGGCCCTGCTGGAGCAGCAGTTCGACGCGGCTGGCGGTGACCACGTCGGTGACCGCGCCCATGTTGTTGGCGCGCAGGCTGTCGAAGACGGTCTGCAGGGTGAGGCTCGCCGACAGCAGCGTCATCAGGGCGACGACCATCAGCAGGCGGACCAGGCCGAGTGCGAGGTGCGGACGCTCGGCCAGGATCGCGAACCCCCGGCGCCTGGCCCCCGGGTGGTCGCTCACGGCTGCATCCAGATCGGCTCCTTCAGCCTTGCCACGAAGGCCGCGTGCGCCGCGAGCTCCGCCTCGGAAGGCTTGATCAGGCGCGGGACCCGGTCGGGCCTGATCGCCCGGATCGGCCGGCCCGCGCTCGCATCGACCACCAGCGACAGCCCGCGCTGACGGCCGCCGGTCAGTTCGACGTACACCTCGGCGAGCAGCCGGCAATCGAGCAGCGCGTTGTGCGTGGTGCGCTCGGCGAGGTCGATCTCGTAGCGCCGGCACAGCGCATCGAGGCTGTTGGGCAGGCCGGGAAACCGCGCCTTGGCCAAGGCCAGCGTGTCGACCATGCGCGTGGTTTCGAGCGGCGGCAGGCCGACGCGGTCGAGTTCGGCCGAGATGAAGGCGAAATCGAACGGCGCGTTGTGCGCGACCAGCGGCGCGTCGCCGATGAAGTCGAGGAAGTCGGCGCAGATGTCGGCGAAGCGCGGCTTGCCGGCGACGTCGGCGCGGCTGAACCCGTGCACCCGGGTGGCCTCTTCCGGAACGTCGCGTTCCGGATCGATCACGACATGGAACCGACGCCCCGTCGGCAGGTCGGCGTTGAGCTCGATCGCGGCGATCTCGAGCACGCGATCCCCGGCCGCCGGATCGAGACCAGTCGTTTCGGTATCGAACAGCACCGATCGTGACGCGAGAAGCGGGTTCATGCGGACCCTGGCATGGCTCACGGCCAGGATATGCCCGGTTGCCGAGGTCGGACAATGTCGATGTTTGAGGCGTTGTTACCGCAAGCCATCGACCGCCGACGCGAGACGCTCGAAGGCGAGGTCGGCGACGACCGCGAACAGCGCCGCGACCACCGCCCCCTCCACCACGTATCCTGTCTTCTCCGAGACCAGCCCGTCCAGGATGGGCGAACCGAGCGTCGGCACGCCGACGGTGGACGCGATCGCGGCGGTCCCGATCGCGACGATCGTGGCCGTCCGGACCCCGGCCACGATCAACGGCATTGCGAGCGGGAGCTCGACGCGCAGCAGCCGCTGAAGTGCCGACAACCCCATCCCGTCGGCGGCCTCGCCGATGTCGGCCGGTATGCCGTCCAGCCCCGCCAGCGTGTTCGACAGGATCGGCAGCAGGCCGTAGAGCGCCAGCGCCACGAAGGCGGGGCGCACCCCGTAGCCGAGCAGCGGCACGCACAGCGCGAGCACGGCCACGGGCGGAAACGTCTGGCCGGCGGACGCGACGGCGGCGGCGAGCGGGCGGAACGCGCGTCCCGGACCGCGCGTGACCGCGATCCCGGCCGCGACGCCTGCGATCGTCGACGCCGTCGCCGCTTCCGCGACGAGCAGTGCCTGGCGCGCGAGGAGCGAGGCGAAGCTCGCGAACGGGTAGATCGGCGGGACGGTGCCGGGGAACAGGCGCGTCAGCAGCGGACGCGCGTGGGGCAACCCGACGAGCACCATGGCCATCGTCGCGAGGCCGCCGAGCAGCGCCCAGGGCCGTGTCACGAGCGCGGTTCCAGCAGGTCGCGCCGCTCGAGGATCCGCGGCGGGTCGCCGGGCACGCGCAGCACCTCGGACGCCGTCTCGATCATGCGCGACAGCGCCGCGCGCAGCGTGGCGTCGGCCGCGATCCCGGGCGCGCCGTCGGCGTCGCCGGGACGGGCGCGATCCTCGACCCGCTCGGTCGACAGCAGCCGCAATCCGAGATCCAGGCCCACCAGCGCGCGGACATGCGCGTCGGCGGGGGCGGCGAGCAGCTCGCGCGGCCGCGCGATCTGCACGATGCGGCCGGCGCGCATGACGCAGATCCGGTCGCCCAGGCGCAGCGCCTCGTCGATGTCGTGGGTGACGAGAACGACGGTCTTGCCGGTGGCGGCGATGATACGGGCGAGTTCGTCCTGCAGGCCCGCGCGCGTGATCGGGTCGAGCGCGCCGAACGGCTCGTCCATCAGCATCAGCGGCGGGTCGGCGGCGAGCGCGCGCGCGATCCCGACCCGCTGCTGCTGGCCGCCCGACAGCGCGCGCGGGTTCTTGTGGCGATGCTCGGCCGGCGGCAGGCCCACCAGATCGAGCATCTCGTCGACGCGGCGCGCGACGCGCGCGCGATCCCAGCCGAGAAGGTCGGGCACGGTGGCCACGTTGCGCGCGACCGTCCAGTGCGGGAACAGCCCGGTCGACTGGATCGCGTAGCCGATGCGGCGGCGCAGGGAAGCGGGTGCCAGCGTACGCGCATCCGCGCCGTCGATCATCACGCGGCCGCCATCGGGTTCGACCAGCCGGTTGATCATGCGCAGCGTCGTCGACTTGCCGCAGCCCGAGCCGCCGATCAGGACCAGGCATTCGCCCGCGGCCACCGTGAACGACACGTCGTCGACCACCGCGCGCCCCGCATAGCGCTTGACCAGATGCTCGACCGCGATCAACCGGGCCGCAACCCTCGCTCGGCCGCACGCAGGGCCGCGTCCGCCAACAGCGCCATCGCGGTCACCGGCAGCGCCCCGAGCAGGACCAGGTCGGTCGCGTCCTCCCCCACACCCTCGAAGACGAAGGTGCCGAGGCCACCCGCGCCGATCAGCGAAGCGACGGTGGCGAGTCCGATCGTCTGCACCGCCACGATCCTGACGCCGGCCAGCAGGGTGGGCATCGCGAGCGGCAGCTCCACCCTCCACAGCAGGCCGCGCGGCGTGAGCCCCATGCCGGCGGCGGCCTCGCGGATCGCCGGATCGACCGACGCGAGGCCGGCATCGGCGTTCCGCACCACGGGCAGCAAGCCGTAGAGCGTCAGCGCGATCAGCGCCGGCGCCGCGCCGATGCCGCCCACGCCGAGGCGGCCGAGCCACGGCACCGCGGCCGCGAGTGCCGAAAGCGGCGCGATCAGCAGGCCGAAGGCCGCGATCGACGGGATCGTCTGCAGGACGTTGAGCACCCCGTAGAGCGGTCCGCGCAGCGACGGGCGCCGGAACGACGCGATGCCGAGCGGCAGGCCGATCGCGCAGGCGAGGCAGAGCGTGGCCACCGAAAGTTCGAGATGCCGCCACACGGCGTCGGCGAGCGCCGCGCGCCGCTGGCTGAACTCGACCGCGAGCGACAGCCGGGCGAACGCGCCCGCCGCCGCGGCCGCGATGAAGCCGGCGCCGAGCAGCACGGGCACCGCCAGGAGTGCGCGCCGGAATGGCGTGAGTGCGTGCGAGATCGCCAGCAGGCCGGCCAGCAGCCCGATCCAGCAGGCGGCCCCGATGCCCACGCGGCCGGGCAGCCGCTCCGCTCCCAGGCAGGCGGCGGCCAACAACAGGACCGGGTTTGCACAGGCCACGATGAGCCTGAGAAGCCGTGGATCCAAGCGGGGCTCTGCCCCGCGCCCCGCCAGGGGCCGGGCCCCTGGACCGCCAACCGCCGCGAGGCCGAGCAGGGCGAGCGGCGGCACGACCGCGAGAACGATCGGCGCCAGGCCCAGGGCCGCGAGCGGCACCGGTGTCGGCACGACCAGCCGGTTCGGCGCATGGCTGAGGATATCGAGGAATCCGAAGCCGAGCAGCGGGATGGCGGCCAGCGTCGCCAGCACCGGATCGCGCCTCACGATCGCGACAGGCCCGCCAGGTAGTCGCGCGCGACCTTGGCCGGCGGGTCGCCGTAGGCGGCGATGCGTGCATTCAGCCGTTGCAGTACCGGCCGGGTCAGGGTCGCGAAGACCGGGGCGAGCCAATCGCCCAGCTTCGGATAGGCGCTCAGCGTCGCCGACCGCACCACCGGCGCGGGCGCGTAGACCGTCTGGGCGTGCCTGGGATCGGACAGCAGGGTGAGCGGGAGCAGCGCCAGCGCCCCGTCGGTGGTGTAGGCCATGGTCGCCTCCACGCCGGAGATGTCCTCGGCGGCGGCGCGTTCGGTCGCCGCGGTGTCGCCGCCCGACAGCACGAGCAGCTGGTCCTGCGCCAGGCTGAACCCGTAGACGCGCTCGAACAGAGGCAGGGCCGCGGGGCTCTCGACGAACTCCGACGAGGCGGCGAGACGGATCCGCGCGCCGGCGCCGAGAGCGCGCGAGAGATCGTCCAGCGTGGCCAGATGCCATGCGGACGCGACCCGCGTGGCGACCGCGATCGCCCAGGTGTTGTCGGCCGGGGCCGCAGGCAGCCAGGCGATCCCGTTCCCCGCGTCGAGCCTGCGGTCGAGCGCCAGCCCGGCGGCGGCATCGCGAAACGCCGGATCGGTCTCGCGGTGGAAGAAGATCGCGCCGTTGCCGGTATATTCGGGATAGATGTCGATCTGGCCGGCGCGCAGCGCCGCCCGCACCAGCGAGGTCGGCCCGAGCTCGGTGCGGTCGACGACCGGGACGCCGTGTTCGCGCAGCACGTCGGTGATCAGCGCGCCCAGCACGGCGCCCTCGGTGTCCATCTTCGACGACACGATCACCGGGGGCGGCGCCGCCCCCAGCAGGAGCAAGGCCAGGGCGCTGCCCCGGCGTCGACCCCCGCTCACGGGCCGCCGAGACGCGAAATCGGATCCCATACCATCGCGGTCTGCGCGAGCGGCACGCCGCCGACCTGCGTCATCGCGCGCATCACCGCCTTCCCGCCGAGACGCTCGTAGAACCAGCGGCTCGGATTGTCCGACAGCACCCACAGGAACATCGACCGGCAGCCGAACGGAGCGGCCGCGAGCGCGCGCGCCGCCCGCGCGAGCAGATGACGGCCGATGCCGCGCTCGCGCCAGTCGTCGAGGACATAGAGCGTTTCGACCTCGCCGTCGGCGGGTGCGCGGCCGCGCGCGCGGCCGGCGGTGGCGAAGGCGACCGGCGCATGGGCGCCTTCCGGCTGGGCCACCAGGACGATGTGGTGGCGCCTGATCAGGCCCAGATAGTGCGGCGCGATCCGTGCGGCCGAGAGGCCGGTGAGCGTCCGATCGGGCAGGATGCCGGCATACGCGCTGCGCCAGGCCTCGACATGGACACGCGCGATCGCATCGGCGTCGGCGAGCCGCGCCGGCCGGATGCCGTGCAACAGGTCCGGATGCTCGCCTGGTTCCATCACCCGAGGATGGAGGAGGCCCGGCGGCGGCGCAATCGGCGCGACGCGCTCGCCGCGCGCAGTCCTGCGATCAACCGCCGGACCTGCATCGCCGCGTGGTGCCGCGACAGGCCGGTGCGGATGACGATGTCGGAACGCGCGCGCCGTTCCCGGTCGTCCATCTGGCGGGCGATGATCCGGCCGGCCTCGTCGTCCATCACCCCCCGGCGCCGGACCCTCTGGCGCTGGACCTGCGCGGGCGCGGACACGGTGACGACGAGGTCGCACAGGCGGTCGCCACCCGCCTCGAACAGCAGCGGCACGTCGAGCACGGCGAACGGTGCGCGGGCGGCGCGGGCGCGCGCGAGGAACCGCTGCTGGCGGCTTCGCACCATCGGATGGATGATCCGCTCGAGCGCTGCGAGCAGCGCGGGGTCGCGCGCGACCGCCCGGCGCAGGCGGGTCCGGTCGACGGCGCCGTCCGCCACGGCGTCCGGACACAGGCGCGCGATCGGGGCGACCGCCTCGCCGCCGGCGCGCTGGAGCAGATGCACGGTCCGGTCGGCATCGAAGACCGGGATCCCGGCACGGCGGATGACGGCGGCGACGGTCGATTTGCCCATCGCGATGCCGCCGGTCAGGCCGACGACCCGCATGCCGGGCCTGCGCTGTCGGGAAACCCGCTCAGTTCGGTGGAATATCGATCGCGATCCGGGCGCGCACCTCGTCGTCGATCTCCGGCTCGACGCCGAACCAGGCGGTGAAGCCGGGGCGGGCCTGGTGGAGCAGCATGCCGAGGCCGTCGATGGTGCGCAGGCCGCGCGCGGCGGCGTCCGCGAGCAGCCGGGTCTGCAGCGGCACATAGACGATGTCGTTGACGACGAGGCCCGGCGGCGCGCGGTCGAGCGAAACGGGCGAGCCGGGTGCGCCGTCCTCCGGATCGGACGCGTTGCCGCCCGAAAGCCCGACCGACGTGGTGTTGACCAGCAGCGCATGGTCGACGAGTGCGTCCTCCCGCTGGTCCCAGGGCACGATCTCGAGGCCGGGAAGCTGGTCGGCGAGAGCGCGCGCGCGCTGGTCGGTGCGGTTGGTGACGCGCACGCGCACCCCCTTGGCGAGCAGGGCCGCCGCGATCGCGCGCGAGGAGCCGCCGGCGCCGAGCAGCAGCGCCGGTCCGGCGGTCGGGTCGACGCCGGCGGACGCCAGGTTGTTGAAGAAGCCCTCGCCGTCGGTGTTGCTGCCGAAGATGCGGCCGTCCTCGGTGAAGGTCAGCGTGTTGGCGGCTCCGGCCCGCGCGGCGATCTCGTCGTGCTCGTCGCACAGCGCGAGCGCCGCTTCCTTGTGCGGAATGGTGAGGTTCACGCCCGCGAACCCCGAGTAGAGCAGGCCGCGCAGCGCCACGCCGAGCAGCCCGGGCTGGACGGCGAGCGGCACGTAGGCACCGTCGATGCCGTAACGCTGGAGCCAGAAATTGTGCAGGCGAGGCGAGCGGGAATGCATCACCGGCCATCCGACGACCCCCGCGAGCCGGGTACGGCCGGTCAGGACGTCGGGCCGGTCGAGGCCCGGCTTTTCCATGATCCCCGATCCCGCCAAGCCGCTCATGTCGTCTCCCTTTGTCGTTCGGCCGCGGTCAGCGTCCGTGCCATCCTCGCCGCCCATTCGGCCTGCCCGGGCGCCTTCGCGATCAGGTCCTGCCGTATCTCGAGTTCGACATGGTCGAGCCGGGCGTCCCATGCGTGACGTGGAATGGTGTAATCCGAGGCAGCCGTCAGACGATAGGGCTCGTTGTCGCCGACGACCAGATCGGGTTCGGCCGCGAGGTGCGCGAGGACCGCGCGCGCGAAGCCGTCGTCGATCGCCGGGTCGCCGTCCGCGTGCAGGATCGCGGCGTGCCACGGCCGGCGAACCCCGTCATAGACGGACGTGAAGCTGTGCAGGGCGACGAGGATCGTGGACCGGCCCGCGTCGGCACGCCGTTCGATCGTGGCCCCGATCGCGGTCTGATAGGGATGGAGAATGTCGTTCTCGCGCGCACCGCGGCTTTCGCTGTCGAGATCGGCGTTGGCCGGAACCCTGGCCGTTTCGCTGACGCAGGGGATCGAATTCGCATGGCCCGGCGGCCGGTTGCAATCGATCACCAGCCGCGAATAACGCTGCTCGATCAGGCAGGCATCCAGCGTGCGCGCGAGCAGGGCGCCCACCCCCTTGATCCCGATGTCGAACGCGACGTGGCGGTCCCAGTCGCGCCTGGCCACGCCGAGATCGCCGAGGGCGGCCGGCCGCCGGCGCCCGGCGTGATCCGAGACGAGCAGGAACGGCGAGCGTCCCTCGGGGTTGGACACGCGCACCGGATGCGGGTCGAACGGTCCGAGCAGGCTCGCCATGGTGGTCTCCGCCGTCTCGGCCCCCGTCTTGCTAAGTCTTCTTGCCAAGTCTTGGCTGCACCAGGCTCGCAGGTCCCATCACCAGGAGGCAAGATGCTCATCCGCGCAGGCTATGACATCCGGCTCGAAGTGATGCAGCCGACCCCGTGCGTGATGCTGCTCAGCGTCCACCCGAGCCGGATGCCGGACCTGCGCTCGCCGCACGCGATGCAGTTCACCCCGATGATCGATGCCTGGGACTACACCGACAGCTTCGGCAACACCGTCACCCGCATCCTCGCGCCCGTGGGAACGACGACGATCTCGATCCGGCTGACGATCGAGGATTCCGGACGGCCCGACCGCACCGCGCCCGACGCGGAGGCGGTGCCGGTCGAGGATCTGCCGCCCGACGTGCTCGTCTACCTGCTCGGCAGCCGCTACTGCGAGACCGACCGGCTGTCGGACCTCGCCTGGTCGCTGTTCGGCCACACGAAGCCCGGATGGCAGCGCGTCCAGGCGATCTGCGACTACGTGCACGGACGCATCCGTTTCGACTACCAGCAGGCGCGGCCGACACGCAGCGCCTTCGAGGGCAACCAGGACCAGGTCGGCGTCTGCCGCGACTTCGCCCATCTCGCGGTCACGCTGTGCCGCTGCATGAACATCCCGGCGCGCTACTGCACCGGCTATCTCGGCGACATCGGCGTGCCGCTGTCGGACGCGCCGATGGATTTCTCGGCCTGGTTCGACGTCTATCTCGGCGGCGAATGGTACACGTTCGACGCACGCCACAACGCGCCCAGGATCGGCCGGATCCTGATGGCGCGCGGCCGGGACGCGACCGACGTGGCGCTCACCACCAGTTTCGGGCCCACGTTCCTCGCCGGTTTCGAGGTCTTCACCGACGAGGTCGATTATTGAGGGTCATCGCGGCCGCCTCGATCGGCAACGCGCTCGAGTTCTACGACTTCATCGTCTACGGGTTCTTCGCGCCCTCGATCGCGCGCGCGTTCTTTCCGTCGCATGACCCGGCCTCGGGCCTGCTGCTGACGTTCGCGACCTTCGGCGTCTCGTTTCTGGCGCGGCCGATCGGGGCCGCGGTGCTGGGCGGCATCGCCGACCGGCACGGACGCCGGACGACGATGACGATCGCGATCGTGCTGATGACCGCGGGCACGGTCATGCTGGCGCTGGTGCCCCCGGCTTCCGCCATCGGGATCGCGGCACCGCTGCTGGTGCTCGCCGGTCGGGTGGTGCAGGGCTTCTCCCTCGGCGGCGAGTATGGTGCGGCGACCGCGTTCCTGCTCGAGCACGAGCCGGCGCGCGCGCGGTTCTTCGCGAGCTTCCAGACCACGAGCCAATCGCTGGCGGCGGCGCTGGCGTCGGGCGTCGGCTGGGTGCTCGGACTGGTGCTGTCCGGCGCGGCCTACGACCATTGGGGCTTCAGGATCGCCTTCGCGCTCGGCGCGCTGATCGGGCCGATCGGGCTGCTGCTGCGCCGCCAGCTCGACGAGACGCAGGCCTTCCTCTCGGCTGGCCCGACCGCCGCACCGGTGCGGCGCGTGCTCCGCGACATGCCGGGCCGCGTCCTGATCGGCGCCGGCTCGATCGCCATCGGCACCGGCGTGACCTATGTGCTGATCTACCTGCCGACCTATGCCGTGACCGTGCTGCACATGCGCCTGCACGCGGGACTGCTCGCGACCATGATCTCGTATCTGGCCGCGATCGTGCTGGCGCTGATTGCGGCACGGCTGACCGAGCATGTCAGGCGGCTGCGCACGATGACGATCTCGGCACTCCTGATGATGGCGGCGGCGTGGCCGCTGTTCGCGCTGCTCCGGCTGTATCCGAACGCGCTCACGCTGATGTCGATGCGCATCGCGCTCACGGCCCTCGGATCGGCCTATTTCGTCCTGCAGCCGTCCATGCTCGCGTCCCTGTTCCCGGTCGCGTCGCGCGTCACCGGCATCTCGATCGGCTACACGATGGGCGTGGTGCTGTTCGGCGCGTTCGCGCCGGTCGCGAACGCGTGGCTGGTCGGGGTGACGCACGATCCGGCCGCGCCCGCCTTCTTCCTCGTCGCGATGGGCTGCATCACGCTGGCGTCGCTCGCTGCCGCCGCGCGGCTGCAAGCAGATGCAGCGCCGGCCATACTCCCAGCAGCGCGGACAGGATGAGCGAGACGCGCAGCGATTGCGCGCCGAAACGCGGCGCGAGCAGGTCGCTCAGCAAGCCGAAGGCGGGCGGCCCGAAGCCCGCGCCGAGCAGCGCGCCGCCGATCCCGTAGAACGCGGTCGCGGTCGCGCGCGACCGCTCCGCCACGCAGCCCTGCAGCGCCGACTGGACCGGACCGACCGTGAGCGCGCCGACCGAGGTCGTGATGACCATGCAAGCCAGCGAAAGCGCCTGCGCATGGACCGCATAGCAGGCGACCGCGAAAGGTTGGCTCGCGAGCAAGGCCCAGCCGGCGAACCGGAGCGGCGTCGCCCGGTCGGACGATCGGGCGAGGCGATCGCCGACGGGGCCGCTGGCCAGCGTTCCCGCGGCCGTGGCGAGGCCGAGGGCGCCCCCGAGCCAGAACCCGGCCTGGGCCGGGCTCATGGCGAAGCTGCGCTCATAGAACGTCGCGTCCCACAGCAGCGCGCCCCATGAGACGAAGCCGCCGGTCGCCGAGAAGAGAAAAATCTGGCGGAACAACGGGCTGCGCCAAGGGGCGAGCAGTTCGGCGCGCGTCCCGCGCGGTGCCGGCGCCGACCGCGGCAGGACCAGCAGGAGAGCCGCCGCCAGCGGCAGGCCCGGGATCGCGGCCGCCCCGAGCATCGCCCGCCAGCCGAACGACTGCACCAGCGCGCCGCCGCCCCACAGGCCGAGCACGAGGCCGAGATAGGCGCCGAACCAGCACGTCGCGAGCGCGCCGGCGCGCGACGCGGGCGGAAACAGGCTGGCCACCAGCGACAAGGCGGCGGGCGTGGCACCCGCCTCGCCGATGCCCACCCCGATCCGAGCCCCGAGCAACTGCAGGAAATTCGCGGTCCTGCCGGTCAAGGCGGTGAACAGGCTCCAGCACAGGATCGCGCTCACGATCACCGTCCGCCGGTGGCCGGCATCGGCGGCCCGCGCGAGCGGCACGGCGGCCAGCGCGTAGAGCACGGCGAAGGCGAGGCCGCCGAGTGCGCCCAGTCGCGCGTCGCTGAGGTGCATCTCGCGGCCGATCGGATCGAGTGCGAGCGAGAACGCGACGCGGTCGGCATAGGCGAGGCACAGCGCGCCCGCGATCAGGCCGAGAATCAAGCGTCGTTTGGCGTGCGGCATCGACCGGCTATGACGGGAGATCGAGCATGGGACCGCGAGAATGAAGGACAGGTTCCGCGAGGGGTTGGCGCTGCATCGGTCGGGCAGGCTCCAGGATGCGGCGCGGCTCTACCGGCGCGTGATCGACTCCGAACCGCGCCATGCCGGCGCCCTGCACATGCTGGGCGTGGTCCGCCTCGCGCAAGAGCGTCACGGGGACGCGGAGACGCTGCTGGCGCGGTCGCTCGCCATCGAGCCCGGCTTCGCGGCCGGCCAGTACAACCACGGCTGCGCCCTGCAGTCGCTCGGACGCGCCGCGGAGGCGGACGCCGCCTACGGGCGGGCGATCGCGCTCGATCCGTGCCATGCCGGGGCGCATCTGAACCGGTCGGGCGTGCTGCTGCTGCTGCGGCGGCCCAGCGAGGCATTCGAGGCGGCGAGGCGGGCGGCCGAACTGCAACCGGCGATGGCGGCGGCGCACTGCAACGCGGGCCTGGCGCTGAAGGCCTCGGGCCAGGCCGAGCGGGCGGAGGCGATGTTCCGCGCGGCGCTGGCCTGCGACCCGGCGCACGCCGAAAGCCTGCACAATCTGGGCAATCTCGTCCGGCAGATCCCCGGACGCGAGGCGGAAGCGCGCGCGTTGCTCGCGAGCCTGATCCGGGCGCGGCCGCGCATGATCGAGCCCCGCATCGCGCTGGCGCAATCGCTGCGCGACGCGTGCGAGGGCGCGGACGCAGCCTCGATGCTCGAGACGGCGGCAGCGATCAGCCCGGATGATCCGCTGGTTCGCCTGGCGCTGGCGATGTCGCCGCTGCAGGCGCTCTATCGCACCGAGGCGGAACGCGCCGGCGCGCGCACCGCCTACGCGGCGCGTCTGCGCGGGCTCGATTCCTGGGCACGCGGCGGACGGCTCGCGGCACTCGCCGATGCCGCCGGCATGGTGCAGCCCTTCTACCTCCCCTACGCCGGCGGCATCGATCGCGACCTGCAGGCCATCCACGGCACCCTGATGGCGGACGCCGCGCGCGCGCGCTACGGCGAAGCGACGCTCGCAGCACCCCCCGCGCCGGGCGAGCGGATCAGGGTGGGGTTCGTGTCGGGCTACATGCGCGACCATTCGAACTGGAAGATCCCGTTGCGGGGCTGGATGGAGGGGCTCGACCGGACCCGGTTCGAGGTCTTCGGCTACTACACCGGCGAGATCACCCACGCGCAGACCCGCCACGCGACCTCGCTGTGCGCGCGCTTCCTGCAAGGACCGCGCACGACGGCCGAATGGCGCTCCGGGATCCTGGCCGACCGGCCGCACGTGCTGATCCATCCCGAGACCGGCATGGACGGGGCGTCGTTCCGCCTGGCCGCGATGCGCCTCGCACCCCTGCAATGCGTCTCCTGGGGACACCCGGTGACGAGCGGACTGCCGACGATGGATCTGTTCCTCTCCAGCGCCTCGATGGAGCCGGACGACGCGGACACGCATTACACCGAGCGCCTCGTCCGGCTCCCCGGTCTGGGATTCGACTACCAAGCCGCGGCCCCGGAGGCGATGACCCGCGCCGCCCTCGGCCTGCCGGACGGCATGCTGTTCTTCTGCGGCCAGGCCCTGTTCAAGTACCTGCCTCGCCACGACACCATTCTCGCGCGTATCGCATCCCTTGTGCCCGAGGCACGCTTCGTGCTCATCGATGCCCCGCAGGGAAGGCGCGTGCGTGACCTGCTGCGGACCAGGATGGCGGCCAGCCTCGATGTCGATCGGCGGTGCATCTTTCTCGACCGGCTCGACAGGGACGCCTACGTCGGCGTTTCGGGCGCGTGCGACGTCGTGCTCGACAGCCTCGACTGGTCGGGCTGCAACTCGACGCTCGAAGGCCTGCCGCACGCGACGCCGATCGTCACGCTGCCGGGGCGGACGATGCGCGGGCGCCATACCGCGGCGATCCTGACCGAGATCGGCGTGACCGACGGCATCGCGCGCGACGAGGACGACTTTGTCCGGCTCGCGGCGGATCTGGCCACCGACGCGGAGCGCCGGGCGGCGATGCGCGCACGGCTCGCCGGTCGCTGGACCAGGGCCTGCGGGACCAGTTCGGCACGGGCACTCGGCGACGTGATCGAGGCCTGGTTCCGACCGCCGGTGTCCTGACGCGGCATGGAACGAAACCTCTTCGCCTATGAGCGGCTGATGCTGGCCGGCGGCCTGCCCTACACCGTCCTGTTCGCGGCCCGCATCGGGGGGCCGATCGAGGCTCACGCGCTGGGCGATGCGCTCGACTGGCTGCAACGACGCCATCCGGCGCTGCGCGCGGCGGTGGCCGGGCCGCGCTTGCGTCCGCGTTTCGTCATGCCGGCACGCCCGATCGGGATGCGCGTCGTCGTCCGCACCGGCGCCGACGATTGGCGGCACGCCTTGATCGAGGAGTTCGACCAGGCCCTCCCGCGCGACACCGGACCGCTCGCCCGGCTGGTCTGGGTGCGCGGCGAGGAGGCGAGCGAGCTGATCCTGGTCGCCGACCACGTCGTCTGCGACGGGCAATCGGTCCTGATCCTGATGCGCGAACTCATGGGCCGCCTGCTCAGGCCCGACGCCGCGCGACCCGAACCGCCGCGATTCGGCAGCATCGACGATCTGTTCGGACGCGTTCCGCTGCGCGTGTCCCTCGCCGAGCGCGCGGCGGCCGCCGCCGGGAGCCCGTTCCTGTGGTCGCGATCGGCGTTGACGAGGCGCCGGCGCACGCCGCCGGCCCCGAGCTATGTCGTCCAGTGGGAGCTGGATCGCACGGTCGCGCGTGCGCTCGACGAGCGCACGCGCGCCGAGAAGGTCTCGATCTATGCGGCACTCGCCACGGCCTTCCTGCGCGCCGTCCTCGCGGTCCGTCCCGCCGCCTTCAACAAGCTGATCTGTCCGGTCGATCCACGGCCCTTCTTCTCCTTCAGGGGCGCCGACAGCCTGTTCTCGACACCCTCGCACGTGAAGCTGTCGCTCGACCGCACGCTCGACGGCCAGTTCTGGAGCCAGGCGCGCCGCCTGGGCGCGGATCTGCTCGCAGGCTACGTCCGGCTGCGGCCGGACCGCATGGCGCGGATCGGCGAGTTGCTGCACGCGCTCATCGATGGTGCCGTCAACGCCGCATTGCACGGTCCGCGCACGAACGACCTGACGCTGTCGCATCTCGGAAACGCGGCGCTGCCCTCCGAACCGGCGCGTCCGGCCGAGGCGCTGGCCACGCTCGGATCCTCGCCCTGGAGCGATGCCACCGCGGTGATGTCGCTGGCCGCCGGCGATCTCCTGAGCTTCTGCCTCGTCTCGCGCGAGAGCGTGTTGGCGCACGCGGATGCGCTTCGCCTCCGCGATCACGCAATGATGCTGCTGGATACGATGAGTTCCGCCACGAACGCCTGACGCCCGGGTTGTCCGGGCGGCGCGTTCCGACCTAGGCTCGCTGAGGTTCCAATATCGGAGCCAAAAAGAAGGAAATCGATCATGAAGAGAAAAAGCTTGCGCCGCTTCTCGAGCACGACCCCCGCCGGGATCATGTACTAGGCGAGGCGAGGCACCGCCGGTGGGTCCGGCGGGGCCGTTCGCCCGGCCGCCATGAAGGCTTGGCTCCACAGCCCCTTCATCGACCTGTCGGTTCCGGTCTCGGCCGGCTATCTGCTGCCATACGGGATCGAGCTCGCCGCGCGATCGTTCCTCGAGCGCCGCGATGCGCCACGCTTCCGCAGCTATCCGATCGGCTTCCGGCCGGCCCTGGCCGCCGAGCTGGGCGCGGTCGCATTCGCGACCGACGATCCGCGCGCGCTGCATGCCGGCCATGTCGAGCACCGGACGGCACGCTGGCAGCGCCTGTGCGATGCGTTGGCAGACGCGGGCGATCTCGACCTTGCCGATTTCGATCGCCTCTGCTGGCTGCTGCATCGTTTGTGCTTCAACCGGCTGGCGGCGACGCTCTGCGGCGCGCGCGCCGAGCGGGCACGCGACCCGATCGGTGCCGACATCGCCTACACCGCCGCACTCGCCGAGCACATCGTCGCGTTCGAGGAGGGTGGCGTCCTGTCGGCCGACCCGTTCGACCGGCTGCTGGACGCGGTGCCGTTCGCATCCAACGCCCGCATCCAGGCGACCTACCACCGCGCGCAGATCGAGGCCAAGACGAGCGGCCGTCCCGAAATCCTGTCGAGACTGCTCGACGACCATGACCGCGAGATCGCGGCATTCCCGGACCTCACGCCCTTCGAGGCGGCGCGTCACCAGGCGCGCCGCTGGCGCCTGTTCGCCTTCCTGCCGCAGCTCCAGGACCGGCCGCTCGCGATGATGGACGCGATGGAGCGGGCCGAGACCCTGACCGGCCTCGTGCCGGCGTCGGGCGAGGAGCAGGCGCTCTGCCGGCGCGAATTGATGTGGCCGGTCCACGAGAGCTGGATCAAGGCGCATCTCGCCGTCTCCGATCTCGCGGCCGCCGAACGCCGCGCGCGCCTCCTGGTCGAGGACACGCCGCTGCAGGCGCGCGCGCATCTGCATCTCGCCACCGTCCTGCTCGAGCGGGACGATCTCGACGGAGCGCGCGCCGCATTCGGCGATGTCGTGCGCCTGGGACCGGGCGGTACCGAGATCGCGCTCTCCTATCTCGGACAGTTCGCGGCCGAGGACGGCGATCACGCGGCGGCGCTCGAACTCTACGCACGCGCGCTCGCCATCGATCCGGGTGCCGCCTCGGTGCTGGAATGCCTGCGCGATCTTCCCGGAATCGACGAAGGATACCTCGCGCACGTGGCGGCCCGCCAGGCGCAGATGCTGGCGACGCGCGCGAAAGGTCATCGAGGCTTCGCCCCGAACCCGACCGAAGGCTAGCCCCGGGCGGGAAGGAGATGTCGCGATGAAGGTCAGCACCTGCCTCTGGTTCGGAAGAGATGTCGAGGCGGCCGTCCGCTTCTACGTGTCTCTCGTGCCCGCCTCCAGCCTCGACCACATCCAGCGGTCGCCGGCCGCCTGGCCCGGCGGGGACGCGGGCGACGTGATCCTGGTGACCTTCACGCTCGGCGGCCAGAGGTTCCAGGCGTTGAACGGCGGCACGCCAGCCGATTACGGGACGGTTGCCTCGATCTCGATCGAGTGTCCCGACCAGGCGGAGGTCGATCGGCTGTGGACGGCGCTCACCGCGGATGGCGGGTCGGAACTCATGTGCGGCTGGCTGCGCGACAGATGGGGCGTGCCCTGGCAGATCGTGCCCGACATCATGCCGCGTCTTCTCGCCCACCCGGATCCGGCCGTCGCTGCTCGGGCCTTCGCCGCGATGCGGACCATGGTCAAGCTGGACATTGCCGCGTTGGAGCACGCGGCCGCCGGCTGACGCCATCGGACCAGACACGACGGGACGGTCAGACGATAGACGCAAGTTATCGATGCCGGAACTGGCGACATTTCAAATAAAAACGGTCGACGGAGGGTCAGTTTTTCAAGACATTATTATGTCATAACCGTGATCCGATCCTAGGAGGGATTGAATACTCGTCCTGCCTTCAACTATATTGGGCAATCCGTCGGACATTTGGTCCGACGCAGCCTTGAAGGACGAGATATGCTGACAAACCATTTCCGCTCGACGTCGCGTGTTGCACGCTGCCTGAGCGCTGCTTCCCTGCTGGCGGTGTTCGCGGCCGTGCCCGCTTTGTCGGCCGTCGCCGCCAACGTTCGCACGCACGACACCCTGCATCACTTCTCGCGCTTGGCCAGCGCCGGCGGCGCGAGCCAAGACGTGCTGCATCACTTCCCGGTCGTCGCAAACAATGTTCGCACGCACGACACCCTGCATCACTTCTCGCGCTTGGCCAGCACCGGCGATCGCACGCGCGACACGCTCCACCACTTCCCGGTCGTCGCCGACAATGTGCGTGCGCACGAGACGCTGCATCACTTCACGCTCGTCGCCAGCGCCAGCACGAGCGACATCGGTCGCGACACGCTCCACCACTTCCCTTGTTAGGACCGATACCGCTTTACAACAATTCGGTCTGGAGACATGTTTCTTTCCTGATCGTTCGCCAGGAACGAAGCATGTCCTCCCGACGGTGGCTGACATTGATCGCCCGGTTCCTTCGCCCCATGCCGTCTCCCCACTCGCAAGGATGAGACCGTCCGTTCCGCGGACCGTTGGATGCCGCGGCAATGAGATCCAGTTCGTGCGTTCCTGACCTCCTGGACGCGTCATGGCGCGCATCGAGACCAAGTTGCGGATGTTGGTCGGATCCTCATCTCCGCTCCTCTCGCCGATCGTTCTCGCTCTCTTCCTGATCCTCCTTCCCGGCCGGTCGCTCGCCGAACGCCTGTCGTTTCGCGCCTATGGTGCCACCGAAGGGCTGGAAAGTCTGGGCGGAACGTGTCTGTCGCAAGCGGGTCCGGGCTACCTCCTCGTCTGCTCCGAGCACGGCGTCTACTCGTATGACGGGCGGACCTTCCAGAACCTGGGGGCCCGGCAGGGGCTGGTCGACGGCGGCGTCGTCTACGACATCCGGGTGACCACTGGCGGCATGATCGCGGTACGCTTTCCGGACCGGCTGTTCGTCTCCGACACCCCGCTCACGCTCGCCCGTCCGCCCGCAGCACTTACGTTCCGGGTGGTCGATCTTCGCGATGCCCCCCTGTTCAACGAACATCCCAAGCAGCTCGCGCCGATCGAGGGCGGCTTCGCGCTGATCGTCGGCCGGCAGCTCATGCGGGTCGATCTGGCCGCGCCCGGCCAACAACCGGTGCTCGCGCCGATGAACTACAGCGCGGCCGAACGGTCCACCCTGGCCGGCCCGGCCGCGGTGTTCTCGGTCGACGGGAAGCTGTGGGAGACCTTCGATGACGGCCGGGCCTGCCAAGCCGACCCCGGTGCCGTCCGCTGCTTCGGTCCGTCGCAGGGCCTGAGCGGCGGCCCATGGGACGACCTCGTGGAGGGAGGCAAGGGCGCCGTCCTCGCCCGGTCCAGCAAACTCGTCGCGACCATCGATCCGCATTCCGGCGCCATCAGCGATGAGACCCTACCCGATCAGGGCGGCCAATATGGCAGCTATCCCTTCCTGCTCGGCTTGTTCCGCACGCCCGCCGGCGCGCTGATCACGCAATCGGCGCACGGGCTCATCGTCCGGCAGCCATCGGGATGGGTCCGGCTGGACCGACGCGACGGCACGCCCGCCGGAATGATCTGCGCGGTCCTCGATGATCACGGCGGTCAGCTCTGGATCCAGGTCTTCGGCCGCGGCCTGTTCCGTGGCTTGGGCTACGGTCACTGGGAGAGCCTGCAGCAGGATGACGGCCTGTCCGAGGGTGCCGCCTGGCAGGCCGTCCGCACCGAGGGCGGCTCGCTGTGGGTCGCGACCGACACCGGCGTCGATGAGGTCTCGGCGGCCGGTGGCGCGCTTCGCGTCGTGGGCGGCGTGCCCGGACCCTCGTATGCGCTCGCGGTCGCCCCCGACGGAAGATTGTGGGCCACGGACGCCAATGCGGGCCTGCAGGTCATCGACCCGTCGACGAAAGCCGTCACGCGCGTGAAGCTCCCCGCGCTCGGCGGCATCGCCTTCGGTCCTGACCGGCGGGCCTGGCTTGGCACCGAGCATGGCCTGTTCCGCATCGACGATCGCACGCCGCTCGTCCCGGTCCGCGACGTCACGTCCGATCGGGTCGTCGCTGTCTCGTCCGATGGATCGGGCGGCGTCTGGTTCCTGTCCGGCGGACATCTGTGGCACCGCCGAGCGGACGGAAATTGCGTCGCCGTCTCCGGCGCCTGGCCCGCGGGCGAGTTCGAGCCGTTCGCGATCGCGACGTCGCGCTCGGGTCATGTCTGGATCGGCGGCGCCGGCGGCCTCTACGACCTGACGATCCTGCGTGATCACGCCGTCGCGATGGTGGCTGTCCGGCAATCCGCCCTGCGCACGAACACGGTGGTCGCCGTCACGGTCGACCGGCGCGGCTGGGTCTGGGCAGGAACGGCTCGTGGCATCTCGGCGTTCGACGGCCATCGCTGGGTCTCGGCCGATGCCACGTCGGGCCTGGTGTGGGACGACGTCAGCCAGAGCGGCATCTACGACGACCCCGACGGCTCGATCTGGGTGACGACGAGCCAGGGCCTGTCGCACCTGCTCGATCCGGCCTGGCTCTTCTCGGATCACCCGGTGCGGGTCGCGGTCTCGCAGGCCATGCTCGGGGGAACGGCGCTCAAGGCCGAGAGGCTGCCCTACTCCACCGAGCCGCTGTCGCTGCAGTTCGGCGCCTTCAGCTTCGCCTCCGAGCGCTCTGTCGTGTTCCGCTACAGGATGTCGGGCGTCGACGCCGGGTGGGCGGAATCGACGACCGGCGCCGTCCGCTACCCGTCGGTCCCGCCTGGCCGCCACGTGCTCACCGTCGTGGGCTACGACGTCCTGAGCGATACGGCGTCGCAACCTGTCACCTTGACGATCCAGATGGACTTTCCTTGGTGGGAGAGCTGGTGGGCCGACCTCCTCTACGTGGTCGCCGGCCTGGGCGCCTTCGCAGCCATCCTCAAGACCCGCGAGCGGGCCGTCCTGCGCGTCAGGGAGCGCGCGACCATCCGCAAGCAGCGCGAGCTCGAGATCCTGGTCGAGGAGCGCACGCGCGACATGCGGATCGCGCAAGCCGCGCTGCAGCGCCAGGCGACGATGGATGGCCTGACCGGCCTGCTCAACCGCGCCGAGGTCGAGCGGCGCCTCGCCGAACGCCTCGCGGCGGCCCAGGCGGCGGGCGAGATGCTGGTCGCGATGGTGGACATCGATCATTTCAAGCGGATCAACGACAGCCACGGCCACCTCGTCGGTGACGACGTGATCCGTGCGATCGGCGTCCGCGTCGCCGCCCTCCTGCGGGACAAGGAATACGCCGGGCGCTATGGCGGCGAGGAGATCCTGATCATCCTCGACGACCTCGACGGCCGCGGCGCCGAACGCGTCCTGACATTCCATCAACTGATCCGCCAGGCGTCGTTCCACGCCCGTGGCCTGTCCATCCCCGTCACGTGCTCGATCGGCATCGCATGGGTCGGCCCCGGCGACGACTGGGAAGCGCTGGTCGGACGCGCCGACGCCGCGCTCTACGAAGCGAAACATTCAGGGCGCGACAAGGTCGTCGAAAGCGGCAACGAGCAGGTGCCCGACCTCCCGGCCTGGCTCCGCCCTGAGCCCCGCTCTCCCTAATGTCCCGGAACGAACCCCTTCTCGCCGAACTGCCACAGCAGGAAGGCGAACTCGTCGGCGGTCTCGTCGTCGCGCTGCTTGCGCGTCGAGCCGACGCCGTGGCCGGCGTCGAATTCCACGCGGAACAGGACCGGCCGCGCGCTGCTGGTCGCGGCCTGCAGCCTGGCGGTCATCTTGGCCGAGATCCAGACCGGCACACGCGGATCGTTGGCTCCGCCCGTCAGCAGCACCGCCGGGTAGGCGACGCCTTTCCTGACCTGGGCGTTGGCGTCCATCTTGAGCATGAACGGGAACTGCGTCTTGTCCGTCACGGTCCCGAATTCGGGAATGTTGCTCGGCCCGTTCGCGGTGAACTCCTCGCGCGTGGTGTTGGTCGCACCCACCCGGATCAGCGCCGCGCGAAACAGGTCCGGCCGCTGGGTGATGGCGCCCCCGATCATGATGCCGCCCGCGCTCGTGCCCTCGCCGGCGAGATGGGCGCGATCGGTGATGCCGCGCGCGACCAGCGCCCGGGCGCAATCGATGAAGTCGTGGATCGTGTTCTGCTTGGTCGCGATCTTGCCGGCGTCGTGCCAGGCCTGGCCCAGTTCGCCGCCGCCGCGCACATGCGCGATCGCATACACCCCGCCGCGATCGAGCCAGGGCAGGAAGTCGGGCGAGAAGGACGGGTCGTACGAGATGCCGTAGGCGCCGTAGCCGACGAGATAGGTGGGACGCGCGCCGTCGAGCCGGGTGCCGCGCCTGCGCACGATCGAGAGCGGAATCCTGGTCCCGTCACGAGCGACCGCGCTCGTCTCGGTCGAGACGTAGCCCGACAGGTCGCGCGGGAAGGCGGGGAGGATGCGCGTGTCGGTCAGCGCGTTGGCCGCGGAATCGTAGCGCAGCCAGACATCGGGCCTGACCCAGGACTCGAGGCTGACCAGCGCGCCCGGACGTTGCGGGTCGGTCACCAGGCCGCCCGGGCCCTCGTCGGGCGGCGAAATGGTCCCCGTGAAGGGCAACGCGATCGCGGTCGCGGCACTGCCGTTCGCGATGCGGTGGAGCGAGAAGATCGCGCCGTCGCGTTGCGCGTAATAGAGACCGTCGGCGGCGGCGGCGAGCGAGGTCAGCACGCTCGCGCTCTGCGGCACGACCGTCCGCGCGTGGGCGATGTCGGGCGCGGCGAGGCCGGTCTCGATGATCCTGAGCCGTGGCGCATCCTTGTGCGTCATCAGGTCGGCCACGTCGCCGCGGACGGTGATGTTGACGACGCCGTCCGACGTGTCCGCCAATCGATGCCACGCCGGATGGCCCGCGAGCAGGCTCGCGACCGTGGCGCTGTACGACGCCGTTTCCGGTGACACGCCGTCGGAGATCACCGCGATCGCGTAGTTCGACCCCGGCGTGGTGGCGATCGAGGGGAAGATCTCCGGTGCCTTGAACGGGAACGGCAGATGATCCGAGTCGAGAACGACCGCGTCGTCGTTCGGGTCGGTGCCGAGCACGTGGCGCATCACCCTGAGGTGCTGGTACTGCTCGACCGCCTTGGCGGTCAGCGACGAGGCCGGCAGCCGCGCGAAGAAGAAGCTCTTGCCGTCGGGGGCCCACGACACGCCGGCGAACTGGGCGCGGTCGATGCTGTCGGGCAGGATCCTGCGCGTCGCGGTCTCGATGATGTGCAGCGTGCTGTTCTCGGAGCCGCCCACCGACACGCCATAGACCACGGCGCTGCCGTCGAACGAGGGCGCGAACTGGTCGATCTCGGCGTGCTTGCCGCCGGCATCGAGGGTCGAGGGGTCGATCAGCAGCGTCTCATGCCCGTCCGCGCCGCGGACATAGAGCCTGGCGATCTGCCCGCCCGGCGCGCGCTTGAGATAGAACGCGCTGCCGCCGGCGAGCACCACGTTCCTGGCACTTCCCGCCAGGCCGCTGATGGCCTCGATGTCGCGCGCGAGCCCGTCGCGACCGGGAATGCGCGCGAGCACCGCGCGCGCGTAGTCGTTCTGGCCATGCAGGTAGTCGGAGAAGGCGGGCTGCGGTTCGCTCTCCATCCAGCGGTAGGGATCGACGATCCGGGTGCCGAAATCCTCGTCGACGACCGGCTGGACGCGCGCCGCCGGCGGCCGGCTGGCGACCGCGGCGGCGTGCGTCGCCGGCAGGACAAGCGCGGCGCACACGGTGACGATCAGGACGGCCAGTTGTTTCATCGGTTTTCCATAAGGGAGAGGCGTGGGGGGTTTCCAAAGGCCCGGCCTTTGGTGGGGCGCGGGGCAAAGCCCCGCCCTGTCGAACTCACGGGCCCCGGGCGCCCACGAATTCGAGCATGGACGGGGCATCGCGCACGCGGCTGAACAGGTAGCCCTGCCCCTCGGTGCAGCCGAACGCGCGCAGGCCCTCGTTCTGGGCCTCGGTCTCGACGCCCTCGGCGGTGGTCTTCATGCCGAAGCTGCTGGCCAGGCCGATCACGGCGCGCACGATCGCCGACGCCTCCTGGTCGGTCGCCATGTCGCGGACGAAGGACGCGTCGATCTTGACCTTGTCGAACGGGAAACTCCGCAGATAGCGCAGCGAGGAATAGCCGGTCCCGAAATCGTCGAGCGCCACCCGGATGCCGCGCTCGCGGATGCCGCGCAGCACGCCGAGCGTCGAACGGGTGGCTTCCAGCAGCACCGATTCCGTGATCTCGAGCTCGAGGCGCGTCGCGGGCAGGCCGGATCCGGCGATCGCGCTGTCGATCGATTGGAGCAGCGCCTCGTCGCGGAACTGCGCGGGCGAGACGTTGACGGCGACCCGCATGTCCTGGCGCCACGATGCCGCTTGTCGGGTCGCCTCCGTCATGACGAAGCGGCCGATCGGCACGATCAGCCCGGACGATTCCGCCATCGGGATGAAGATCGACGGCGGGATGGAGCCGCGCGTCGGATGATGCCAGCGCAACAGGGCCTCGGCCGAGATCACCGCGCCCGTGAACAGGTCGACGATCGGATGGTAGCAGACGGTGAGCTCGCCGCGGGCGAGCGCTTGGCGGAGGTCGCTCAGCAGGGCGCGATGCTCGTTGAGCTCGACCAGCATCGCCGGGTCGAAGAAGCACGGCCGTTCGATGCCCTCGCGTCGGGCGCCGGCCAGTGCCAGGCTCGCGTTGCGCTGCAGGCTCGAGGGATCGGTCGCATCGTCGGGCGCGAAGCTGACGCCGACACCCGCGCCCGAGGCGATCTCGGCGTCGAAATCGGCGAGCCGGTAGGGTGCGCCGGCCTCGGCCGCGATGCGGGTCGCGAGCTCGGCGACCCGCGCATGATCGAGACCCTCGACGAGCACGCCGAACTCGTTGCCGCCGATCCGGGCCACGATGTCGGACGCGCGCACGGCGGCCCGCAGCCGTTGCGCGAAGGCGACCATGAGCTGGTCGCCCGCGCCCTGGCCGAGCGTGTTGTTGATCACCGAGAAGTCGTTGAGGCTGACGCAGAGCAGGGCCACGTTCCAGCCGGCCCTGCAGGCGGCCTCGAGCCGTCGTTCGAAGGCGGCGCGGTTGGGCAGCCCGGTGAGGTTGTCGTTCAGCGCAAGGTAGGCGATGCGGGCCTCGTTCGCGCGCGCCTCGGTCACGTCGCTTCCGGCACCCTGGAAACCTGCGAACTTCCCCTGGTCGATGACGGGCTTGCCGGAGATCGAGATCCACCGCGCCCGACCGCCGACATCGACCGGGATGACGACGTCGCGGAACGGCTCGCGCCGCTCGAAAGCCAGTTCGAGCGGCCGGGCGGCACCTTCCGTGTCGCGCTGGCGATCGACGAGATTGCACAGCAGCACGTCCGGCGGGTCGCCGCGTCCGAGGCCGATCCGCTTGGCGAGGCCCTCGGTGAGCATCGTGAGCCTGCCCTCCTCGTTGCAGGCCCAGAGCCAGTTGTCGGACGTGTCCTGGAGGTCGCGCAGCAGGGATTGCGCGACGTCCTGGCGATCCTGCTGGCGCAGGCCGTCGCGCAGTTGCTGGCCCAGGACGCGGTGCGCGCACAGGATCACGCCGAGCATGCTCGGCGGGTAGGTGAGCAGGATCGGTGCGAGCGGACGCGACAGATGCAGCGATGCGAGGGCGGCGACGGTCGTGGCCGCGACCGGCACGGCAAGCGCCATGGCGACCGGGAGCACGGAGGCCGCGAGAACGAAGGAGCCCAGCAGGCCGGACGAGGCGACGATGATCGCCGTGCGTGCCTCGAAGCCGAGCCCTGGCAGCAGCGCCAGCACCAGGCCGGACCAGACCAGACCGAACGCGAGACCCGAGAGCGCGGTGCCGCGCGGCGACCGCGGATGGGCCGCCAGCCGGCAGAACAGCACTTGCAGCGCGGTCAGCGTCGCCAGGCCCGCGACCGCGAGCGTACCGGTCTGACGGTTCCAGCCGCCGCCCACCAGCATCAGGCTCGCGAGCAGGGCGAAGGCGCTGATCGCGAACCGCGATCGCGACAGCAGCGCGGACTGCGCGGCGCGGAGTGCCGACTCCCGATCGGCATTCTTCGCCCGGCCCGTGAAGAGCCCGCGCACCGAGCGCAGGACTCGCACGCGCGTTTCGGGGAAAGGATAGCCGCGCGTCGAGAGCGGCGCCCCCGCATTCATCGAAGGGCATCGGCCGACGTCGGTCCTGCCGGCGATCGGACGCGTGTGAATCGAGCGCGCATGAAATCCACTGTGATCAGAGTCGTCTTCAATATCACACGCCATAGAGGGACGGCGCGGTTCTGACCAGTCAGGTGCCCGTCAGGCGGCACCGAGCCGGATGTGGCCGACCGGCACGCCGCGCCAGTTCGCGATACGCGGGTGGGATGCCTCGTCGAGCACCGGATGCGGCCCGAGCAGGCGCGACAGCAGGACCGCGATCGCGGCCTGGGCCGCGCGTCCCGCGCCGTCGAGCGCCTTGACCGCGATCCCGAGCCCGACCGAGGGCAGGCCGGCGCACCACACGCCCTCCGCGCCGCCCTTGATGAAGACCGCCTCGCCGAACGCAAGCGCGATCGTGGTGTCGAACCGGCCGCGTCCGGCCAGCAGCTCCGGATGACGCCCGACCGCGCGTCGGAGCTGGACGCAGGCGGCGGCGTGATCGGCATCGAGGCCCCGCCCCGTCGCCAGGACGGCGAAGCCGCGCGCGGTCGCGGCGATCGGGATCGCGTGGGTCGGGATCGAGCAGCCGTCGATGGCGCGATTGCGATCGTCGCACGCGATGCCGGTCAACAACGACAGCGCATCCGTCGCCGCCCGCATCGCCGGGTGCTCCGGTTGCTCGTAGCCGTCGTGGGCCACCCCAAGGCCCGCCGAGGCACAGATCAGCCCCGCATGCTTGCCCGAGCAGTTGTTGTGCACGCAACGGGGGACCGATCCGCAGCGGGCGAGCGCGTGCGCGGCCTCGCGCGAAAGCGGCCAGTGCGCGCCGCAGGCGAGTGCCGCCTCGTCGCGGCCGCTTGCGGCGAGGATGTCGCGCGCCACCGCGACATGGGACGGCTCGCCCGCATGCGATGCGCAGACGAGGGCCAGCGCGCGGTCATCGAGGCCGAAGCGGTCGGCGGTGCCCGACACCAGCAGGGGGAGGGCGAGCATGGCTTTGACCGCCGAGCGCGGGTAGTGCGCCGCATCGACGTCGCCGGCGGCGAAGACGACACGGCCGGTCGCGTCGACGACCGCTGCCGCCACATGATGGACCGCCTCGACCCGGGCGCCGCGCGTGACTTCGATCCGGAGAGGCTCCATGACACGATTTGTCCAGCAGTTCGACGATGATGCTATGCGCCAGGATCGTGGATCGCGTCGCCGGATGAGGACAGCCGAACGTCTGGCGGCGTGGGTTGCCATCTCGCTGCTCGCCGGCGGCATCGGTCTGTCGGTGGCCATGCGAGCGCAGCGTCCCGGCCTGCTGCTGGCGGCCGACGTGGCTTATGGTCCGGACCACCTCGAGCGAGCCGACATCTATGGCGCGCGCGGGCTCTCGCGCGCGCCGGTCGCGATCTTCTTCCATGGCGGCGCCTACGCGTTCGGCGACAAGAACGAGGTGGGCGGCGTGTGGGGCAATGTCGCACGCGCGCTGGCCCGCGCCGGCTGTCTCGCGCTCAACGCCGACTACCGGCTGTCGCCGCGCTCGCCCTGGCCGGCGGGAGCCGAGGACGTCGGACGGCTGGTGCGGTGGGCACGGGCGCACGCGGCCGCTTTCGGCGGCGATCCGCGACGCATCGTGCTGATCGGCCACTCGGCGGGAGCAACCCATGTCGCGGGCTACGTGCTGGACCCGCGTCTCGAGCCGGACGGCGATCCGGGTGTCGCGGGTGCGGTCCTGGTCAGCGGACGCTACACGCTCGGGCCCATCCCGGGCGACCCGAACGGGCCCGAGGTCCGAGCCTATTTCGGCGGCGACACGGTCCGGGGCGATCGCGCGCCGATCGCGCACCTGGCGACGGCGCACCATCTGCCGCTCCTGGTCGTCGTGGCCGGACGCGAGAACACGGGTCTCGCGCGCGGCGCGTCGTCGCTGGTGGCCGCACTCTGCGCGCTTGGCGCCTGCCAGATGTTCGAACGGCTGGCGGGCGAGACCCACCTGTCGGAGATGGCCAATGTCGGGACCGACGACCAGGCGCTGTCCGCACCCCTGATCCGCTTCGTCCGGTCGGTGCCCGCTCGCTAAAGCGTGTTCCGCCGCCCTGCATCCAGGCGGCGGGAAGGGCGCGTTTCGTAGCCAGACGATCAAGCTCTCCGGTGTTGTAACGAGTGCTGGCGAGCGCGCCGTGCTTCTGACATTATAACAAGCGGGCAATCGGGGGGATTTGGCGATGCCTTCATCTCGCGTCGGGCGGCCAGGCTGGTTGGCGTCCATCGCGTGCTGGTCGGTGGCGCTCGCGCCGATGGCGATGGCGGGTCTTCCGGCCAAGCGGCCGGCGTCCCCGCCCGGCTTCGCGGTCGTGCCCGATCCAAACGATCAGGCGATCGAGTTCGAGCCGAATGGGCCGGCGCCCCTGCCCTTCACGCCGCCGTCGATGGCGCCCCGCGTCCCGGTGGCCGCCTCGCCGCCGCCCTTGCCGCCGGTGCTGGCGCGGCGTCCTGTCCCCGACGCCACGATGACGGTCGTTGCCAGCGAGGCGCCGCTGTCCGTCCTGGTCACGTTTCCGAACCACCGGCTGATCGCCAGGAGCAAGGCCGACGCGGTGACGTCGTTGCTGCGCGCGCAAGGCCTGCGGGTCGAGGAACGCGAAGCCGACCGCCCGGGAAGTGCCAGGGCGCGCATCCTGTTCGCCTTCGAGGAGGATCGGGCCGCAGCCGCCACGGTCAACCGCGCGCTGCGCGCGGCCTACGGGCTCGACAGCCCGATGACGCTGTCGCCGGCCACCGACCCGGCGCCCCCGCCGGGCGCGATCGAAGTCTCCCTGCCTGGATGATCGACATGAGAGGTCCCGAATGATCGTTTCGCACAAGATCCGCCTCGTCCTCGGCGTCGCCGCGCTCCTCGGCGGGTCACCCGCGCTCGCCCGGACGACCGATGCGGCGACCAATGCGGCACCCCCCGCCGCGGGGTCCGACAAGCTCTCGATCCTGTTCGCGCCATCGAGCGCCGCGGTCGGCGCCGAGGGTGACGCCACCCTCGACAAGGCCTCGCGCCTCTACCGCGCCGGCAACCCGATCGTGATGATCGTCTGCGGCATGACGGACGCGACCGGAAGCCCGGCTGTCAACCTGACGCTTTCCGAACGGCGCGCGCGCGCGGTGCTCGAGGGCCTCGTCTCACGCGGCATCCCGGTCCAGCGCCTGCAATTGCTGGCGGCGGGGACCACCCAGCCGGCGGTCAAGACCGCGCCCGACACACCCGAGCAGCAGAACAGGCGGGTCGACATCACGTGGCGGTAGGCATTTCCGCGCCGGTCTGTCTGGCCGCCTCCGTCCTGCTGCTCGCGCTGCCGTCCCGGGCCGGAACGCAATCGCTCGACGGCCGCGCCGACTTCGAACGTGGGCTCGCGGCTGATCTCGGATCGCGAGGCCGGCCCGATCCTGTCGCCGCCTATGGCTACTACCTACGTTCGGCGGCCGCCGGCGACGCCGACGCCGAGCTCAATCTCGGCGTGATGAACGACAGCGGCGTCGGCACGCTCGCGGACGCCGCGCAGGCGGCGCTCTGGTATGCGCGCGCCGCGTCGCACGGGAACGGCCGCGCGGCGTTCGATGTGGCACAGCTCTACGAGGCCGGCGACGGGGTCCCGCAGAACCGGCCGCTCGCCGCCGCATGGTTCGCGCAGGCGGCCGCCGAGGGCATTCCCGCCGCCGCCGAACGGGCGGGCCGGCTGCACGCGCCCGCCGCCAGCGGGATGGTCGCCGCCCCATCGCCGCTCGCACCGATGGCGAGCGCCGTGCTGCGCGGCGAGGATGTCGAATTCGTCTGGCAGCCGGCGTCCGCCCTGCCGGACATGCGCTACTGGGTGCAGGTCAAGGCGACCGGCACCGTCGACCGCCCCGTCGCCTATCGCGGGACCCGGACCTCCTCGCTCCTCGTCGAGGTTCCCTGGGGCGGCACCTATGCGTGGCGCGTCTTCGCGGCCAGCGCCGCCCTCGGTCATTACAGCGCCAGCCCCTGGTCGGCGTTCTCGGTTCGCCGTGGCGACGAGTGCTGCCTCGCCGCCCTTACGACAAGGTGATCCGGCCGACCGCCTCGATCGCCGCCGGCGTGCTCCAGTCGGCCGCTCCCTCGAAGCGGGCGCGCAGCAATCCGTCCCGGCCGATCAGGAACGTGGTCGGGATGCCGGCGAGGCCCAGCGCGGACATCGCCGACGATCGCGGATCGGTCAGCACCGGCAGGCCCGCGATCGCGTGCGCGCCGTAGAAGGCGCGGACCGGACCGGCGCCGCCGCGATCGATCGACACCGGCAGCACCGCGATCCGTGGCCCGACGGCGGCCGCGAGACGGGCCAGCGACGGCATCTCGCGCGTGCACGGGTCGCACCAGGTCGCCCAGATGTTCAGGACGATGCCATGGCCGGCATGATCGGCGATCGAGCGCGGCCGCGCCGCCTCGTCGTCGGCCTGCCAGTCGAACGCGGGCAGCGCCGACGGCGGCGAGACCCGATGCAACCCTGCCATCGACCGCAGCGGCATGGCCGGCTCCGCATCCGGCGCCGGGGCGGACAGGAATTTGCGCGTGGCCAGGGCGCCCACTAGGGTCCCGCCGGCCGCGAGCCCAGCGCCGACGGCCGCGCGACGTGTCCAGGGAGGCATCCAATGAGTGTAGGGCCTTCGGTGGGAACCGGAAACCGCGGGAGTGGCGGGGACGCGAATACGCAGTGGGGCGGACGGTTCACCACCGGTCCGGACGAGGCGATGGCGCGCATCAATACGTCCATCGATGTCGACCACCGGCTCTGGCGGCAGGATCTGCGCGGTTCGCTCGCACACGCGCGGATGCTCGGCCGCCAGGCGATCATCTCGCCGGCCGACGCCGCGCGGATCGAGGACGGCCTGCTGGCGATCGAGGCCGAGATCGAGGCCGGCACCTTCGTCTTCGCGGCCGGGCTCGAGGACATCCACATGAACATCGAGGCGCGTCTGGCCGAGATGATCGGCGAGGCGGGTCGCCGGCTGCATACCGCGCGCAGCCGGAACGATCAGGTGGCGACCGATTTCAGGCTCTTCGTGCGCGACGCGACCGACGGACTGCTCGGCCAGCTCGCCGGCTGCATGGCGGCCCTGGCCGCGCGCGCGCTCGAACACGCGGCCGACCCGATGCCCGGCATGACGCATCTGCAGTCGGCGCAGCCGGTCACGTTCGGCCATCACCTGCTCGCCTATGTCGAGATGCTGGGCCGCGACCGCTCGCGCCTGGCCGACGCCCGGGGCCGCCTGAACGAATGCCCGCTCGGCGCGGCGGCGCTGGCGGGCACCTCGTTCCCGATCGACCGCGCCCGGACCGCGGCCGATCTCGGGTTCGACCGGCCGATGGCCAACTCGCTCGACGCGGTATCGGACCGTGATTTCGCGCTCGAGTTCCTCGCGGCGCTGGCGATCATGGCGAGCCACCTGTCGCGCCTGGCCGAGGAGATCGTGCTGTGGTGCGCCTCCCCGTTCGGCTTGGTGCGTCTGTCGGACGCCTGGTCGACCGGCAGCTCGATCATGCCGCAGAAGCGCAACCCGGACGCGGCCGAGCTGGTTCGCGCCAAGACCGGACGCGTCAACGGCGCGCTGGTCTCGCTGCTGACAGTGATGAAGGGCCTGCCGCTCGCCTATGCCAAGGACATGCAGGAGGACAAGCCGCCGGTGTTCGAGGCCGCGGACGCGATGTCGCTGGCACTCGCGGCGATCGAGGGCATGGTGCGCGACCTCGCCCCGGATCTGGCACGCATGCGCGCGATGGCCGGCCACGGGCACGCGACCGCGACCGACCTCGCCGACTGGCTGGTCCGCGCCGGCCTCGCGTTCCGCGACGCCCATCACGTCACCGCCCGGATCGTCGCGCGCGCGGATGCGGCCGGCGTGGGCCTCGCGGACCTGACGCTCGCCGACATGCAGGCCGAGGACGGCCGCATCACCGAGGACGCGCGGCGGGTGCTGTCGGTCGACGCGTCGATCGCGTCGCGCACGAGCCATGGCGGGACGGCGCCCGCCAATGTCGCGGCCCAGGCGCGTGCATGGATGGAGCGGCTGGCATGAGGCTCCTGCTCGCCTGCGCGCTTGCGCTGGCTCTCGTCGGCTGCGGCCGGATCGGCGCCCCCTCGCCGCCGGGCCCGCCGAGTGCGATCAACTATCCGAAATTCTATCCGCCGCCGCCGTCCTGAGAGGCCAGGGCTCTGCCCTGGACCCGCCGGGGGCAGGCGCCCCCGGACCCGCGGAACATCAAATTATCGGCGGTCCAGGGGCCCTGCCCCTGGCGGGGCGCGGGGCAGAGCCCCGATGCTAGCCTGTGCGCAAACAGGAGCGACACATGGACAGGCTTCACTTCGCCGGCGGCCGGCTGTCGGCCGCGATCAACCCGTTCGGGGCGGAACTGTCGTCGCTGCGGTTCGACGGTCAGGAGATGCTCTGGCAGGCGGGACCGGCCTGGACGCGGCATGCGCCCGTGCTGTTCCCGATCGTGGGGCGTCTGGCCGGTGACACGCTGCGCCACCAGGGCGCCGTCACCCGCCTGACGCAGCACGGGTTCGCGCGCGATCGGCTGTTCGACGTCGTCGCCGCCGACGCGGGCGGCTGCACGCTGGCGCTGTCGGACGACGAGGCGACGCGCGCGCTGTATCCGTTCGCGTTCCGGCTCAGCCTGACCGCTCGCATCGAGGACGACGTGCTGACGACGGACTACCGGCTGGAGAACCCTGCGGCGGTGGATCTGCTGGCCTCCATCGGGACGCATCCCGGATTCCGCTGGCCGCTCGCCAACGGCATCGCCAAGGACGCGCACCGTCTGGTGTTCGAGGCCGACGAGAGCGAGCCCCTGCTGCGCCTGCGCGACGGGCTCATCGACGCCGGGCGTGTCCCCTCGCCCGTGCGTGGCCGCGTCCTCGACCTGTCGGACGCTGTCTTCACGCATGACGCGCTCATCTTCGACCGGCCGGTCAGCCGCCGCCTGCGCTACGAGGCGCCGGGTGCCCCCTCGATCGAGGTCGCGTGGGAGGGCTTCACCGCACTCGGCATCTGGTCGCGGCCGGCCGATTTCATCTGCATCGAGCCCTGGTCGGGGTTTTCCGATGCCGCCGGCTACGAAGGGGAATTCGCGGACAAGCCGGGGGTGCTGCGCGTGGCACCCGGCGCGACGATCACCCGCCGGTTGTCGATCCGCGTCGTTTCGCCGTGACGGATCTGCTCGATCCGCTGTCGGACACCGCGCCTGAACGCCTCGGCGCCGGAGCCGCGCTGTTGCGCGGGTTCGCGACCGGCGAGCCGAAGCTCGCGCGCGCGATCGGCGAGATCGCGGGGTCGTCGCCGTTTCGCCACCTGACCACACCGGGCGGCCGGACGATGTCGGTCGCGATGACCAATTGCGGGGAACTCGGCTGGGTCAGCGACCGTCGCGGCTACCGCTACGAGGCGCTCGATCCCCTGAGCGGCCGTCCCTGGCCTGCGATGCCGGCCGCGTTCCGCGCGCTGGCGCGCGCGGCGGCGGCGCAAGCCGGGTTCGCGGCCTTCGCTCCCGATTGCTGCCTGATCAATCGCTACAAGGCGGGAGATGCCCTGTCGCTGCACCGGGATCACGACGAGGCCGATCTCGACAGCCCGATCGTCTCGGTCTCGCTGGCCGCTCCCGCGACCTTCCTCTGGGGCGGCCTCGGACGCGCCGATCCGGTCAGGCGCGTGCGCCTCGCACCGCGCGACGTCGTGGTCTGGGGCGGCCCGTCCCGGCTGGTCTTCCACGGGGTCGCCCGGCTCCCCGCCGGTTCGGCCGGCCGGCTGAACCTGACGTTCCGCGCGACCGGCCGTTCGACGAGGCCGGGCTGATGCGGGACGCCGGGGAACCGGCGGCGGCACGGCTGGTCGCCCGCCGCGCGCCGATGCTGGCGATGCGCGCGGGCAGCCTGACGATGGAGGGCGTCGACCTCGCCGCGATCGCCGAGGCGGCGGGCACGCCCACCTGGGTGACAGGAGCGGCCACGATCCGCGGCCGCTACGCGAGGCTGCGCGAGTGCCTGGAGGCGACCGGCCTCGACGCCGGGATCCACTACGCGATCAAGGCCAACGACCATCTCGCCGTCCTGGCGGTGCTCGCCGGTCTCGGCGCGGGCGCGGACGCGGTGAGCGGCGGCGAGATCGGGCGCGCCCTGGCGGCCGGCATCCCGGCCGCCAGGATCGTGTTCTCGGGCGTCGGCAAGACGGCGCACGAGCTCGATCGCGCCGTGCGCCTCGGCGTGGGCCAGGTCAACGTCGAGAGCCGCGAGGAGCTGCGCGAACTGGCATCCGCCGCACGCGCGGCGGGACGGGTCCAGGACGTGGCGCTGCGTATCAATCCCGACGTGGACGGGGGCACCCACGACAAGATCAGCACCGGCCGCGCGGGCGACAAGTTCGGCATCCCGGCCGCCGACGCGACCGGTGCCTACGCGGAGGCCGCTGGGCTGGAGGGCGTCAGACCGGTCGGGCTCGCCGTCCATATCGGCAGCCAGATCATGATCGCGGCCCCGTTCGCGCAAGCGGGCGCCCGGATCGCCTCGCTCGTCGGCGACCTGCGCGCGGCCGGCCACCAGGTGGCGGCCGTGGATGCCGGCGGCGGCCTCGGCATCTCCTACGCCGACGAGGCGGACGGTGATCCGGCCGCCTTCGCCGGCGCCCTTGCCGCAACCCTGGGCGGCCTTGCTGTGCGGGTGACGGTCGAGCCGGGCCGCTGGCTGGTCGGACCGGCGGGACTTCTTCTCGCGCGCGTGGTGCGCGTCAAGCAGGGCCAACCGACCTTCCTGATCCTGGACGCGGCGATGAACGACCTCGCGCGGCCGTCCCTCTACGGGTCCTGGCACGGTGTCGTTCCGATCAGGCCGTCATCGGACGAGACGGCCGTCTACGACATCGTGGGGCCGGTCTGCGAGAGCAGCGACGTGCTGGCGCGCGGGCGGCGTCTGCCCATCTGCAAGCCCGGCGAATGCGTGGCGATCCTCGATACGGGCGCCTATGGTGCGGTGATGAGCTCGACCTACAACGCGCGGCCGCTGGCCGCGCAGACGATGGTGGATGACGGACGCTGGAGCGTGATCCGGGCACGGCCGCCGGCCGCCGCGCTGTGGCGCGACGACCGGATGCCCGATTGGTTCGGCCCCGCGTGAGGCAGCCCGACCGGCTGGAGCGGGCGCGGGCGCGCGCGGCCCGGGCGATCCTGGTCGAGCGGCTCTGGCCCGCCCTCGCCCCCTCGGTCGCGATCCTGGTCGGATGGATGTCGGCCGCCTTGCTGGGGCTCGCGATCCTGCTGCCCTGGCCGCTGACGGCGCTGCTGACGGCAACCGCCTTCGCGTCGGCCTCGGCACTCGGCATCGTCCGGGCCGGACGGGTGCCCCCAGCGACCCGGCCGCAGATCGACCGCCGGATCGAGCTTGCGTCACGCCTCGCGCACCGGCCGCTCGCAACGCTCGCCGACCGGCCCGCGCTGCCCGGCGGGACCGCCACGCTCGATCCGGACACCTACGCGTTCTGGGTGACCCACCAGGCGCGGGCGGCGGCCTCTCTCGGCAAGCTGCGCGCGGGCCTGCCGCGGCCGGCCCTCGGCGGCACCGATCGTTACGGGCTGCGCTTCGCGCTGCCGGTCCTGGTGGCGGGCGCCCTCGTCGTCGCCCGCGGCGATGCCGGTGCCCTGCTGCTCGCGGCCGCCGTGCCGGGCCTGGTCGCGGCACCCGGACAGGCGGGCACGCTGCAGGCCTGGATCACGCCGCCGCGCTACACCGGCCTTGCCCCGGTGTTCCTCCATCAGGGCGACGGCCAGTCGGTGTCGGTGCCGTCCGGATCGGTGCTGACCGCCAGCCTGACCGGGAGCGACGCAGTGCCGCGCCTGATCCAGCCGCGCCGGGCGGGCAAGGCGCCGGCGTTCCGGCTGATCGCGCCCGCGAGCTGGCAGGACGATCTGACGCTGACCGCGTCCGGCTCGGTCCGGGTCCGCCAGGGCGGCCATGCAATCGCCGATTGGACGGTGACGGTCGATCCGGTCGTGGCACCGCGCGTCGCCTGGGACGGATCGCCCGGCGCCTGGAACGGCGGCTGGCGGACGCGGCTGCCTTGGCGCGCCGCGAACGCCTACGGCCTCGCCTCGTTGCGCGCCGAACTCCTGCCGCTGCGTCCGGCCGGCGCGCCGGCGATCGTCGTGCGGATGCCGCTCGAGGGCACGCCGCGCGAGGCGCATGGCGTCGAGCTGCCCGACCTGAGCGCCTCGCCGTTCGCGGGCACCGAGGTCGCGGCGACGCTGATCGGCCGCGACGCGATCGGCCATGCCGGGCGGAGTGCCACGGTCCGCTTCACGCTGCCGGCCCGGCCGTTCCACAACCCGCTCGCCCGCGCCGTTCTGGACGCCCGCCGCCGGCTGGCGCTGGCACCCGCTGACCACGCCCGGGCGGCGGACGACATCGCCGCCCTCGGCGAGGTGCCGCGCGCGTTCGATCACCTGCCGGGGGCCTACCTCAATCTAGAAAGTGCCGCGTCCCTGCTGCGTGTGCGCGGCGGCGCCGGCGCGGTCGACGAGGCCGAGGCTCGGCTGTGGCAGCTCGCCCTGGTGCTGGAGGATGGCGCGCGCCATGGATCGGCGGACGCGCGATCCGCGCTCGCGCTGCGCTCGGCGCGCGAGCGGGTCGACCAGCAGCTCGAGCGGATGCGCGCTCTGGGCTCGAAGGGCAAGAACCCGGCCGAGCAGGCGGAGCTGCAGCGGCGCATCCAGGCGCTCCGCCAGGCGCTCGCCCAGCGGATGCGTGAGCTCACCAGGGAGGCTCTCAAGAACGGCACCATGCTGCCGCCCGATGCCGCCCGGCAGGCGATGGGCGGCGACATGCTCCAGCGCATGCTCCAGAAGCTCGACGATGCCGCCAAGACCGGCCGGATGGACGACGCCACGCGCCAATTGTCGCAGATGGAGGACATGCTCGACCGGATGCGCCCCGCGACCGCCGGCGACGTCAAGCGCGCCCTGCAGCAGATGCAGGGCGAGCAGCAGGCGGCAAGCCAGATGGGCGCCGTGCAGGACATGGTCCATCGCCAGGCCGCGCTGCTCAACAACGCCGAGAAGCGGTCGAACGCGAACCAGCTCCAGGAATCCTTCAACGGGACCGCCAGCGCCCCCGCACAGCAATCGGCGCGCGACGCGGACCGGAAAATCCAGCGCGCCCTGTCACGCGCCGCCGACGCCCTGTCGGACCAGTTCGGCGCGCTGACCGGCAAGAAGCCGGAGGCGCTCGCCCGCGCGGGTGCCGCCATGGACAAGGCCGGGCAGGCGCTCGCCAAGGGCGACGACCAGGGTGCCGCCGATGCCCAGCGCGAAGCGTTGCGCGACCTGCAGTCGGGCGGCAAGCAGATGGCCAACACCCTGCAGTCGGGCGGCAAGGGACAGGGAATGGCCGGCCTGGCGCCAGGCTTCTCGTCGGGCGACGGCGGCAGCGAGGGCAGCGAAAGCGCCGACGACAACGGCGACGACGAGAAGGGCGGCCGCGACCCGCTTGGCCGGGCGCTGTCGAGCACCGGCAACGCCACCGACGATCGCTCCGAGATCGACCTCCCCGACGCCCGCGCCCGCAGCCGGCGGCTCGAGGAAGAGCTGCGCCGGCGCGACTCCGACCGCGAGCGGCCCCGGCAGGAGCTCGACTACCTCGATCGGCTGCTGAAGGCGTTCTGAAGACCGGGGGCCGAGGCCGGCCCCCGGACCCCGGCGACAATAAGCGGCGATCGGTCCGCAATGCGGCGTCAGCTTCTCCGACGGCCACAGCATCGTCGTCTTGCGCCGCCCCGGCGGAGGTCTCTGGCTCAATGTGCTTGCCCAGCACGTCGCCCGTCCGCAACCGGTGCCACCCGCGAAGAGCCTTATGGGAAAGCTCAAGGCGTGGTTCTGGCGGGCGATGGAGATCGAGGGCCAGGCCGAAATTCAAAGCGTGCAGGCCCAGGAGGCGGCTTCCAAGGCGATGGTGGCGGAGTTCCAGGATCGCGTCTGGCAGCCAGCCCACGAATTTCTGCTCCGCCACAAGCTCGCCGCTGACACCGCCGGCGTCGCCCTTGACGCCGTCGGCGTCGCTGCCGGCATTGTATTTCTCGTCTTCGTCGCGCCTGAACTCACTGGCGCCGCGACGGTCGGGGGGGCGATCGGCCTCGCCACTGGCGTGTCGGCGGCGGCAGGATCTTTCGCACTGGCGCTGATCGACGGCGCAACGTACTTCGCGGAGATCTCCGGCAACCAAGCATTGGCGAAGGGGATCGATGACGACAATACGCTCCAATGGATGCGCATCGGTGCCACACTGATGCTGCTGCCCGACATCGCAGTCGGCGGCATGCGCGGTCTGCGTGAGATCGGCAAGCTCGGTCGCGAAGCGGCTGAAGCCCGCGAGGCCGCCGCCGCCGCGGATCGAGCGGCCGCCGAGGCGCGCGCTCGCGTCGCCCGCATTCACCACCCCGATCGCCACCCTGGTCCAGTCATGCGCCGTATTCACAAGGTGCGGGCCTTCCAACGCGCGGCGGAAACCCAGGCCCGCGCGGTCGACGTCGCAAGCCACCGTCTCCGAATCATCGGCGGACGCGACCTTGCCCTGTTCCAGGGCGCGACGCTCGCCGGCACCGGGCTGCTGAGCGCGGCGCCCCCCGGCGTGGCCTTGAGCCCCCAGCAGAACCGCCGCGACGAGGACTACCTGAAGTCGCTGACACCACGAGGCGGCATGCCAAACGACGTCCGGCTCGAGATGCGCGTCTTCGGCGTCGAGAAGCCAAGATCGCAATGAGTGCTCGATCGCAATCGCTCACCCGGCCGCCAGGCTATGCGCCGCGCGGCACGTCGATCGGACTCGCCGGCTTCGTTCTGCTCAGCGTGGGCGTCCCTTTCGGCACGCTGCAGAGCCTCGTCCCTGTGCTAGCGCGCGGCCTCGACATCTGGCTGAACTCCGCTCTTCCCGTTGTCGGTTTTTCGAGCGTGTTGGGCGTGATTATCGCACTCGGCTTGCACAAGCGGCGATTCTGGTTCGTCTGCTTCTGGTTCACGACCAGTTCGTTGCTGCTGGCCGGTTACGCCATCGGCCTTCCAATCGGCTTGGCGGTGTTCTTCCGCCTCGTGCCGATGCAGCATCCGGAATATCACATCCTCTGCGTGGTCAATTTGATCATGTGGGTCGTCCTCACGCCTTTCGCCTGGCTTCTGCTGCGCATGCTCCGCTTGCATTACTGGCAGCCCTGGACCCGGCCCGAGACCTGGGAACCGGGCGACGAAACGCCGCCACGCTGGCCGTCATCGTCCTCCCGGCCGGCCTCGCCGCCTCCCAGCAGGCACCGCTGAACGGCGCGCCTCCTGGGCGCGAGCTCGCTTGACCGGCCGCTACTGGGTCGACTTCGCCCGACCGCCCAACACGGATGGGAGAAAAGCGGCAACCGCCGTGTTCCACCCATATCCCTGGCGGTCCAGTCCGGAGGTTCCGAGCGGATACGGCCAAGCCGGATCGACGCCGGCGATGGCCGGATTATTCGCGGTCACCTTGAATTCCTTGGACATCGGTGTCACCGCGACCTCGGCCGCCAGCGACTTGTACATCTCGGCCAGGGCCGACACATCGCCGTGCCGCAGCGCCGAGTATTCGGCCAGGAACTCCCACAGCAGCCAGCTTCCGCCGTTCTGATACCAGTTGCCCGGCTCCGGGATGCCGAGCGTCTGACCCGTCGTCGGACTGTTGGTCAGCGTCAGGAACTGGCTGGGCGGAACCGCGCTGCCGTCGGCCTGCGCGAGGTCCTCCATGCCGTACGGCGTGAAGACCTGGGCGTTCAGCGTGTTGACGGCCGACGCATCGGGCAGCAACGGCTGATTGAACAGGTAGAGCGAGAGCGCGTCGCCCACCAGCACATCGGGCGACTTGTAGGTCTCGGTCGACAGCCAGCGGATGTAGCCGAGCCGCGGATCGTAGAGGCCCTGATAGACCGATTGGGCGCCGGCGATCTGCCCGTTGGTCACATCCAGACCCATGGCCTGGGCCGCGCGCAAGGCCACCACATACAGCCCCTGGTCATACGCGTTGACGGCGCCGACCGGAAAAAGATAGCCGTCCAGCCACGAGTCGGGCGTGATCTCGAAGCCCCCGTTGTCGTACGGTCCGCCGGTCACGAACGCATTGCCCCGGACCTGACTGGCCCGGATGAAGTCGAGCACACTCTGTGCCACGGCCTGGTTCGCGACCTTGAGGTTCCATTGCTTGGAGTCGCGATACATCCGGATCAGGTAGTAGAGCCCGCTTTCATCGAGGAACTGCGGCCCGCCGATGGTCACCGGCACGTGACCGGCACTCGACCCCGAAGTCGGGATCGCCGCGGTGAACTCGTTGATGATCGTGGTCTCGGTCGTGTCCAGGAAGGGCGTGTTCAACAAGCCATAGCTGGTCCAGAAGCTGTCGCGCATGTAGGTGCCCGGACCGTAATGCTGGCTTGGCGTGAGTGAATACGAGCCGCCGCTGGATGCTTCCCGCAGCCAGTAGGCGGTGACTTGCGCGATCGTCGGAAATGCGAACGTGGCGAAGTTGCTCAGCACGTCCTGGGTCACCGGCATCGCCCACACCGGCATCTGACTGTCGGACGGTGCGGGACCGATGCCGAGCGCCTCCGCCGTGGCGAGTTCGGCTCCGAGAGCCAGGCCGTAGGTTCCGGTGCCGCCTCGATAGAAGACGGTGCGGTACGACTGGCTTCCTCCCAGCGGAACACCGATCGGAATCGATGCGGTTCCGATCAGAGGGGCTGCCAGTTGCTGGCCGTCGAGCAGGAGGTGGGGCGCTTCGTATCCCGCCATCGGCTCGTCCCAGGTCGAGGCGGCGGCGATCCCGTAGGTCACCTGGCCGTCGGTGACCCCGATCGCCGGGATCGGTGAATCGAGCAGGCTGTTGCCGGGATTGGGACTCTCGTAGGACTGGGTTGCGCCGCCGACCCAGAGCGGGCTCAGGTCCTTGCGGAAATGGTTGTAGGGAGGCCACCAGAACACGGCAGGGCTTCCGAAACTGCCGGTCGTGATCTGCGAATCGATCACGTTCGGCGAGACGAAGCGATAACTTTCGCTGCGCGCGATGACGGCTTCGCCGACCTGGTTCACGGCGTCCCCGAGGGTGAGGGTCTGGCTCGCCGGGTCGTAGGTGAGCGTGCGGTAACGGTTGGAAAGCTCGTTCGCGCGGCCAGGCGGCACGGCGGCGGCGGGCGTCACGGCCGCGTTGAAGCCGAGCAGATCGACCGGACCGCTGCCCGCGGTGCGGATCTGGATTTGCGGCGTTCCCGAGAATCCAGCGGGGACCGTGACCCCCACGGAGACAGTCTGCGGCTGCGCACTCAACGTGACCGTGCTGCTCTGATTGTCGTGCGCGCCATCGTAGAAATCGAGGAACACCGTTCCGGTGCCCTGCAGCGAGATCGTCGCGATGTATTCGTCGCCACCGGTGACATGGGGCAGCACATATTGGATCCAGGTGTTCGCGGCTGCCTGTGGCATCTGCCATTGGATCGCCGAGACGCCGCCCGACGTGCTTGCCGGTTGCACGATGCCGGGAACGGAACCGGTCCCGAGCGCGTAAGGCCCCGCCCACGCCAGCTCACCGGTCGCCTTGCCGATCAGGCTCGGACCGGTGGATTGCACCGGCGGGGTGGTTCCGGGAAAGGCGATCAGGTCGTAGGGCGCGGTCATCCCGCGCGTGGCGACGAGCTGATCGCCGTCATGGATCTCGGCTCGATAGCCATGTCCCGCGTTGCCGAGCACCACGACGTGCAAGGCGTCCGATGGGCCGAATATCTGGGGAGATGAGCCGGCGGCGCGCGCGAGGCCGGCGGCAAGGATGGCAGGTGCGACGAGCGCGCTCGAACGCAGGGCCGAACGCAGTGTAATTCGTTTCCTCACGTCGTTTCGCCTTTGTCAGCCAAATGATTGTCGGAAGCATCAGCCCGTGATCGAACGGAGCAGGGACGGATTCTCCGTATTGAGCTTCAGGATCAGTTCGGCAAAGAACTCGTTGGCCCAGCCGAAGTACGGACGCGTGTAGTTCGTGGGATCCCCGACATCCACCGACTCGTGCATCAGCCCGGTGTCGGCGGTGGTGCCTATCAAGGTGGTGATCAGCCTGGCCACCTCGGTGGCGTCCTGCGACGTGATCGCTTGCGCGATCAGGCCGAGAGGCCAGAAATTGTCGGCAGGATCCGTATGCTCGCTGCCGAGGCCGCCGCCGTATGGACCCGAGTGGTAGTACGGGTTGGCGGGGCTGAGCGCGAATTCCCGCGTCGCCTGATAGAGCGGTTCGCCGACACCGACGCCGGCGATGTAGGGCAGGCTGAGAAGGTTGGGCAGGTTGGCATCGTCGGCAAGGAACTTGTCGCCGTATCCGTCGACCTCATAGGCCCAGATCTTCTGCCCGCCCGGCGACTTCGCAAGCGCGTGTTTCTGCAGCAGACGCGTCAGCTCATCGGCCAGCTGCGCACAGGAAGAAGCGAACGAGCTGTCGCCGTAGACTTCGACCGCGATCACCGCAAGCTGGAGCAGCGACGAGACCGCAAAGAAGTTCGACGGCACCAGGAACGAAAAATTGGTCGGATCATCGCTCGGCCGGAAGACCGACACGATCAGGCCGTCGGGCTTGATCGGGTTGCCCCAGCCATCGTTCGGGCAGTAATAGGGACCGGTATAGCGATACGGGCCGCTGTCGGTGCCGGCGGGCCGCTGCTGCTGGCGCATGGTCGCGACGATGGCTCGCGCGGCATCGAACCACTCGGTGTCGAAGCCCGAGCGGTCGCCGGTCGTCACCCAGTAGTTGAACGCGAACCGCACCGGCCAGCACAGCGAATCGAGCTCGTATTTGTCCTCATAGACCGTGAAGTCCTGATTGAAGGCCTCCGCATAGGGATTGACCAGGATGCAGCGGGCCTGGCGATGGATCAGCCCGACCAGGAGCTGCCGCAGCGCCTGGTCGCCGACGGAGGCATCAATGAGCGGGAAGAGCTCGGCGCTCGAGTCGCGCAGCCACATCGCCGGGATGTCTCCCGTCGACACATAGGTGTCCGGCACACCACCCGATTCCGAGTAGCTGACGTAGTTGTCGGTGGCGAATGGATAGGTGTTGGTGAACACCGAAGCCAGGTTCGGGTCCGTGATGTTGCCCAGAACCGTCGCGAGCGTCCGCTCGATCGCCGCATTGGAGAACGCGCGCTTGGCGACCGGTGGACGCGTGTAGGTAAAGGTGTCCGCACGGGCATCCCGCGCCCGCGTCGCAAGGAATGCGCCGCCCGCGAGGCCGATCGCCCCGCGACCGAATTGCCGCCTCCGCATCATGATCTTTCTTCCTCCCATTGGTCCGACAACGTGGACGAGCCGCGTCGGCGGACGGGAAAGCGTTACTACTCCGGCGCAGATCGGCTCCAGCGAAAACCAAGCGGAAGGTGTCCACGCAACGGAACGTGATCGGACCTAACGGTCCTGAACCTCGCGTCGCCGGACGCGACACGGGAGAGACGCGTCGCGGCGCCCGAGAGCAGAAGATGACGGCGCAAGATTCTCCCTGGCATGAGCGTTTCCTCTGACAATTCAGTTTTCGTCGACGCTTCTATCGTCCGTCGTCAGTGTAGAGGCAGCGCCACGTTCAAGTCGGTGTGATCCGGCCGCACCGCGTGACGGCAACCTGTCGAGCGGCGTGCGCCGTCAGCGGGCACGCGAAAACAGACCGTACAGACGCGCGCTCGGCGGCCACGCATGTTCGATCTGGGGACGGAACTGGGAGGCGGCGACGGCGCAGGCGACCAGGATGACCACGGTCGCGGCCCATCCGATCCAGACCAGGCCGACCCCTCCGCTGGGCCGCGCCTGGGACGTGGTGAGAGGCATCGCCGCGAAGAAGCCCGCGGACGCTTCGGCGGACGGCGGCGCGGGATCGATCGTCTCGGCGACCGCCGGCTCCGGCACGGCGGCCGGTGCGGGCGCGATCGGCGTCCAGCCCTCCCCGCAGCGCGCGCACTTGACCCGCTTGCCCGGCGCGAGGCGAGCGTCCGGAGCCTCGTAGCGCGTGTCGCAGGCGGGACAGACGATCTGCATGTCGAGGGTTCCCGGTGGCCGGCCCAGATAGGTCGCGCGACGGCACCAGGGCAAGCGCGGCCGAACAAAGCCGTTGCGCGCACGGGTCGTCTGCGGCATGGCCAGGGGACAATTCCGGAGGTGGATGTGACCCCTCGGCGCCGCGCCATCGCCTGGCTTGCTGGGACGGCCGTCACGCTTGCCGGATCGGCCGGCGCCACCGAACCGACCGGCTCGAATGCGGTGCCGTCGGTCTCGGTCGTCGCCGCGCGCACCGGCACCCTGGTCGAGCGGCTGACGCTCACCGGCACGTTCGTCGCGCGTGACGAGGCGATGGTCACGCCCCAGATCGACGGCCTTGCGGTGACGGCGATCCTCGCCGAGGAGGGCGACCGCGTCGCCGAGGGCCAGGTGCTGGCACGCCTGTCGCGCGACGCGATCACCGCGTCGCTCGCCGAGAACGCCGCCTCCGCCGCGCGCGCCCAGGCCGCGGTGTCGCAGGCCGAGGGCCAGATCGCGGAAGCCCAGGCCAACCGGGTGGAGGCGGCGACCGCGCTCGGACGCGCGACCGCGCTGCTCGCCCGCGGCGACCTCAGCCACGAAACCTTCGACCAGCGGCAGGCCGCGTCCGACGTCGCCGAGGCGCGGCGGCGCGCGGCCGACGACCAGCTCGGCGTGGCGCGCGCCGATCTGGCACTCGCGGCCGCCCAGCGTCAGACGCTCGAGGTTCGCCTCGCCCGCACCGACCTGCGCGCGCCGGTCGCAGGCCTGGTCAGCCGGCGCATGGCGCGTCTCGGCGCGGTGGTGGGAACCGGATCGGACCCGCTGTTCCGGATCATCGCGAACGGCATCGTCGAGATGGAGGCGGTGGTGCCGGAAGCCGAGCTCGTCCGGCTCCGTGCCGGGCAGCGCTCCGTCATGGCGACGACGGGCGGCCATTTGCCGGGACGGGTGCGCCTGGTCTCGCCCGAAGTGAACGCGACGAGCAGGCTCGGACGGGTGCGGATCGCGCTTGACCCTGGCCCGCAAGTCCTGCCGCCGATCGGCAGCTTCGTGCGCGCGAGCGTCGCCGTGGCCACGCGCCAGGGCGTGATCGTGCCGCTCTCGGCCGTCCTGTTCCAGCCGGATGGTCCTGTCGTCGAGGTCGTCGTGCCGTCGGCGCACGGAGCCAGGGTCGCCGCGCGCCGGGCCACGATCGGCCTGAGCGACGACGCCGAGGCGGAGATCGACCACGGCGTGGCGCCAGGCGAGAAGGTGGTCGCGGTATCGGGCACGTTCCTGCGCGATGGGGACCAGGTGGTCGCGATTCCGGCCTCTTCGATCCCGCAAGGCACCGACTGATGGCCTTCCCGGAGGGCACCGACTGATGGCTTTTAACATCTCCGCGCTCGCGATCCGCAAGCCGGTGCCCGCCCTGGTCCTGTTCGCGGTGCTGCTGGTGCTCGGTGCGGCCTCGTTCCGGGCGATCCCGATCACGCTCGCACCCAACGTCGACATCCCCGTGGTCTCGGTGGTGATCAACGAGACGGGTGCCGCCCCCGCCGAGCTCGAGACGCAAGTCACGCGGCGCATCGAGGACGCGGTCGCATCCGTGCTCGGGGTCAAGCACATCTCGTCGACCATCACCGACGGCAGTTCGTCGACCACGATCGAGCTGCGGCTCGGCACGCCCGAGGACCGCGCGCTCGAGGACGTCAAGGACGCGGTCTCGCGCATCCGCGACCAGCTCCCGGCCACCATCGACGAGCCGATCATCTCCCGCATCGACGTCGTCGGGCAGCCGATCAGGACCTTCGCCGCCTCCGCCCCCGGCATGACGCCGGAGCAATTGTCGTGGTTCGTCGACGACGTGGTGCTGCGCGACCTGCAGGGCGTGCGCGGCGTGGGCCAGGTGGACCGCGTCGGCGGTGTCACCCGCGAGATCAGGGTCTCGCTCGATCCGGACCGGCTGGCCGCTCTCGGCATCACGGCGGGCGATGTCAACCGTCAGGTCGCGGCCACCAACGTCGATCTCGCCGGCGGCCGCGCCGAGCTCGGCGGACAGGAACAGGCGATCCGCACGCTCGCCGGCGCCCGCACGATCGCAGCCCTCGCCGCCACCCGCATCGTGCTGCCCGGCGGCCGCGAGGCGCGCCTGTCCGACCTCGGCACGGTGACCGACGGCTTCGAGGAGCCGCGCGTCTTCGCGCGCCTCGACGGCGACCGCCCGGTCGTCGCCTTCGAGATCTACCGGGCCAAGGGCTCGAGCGACGTCACCGTCGCCGGTCTCGTCTCCGACCGGCTCGCCTCGCTCGCGCGCGCGCACCCCGACGTGTCGTTCACGCTGATCGACGATTCCGTCCATCAGAGCCAGGGCGGCTTCACCGCGGCGATGCACTCCCTCCTCGAGGGCGCGGCCCTGGCCGTGCTGGTGGTGTTCCTGTTCCTCCGCGACTGGCGTTCGACGCTGGTCGCCGCCGCCGCCCTGCCGCTGTCGATCATCCCGGCGTTCCTCGCGATGCACCTGATGGGCTTCAGCTTCAATTTCGTGAGCCTGCTCGCGATCACGCTCGTCACCGGCGTCCTGGTCGACGACGCGATCGTCGAGATCGAGAACATCGTCCGCCACATGCGGATGGGGAAATCCGCCCTGCAGGCGGCGATCGATGCCACCGACGAGATCGGCCTCGCGGTGATCGCGATCACGCTGACGATCGCCGCGATCTTCGCCCCCGTCAGTTTCATGGGCGGCGTCGCCGGCCAGTATTTCAAGCAGTTCGGCCTGACCATCGGGGCCGCGGTGCTGAGCTCGCTGCTCGTCGCCCGCCTGCTCACACCGCTGATGGCGGCACGCCTGCTGCGGCCCGCGAGCGCCCACGGCACCCACGCGGACGGACGGCTGCTGCTCGCCTATGCGCGCCTGCTCCGCGCGACGCTCGCGCGCCCCTACGTGACGCTCTGCGTCGGGCTGGTCCTGTTCGTCGTCTCGCTCTGGTCGACGACATTGCTGCCGACCGACTTCATCCCGGCCGGCGACGGCGCCCGCAGCGTCATGTCGCTCGAGCTGCCGCCGGGATCGACGCTCGACGACACCCGCGCCCGGACCGACCGGGTGGCGCGCCTGTTCCGCCGGCTGCCGGAGGTCGCGGGCATCTATGTCCTGGGTGGCGAGACCCCGACCGGCGACGGCAACGATGTCCGCCGCGCCTCGATGATCGTGACGCTGACGCCGCGTGACGCGCGGACGCGCTCGCAGAAGCAGGTCGAGATCGCGCTCACGCGCCTGCTCGCGGGCGTGCCCGACATCCGCGGCTGGTACGTCAACGACCGCGGCGAACGCCAGCTCGACGTGGGCCTGCTCAGCCGCGACGCGGCCCCTCTCTATGCGTCGGCGGCCCGGCTCGAGAGCGCGATGCGCCGGCTGCCCGGCTTCTCCAACGTCGCCGCCAGCGCCGGGCTCGACCGTCCCGAGATCGCGGTCGTGCCGCTGCCCGACCAGGCGGCGCGGTTCGGCGTGACGCCGCAGGCGATCGCCGACGCGGTGCGGATCGCGACACTCGGCGACATCGACGCGAGCCTGCCCAAGTTCAGCACCGGCGACCGGCAGATCCCGATCCGCGTCGAGGTCGCGCGCGGCCTGCGGCGCGATCTCGCCTCGCTCGGCACCCTGAGCGTCGCCGGCAACGACATCGCGGTGCCGCTGCTGTCGGTCGCCGCGATCCGCCAGAGCGAAGGCCCCTCGTCCATCGAGCGCTACGACCGCGAGCGGCGGGTGCAGCTCGCGGCCGATCTCGCGCCGGGCATCGCACTCGGCGACGCGATCAAGTCGGTCTTCGACCTGCCCGAGGCGCACGGGCTGCCGCCGGGCGTCCGGCTGCAGAACGGCGGCGACGCCGAGATCATGGGCGAGGTGTTCGCCGGGTTCGCGACCGCCATGGGCACCGGGCTGCTGATGGTGCTCGCGGTCCTGGTGCTGCTGTTCGGCGGCGTGTTCCAGCCGGTCACCATCCTGCTCTCGCTGCCGTTCTCGCTCGGCGGCGTGATCCTGGCACTCCAGGTGACCCACAAGCCGGTCAGCATGCCGGTGGTGATCGGGCTGCTGATGCTGATCGGCATCGTGGCCAAGAACGCGATCATGCTCGTCGACTTCGCGGTCGAGGCACGCGTGCGCGGCCAGCCGCGGCGCCAGGCGCTGATGGAGGCGGGCCGCAAGCGCGCGCGTCCGATCGTGATGACCTCGATCGCGATGATCGCCGGCATGCTGCCGAGCGCCTTCGGGCTTGGCGACGGCGGCGAGTTCCGCGCGCCGATGGCGATCGGCGTGATCGGCGGCCTGATCGTCTCGACCGTGCTGAGCCTGGTGTTCGTGCCCGCGTTCTACCTGGTGATGGACGACGCCGAGACCGGCGCCGGTCGCCTGCTCCGCTGGCGCCGCCGCAGCGAGGAGCACATCGCCGCGCGCGGCGCGCCGCTCGTGTGATGAGGCGAAGGCCAGGGCGCTGCCCTGGAACCCGCCGGGGCAGGCGCCGGTATGAACCGGGCACATAGTTGACAGATTAGACTGGTCACATGGTTGACGGTTTCAGTCGCTGGTGGGGAGGACCTGCCAGTGCCTTGGAAAGTCACGTGTGTGATGGACGAGCGTGTTCGCTTTGTCGTTGAGGCGGATCGCCAAGAGCTGTCGATGACGGGTCTTTGCGCCTTGTATGGGATCAGCCGGGAGACCGGTTACACGTGGCTGGCGCGGTATCGGCGTGGTGGCTTCAGCGCGTTGTCGGACCTGTCGCGTGCCCGCAACACGCAGTCGGAGGCGACGCCTGATTGGATGTCGACGATGATCCGCACGCTGCGCGAGGAGCACCCTCACTGGGGTCCCAAGAAGCTGCGGGCGGTGCTGGCGCGCACGTGGCCGGCCCTGAGCTGGCCGGCGGCCTCGACGATCGGCGATCTGCTTGGGCGTCACGGGCTGATCAAGGCCCGGCAGGTCTGGTCGGCGGGTTTGCCGCAAATCCGGTCGCCGACGTCGGCAACGGCGCCGAACGACCTGTGGTGCATCGACTTCAAAGGCTGGTTTCGCACCGGCGACGGCCACCGGTGCGATCCGCTGACGGTCAGTGATGCGTGCAGTCGCTATCTCCTGCTGTGCAAGATCGTGTCGCCAACCACGGAGGGCGTCTGGCCCGCATGCCAGCGTCTGTTTCTCGAGCACGGGCAACCGCGTGCCTTGCGGATGGACAACGGAACGCCGTTCGGCAGCCAGGGTGCGGCTGGTCTGACGAAGCTGTCGGTGCTTTGGGTCAAGCTCGGGATTGCGCTGGAACTCATCACGCCTGGCTGTCCCGGCGAGAACGGCCGCCACGAGCGGATGCATCGGACGCTCAAGCAGGAGACGTCGCGACCGCCCTCGGGATCGCTTGCGGCGCAGCAAGCCCGTTTTGACGCGTTCCAGCGCGAGTTCAACGACGTGCGTCCGCACGAGGCACTGGGTCAGCGGACGCCGGCGTCGGCGCACCGTCCAAACGAACGTCGCTACACCGGTCGGCTGGATGATCCCTGGTATGATGCCGAGCACACGGTTCATCGGGTCTTGAGCAAAGGTGAGATCCGGTATCGGGACGAGCCGATGTATATCAGCGAGGCGTTGACGGGGGAGCTGATCGGGATTGCACCGATGGCATCCGGCGACAGCGTTGCGCGTTTCGCCGATATCGATCTCGGCGTGATCACGCGTGGATCGAATGATTTTCGCCGGTTCAGCGCGCCCCGGCCGGCGCGCGCTGAACCGGCACAACCGGAACTGTCAGGTATGTGACCGGTCTGAAGTGTCAGGTATGTGACCGGTCAAACAGCCCCCGGACCCGCGCGAATCAGTTCTGCGGCCGGCGATGGTTCGAGCACCGCTTCTCGATCTAAAACATCGCCGCTAACGTAGCGCAACTGCGCCGAGCGGAACGATCATCGATGCCGCCATCGATCAGCAGCATTCTTCACCGTTGGCTTCAGCCGGACGCGGTCGCGCTCCAGATGCGGGAGGCCGACGGAAATCCATCAATGGTCGCCATGGCGCCCGAGCCTGATCGCGTGCGGGCTTGGCTGGTGGGCTTGTGCCTTTACCGTTTCGACGACAGGCTCAGGCAGAGGCTGAATGCCGATTTTACAACCTATGCCACCAAGCCGGGATACCAGGCGGCAGTGGCCTGGCTGATCGGTCTGATGCTCGACATCGACGATGATCCGTCGATCTTCCCGTTCTCGCTGAGCGAGCAAGAATTCACTTTCTTCTCGAAGCAGAGTTTTGGCGACGAGATACCGAACCTCGAAGGCGTCTATCATCCGCCACATTTCTACAACGTGTTGGCGAAGGACGTCGGCACCGTCATCGTGACTGGTGCCGTTGGCATGGTCGCCGCGGCGGCATTCCCCGAAGCGGCGGTCGGTGCGGCAATCGTCGGCAGGGTCGCGCCTCAGCTCGCGCGGGCGGCGACCAACACAATCGCAGCGACGGCAACGGCGCACTTCCTGGGCGGCGACCCGTTCGACGCACGCCGAAAGCAGACGCTCTGGCCGCGCTACGAGCTCGACTACAGGCGGCGGCGGCTCGGATGACCGACGTCCGCGAGTCGCTGTATCGAAGGAAGAGGTGGGTCGCATCCGCCGCCCTCCTTTTCGGCGCGCTGTATTTTCTAGCTGTGAGTTATGTCTTCGGCGTTGCGGTCTGTCTGACTGTGCTGGTCTTCTGCTGGTCCGCCCTGCCTCATGCCGAACGACATGGACGAGGGCCTATTTACGAGAGGCACGGGGTTCTTGTAACGACGGCCATCCTGTCCGCGATCGGCTCTGCTGTCGAAACCTGGTTGGTCTTCAATCCTGACTGAAAGCCTTCTGGAATGCAGCCGGACGGTTGCGACGCGGCCGTGCCAGGATGCGCGGCACGAAGACCGCTCGACGATCGACGCCAGAACCGGCGCGAGCCTGGAAGAGGGGGGCATTCTTCGCTACTGACGTCCGCCGCCCGGGCTTTGATCGCGAGCAGGAGAAACCCCGCATGACCACTGCCAACCACCGCCAGTCCGACCACCCGATCGACCCGCTGTTCCTCGAGCGCTGGTCGCCGCGCGCGTTCACCGGCGAGAGCATCGCCGAGGCCGACCTGCTCACCATGATCGAGGCCGGGCGCTGGGCGGCGTCGTCCTACAATTCGCAGCCCTGGCGGTTCCTCTACGCGTTGCGCGACACGCCGCACTGGGAGCGCTTCCTCGGCCTGCTGGTCCCGTTCAACCAATCCTGGGCGAAGAACGCGTCCGCGCTTCTGGTCCTGGTCTCGAACTCGATGATGCGCCCGCCGGGCGCCGAGAAGGACGTGCCCTCACACAGCCACTCGCTCGACACCGGGGCCGCCGCCGCCAACTTCGCGCTGCAGGCGACGCGCATGGGCTGGCAGGCGCACGGCATGGTCGGCTTTGACATCGACCGCGCCTTCGCCGAACTCAACGTGCCCCAGGGCCACCGCGTCGAGGCCGCCTATGCGGTCGGCCGGATCGGCGACAAGTCGACGTTGCCGGAGGCCATGCAGCAATACGAGGCCCCGAGCCCGCGGCGGCCGCTCGCCGAGATCGCCCTCGAAGGAGGATTTCCCGCAGCACCCTGACCGGCGCTATCCTGCCGCGGTCAACGGGGTGGCCGCTTCATGTCGGTGCAGGGCAGCGCGGAGATCATCGACTTCCCGGCGGCCAGGCTGCCGATCCGTGACGCGGCCCCCGGTCCCGGCTCGCCGTCCTGGCGGCCACGATCCGCAACCCGATCGAGGCGCTCCCGCCCGAGGTCTACGATTCCGGCCTGGTCCGCTCGACCGTGTTCGGCACCACCCTGGTCCACGTGATGGATCCCGAACTGGTGCAGACCCTGCTCGTGGGCGAGGCCGACTCGCTCGGCAAGTCGCCCGCCATTCGCCGCGCGCTCGGGCCCGCACTCGGCGACGGGCTGCTCACGTCCGACGGCGCGCACTGGCGTTGGCAGCGGCGGGCGGCGGCGCCCGCATTCCGCCCCGACAGCCTGGCCGACTTCATCCCCGTGATGATCGACGCCTCGGCGCGGGCATGCGCGCGGCTGCACGCCGCGTCCGACGCGCCGGTCGATATCGGCCGCGAGATGATGCGGACCACCTTCGACATCATCGGCGAGACCATGCTGTCGGGTCGCGACGCGATCGACGTCGACCGTGTCGCCGTCGGCGCGGCCGACTACCTGCGTCAGACCGGATGGGCGCTCGCCCTGTCGCTGCTGCACGCGCCGAACTGGGTGCCCCATCCCGGCAAGCGGCGCGGAGCGCGCGCGGCCGCCTATCTGCGCCGCGCGGTCATCGCGGTGGTGGCCGAACGGCGCGCGAGCGGCCACGAGCGGCACGACCTGGTCGACCGGCTGCTGCGCGCCGTCGATCCCGAGACCGGCAGCCGGATGAGCGACGTCGACATCACCGACAACCTGCTGACGTTCGTCGCCGCCGGACACGAGACGACGGCGCTCGGCCTCGCCTGGACCCTCGACCTGCTGTCGCGCCACCCGAAGGTGCGCGCGGGCGTCCTCGACGAGATCGACCAGGTCACGAGCGGCGCGCCGCTCCAGGCCGCCGATGTCGACCGGCTGACCATCACGCGGCAGACCTTCCAGGAGGGCATGCGCCTTTATCCGCCCGCGCCGCTGATCTCGCGCGTGGCCCGGCGCTCGGTCCGCCTCGGCCGCGACATCTTCGAGGCCGGCACGCGGTTCGTGGTGCCCATCCACGCGATCCACCGGCATCGCGCCCTGTGGCGCGATCCCGAACGGTTCGATCCGACCCGGTTCTCGCCCGACCGGATCGCCGCCCGTCATCGCAACAGCTTCATGCCGTTCGGCGCCGGCCCCCGGGTCTGCATCGGCGCGGGCTTCGCGACCACCGAGGCGGTGGTGATCCTGGCCTCCGTGCTGCAGCGCTTCCGCCTGGAGACGACCACCCCGCACGCGCCGGCGGCCCGGATGGAGATCACCCTTCGGCCGGCGAGCCCGCTGTCGATGCGGCCGGTGCCGCGTGCCTCCTATCGCGGGCCGGCGTGATCCCCCTGCCATCGGGCCAGGCGCGCAGCGCGGTCGCGACCACGCCATGCAGGTCGGCCCGGCCGGCGCCGGAGGCGGCCTGCACCGCCATGCCGTTCACTACCGCCATGACATAGCGGGCAAGGCCGGCGGGGTCGGCGTCGGCCGGCAGGTCGCCTTCGTCGACGGCCCGCTGCAGCCGCGCCTGCAGCCGCTCCTCGGCCTGCTGGCGGCGATCGATCAGCGCCTGGCGGATCGGCTCGGCCGCCTCCGAGCACACGAGCGCAGCACTGGTCCCGAGGCACCCGGGCGGATGCGCGCCGCCGCTCTGCATGTCCGCGTAGCCGTGCAGCATCCGCTCCGCGACCTCGCGCGCGGTGGGTGCGGCGAGCGCACTACAGGTGAAACCCATGCAGGTGCTCTCGTAGCGATCGAGCGCCTTGCGGAATAGCTCCTCCTTGTTACCATAGGTCGCATACAGGCTCGGGCGGGTGATGCGCATCGCCTCCGTCAGATCGGTCAGCGACGCGCCCTCGAAGCCCTTGCGCCAGAAGACATCGAGCGCCGCGCCGAGCGCGTCGTCGACGTCGAACTCGCGTGGACGACCCATGTTTGCGAGGTCTCCTTTGCTACCGAGCAGTAGTCTACGTTCTTGACACGCCGGACGCCCGTTTTATATCGCTCGGTAGATAATCGTCCAGCCTCTTGAGGTCAGCACCTCGGACAGGACACACCACAGGCGTATCGATGACAAGAATTGCCGATGAAGCCCTTAGGCTTCGCCCTCGCACCGCCGCACTGCTCGGGGCCCTCGCGTTGACCGGTGCTGCGGTCGGCGCCGTCGCCTGGTCGGGCCCCACGCGCGCCGCCGGCGGGCCGCCGGCGATGCCGCCCGCTTCCGTCACCGTCAGCGCGCCGCTCAAGCGCGACATCGCCGAGCGCACCGGCTTCCTCGGCCAGTTCACCGCCGTCGACCGGGTCGAGCTGCGGGCACAGGTCGGCGGCACGCTGACCGAGATCCATTTCCAGGACGGGCAGATCGTCCACAAGGGCGACCTGCTGTTCGTCATCGATCCGCGCCCCTACCAGATCAGGGCGGCCGAGGCGCAGGCGCAGGTCCAGATCGCCCAGGCGCGCCTCGCGCTGACCGGCAGCGAGCTCTGGCGCGCCCAGCAGCTCAAGCGCACCGACTTCGGCACGGCCGAGACCGTCGACCAGCGCAGCTCCGACGAGAGGAACGCGGTGGCCTCCCTCGCCCAGGCGCAGGCGACCGTCGGCGATGCGGCACTCGACCTCGAATACAGCCGGGTGCTCGCACCCTTCACCGGCCGCATCGGCGCCCACCAGGTCTCGGTCGGCAACCTCATCAGCGGCAGCCGGGCCGGCAGCAGTGCCACCACCCTGCTCGCGACCCTCGTCTCGCTCGATCCGATCCATCTCGACTTCGACATGAGCGAGTCGGACTATCTCGCCTTCGCGCGCGAGCGCGCCCATGCCGGCACCGCCGAGGCCAACAGCATCGACATCAGCCTCGGCGACGAGGACCGGTTCACCCGCCACGGCACGCTCGACTTCATCGACAACGTGCTCGACCGCTCCAGCGGCACGATCCATGCCCGCGCGACCGTGCCCAATCCGGACCTGTTCCTCGTGCCCGGCGAGTTCGCGCGGCTCCGCTTGACGGTGGCCCGCCCTGCCTCCGTGCTGATGATTCCGGCCGACGCCGTCGTGCCCGACCAGTCGCAGTCGCTGGTGATGACCGTCACCCAAGACAACACCGTCGTGCCCAGGATCGTGACGCTCGGCGGCACCCGCGGCGGCCTGCGCGTCGTCGACTCGGGACTGCAGCCCACGGACCACGTCATCATCGATGGCCTGATGCACGCGATGCCAGGCACCAAGGTCGCGCCCCAGAACGGGACGATCCATTTCGACACGGTCGCCGACGCCCAGGACTAGGCGGCGACCGACGCCAGTGGTCCGATCCTGACGCTCGCTCTCCGAGCGTCAGGTGAATCGGCCCACTGAAACAAAGGGTTGTGGGCAAATCTGACGGTTTCTTCCGTCAGATTTTGTCCACTAGAACCAGAACGGGACGACCCCATGCGCCTGACGCACACCTTCATCGACCGCCCGATCCTGGCGACCGTCATCAGCACGTTCGTGACACTGATCGGGCTCGGCGCGCTGTTCTCGCTCCCGATCGCGCAATATCCCGAGATCGTGCCGCCCACGGTGCAGATCACCACGACCTATCCCGGCGCATCGGCCGAGACCGTCGCCAAGACCGTCGCGACCCCGCTCGAGCAGGAAGTCAACGGCGTCGAGAACATGCTCTACATGAGCAGCCAGTCGACCGGCGACGGCAAGCTCACGCTGACGGTGACGTTCCAGATCGGAACCGACCTCAACGTCGCCCAGATGCTGACCCAGAACCGCGTCGAGGACGCGCTGCCGCGCCTGCCGCAGGACGTCCAGCTGCTCGGCGTGCAGGTCCGCAAATCGACCCCGAACATCCTGCTCGCCGCCCATCTGGTCTCGCCCGACCAGACCCGCAGCGAGCTCTACCTCTCCAATTACGCGACCCTGCACGTCAAGGACGCGCTCGCCCGCCTGCCCGGCGTCGGCGACGTCCAGCTCTTCGGCGGCCGCGACTACGCGATGCGCATCTGGCTCGACCCCGACAAGGTCGCCGCCTACAACCTCGACGCGAGCGAGGTGCTCGCCGCCATCCGCGCGCAGAACGTCCAGGTCTCCGCGGGCGTGCTCAACCAGCCCCCCGTTCCCTCGCACGAGGCGTTCCAGCTCAACGTCCAGACCCTCGGCCGGCTGTCGACCCCCGAACAATTCGCCAACATCGTCGTCAAGTCCGACGGCAACGGGCGCGTCACCCGCATCCGCGACATCGGCCGCGTCGAGATCGGCGCCGCCGACTACGGCTCGTCGGCCTACATGGACCGCATCGACGGCCTGCCGCTGCTGATCTTCGCCGAGCCGGGGGCCAATTCGCTCGCCGTCGAGCACGAAGTCCTCTCGACGATGCAGAACCTGTCGCATGATTTCCCGCCGGGCGTCGGCTACCGGATCGTCTACGATCCCACGATCTTCGTCGCCAAATCGGTCAACGAGGTCATCAAGACCATCTTCGTCGCCATCCTGCTCGTGGTCGGCGTCGTGATCCTGTTCCTGCAGACCTGGCGCGCCTCGCTGATCCCGGTGATCGCGATCCCGGTCTCGCTGATCGGCACCTTCACCATCCTCGCCGCCGTCGGGATCTCGCTCAACAACCTCTCGCTGTTCGGGCTCGTGCTCGCGGTCGGCATCGTCGTCGACGACGCGATCGTCGTGGTCGAGAACGTCGAACGCAACCTGCAGCTCGGCATGACGCCCAAGGAGGCCGCCCACCGCACGATGGACGAAGTCGGCGGCGCGCTGATCGCGATCGCGCTCACGCTGTGCGCCGTGTTCGTCCCGTCCGCGTTCCTGTCGGGCATCTCCGGGCAGTTCTTCCGCCAGTTCGCCGTCACCATCGCGGCGTCCACCGTGATTTCCTGCTTCGTGTCGCTCACCCTGAGCCCGGCGCTGTGCGCGATGCTGTTCAAGCAGCATCAGCCGAACGACGCGCGGCGCGGCAGCATCGCCGCGCGCGCGGTCCGTGGCGGCTTCGACCTGTTCAACGCCGGCTTCGCGCGCCTGTCGGAAGGCTACGCCCGCCTGACCTCCCGCCTCGTCCGCCTGGTGGGCCTGGTGCTCGCGATCTATGTCGGCCTGATCGCGCTCGCGGGCGTGCAGTTCTCGCGCGCCCCCACCGGCTTCATCCCGGAGCAGGACCAGGGCTACCTGATCACGGTGCTGCAGTTGCCGCCAGGCGCGACGCTCGACCGGACCGAGGCGGTGGTCAAGCGCGTCGCCGACATCATGCTCAAGACGCCTGGTGTCGAGCACGTCGTTCCCTTCGCCGGACTCGACGCCACCACCTTCACCGTGGCGTCCAACGACGGCACGATCTTCACCGGCCTGCCCACGCTCTACAACCACACGCTCAAGGGCGTGACCGCGGCGACCGTGCTGGCCGACCTGCGCCGCCGCCTCTCCGTCGTCCAGGACGCCTTCATCCTCACCATCCCGCCGCCGCCGGTGCAGGGCCTCGGCAGCGCCGGCGGCTTCAAGATGATGCTGCAGGACCGCGACGGCGTCGGCCCCGACGTGCTCGCCAAGGCGGCGCAGACGCTGGTGGGTGCTGCCAACCACGACCCCGACTTTGCCGGCGTGTTCACGCTCTTCTCGACGCGCACGCCGTCGGTCTATGCCGCGATCGACCGCGAAAAGACCGAGAAGCTCGGCCTGACGCCCACCGACGTCTTCAACACGCTGCAGGTCTACATGGGCTCGCAGTACGTCAACGACTTCAACTATCTCGGCCGCACCTACGAGGTCATTGCCCAGGCGGACGGCAAGTTCCGCCGCGGCATCAACGACATCGGCCGCCTCAAGGTCCGCAACAGTTCGGGCGGCATGGTCCCGATCGGCACCGTCTCCCGCTTCGACAACGAGACCTCGCCCTACCGCGTGCCGCGCTACGACCTCTATCCGGCCGCCGAGGTGATGGGTGCCGCCGCCCCCGGTGTGGCCACCGGCACCGCTTTGCATCGCATGGAGGAACTCGCCCATCAGGTGCTGCCGCGCGGCGTCGGCTTCGAGTGGACCGAGCTCGCCTTCCAGCAGCAGCAGCGCGGCACGCCGACGCTGCTCGTCTTCGGTGCCGCGGCACTCTTCGTCTTCCTCGTGCTGGCCGCTCAATACGAGAGCCTGCGGCTGCCGCTCGCGGTGATCCTGATCGTGCCGATGTGTCTGCTCGCGTCGGTCACCGGTCTGCTCTTCCGCGGCCTGTCGATCGACATCCTGGCCCAGATCGGCTTCGTGGTCCTTGTGGGTCTGGCGGCCAAGAACGCGATCCTGATCGTGGAGTTCGCGCGCCAGGCCGAGGAGGCCGGCGCCACCGCGGCGAACGCTGCGGTGCATGCGGCCCGCACCCGTCTGCGTCCGATCCTGATGACGTCGTTCGCCTTCATCCTCGGCGTGGCCCCGCTCGCGGTCGCGACCGGCGCCGGTTCCGAAATGCGGCGCTCATTGGGAACCGCGGTGTTCTTCGGCATGCTCGGCGTGACCGTGTTCGGCCTGATCTTCACGCCCGTATTCTACACCGTCGTCCGCCGCGTCGGCGTCCGCCGCTCCCGGCGCGTCCGCGTCGGCGACCGCGTCCGCTCGCCCGCCGAGTAGGCCGGGGGCCGAGGCCGGCCCCCGGACCCCCGGCTCTAATTAATCAGGATGCAGCGCGAGCCATCCGCCGACTGCGCACCCAACGACCATCAGGAGGGCAAACGTCTGAATGAACCAGTGCCGTTCGTAAACGGGGCCCCGCCCTGTCCGGTTGGCATGCGGCAGAACCGACCAGCAGAAGGTGAGTGCGGTCAGGAAAGCGGCGACGCCGACAAGATACGACTGGACGGCGAAACAGGTCACGCCGAGCATCATACCCGCCGACGCGATCCATCGCTTGCGCTCGTAGAGATACTCCCTTACGCTTGTCACGAGATTTGACGGCGCCGATAGTCGAGCTGGTAGCGCGGCCATAGCGTCTGCTTCCGTCGCTCGTCGAACGGGTCCCCGCCCAGGAAATGAGCCGCCACGGTCGCGGCACCCGTGTTGTCGGCGGCGCGCGCGACCTGTGGCGCGACCCTGCTGACCATCGCGGCACCGGCGGCGGCCTCCGGAAATGCGGAAACGGCAAGCACGCCGACGGCTACGACAGCCAGACCCCCGAAGACATCCTTCGCCAGCACGTCGTAGAAATGCGGCGGATGGTCGACGCCTTCGAGGTTCTGGATCTCATCTCCGAAGTTCTGCCGGGAGTAGAACGTGAACTCCTTCTCGCTCAGCGAGAACGGGTAGGCGGCAGGATCATCATCAATGTCGAGCATGAGGCCGATGAGCCAAGAGACGGCCGCCGCGTATTCCGGCTTGATCACATAAGCCGTGAACTCGCTGCTCAACCGCTGCTTGAGGTCGCCATCGAACCGATAGAGGCACAAAGCGACAAGCCACGCTCAAACGCGATCCGGCTCCGGCGTCATCGAAATCATTGACGGGTTGCCGTCGGCCTCCCGCATCTGGAGCGCCACGGCCTCCGGCTGAAGCCAGCGGTGGAGTAGGAACGTTGTCGATGCCGGCACTACGGACGCCTCGCAAACGCAGTCGTGGAAGTCCCGGCAACCTCACTAAACGACAGGATCCCCCGGCAGCAAGCCGCCGGGGGAGAGCCCTTCAGAGTGACTTCTCGAAAGAAGCCACCTTGCCGTGGCTTCCCTACCGATTTCCCGAAAAGCGTCGTGACAGCCGCCGTTAGGTTTGTCAATCCTAACCGTCGCGACAACGGAATGGAGTTGGGGTTGGCACGCATTCTCGGATTGGACGCCGGCATCGCGTCCATTGGTTGGGCCATGATCGAAGATGCCGAGCACCGCATCATCGCCGCCGGTAGCTGGACCTTCGATGCACCTGAAAACCCGAAGGACCGGACGTCCCTCAATGCCGCGAGAGGCGAACAGCGGCGTCAGCGGCGGGTGATCCGGCGCCGTCGTCAGCGAATGCAGGCCGTTCGTACACTCCTGGCCGCGCATGGGCTTCTCCAATCAGCTGGCCGCGACGCACTGCGCCACGTGCCTGCCCTGCCCTCTCCCTGGGCCCTCCGGGCACGGGCCCTGACAACCCTCCTCCACCCCGTTGAGTTCGGGCTCGCACTGGGCCATCTCGCTCGTCACCGCGGCTTCAAATCCAACAGCAAGCAGGATCGCGGCGCCAACGCGGCCGACGAGACGAGCAAGATGCTCAAGGCGATGGAGGGAACACGCGACCGGCTTGCCGGGCGCACATTTGGTTCGATGATGACCGAAGAGGTCTGTCGCAACGGCCGTTTCCGCAACCGCGCCGGAGACTATCAGTTTACGCCGCAACGGCCCGACATCGAGGATGAAACGCGACAGATCTTTCGGGCACAACGTCGCCTCGGCAACACGGCCGCGACGGCCGACCTCGAAGCCCGTTTTGCCGAGATGGCCTTCCACCAGCGCCCACTGAAAAACAGCGACGACCTTGTCGGACCTTGCCAGTTCGAGGCTGACGAGCGTCGTACGGCCCGGCGTGCCCCGTCCTTCGAGCGATTCCGGTTCCTATCTCGTCTGAACCATCTGGGTCTGCAAACCGGCCGCGTGACGAGGCGCTTGACCGCCGACGAGATCGCAAGCGCGGCTTCGACGTTCGGTCGCACGAAGGGGCTGACCTTCAAGGCGTTGCGCACGCTTCTCGATCTGGACGTCAACACGCGCTTCACCGACGCCTTGCCCGCCGAGGAGGTACGCGATGTCGTCGCCCGCTCGGGCCATGCCGCGGAGGGAACCTGGACCCTGCGCTCGGTCATCTGCGAGGCATCCGGCGAGGCCGCCTGGAGCGAACTCGCAACCGAGGCGGTTCGTCTTGATCGTATCGCCGAACTCGTTAGCTTCCGCGATGACATCGAGCAGATAGCAGCAGGTGTTACGGCCATCGGCCTGCCGTCGCCTATCGCCGATGCCATCATTCGGGCCGCGACCGAAGGTCGCTTCAACCGCTTCCAGGGCACCGGACATGTCTCCGCCAAGGCGGCACGAGCGATCATCCCGGGCCTTTCGCGCGGCCTCGTCTACTCCGATGCCTGCGACGAAGCAGGTTACGACCATGCTGCTCGGCGCGACCTCGACCTCGACAGCATCGGCAGCAAGGTGACGCGCAAGGCGGTGGGCGAGGTTCTCAAGCAGGTGCGCGCCATCGTGCGCTCGCACGGCGAGCCCGACCTGATTCACGTCGAGCTCGCACGCGATCTCGGCAAGAGCCCCGAGGAGCGCGGCAAGATGACGCGCGGAATCGAGGACCGGACCGCACGGCTCGCTCGCCTCGCCTCCGACTTCCACGAATTGCTCGGCCGCGAGCCCGGGTCGGGCGAACTAATGCGTTTCGAGCTCTGGAAGGAGCAACAGCATCGCTGCCTCTACTCGGGCGAGCCGATCCCGCCGGAAGGACTGGCCGCCTCGGACGCACGCTTCCAGATCGACCACATCCTGCCCTGGAGCCGCTTCGGCGATGACAGTTTCGCCAACAAGGCGCTCGTCACCGCCAAGGCCAATCAGAACAAGCGAGGTCGCACGCCGTTCGAGTGGCTATCCGCTGATCGTCCGTCATCCGACTGGGATGAATTCCGCAAGCGGGTCGAGATGTGTCACGAGATGAAGAGCCGCAAGAAGCGCGGTTTCTATCTACGGCAGAATGCGGACGAGATCGCCGACGGCTTCCGCTCGCGCAATCTCAATGATGCGAGTTTCGCGGCGCGCGTGATCATGGCCAGGCTGCAGACGATGTATCCGGGGCCGGAAGGCGAGCGGCGCATCCGTGCACGGCCAGGAGCGCTGACGGCACGATTGCGGCAGGGGTGGGGTCTCGAACATCTCAAGAAGGGCCCCGACCGCAAGAGACTGGCGGACGACCGGCATCACGCTCTCGACGCCATCGTCGTTGCCGCCTGCTCCGAGGCGACACTCCAGCGCCTGACGCAGGCGTTCCAGATCGCCGAACAACAAGGTCTGCGGCAGAGCTTCAAGGGTCTTGGCGAGCCCTGGTCCGGATTTCGCGATCAGGTCATCACCGCCTTCAACGGTGTGTTCGTGGCCAGAGCCGAACGGGCCCGCGTGCCTGGCGCCCTCCACGAGGCAACCGTGCGTCAGGTCCGCGTCAGGGAGGGCAAGACGCTCGTCTATGAGCGCAAGCCGATCGACGCCCTCAAGGAGACCGACCTCGACCTGATCAAGGATCTCGACCGGAACCACGCGCTCCGCGCCGTGCTGCTCGATTGGATCAGGGCCGGCAAGCCGAAGGACGCGCTTCCGCGATCGCCCAAAACGGACCTCGCGAAGCCCGACAACCCGCCGATCCGCAAAGTCCGTCTCGTGGCCACGAAGGAACGGCCAACCCTCATGTTGGCGCGCAACGATGGCAGCACGGTGTCGCATGATAAAATGGCACGTGTCGATGTTTTCCGAGTTGCTGGCCGATACCGACTCGTTCCGGTCTATCCCCACCAAGTTGCGTCGGATCGGACAGCACCCACGCATGCTGCAGTGCAAGGCAAGCGATCTGAGGAATGGCCCCACGTCGCAAACGAGGATTTCCTATTCAGCCTGTATCAGAACAGCTTGCTGGAAATAACGCGTCGCGGCCGGGGGCCAGAGATGGGGTACTTCAAGGGCTTCCATATAAATACAGCCTCCCTCACAATCGCATGGGCCGCTAAAAATAGCTTGGTCGATCCGGAGGTCAGCATCGGATCGGCAATGCTGACATCGTTGAGGAAATTCCGGACAGACCGGCTTGGCAATCGTTCCGAAGTGCGATCCGAGGTACGGACATGGCATGGCGTGGCCTGCACCTGAGCCAGCCGGCGCGACTGGCGCTGGCCGACCGGCAGATCGTGATCGCTCAGAAGGCCGAAGAGGTCCGCTTGGCGCTCGAGGATCTTGCCTGGATCGTCATTGACACGAACCAGGTGACGCTTACCGCCGCGCTGCTGTCCGCTTGCGCGGAGGCCGGCATTGTCCTCGTCACGTGCGACGAAAGACACACGCCTTCGGCTCTCACCCTGCCATTTCATTCGCATCACAAGCAGGCGGCGATCGCATCCCTGCAGATCGCGGCAACCGTTCCATTACAGAAACGGCTTTGGCAGGCGATCGCGCGGGCCAAGATCACCAACCAGGCGGCTGTTCTTGACGAAAGCGGCGCCGGTGGCAGCGCTCTCAAGGCGATGGTGCACCATGTCGACAGCGGCGATCCGGACAACGTGGAAGCACGCGCGGCCCGCCATTACTGGTCGCGCCTGTTCCGTGACTTCGCGCGTGAGGAGGCATCGGACGGCCGCAACGCGCTCCTCAATTACGGCTACGCCGTCATACGCGCCGGCGTCGCTCGCGCCATTGTGGCACATGGCCTGTTGCCGGCGCTGGGCGTGAAGCACCGGAGCGTCACGAACTCCTTCAATCTCGCCGACGATCTCGTCGAACCCTTTCGACCATTCGTGGACCGTATCGTTTGCGCAATGGCGACCGCCGAGGGCGCGAAGACCGAAGTGACCCTGTCGCGGCGTCGGCAACTGGCGTCCGTTCTCTCGGAAAGCGCAGTGATGCCGGATGGGACGATGACGCTTCTTGCGGCGACCGAGCGAGCGGCCATGACGCTCGTACGCGCTTTCGAGACGCGGCAAGCCGACAGGCTCGAGATGCCGCGGCTGACACTTGCGTGAGAGGCGAGGAAGCCCGCTTCATGTGGATCCTTGTCTTCTTCGACCTACCGGTCGGGACGAAGAAGCAACGCGGAACGGCGACTCGCTTTCGAAACTTCCTCAAGGACGACGGCTACGTGATGCTGCAGTACTCGGTCTACGCTCGGGTTTGCCGGGCGGAGGACGGTGCTTCGAAACACATCGGGCGTGTTCTCGCCAATCTCCCGAAGGAGGGAAGCGTGCGTTCGCTCCAGGTTACTGACCGCCAGTATGAGAAGATGCGGATCTTGCTTGGCCGCGCGACATCCGTCGAGCGGGCCGCCCGTGAGCAGATGGTGCTGCTCTGATTTTAGCCCGGCAAGAGACGAAAATCAGAGCAGAAACAACCATCTATACATATCCCAGCCTACCACGGGGAAATCGGTAGGGAAGCCACGGCACGACGACGTGGCCCCACGCGTTCGGATCGAGCCTACCACGGGGAAATCGGTAGGGAAGCCACGGCGGCGAGGCCGTCACGGACGGAGGCGTGCTGAGCCTACCACGGGGAAATCGGTAGGGAAGCCACGGCGGCGGTCCTGGTTCCTATGCGGTCAACGTCAGCCTACCACGGGGAAATCGGTAGGGAAGCCACGGCATGTAGTGTTCCACGTGAAACCCCTGCATGAGCCTACCACGGGGAAATCGGTAGGGAAGCCACGGCGCACTCTGCTTGAGCGCCGCACGATCATTGAGCCTACCACGGGGAAATCGGTAGGGAAGCCACGGCGTCGGTAACGATCACGGTCAGCACGGGTGGAGCCTACCACGGGGAAATCGGTAGGGAAGCCACGGCCAGCGTGCGTTGCAGCAGTTGTGGCGCCGCAGCCTACCACGGGGAAATCGGTAGGGAAGCCACGGCCGTCGCGATCACCATTCGAGTTGCAGCTCAAGCCTACCACGGGGAAATCGGTAGGGAAGCCACGGCCTTGGAGGGACCGCAGGGAAGCCGGAAGTCAGCCTACCACGGGGAAATCGGTAGGGAAGCCACGGCCATGCCCGGCACGGCGCACGACATGGGCGTAGCCTACCACGGGGAAATCGGTAGGGAAGCCACGGCCCCAAGATGGTTGCACCTGACCCCGACTACAGCCTACCACGGGGAAATCGGTAGGGAAGCCACGGCGCGCTGAGCCACTGCTTGTCGGCTTCGAATAGCCTACCACGGGGAAATCGGTAGGGAAGCCACGGCATGCAGGAGTATCAGAACGAGTCGGTCAATAGCCTACCACGGGGAAATCGGTAGGGAAGCCACGGCTTGGGGTTGTGGGTCGCGAACGTCTGCGCGAGCCTACCACGGGGAAATCGGTAGGGAAGCCACGGCGAAGGGTTCAACGTAGGTGTCGTGGGGCAGAGCCTACCACGGGGAAATCGGTAGGGAAGCCACGGCGTATATGGCCGACGTGCTGAGGCCTGAACGAGCCTACCACGGGGAAATCGGTAGGGAAGCCACGGCGCCCAACACCGATCCTGTCTGTGCAACTCCAGCCTACCACGGGGAAATCGGTAGGGAAGCCACGGCTGCAGGGTTACCCGGTGAACCAACAAGTCGAGCCTACCACGGGGAAATCGGTAGGGAAGCCACGGCCAAGCTACGTAGTGCGGTTGCGACCGGAACAGCCTACCACGGGGAAATCGGTAGGGAAGCCACGGCAACGCTTGACAATGCCGGCGCCTACGTGGAAGCCCACCACGGGGAAATCGGTAGGGAAGCCACGGCGGCGGGGTTGGAGGTGTGCCAAGTGGCACGAGCCTACCACGGGGAAATCGGTAGGGAAGCCACGGCAGTATGAGTGGCGACGACTTCCTCGACGGCAGCCTACCACGGGGAAATCGGTAGGGAAGCCACGGCGTCGCAACAGCGTGCAATTCCGGCGACGGAAGCCTACCACGGGGAAATCGGTAGGGAAGCCACGGCGAAGGGGCAGTCCAATGATACGCTTGGCGCAGCCTACCACGGGGAAATCGGTAGGGAAGCCACGGCTGACCGGATCGGTGATCTGAGCGCTCGATGAGCCTACCACGGGGAAATCGGTAGGGAAGCCACGGCCAAGGAGTTCGAGGCGAAATATCCGGCGCAAGCCTACCACGGGGAAATCGGTAGGGAAGCCACGGCTGGCCGGGCATCGCGGCACACCCCATCGTGAGCCTACCACGGGGAAATCGGTAGGGAAGCCACGGCTAATGATCACGACCTTGCCGCCCCAGATCAAGCCTACCACGGGGAAATCGGTAGGGAAGCCACGGCGGTTGTCTACGCGCGCTGGTTACAGGCCGGAGCCTACCACGGGGAAATCGGTAGGGAAGCCACGGCCAGGAACGCGTTGTTTCTCTGAGTTCTCTGAGCCTACCACGGGGAAATCGGTAGGGAAGCCACGGCGGAGACTTTGCCACAAACAGCGCGGGGCAAAGCCTACCACGGGGAAATCGGTAGGGAAGCCACGGCCGCCCGCAGCGATGGCAGCCGACTTGATGTAGCCTACCACGGGGAAATCGGTAGGGAAGCCACGGCACGCCATAAATGGACGCAATCCGAAGACGAAGCCTACCACGGGGAAATCGGTAGGGAAGCCACGGCTGACGCCGTTGTAGATGCCGAGCGAGCCGTAGCCTACCACGGGGAAATCGGTAGGGAAGCCACGGCACCATCTGTGCGAGCGGGGAGTCCGCGCCGAGCCTACCACGGGGAAATCGGTAGGGAAGCCACGGCAATAACGATGACGATAACGATGACGATGACAGCCTACCACGGGGAAATCGGTAGGGAAGCCACGGCTGACTTGATAGGTTCCAATTAGGGGTCTGGGGCCGAATCGGAATAGTCAGAGACGTCGTCAACAAAAGGCGGCAATGTGGTTTTAGACGAAGGGCTGACGATTTTGGCTGGCATCCTGATAGCCATTCCTGCCCTCTCCGAGTGCGGCCGCAGAAGACCGGAGCTGACCGTAATTGGCGATAAAGCAAGCCACGTCACAAGCGTCCGCGACCCGCGATCCTTATTGGCCTCGGCAATCAGCAAGGACGGGAGGCTAAAGGCGAATGACTGCAGAGCTGTCATTCCCGCAATCTTCAGCGCACTCGGCGCCCAAGCCGACCAGCGTTCGCTACGTTGCTTCCGTGCCGGCGACCGACGGACTTCCGAGAGTGGCGATCGCGCGCCGAAGTTCGGCGATGCCTTTTTCTATCCGGTCGATGCGGTCTTCGCTCACGTTGCGCCAGCCGCTTCCGTCGTTGCTGCTCACACTGATCCAGCCTTCACGGACAGCCGCAAGGTCGTCCTGGAGCTGCTGGATCTGATCGCCGAACCTGTCCATGAGCGTGAGCACCATGTGCATGCGGGTCTGCCAACCAGGTCCTGTCTCCCGATAGCGCTCGAGCAGCCGACGGTCGACGCGTAGAGCAATCTGCTCGCGCGTTTCCGCCGCTTTCGGCCGACCGCCTCCGCGTCGGATCATCTCACCGCCGACGTGGACGTCAGCGCGTGCGACGTCCTCATCCGTTATTTCAGGCGCGTCATCGGAATCAACCCATGAGCTTGCGCCAGCGTCACTCCTCTTGTTCATGTGAGTAACTCATGGAAATTACACGCCCTATGCCGTCTAGCGGCGTCCACGCAGTGAGCTACACTGCCGCGCGACATCACGGCGCGAGGAAACTCGCGATGAGCGACACTCCCGACAAGCTGATCCTCGCCCTGTTGCGCGAGATCGGAGCCGACACCGCGGCCATCCGCCACGTGCAGGAAAAGCATGGCGTCCTCCTCATCGCGCTCCAAGCCGGCCGGCGTGAGGCGGTCGACTTCGCACTTGCGCACCTCTGAAGACACCCCGAGCCTGCCTTCATGTCAGCAAGCCACACCGACCCCGAACTCGAGGAATTTCGCAGCCTGATGCGGGCCGACTGGGGCGTCGTCACCCATCACGACGGCACGCCGCTCGCGAACATCGACCGCGCCGCCGCGCTCTACGGCATCGTCGAGGACCCCTATCAGCACGTCGCCTTCGCCGAGCGATCCAACGTCGACCTGATGCGCATCTGCGCCTACGGCCTGATCGAGGCCCAGCAATGGGACAAGGCCGCGCGCGCCATCGCCAAGGTCAACCGCATGGAGCGCGAGCAGGAGAGCGACGCCGCGAACTTCGCGCTCTCAATCGCCAAGAAGGTCGCCGCGTCGGCCAAGCAGGCCCCGCCCGCCAAGCAGGCCGAGCCGGTCAGGCAGGAGCCCGCGGAACCGCCCAAGACCAAGCCCCTGTCCGACCGCGAGGCCTGGCTCATGCTCAAGGAACTCCGCCGCCGCCGGCGTGCGCCGGCGCCCAAGCCCGCGCCGGCCAGACCCCCGGCCGAACCGGCGCACGGGGCCGACACCGCCCCGCCGATGCGCGCCGTCGCCGGCCCGTCGACCCGCCTCCCCCTCACGTGACGCATGGGGCATCAGCCCCGCGAACCCGTCCCATCAACCTCCGACGCCTGCCACCCACCCGAAAATCCCGACCCTCCGCGGCCCCCGCCGGCGAGGCGATCGCGCGCGCCGTCGCATCGGCCTGGTCTCACGCGCCGCGATCGTGGAATTTCTCGAAAATAATCCGCCATCGTCGGCAGTCGATCACCTCGCCTCGCCTTCGCCTGCCCCTCAAGACAATGGGACACTCGCCCGCCTCGGCCGGGATCCAGAACGCATGCTCACCACCCCTCCATCGCGCCGGACAGGCACGCGCGCGCTGCTTGCCGGCTTTTGCCTCTGCACGGCGACCGCCCACGCACAGGACGTCCAGGCGGCCTGGGGCGCCTACACCGGAGGCTTGCATCTCGGCCTCGGCCAGTTCGCGCCGCTCCAGCTCGATGCGGGCGGCGACCTCCTCGTCGGCGACGCCAATTCGGCCGCCTTCCAGGGCGTCGTCGCCATCGTCCCCGGGACGCCCACCGCCTCCCTGCGCTCGATCGGCTTCATCGTCATCAATCCGGGCGACGTCACCTTCACCCTTGCCGACGGCTCGCAGCTCACCCTCCCGGTCCAGTCGGGCGGCGGCATGTTCCAAACCTTGCCCTTCGCCGTCACCAACGTGACGCTGGGAAGCGGCACCGCCGCCCGGTTCTGGAACCTCAGATGAGCAGGTCGGCTCTTATCGGCCCGGGCGTGGCCGGCTCATGGCTTTCGCTGGCCGGTGCAGCACTCGCCGTGCCGCCCGCCATCCTGCCGCCCGCGGTCGCCTCGTTCGGTGGCGACGCGTCCAGCACCTCCGTCAGGGCCGCGGGAACGACGACCGCGCGTGCACAATCGGCCGTCGCCGCCGACCGGCTGAACGTGAAATTCTGCGGGGCCGCCGTCGACGGCAGAACCAACGATACGCCGGCGATCGATGCCTGCGTGGCCACCATGGCGCCCGATCAGACCCTCTATTTCCCGCCTGGCGGCATCCAGCTCGACGCCTCGCCGGCAAGCGCGGGCGTCACGGTGGCGTTCGATCTTTCCGGAAACACCTACGGCACCAGCGCGGTTCCGATCGTCAACCTGGTCAACGACATGCCGCTCAGGACGATCGTCGGCGGCGGTTTCTATTTCGGCAAGCTCAACGACATCGCGGGTCCCAGTCCCACCGTGCGCATCGACGCCACCTTCCTCGGAACAAGCCCCGCAAGCGCGGTCGCCAATGTCAGCCCGGCCCTGCAGACCAACTGCACGACGCCCGCCCCGGCCACCGCAGGCAGCGATCTGGCGAACTACATCTGGTGCAGCCAGGTCATCTTCAACGACAACCATATCGGCCCCGCACAGAATGTCGGCCTCGCCTCCACCTATCGCCGCCTCCCGATCACCGACACGTTCGGCCGGCGCGGCCCCGGCTGGGCCACCTACTGGGAGGCCGACGACGAAACCGGCCTCTCCTCCGGCCTCGGCGGTTCGCTCGTCACCACCGAGAGCGACATCCTCGCCAACGGCGATGATCCCGGGTTCGCCGGCGATGGCGGCGACCGTATCGATCTGCATATTGTCGGCGGCCGCTTCGCGGGACAGGGCCTCCCGGCCCGGATCGGCCACGCCATCACCATCGACAGCGGCGACCAGGGCACCGCGACGCCCTCCTTCTTCGGCAGGGCGATCGACATCGGAGCGGCATGGGACACCGCCGCCATCGATACCAGCCGCGGCCAGCCCCTGGTCACGACACTCGCCACATCGGCCGGTCAGGGCGGCCCCGGGACGACGCTGACATTCCCGCCCCCCCTCGTAGGCGTCGCCGCCGGCATGACCGCGAGCGGCGCCGGCATCCCGGCGGGCGACACGGTCCGCTCGATCAACGGACCGGCCGCGACCGTGGTTCTCGACGCACCGAGCACGTCCGGCGTGCCCTCCGGCAGCACGATCACCTTCACCTCGAGCGCACCCGCCATCCAGATCGGCACCGGCCAGCGCCTCTGCCTCGAGACCGGGACGTTCGCCTGCGCGACCTATTCGGCGGCGGCCGGGCTCGTCTACACGACGCCAAGCGGCCGGTCGGTCGCGATCTCCGACCAGGGCGGCCTCACGCTGCGCGGACATCTGGTCAATAGTGGCGCGGCCCCTTCGCTCGCGTCCTGCGGCACCGGCCCGGTGCTGTCGACGACCGCGTCCGACCGCCATGGCACGGTCACGCCCGGTCCCGGCGCCACCGCCTGCACCATCATGTTCGCCAGCGCCTACACGGCAACGCCGGACGTGGTCCTGACCGCCTGGTCGTCCTCGACCTCGCCCTTCATCGTCGCCACGAACGGCGCGAGCGTCACGGTCGGCTTCTCAACCCCCGGCAAGTTCACCTACGTCGTCGAGCAGTAGCCGGCTCCCGATCACTCGTCGGAATCCGACCGCCCCCGCTTGACCTCGCCCCGCCGGGCCTTTGCCTCCAGCCGCCGCTGCTTGCTGCCCAGTGTCGGCCGCGTCGGCCGCCGCCGCACCGGCCGCACCGCGGCTGCCGCGATCATCGCGATCAGCCGCGCGCGCGCATCCTCGCGGTTGCGCTCCTGCGAGCGGAAGCGCTGCGCGAAGATCACCAGCACCCCGTCCTGCGTCATCAGCCGGCCCGCCGCCGCCGCCAGACGCGTCTTGACCTCGCCCGGCAGCGACGGCGAGCGCCGCACGTCCATCCGCAGCTCGACCGCGGTCGACAGCTTGTTGACGTTCTGGCCGCCGGGACCGGACGCATGCACGAAGCTCTCCGACAGCTCGCGCTCGTCGATCGACAGGCTGGACGTGACGGCGATACGCATCGGTGCCTCGCGGGAGCCGATGTCTCGTCGCTCCGAATCCGCGCATCATGGTCCACCGGGTCGAAGGATGGGAGTGCGGCGTGGAGCAGGCGAGCGCGATCCTGACGATCGATCACGGCGCATTGGCCGCGAACTGGCGCGCGCTCGCGGCCCGTGCCGCCCCGGCCGAATGCGCGAGCGTCATCAAGGCCGACGCCTACGGGCTCGGCGTCGGACGCATCGCCCCGGTGCTGTGGGCGGCCGGCTGCCGCACCTTCTTCGTGGCCATCCTCGAGGAGGCCCTCGCGCTGCGGACCCTGCTGCCGTCGGCCACGATCCTGGTGCTCGACGGCCCGATCGCCGGCACCGAACCGCTCTACGCCGAGCACCGCATCGTCCCCGTGATCAACGATCTCAGGCAGCTCCAGGCCTGGCGGCGCACGGCGCTTGCACGCAGCGACGCCCTGCCCCTCTGCCTCCAGGTCGACACCGGGATGGCCCGCTTCGGTCTCGCGCCCGACGAGATCGACATCCTGGCGGCGGCGCCGGAGCGCGCGGCCGGGCTTCGGCCGACGCTGCTGATGAGCCACCTCGGCTGCGCCGACCAGCCCGCGCATCCGGCCAATGCGGCGCAGCGCGTCCGGTTCGACGCGATCCGCTCGGCGCTGTCGGACGCGATGCATGGCGCCCGCGCCAGCCTCGCCGCCTCCTCGGGGATCTTTCTCGGCCCCGCCTACCATCACGACCTGGTCCGTCCCGGCGCGGCACTCTTCGGCGTCCCGCCCACCGAGGGTGCAGCGAACCCGATGCGCCCCGTCATCCGGCTGCTGGCCCGCGTGATGCAGACCCGCTGGATCGAGCCGGGCGACAGCGTGGGATACGGCGCCACCTTCACCGCCACCCGGCGGATGCGCGTCGCGACCATCGCCGCCGGCTACGCCGACGGCTTCCTGCGCGCCGGCAGCAACCGCGGCGCGGTCGCCGCATCCGACGGCACCATCCTGCCGATCGTGGGCCTGATCTCGATGGACAGCATCACCGTCGATGCGACCGCGACCGGCGACAGCCTCGCGTGCGGCGACCTCGTCGAGCTGATCGGACCGCACCGCACGCTCGATGCCGTCGCGCGCGACGCCGGCACCATCGGCTACGAGATCCTGACCAGCCTTGGCGGACGCTATCATCGTGTCGATCTAAGCCACGCGATCGATGAGAGGACGCTGCAATGAGAGTGGTGGTGCTCGGGAGCGGCGTCGTGGGCGTCTCCTCGGCGTGGTATCTCGCGGGCGAGGGTCACGAGGTGGTGGTCGTCGACCGCCAGCAGGCGGCGGCGATGGAGACGAGCTTCGCCAACGCGGGCCAGGTCTCGCCCGGCTACGCCTGGCCGTGGGCGGCGCCCGGCATCCCGCTTAAGGTCGCGAAATGGATGCTGACCAAGCACTCCCCGTTCCGGCTCTATCCGCGCGCGGACCCCGCGATGTGGCGCTGGATGGCGATGATGCTGCGCGAGTGCAACACGCGCTCCTACGGCATCAACAAGAGCCGCATGGTCCGTGTCGCCGAATACTCCCGCGAATGCCTGCACGATCTGCGGCACGTGACCGGCATCGAGTATGACGGGCGGCAGGCCGGCCTGATCCAGTTGTTCCGCACCCACAAGCAGTTCGATGCCGCCGCCAAGGACATCAAGATCCTGCACGAAAGCGGCGTCGCCTCCGAGCTGCTCGACCCGGACGCCTGCATCGCCCGCGAACCGGGCCTGCACGGCGCGCGCGAGGCGCTCACCGGCGGCCTGCTGATGCCGGGCGACGAATCGGGCGACGCGCACATGTTCTCCCAGCGCCTCGCTTCCATGGCTGCCGAACGCGGCGTCGAGTTCCGCTACGGCGCCACCATCGAGGCGATCCTGACCGAGGGCGACCGCGTGACGGGGGTTCGCACCGACCGCGGCATGGCCACCGGCGACGCCTACCTGGTCGCCCTCGGCAGCCACGGCGCGCGCCTGCTCAAGCCGATCGGGATCGAGCTGCCGGTCTATCCGGTGAAAGGCTACTCGATCACCGTGCCGATCGAGAACGAGGCGGCCGCCCCCGTCTCGACCGTCGCCGACGAGACCTACAAGGTCGCCATCACCCGGCTCGGCGACCGCATCCGCGCCGGCGGCACCGCCGAATTGTCGGGCTACAATTCGACCCTGCGCCCTGGTCGGCGTGCGACGCTCGAGCACTCCGTCGGCAGCCTCTTCGCCGGCGCCTGCGACTTCTCCAAGGCGACATTCTGGACCGGCCTGCGCCCGAACACGCCCGACGGCACGCCCATCATCGGCAACGCGCGCCGCTACGGCAACCTGTGGCTCAACACCGGCCACGGCACCCTGGGCTGGACGATGTCCTGCGGCTCCGGCCGCCTGATCAGCGACCTGATCTCCGGCCGCCGCCCCAACATCGAATACGAGGACCTCTCGATCGACCGCTACGCTGCCTAGAGAAAGTCACGGGGCTCCCGCCCCGAACCCCGGCCGGGGGCACCTGCCCCCGGACCCGCATCCGTTGATCACGGTCCAGGAACGATCGGAATGCGACGTTGAGAACCGATCTACCATCGTTGCTTTCAACTCCGGATCGTCCTTCCTTGGCTGCGTTCAGGGTGGCAGACTTCCGCGGTCGCTGACGATGGAGGAACCGTGCCCCTCACCGCCGGACAAGAGGGCAGCCGCCATCTGGTCACGGCCTGGGCCACTGGGTGGGCTGTTGCTCGGCGGGTTGCTCCACCAATCGAGGTCCCGGGCGGCCTGAAGGTCGACGTCCGTTCCCCGAAAGAGAGGGTCCGCTACATCCTATTCTCCCTCGACCAAGCTAGAATCAGGCAACTGGTTGCCACCGAAACAAAGCCACCGGTTTCCATTAAGGTCTGCGGCAAAGTGAGCAACCTCGCCCCGGAGCTTCCGCGTCATTGGGCCGTGCATGAGCAGCGCTATTTGATGGCGATGCCACTCTTCGCGGCTCAGCCTCTTAATCGTTCCGCACTGCCGCCGCGAGCGGTAGGATCGCGATGACGGTGCCGTACGCCATTGTCGATGATATCGGAACCGACCTTGCCCACCGACGACGTGGTCTCGGAACGGCGATCATGACGGCGTTGAATGAGATAGCGGTGAGGGCTGGTGCCAAGACGGGCTTGCTCGTCGCTACCACTGATGGGCACGCCCTCTACTCATCGGTCGGTTGGCGCGTTCAAACGCCTTACGCGTCCGCCTATCTTGCCCGAGTGATGATACGGTTGCTGATCGCTTTCAGCCCGACAGCCGCAGAGTCTTGCCGCCCGTTGGTGCTGCCGACAGCATCCCTGAGAGGGCTACGTCATCGTCTCCCCGTAGCGGGTTAGCTGCTCCACGTCCTCCAAGCGGATGACCGGTTTCGCCGCCTGCTCCGCCTCTGCGCACATGCTGCGAATGTCGGGCATCCAGCTCCGATCCACTTCCCAGATCGCCTCGAACAGCGCCTTTGTGGGCGGCATCTCCGCCAAGTTGCCCGGAGCGTGCTGAAGCGTTCCACGGGACCATTCGAGCTGCCGTTCGGCTGCGAGCCAGAAGTGCATCCAGAGCGGCATGTCGACGAGAACGATCTCGCTAGCCCGCTCCATCCGGCTACGGATGGATGCTTGCTTTCCAAGCCCATCGATCACCCAGTCTTCGCTGGCGATCAGATCGCTGTGCTGACGGTCATAGACCGCGTCCGGTGTCGAAATCCAACCGGGTTGCCACAGGAGCCGATCAATCTCGACGTGGTCTATCCGACGCTGACGAGCGATGATGCGCGCCAGCGTGGACTTTCCCGCTCCGGCATTGCCGATGATGACGATGCGGGCCATTCGCAACCATAGCAGATCGGATCCGGACGAAAGAAACCGGATCGTCAGCGGCCTGAACAAGCGCGGGTCCGGGGGCGCCTGCCCCCGGCGGGGCCTGGGGCAGCGCCCCAGTTCTTCCCCGCCCAGTTCTTCCCCACCCGGACCTCATCCCCGGTCCAGCGCCGCCAGCACCAGGTCGAACAGCTCGGTCGCGCGGTTGGTGCACCCGAACGCGCCGCGGCGCTTGGCGTCGGCCACGTGGTCGGGGCGGCGAGAGCTCGCATAGATGATGAGGGGCACCGTGCTGCCGGCGGCGCGCAGCGCGTCGAGCAGCGTGTAGCCGGCGCGGATGTCGTCGCCGCGCGCCATGTCCGACACGATGACGTCGTAACGGTCGCGGGCGGCCTGTGCGAGTGCGTCCTCGGTGCTGCCGGACAGCACGAAGCGGACGCCGAACGCTTCCATCGCCTGGCGTTCGTTGACGTTGTTGCCGGGCTCGTCGTCGACCCAGAGGATGCGGGCGTTGGCGATCCGGCGGATCGCGGCAGGGCTGAGATCGCCGACGGTGCGAACCGCGAGGCGAGCCGCATCGGCGTTCGCCTGCGGGGCCGGGTCGTCGGTCGGCCACGCGACGGCCGCCGCCGCCAGCGCCGCGGCGGCCTGGCTCCGGCGCGTGGCGGTGGCCTCGAAGCCGCCGCCGCGCAGCGTGATGGCGCCGAGGTGATCGAGGAAGTCGCCGATCGCCGGGCCGAAACGGATCAGGATGTAGACGATCAGGGCCGGCCAGATCAGCACGGAGATGAGCTGCGAGATCGCGGCCGTGACCGCGATGATGCCTTCATGCCGCATGTTCAGCTCTCCTCGGCACGGGTTCGCGGGCAAGCAGCCACAGCAGGATGAATATGGCCGGCAGGCTGGCCGCGGCCGCGAAGGCGAAGTAGCCGATCCAGCCGAGATGGCTCGCGATGATGCCGGAGGCGCCGGCGAGCGTCCGCCAAGCGAGCGGCGCGAGCGACGAGAGCAACGCGTACTGGGTCGCCGTATGGGCGGCGCTGCAGAGCGCCGACAGGTAGGAGAGGAAAGCGGCGCTCGCCATGCCCTCGGCGAAGGCTTCCAGCGACACCTTGCCGATCAGCACGAGGCGATCGGCACCGGTTCCTGCCAGCACCAGGTAGAGCAGCAGCGAGCTCATCTGGACGGTGGCGCCGATCAGCAGCGCGCGCCCGGCACCGAGGCGGCGCACCAGCAGGCCGCCTGCCGCGACCCCGAGCACGCCGCCAGCGATCATCGGCACGCTGCTCGCGAGCACGATCGCGGACCGGTCGAAGCCGAGCGAGCGGTAGAAGGGTGCCGCGAGATTGTCGGCGAACGCGGTGCCGAGCTGGAACAGCAGCACCAGGCCCAGGATCGGGATCGCGCGCGGGCGACGCATGAAGTCCGCGAGCGGGTCGGCGAACGAGGCGCGCAGCCCGCGCCGTTCCGGAACGGCCACCGCCGGCTCGCGCGCCAGCAGCGTCGGCAGCAGGCCGCAGAGCGCGAGTGCCGCCATGATCGCGTAGGCCTGGTGCCAGCCGGCGCGGCTCGCGAGCCAGATCGCGCCCGACTGCGAGACCAGGATGGCGATCCGGTAGCCCCACACATACAATGCCAGCGCCTCGCCCTGCCGGGAGGCCGGGAAGGTCTCGATCCGCCAGGCGTCGATGACGATGTCCTGGCTGGCCGACAGGAATGCGACCACGACCGCGGCGCAAGCAAGCCTGGCCAGCGCATGGGGCGGGTCGGAAAGACCGAGGAGGAGGATCGCCAAGGCAAGCAGGGGCTGGATGATCAGCAGCCATCCGCGGCGCCGGCCGAACGGCGGCGCCACGCGGTCGGCGAGCGGCGCCCAGAGGAACTTGAGCGTGTAGGGCAGACCGATCAGCGCGGTCGCGCCGATCGCACGCAGCGAGACATGGCTCTCCGAGAGCCATTGCTGCAGCGTGAAGTTGGTCAGGAACAGCGGCAGGCCGGACGCGAAGCCGAACAGCAGCATCAGGCCAAGCCCGGACCTGCGCGCGCCGGACGGGCGGGCCTCGATCGTCGGAAGGCCCGGGCCGGCCGGGCCTTCCCTGGACGCGAGAATCAGCCCGCGGTGGAATCGGTGCTGGTCGCCTTCTTGTGGTGGCGCGTGCGGTGATGGTGGGTCGTCTTCTTGGGGGCCATCATCGACGAGGAGGAGGAAGGCGCCTCCGTCGCCGCGGGCGGCGTGGTCGGAGCGGGTGTCGACGCTGCCGGAGGCGTCGCCGGCTCGGGCGCGGGCGTCGTCGTCGCGGGCGGCGTGGTGGTCGTGGTCTGCGCGATGGCGGATGCCGAGCCGGCGAGCAGTGCGCCAGTGAACAGAGCGGCCGTGAGGCGGCGGGTCATGACGGTCATTGAGTACTCCGAGTGTCGTGGAATTGGACTGGCCGCGCTCGCTCCCCGCCCGGGATGGGCATGAAGGACGGCGCGGCCGGACCTTACAAGCAACGAAAAAGAACCAGAACCCTGTGCGGCGTTTTTCTCAGCCCCTCGCGCAGATCGATGCGGCAAGTCGCGGATAAGTCACGGACCGCCTCAGGCAACCTCGCTCTCGGCCCGCCGATCGGCGCGCTTGCGCGCGTTCGGGTCGAGATGACGCTTGCGCAGGCGGATGGCCCCCGGCGTGACCTCGACGAGTTCGTCGTCCTCGATGTAGGCGATCGCCTGCTCCAGGCTCATCCGGCGCGGCGGAACCAGCAGCAGCGCCTCGTCCTTGCCGGCGGCGCGGATGTTGGTGAGCTTCTTCTCGCGCACCGGGTTCACGTCGAGATCGTTGCCGCGGCTGTGCTCGCCGAGTATCATCCCGACATAGACGCGCTCGCCGGGATCGACGAACAGCGTGCCGCGCTCCTGCAGCGAGAACAGCGAATACTGCACCGCCTCGCCGTTCTCCGAGCTGATCAGCGAGCCCTTCAGACGGCCCTCCATCGGTCCGGCCCAAGGCTGGTAGCCGGCGAACAGCCGGTTCATGATCCCGGTGCCGCGGGTGTCGGTCAGGAACTCGCCGTGATAGCCGATCAGGCCGCGCGACGGGATGATGAAGGTGAGCCTGAGCTTGCCGCCGCCCGAAGGCCGCATGTCCTGCATCTGGCCCTTCCGGACGCTCATCTTCTCGACGACGACGCCGGAATAGGGCTCGTCGACATCGATCAGGCACTCCTCGAACGGCTCCTCGCGCTCGCCCGCCTCGTTGATCCGGGTGAGCACGCGCGGCCGGCCGATCGTCAGCTCGAAGCCCTCGCGCCGCATCGTCTCGATCAGCACGCCCAGCTGCAGCTCGCCGCGGCCGGCGACCTCGAACGCCTCGCTCTCCTGGCTCTCGGTGATCTTGATCGCGACGTTGCCCTCGGTCTCGCGGAACAGCCGGTCGCGGATCTGGCGCGAGGTGACCTTCTTGCCCTCGCGGCCGCCGAGCGGCCCGTCATTGATCCGGAACGTCATCGCCAGCGTCGGCGGATCGACCGGCGTGGCGGGCAGCGGGCCGGTGAGATCGGGCGCGCCGATCGTGTCGGGGATGGTGGCGTCGGTCAGGCCCGCGACCGCGATGATGTCGCCCGCCGCGACCTCGTCGACCGTCACCCGGTCGAGGCCGCGGAAGCCCATCAGCTTGGTCAGGCGGCCGGTCTCGACCGTCGAGCCGTCGGAGCGCAGCACGCGCACCGGCATGTTCAGCCGCGCGCGCCCCTGCTCGACACGGCCGGTGAGCACGCGGCCGAGGAAGTTGTCGTAGTCGAGGATGGACGCGATCATCGCGAATGGCGCGTCATGATCGACCGTCGGCGGCGGCACATGGCGCAGCACCAGGTCGAACATCGGCGCCAGGTCGCGCCGGGCGCCCTCGAGCACCTCGTCGGCCCAGCCCTGGCGGCCCGAGGCGTAGAGCATCGGGAAGTCGAGCTGGTGGTCGTCCGCGCCGAGGGCTGCGAACAGGTCGAACACCTCGGTGTGCACCTCGTCCGGCCGCGCGTCCTGCCGGTCGACCTTGTTGACGACCACGATCGGCCGGATCCCGCGCGCGAGCGCCTTGCCGACCACGAACTTGGTCTGCGGCAGCACGCCCTCGGCGGCGTCCACCAGCACGATGGCGCCATCGACCATGTTGAGGATGCGCTCGACCTCGCCACCGAAATCGGCGTGTCCCGGCGTGTCGATGATGTTCAGCCGCGTGTCGCGCCAGACGACGCTGGTGCATTTGGCCAGGATGGTGATGCCGCGCTCGCGCTCGAGATCGTTGCGGTCCATCGCGCGCTCGGCGACCTGCTGGTGCTCGCGGAAGGCGCCCGACTGCTTGAGGAGCTGGTCGACGAGCGTCGTCTTGCCGTGATCGACGTGCGCGATGATGGCGATATTGCGGATGTCCATGGGCGGCTAGATAGCGTTGTGCGGTGCAAAGTGCGAGGGATTGCCACATCCCTGCCCCATCCTTTCCGGTGATCATGCGTCGATTCCTGGCGGCCTTCCTTCTCGCGAGCACCCCTGCCCTGGCCAGCGTCCCCGACAGCCTGCTGGGGCATCTCCATTGGCGCTCGATCGGCCCCTTCCGCGGCGGACGCGTGCTGGCGGTCGCCGGCGCCCCGGACGACTGGAAGCGCTTCTATTTCGGCGCGGTCGATGGCGGGGTCTGGCGGACCGACGATGCCGGCCGCACCTGGCAGCCGATCTTCGATGCGGCGCCGGTGGGCTCGATCGGCGCGATCGCGGTGGCACCCTCCGCCCCGCGGACGCTCTATGTCGGCACCGGGGAAGCCGACATGCGATCCGACATCGCCCAGGGGACGGGGATGTTCCGGTCCGTCGACAGCGGCGGTCACTGGCAACCGGCCGGACTGGCGGACACGCAGCAGATCGGGCGCATCCTGGTCGACCCGCGCGCGGCCGGCACGCTGCTGGTGGCAGCCCTCGGGCACCCCTACGGTCCGAACGCGCAGCGCGGCGTGTTCCGCTCGACCGATGGCGGCCATAGCTGGACCCGCACGCTGTTCCGCGACGCCGACACCGGCGCGATCGACCTCGCGGCCGCGCCCGACAACCCCGACATCGTCTATGCGGCACTCTGGCAGACCAGGCGGCCGCCCTGGAACGTCTATCCGCCGTCGAGCGGACCCGGCAGCGGCCTCTACAAATCCGTCGACGGCGGCCGGAACTGGGTGGCGCTGACCGGTCGCGGCCTGCCGGCGGCACCCGGGCGGATCGGAATAGCCACGACGCCGGCGCGGCCCGCGCGAGTCTATGCCCTCGTCGATGTGCGCGCGGGCACGGGCGCCGGCCTCTACCGTTCCGACGATCGCGGCGCGACCTGGACCCGGATCAGCGCCGACGACCGGATCACCGAGCGCGCCTGGTATTTCTCCGGCATCACCGCCGACCCGGGGAACGCCGACACCATCACCGTCTGCGACACGATCATGCTCCGCTCGACGGACGGCGGCGCGCATTTCGCGCCGATCAAGGGCGATCCCACCGGAGACGATTTCCACACGCTCTGGATCGATCCGGCCGACCCGTCGCGGCAGATCCTGGGCGTCGACCAGGGCGCGGTCGTGACGGTCGATGGCGGCCGGACCTGGAGCTCGTGGTTCAACCAGCCGACCGGCCAGTTCTACCATGTCAGCACCGACAACCGCTTCCCGTATCGCGTCTACGGCGCTCAGCAGGATACGGGAGCCGCTTCAGTGGCGAGCCGCTCGGACAACCAGGCCGACGGCATCACCATGGGCGAGTTCCACGAGACCGCGGCCGGCGGCGAGAGCGACAACATCGCGCCCGACCCCGACGATCCCGATCTCGTCTATGGCGGCCGCGTCGACCGGCTGGACCTCAAATCTGGGCAGATGCGCAATGTCGACCCGACGCTCGCCTTTCCCGACTCCTACCGGCGCACCTGGACACTGCCGCTGGTGTTCGGGCCGCTGGACCATGCACTCTATTTCGGCAACCAGCGTGTGTTCCGCTCGACCAACGGCGGCCTGCACTGGCAGCCGATCAGCCCCGACCTGACGCGTCCCGATCCGGGCGTGCCGGCGACGCTGGACGCCCCGACCGTCGACGATGTCCGTGATCTCGGCCGCCGGCGCGGCGTGGTCTACGCCATCGCGCCGTCCCCGATCTCGCGCGGCCTGATCTGGGCCGGCACCGACGACGGGCGCGTGTGGCGCACCACCGACCAGGGCGCGCACTGGACCGACGTCACACCGCCTTCCCTCGGCGCCTGGTCGAAGGTGGGCGTGATCGAGCCGTCACATTTCGATCCGCTCGTGGCCTACCTGGCGATCGACCGCCACCGGCTCGACGATCCCGCGCCGCATGTCTACCGGACCGTCGACGGCGGAAATCACTGGACGTCGATCAGCGAGGGATTGGCGCGCGGCGACGGGCCCCGCAGCGTCAACGTGGTGCGCGAGGACCCGCGGCGGCGCGGCCTGCTGTTCGCAGGCACCGAACGCGGCGCCTTCGTCTCGTTCGACGACGGCGCCCACTGGCAGGGCCTGCAGTCGGGCCTGCCGCCGACCTCGGTGCGCGACATCGTGGTCCACGGCGACGACCTGGTCGCGGCCACGCACGGCCGCGGCTTCTACATCCTCGACGACATCACATCGCTGCGTCAGTTGGCGACGGATGCGGCGCCGGGACCGCGCCTCTTCGCGCCGGCGCCGGCCGTCCGGGTCCATCCGCCCGAGTTCACCGGGACACTGATGCCGAGGGACGAGCCGATGGCGGCCAATCCGCCCGACGGCGCGATCATCGACTACGCGCTGGCCGCGACGCCACGCACGCCCCTGCTCATCGACATCGTCGATCCAAGGGGCACGACGGTGCGTCATTACAGCAGCGCCGACGCGACGCATCCCGACCTCGCCAAATTACCGGTCGCACCCGAATGGGTGAAGGTGCCGGCACGTCCCGATGCGACGCCCGGCGCGCACCGCCTGGTCTGGGACCTGCGCACCGCCAAGCCCGCCATCCTCGACGGCGGCGAGCCGGAGCCGCAGGCGGTCTGGGCGCCGCCCGGCGCCTACACGGTCGCGCTGACGGTCGACGGACGAACGTTCCGCCAGACGCTGCGCGTGGTGCCCGACCCGCGGGTCAAGGTCACGCCGGCGGACATGCAGGCGGAGTTCGTGCTGGCGCGCCGGATCGAGGCGCTGCGTGTCCGCGGCCGGTCGTTGCAGCGGGAACTGGCCGACGCGCCACGCTCGCCCGCGCTCGACGCCCTGGTCGGACCGTCGACGACCGGGCGCAATGCCATCCCCACCGCGCCCGACAGCCTGACGGGCGTGGCCAAGCGCCTGGACAAGCTGGCGCAAGCCGTCGACGGCGCCGATGCCGCGCCAAGCCCGGACGCGGTGGCGGGTGTGCGGCAGACCGAGCGCGCCCTCGCCAGCCTGGAGTCGAGGGCCACGCGCTTCAGAGCCCGGTCAACGCCCGCAGGTCCGCCTCCGGCCGTGCGCCCACGTGCGAAATGATCTCGGCCGCGGCGATGCTGCCGATCCGTCCAGCTTGCGCGAGGGGCAGGCCGCGGACCAGCGCCGCGAGGAACCCGGCCGCATAGGCATCGCCCGCGCCCGTGGTGTCGACCACCCGCGCGGGCTCGGCCCGGACGTCGATACGCGCCGCGCCGTTGACGATCAGACTGCCCGCGTCGCTCCGGGTGATGACACCCAAATCGACGTCGGTCGCGAGCCGGTCCGCGCACGCGCCGGTGTCGTCGTCCTGGTAGAGCGAGCGGATCTCGGCCTCGTTGGCGAAGACGATGGTAGCATGGTCGCGGATGAACCCATGGAAGGCCGCGCGGTGCCGCTCGACGCAGAACGGGTCGGACAGCGAGATCGCGACGCGCTGCCCGGCCATGGCGGCCTTGCGGAACGCGGCCTGCGCGGACGGCGGATCGAACAGATAGCCCTCGAGATACAGAATGCCGGCCCCTGCGATGGCGGCCTCGTCGATGTCGTGCGGGGAGAGATGCGTGGCGGCACCGAGAAAAGTGTTCATCGTGCGCTGGCCGTCGGGCGTGACGGCGATCAGGCAGCGGCCGGTCGACGCGGCCTCGACATGGTTGCGCGACAAGAAGACGACGCCCGCTGCCTCGATGTCACGGCCGAACTCGGCGCCGAGCGTATCGTCGGCGACCTTGCCGAGATAAGCCACGTTGGTGCCGAGCAGGGCGGCGGCGACGCAGCTATTGGCGACCGACCCGCCGCTGCGACGACGCGGCGCGTACACCGCGAGCGCTTCGGTCAATGTGCGTGCGCGCGCCTCGTCGACCAGCGTCATGCTGCCTGGCGCCATCGACCATTGTTCGAGAAACGAGAAATCGGTTTGTCCGATGACATCGACGATGGCGTTGCCGATGCCGATGATGTCGATCGAGTGTGTCATCGTGCGTCCGGTTGCGTTCGCGACAGGCAGTTAGGCCGATGCGCCGTTCGTCGCAACAAAGCCGTCTCGAAGCGGCGCATGACGACACGCAAATGCCATCGCACGCTTGTTCGCACAGGATCGAGCGTGTAAGGCGGTCGTCTCGTCCGGAGCGAATCCGGCGGGCAGACAGTCGAGCGCCCCGGCTTCAAACGAAGGAAATTCCCTTTGTTCAAACGACGTAAGCCCGACGAGGCTGCAGCTCCACAGAACATCCCGGTTCCTGCAAAACCCGAGAACCCATCTTCGACGCCGAAATTTCCCCCCGTGCCGAGCGCCAGCAAGCCGGCCGAAGGCGGACTAGGCGCCCCACCCCGCCCCGAACCGCCAAAGGAGACGCCCAACATGAGCCGTCCGCCGATCCCCGCCACGCCCACGCCGCCGATCCCCCCGCAGGGCCTGCAGCCGCCGCGTCCGCCCGGACCACCGGGCACCCCGGGCCTCTCAGGGTCCCGCGCGCCGCAGGCGTCCGAGCGGCGGACGCTGGTGGTCGGACGGGGGATCTCGGTCCAGGGTTCGGTGCAGGATGCGGAAAGGCTCGTCGTCGAGGGCACGGTCGAAGCGACCATGATACGGGCGACCGAACTGTCGGTGGCACCCGGCGGCGTGTTCCGCGGCGAGGTCGAGGTCGAGGACGCCGAACTCGCCGGCACCATCGACGGAACACTCGTGGCGCACGGCACGCTCGTCGTGCGCGCGTCGGGCAAGCTGCTCGGGTCGGCGCGTTGCCGGCGCCTGCAGGTCGAGGACGGCGGCCAGATCAGCGGCCGGCTCGAGATGCTGACCGAGGGAACGCCACGCTCGGAGGCGTCGAAGCTTGGCACGGGCGAGGCGATCAAGCCGGGCGAACGGCCCGCGCCGCTGCAAGTGACGCCCGCGGAAGCAACCGCGTCATAGATCAGGCCTTGGCCTGCCGGGAGTGCTCATGCCCGGCAGGTCCAGGACCTCGATGTCAGGCGGCGCTCTCGCGCTTGTCGCGGATTTTGACGTAAGCCAGTTGAGCGTGGTCGTAGCAGTAGGGCTTGTTGGGCAGCGTGTCGGCGTCGCAGAAGCGGAATGAACGGGTGCCCGGCTCCCCGATCGGCCAGCAGCACGGCGAGACGCGGCCGACGGTCGCGACCGTTCGAAGCGTCGGGCGGGGCGTTGCCCGCGGCCTCGGCTCCGGCGCCGCCTGACGCGGGCGTGGGGGCCGTGGTGCCGGACGCGGACTTCTGTGGTCCAGCCCGCGATCGCGACGGATCGGCGATGGCCGCGATGACAGTTTGAGTCGGTGCGCCTTGCCGACGATCGCATTCTTGGTCACCCCCATGCGGCGGCCGATCTCCGCGGTGGAGTGACCTTCCAGCCACAGAGCGCGCAATTGCGCGATCGTTTCCTCATTCCACTCCATCTTGTGTCCTCCCGCGGGGGCTAACCACAAGATGAAGCGTATGACCAAATGTGGTTCCGACTCAATCCCGAGACCACAAAATGTTGTGGACAAGAATCGTTTGTCAGATCGCGCGCCGTCCGAACAGCGCGTGGTAGACCACCAGCAGGACGACGGCGCCGACGACGGCGACGAGCAGGCTGTAGAGATCGAAGCCGGTGACGCCCGACGCCCCGAATGCGTGGAAGATATACCCGCCGACCACCGCGCCCACGATCCCGAGGATCGTGTCGAGGATGAAGCCCTCACCCGAGTTGTTGACGAGCTTGCTGGCGATGAACCCCGCGATCAGTCCGAAGATGATCCAGGTGATGATCAGCATGACGGTCCTCCCGTTTGTTTCGCGACAACACCCGATCGGCCGGCCGGTTGCGGTCAGCTCCTGAGCAGCCTGACCCGCTTCCCCGACACGCCGAGCGAGATCTGGCCGGCTTTCAGCGCCAGCGCATCGTCGCCGAAGACCTGCCGGCGCCAGCCCGAGAGGGCCGGCACATCGGGCGCGTTCTCGACCGCGATCCGGTCGAGATCGTCCGACGAGGCCAGCAGCCTTCCCGCCACCTGATGCTCCTCTGACTTCGCGGCCAGCAGCACCTTGAGCAGCGCGACCAGCGCGGGCGACGGCCTGAGCTCGCGGCGCTCCTTGCTGTCGGGCAGTTGATCCTCCGCGAGTGCAAGGGCGGCCGCGATGGCCGCGAGGATGCCGGCGCCGCTCTTGCCATCGGCGAAGCCGCGCCCGACGCCGCGGATGCGCGCCAGCGCGTCGGGATCGCGAGGCGCCACGGCCGCGAGCTCGAGCAGGCTTTCGTCGCGGAGCAGGCGCTGGCGGGGAATGTCGACGCGTTGCGCCTCGCGCTCTCTCCAGGCGGCGGCCGCGCGCAGCACGCCCAGCATGCGGCGGTTGCCGGTGCGCGGCTTGAGCCGCTCCCACATGCCTTCGGGATCGGGCCGGAAGGTCTCGGGGTCCGCCAGCACCGCCATCTCCTGGGCCACCCAGTCGAGGCGCCCTTCCCGCTCGAGGCGCGCGCGGAGCTGCCGATAGACCTCACGCAGATAGGTCACGTCCGCCGCGGCATACGTCACCTGTGCCGGGCTGAGCGGGCGCGCCGACCAGTCGCTGAAACGATGCGCCTTGTCGATCTGGCCGCCGGTCAGCGAGGCGACGAGCTGATCGTAGCCGACCTGGTCGCCGAAACCGGCGACCATGGCGGCGACCTGGGTATCGAACAATGGCTGCGGCAGACGTCCGAACAGATGGAGGAAGATCTCCGCGTCCTGGCGCGCCGCATGGAAGACCTTCGTCGTGCCGGGTGCGGCGAGCAGCCGGTCGAGGGGTGCCAGATCGATGCCCTCCGCCTCGGCGTCGACGACCAGAACTTCGCTGTCGCTGGCCAGCTGCACCACGCAGAGGATCGGCCAGTATGTGCGCTCGCGCATGAACTCGGTGTCGACGGTGACGAAGTCCTCGCGGGCGAGCCGATCGCAGGCGGCGGCGAGAGTGTCGGTATCGGTGACGAGGATGGGCTCGGGGAAGATGGTCTTGGCTGATCGTGTCATCGCGCGCTTCTAGCCGAGGCGCCGCGCTGTTGACAGAACGGACGCGCCGGGAGAACCACCGCGAGCCGCCAGAGGACACGCCAATGCACGCCTATCGGACCCACGATTGCGGCCAGCTCAGGCGTGCGGACGCGGATGCGACGGTGCGGTTGTCGGGTTGGATCCACAGCAAGCGCGACCACGGCGGACTGCTGTTCGTCGACCTGCGCGACCATTACGGGATGACGCAGATCGTGGTTCCGGCGGGCGGCGATCTGCTGGCGTTGGCGGACGGGCTGCGAGTCGAGAGTGTCGTCACGGTGACGGGGACGGTGGTTCGCCGGGAAGCCGGAACGATCAATCCCCGGCTGCCGACCGGCGAGATCGAAGTGCGTGCCGACACGATCGAGATCCAGTCGCGCGCCGACGTGCTGCCGCTGCAGGTGGCCGGCCATGAGCAGTATCCGGACGAGTTGCGGCTCAAGTACCGCTACATCGATCTGCGCCGCGAGCGCGTGCACCGGAACATGATGCTGCGGGCCGGCGTGATCGCGAGCCTGCGCCGCCGGATGGTGAGCCAGGGCTTCACCGAGTTCCAGACGCCGATCCTGACCGCATCGAGCCCCGAGGGCGCGCGCGACTTCCTGGTGCCGGCGCGGCTGCATCCGGGCAAGTTCTACGCGCTGCCGCAGGCGCCGCAGCAGTTCAAGCAGCTTGCCATGGTGGCCGGCTTCGACCGCTATTTCCAGATCGCACCCTGCTTTCGCGACGAGGCCTCACGGGCCGATCGGTCACCCGGAGAATTCTACCAGCTCGACTTCGAAATGAGCTTCTGCACCCAGGAGGATGTCTTCGCGATACTCGAGCCGGTGATGGCGGGCGTGTTCGCGGAATTCGGCGGCGGTCGAGCGGTGACCGAGGGCGCGTTTCCGCGCATCGCCTATGACGAGGCACTGCGCGTGTTCGGGTCGGACAAGCCCGACCTGCGCAACCCGCTGCGGATCGTCGACGTCACCGCGCCATTCGCGGGCGGCGGGTTCGGCTTGTTCGCGGCCGTGGCGGCGAGCGGCGGCGTGGTGCGGGCGATCCCGGCGCCGGGGACGGCGGACCGGCCGCGCTCGTTCTTCGACAAGCTCAACGAATGGGCCCGCGCCGAGGGCGCGGCGGGGCTGGGCTACATCCAGTTCGGGACCGATGGTGCGAGAGGACCGATCGCGCGCAACCTCGAGCCCGCGCGAGCGGACGCGATCCGGGCGGCGTGCGGCTTGTCGGCGGGCGACGCGGTGTTCTTCGCCGCCGGACCGGAGGAGGCAACGGCCAAGTTCGCGGGCCTCGTGCGAACCCGGCTTGGCGAGGAGCTCGACCTCGTCGAACGCGACGCGTTCCGGTTCTGCTGGATCGTCGACTTCCCGATGTACGAGCGCGACGCGGAGACCGGCCGGATCGATTTCAGCCACAATCCGTTCAGCATGCCGCAGGGCGGCCTCGAGGCGCTCGACAACCAGGATCCGCTCACCATCAAGGCCTTTCAGTACGACATCGTCTGCAACGGCATCGAGCTGTCGTCCGGCGCGATCCGCAACCATCGCCCGGAGATCATGATCCGGGCGTTCGAGATCGCGGGCTATCCCGCCTCGGAGGTCGAGGCGCGCTTCGGCGGCATGTTGAACGCGTTCCGTTACGGGGCGCCCCCGCATGGCGGCTCGGCGCCCGGCGTGGACCGGATCGTGATGCTGCTCGCCGATGAGCCCAACATACGCGAGGTGATCCTCTTTCCGCTCAACCAGGGCGGCGAGGACCTGATGATGGGCGCGCCGGCACCCGTCACGGAGGCGCGGCTTCGGGAACTGTCGCTGCAGGCGCTGCCGGCAAAGCGATCATGAGGACGTTCGCCTGGGCGCTCGCGGTCTGCCTACCCGTCGCCGAAGCGATGGCGGCGCCCAAGATCGTGCTGGCACCGCATCGGGCCGTCTACGATCTGAGCCTCGAACAATCGGCCAACGGGGAGACGGTCGCCGCCAGCGGCAACATGGTCTATGAGGTTCACGACGCCTGCAACGCGTGGGCGACCGAGCAGACCCTGACGATCAACTCGGTCGACCGCGACGGGCATCAGTCGTCGACGCGATCGGACTACGCGACGTTCGAGACCAAGAACGGGCAATCGTTCAACTTCACGATGCGCCAGCTCGAGGGCGGCCACCAGGGTGCCGGCATCAGGGGACACGCGTCGGTGCCGGCGTCCGGGGGATCGGGACTCGTCCAGTTCACCGAGCCGTCCGGCACCATCCTCACGCTGCCCGCCGGAACGCTGTTTCCGATGTCGCACACGAAGGCGATCCTGCAGGCGGCCGCCGAGGGTGCCAAGACGGCATCGCCGACGCTCTTCGACGGGACCGGCACCGACGGCGCCGAGTATACCGCGGCCACGATCCTGAACTGGGGTGCCACGCGCAGCGCCCCGATCGATGCGCTCGGCGACGTGCCGTCAGGACGGATCCATATCGCGTTCTACGCGCTGCACGATCTGGGCATGACGCCGGAATACGAGATCGGCAGCCGGTATTTCGCCAACGGGGTGAGCGATCGGCTGGACATGGATTTCGGCGACTACCGGTTGCGCGGACAACTGCGGAGCCTGGTCATGCTGCCGAGTGCGAAAGGCTGCGGACGGTAGTATCCTGAGTGCGCGCGGTTCAATCCATGCGCAATCCGCTCTTCTCGAGTTCGGCCCTGCCCTGGACCCAGGAGCTTTCCGGGATGACCGATCCGCTGGCGTCGGCGATTTCGCTCCACCGCCGCACGATCTGTTCGGCGGCGTCGTCGCCGTCGCCCACGAACACGCCGCGTGTGAGCACGATCTGGGCCTGTTCGAAGCTTCCAGCGCCGGCGCAGAGCACGGTCCGCGTGGGCGCCTCGTCATGCACCAGGGCGAGCACCGCCGGGCTCACCGCCTCGGGCGTCAACCGTTCGGCGAGTTCCGCCGTCAGGCCGTCCATCATGCGCGTCGCCGCGGTCGGCGCGAGGCAATTGACGCGGATGTCGTATTTGCGTCCTTCGAGGGAGAGGACCTGCATCAAGCCCACCAGCGCCATCTTTGCCGCGCCGTAGTTCGACTGGCCGAAATTTCCGAACAGGCCGGACGAGGATGTCGTCAGGACGATCCGGCCGTAGTTCCGCGACCGCATGATGTCCCAGACCGCCTTGGTGCAGTGGACGGCGCCCATGAGATGGACGTCCATCACCAGACGAAAATCGGCGAGATCCATCTTGGCGAATGTCTTGTCGCGCAGGATGCCGGCATTGTTGACCAGGATGTCGATCCGTCCCCAGCGCCGCACGGCGGCGGCGACCATCGCCTCGACCTGGCCCATGTCGGTAACCGACGCGCCGTTCGGCATCGCCTTCCCGCCCGCCGCGATGATCTCGTTGGCGACCGCGTCCGCGGCCGACATCGAGCCGCCCGCCCCGTCCCTGCCGGCGCCGAGATCGTTGACGACAACCGCGGCACCGCGACGCGCGAGCAGCAGCGCGTGTGCCCGTCCCAGGCCGCCGCCCGCTCCGGTCACGATCGCGACCCGTCCCGTCAGATCGATCGTCAACGACTCTCTCCTCTCAGAAGATCTCGAAGAGACCGGCGCCTCCCATGCCTCCCCCCATGCACATCGTCACGACTCCATAACGGACGCCGCGGCGCCGGCCTTCATGCAGGATGTGCGCGGTCATCCGCGCGCCGGACATGCCGTAGGGATGGCCGATCGAGATCGCGCCGCCGGAGACGTTGAAGCGATCGTTCGGGATCCCGAGGTGATCGCGGCAGTAGATCACCTGGCTCGCGAACGCCTCGTTGAGCTCCCAAAGGCCGATGTCGTCGATGGCCAGGCCATGCCTGGCGAGAAGCTTCGGGATCGCGAAGACGGGGCCGATCCCCATCTCGTCCGGCGCGCAGCCGGCGACCGCGAGGCCGCGATAGGCGCCGAGCGGTTCGAGCCCTCGCCGTTCGGCCTCGCCGCGCTCCATCAGCACCAGCGCCGCGGCACCATCGGAGAGCTGCGAGGCATTGCCGGCGGTCACATAGGCACCCTTGGCGACGCGCTGCCCACCGGCAAACACTGGTTCCAATCTGGCCAGATCCTCGAGGCGCGTCTGCGGCCGGTTGCCCTCGTCGCGCTCGATGGTGACGTCGCGGACGCCGCTCGCGCCGGTGGCCTTGTCGACCACCACCATCCGGGTCGAGACCGGCATCAGCTCGGCGTCGAACCGGCCTTCCGACTGCGCGCGCGCGGTGCGCTGTTGCGACTGCAGCGCGTACTCGTCCTGCGCCTCGCGGCTGATGCCGTAGCGGCTGGCGACGATCTCCGCCGTCTCGATCATCGTCATGTAGATCGACGGGATTTTCTCGATCAGGGTCGGATCGCCGGCCCGGTAGCTGTTCGTGTGCTTGTTCTGGACGAGCGAGATGGATTCGACGCCGCCGGCGACCGCGACCCCGAGTTCGCCGTTGAGGATGCCCTTCGCCGCGGTCGCGATCGCCATCAGGCCGGACCCGCATTGGCGGTCGATCGTCATGCCGGGAACGCTGTCTGCCAGGCCGGCATGAAGCGCGCCCTGTCGGGCGACATTCATTCCCGTCGATCCCTGCTGCATGGCGCAGCCGAGGATCAGGTCATCGACGTCACCGCCGTCGATGCCGGCGCGACGCACCGCTTCGGCGATCGCGTGGCCGGCCAACGCCTGACCCTGGGTGTCGTTGAAAGATCCGCGATAGGCCTTGCCGATCGGCGTGCGAGCGGTTGCGACGATGACGGCTTCGGCCATGGGCCCTCCCGATCAGGACAAACGTGGGCATTATAAGAACTAGGGTATGATCAAAGTCGATGCTTGGCAATGCGTGTGATCTACCAGTCAGACATCAAGGATGCCGCTTCCTGGCGGTCTGATCGATCGTCCGCGCCGGATCGCGTCATCGCCGAAGCGGGCCCGCAGCGCATCGATGGCATTCTGGGTGCGCGCGCGGCGGCTGCGGCCGAAGTCGGCGAGATCGTCTCGATCGGCGGCGTCGAGCGGCGCAAGCGGACTGGCGCCGATGCCGACGAGGCGGAACAGCGTGCCGTCCGCTTCGCGCGCCAGCAGCGCGCGGGCGGCATCGAACAGGTTCTCGGGAATGACCGTCGGCGCGGCCAGGCGCTTGTTGCGTGTGCGGATCGCGAACCGGCTCGTGCGCAGCTTGAGCACGATGCCGGCGGCGGCGCACCCCCCGGTGCGCAGACGCGCGCCGAGCTTCTCGCTCATCCGCCACAGATGATGTTCGAGCGACGCAAGATCGGCCAGATCGCGCTCGAACGTGGTCTCGGCGCTGATCGACTTGGCAACGCCGCCGACGATGACCGGGCGGCGGTCTTCGCCACGCGCGCGGGCACAGAGCGATGGCCCGTCATCGCCGAGACGAGCGAGGGCGTCGCGCGCATCGAGCGCCTGCAGCTGGCCGAGCGTCGTCAGGCCCCTGGCGGCAAGCCGCTTTTCGAGCGCCGGGCCGATGCCCGGCAGCAACCGGACCGGCTTGTCGGCGAGCCACGTCCTGGCGTCGGCGCCGATGACCGAGAAGCCGCGCGGCTTGTCGCGGCCGGCGGCGAGCTTGGCGAGCAGCCGGTTGGGCGCCAGGCCGATCGAGACGGTGACACCGATCTCGGACCTGATCCGGTTCGCGAGCCGGGCCAGCACGATGGCGGGTGGCGCGTGATGCAGCGCCTCGGTTCCCGACATGTCGAGCACGGCCTCGTCGATCGAAAGGGTCTGCACGAGCGGCGTGAGGTCCTGCATCAGCACACGGATCCGGCGGGCGGCCGCGCTGTATTTCGCGAAGTCGGGCCTGATCACGATCGCGTCCGGACAGGCGGCGAGCGCCTTGAACATCGGCATCGCGCTGCGCACGCCGTTGATGCGGGCGATGTAGCAGGCGGCGGTGACGACGCCGCGCTCGCCGCCGCCCACGATCACTGGACGGCCAGCGAGCGCGGGCCGATCGCGTTTCTCGACGCTGGCGTAGAACGCGTCGCAATCGATATGGGCGATGGCCAGGTCGAGAATCTCGGGATGGCGCGCGAGCCGCCCCGAATGGCAGCTCTGGCAGAGGCGCGCGATCTCGCCGGCTTGCGTCGCCGTGCAATCGAGGCAGAGCGACGGCATTGCTCAGTCCGACGGCGGCCAGAGCCAGGCGGCGCCGCGCACGCCGGAACTGTCGCCATGCATGTTGGGCAGGATCGGTGTGACGAAGTTGGGGCTGACGACGTTGCGCGGGATGAGCTCGGGCAGGCGCGTATACAGATGCTTCATGTTCGACAGGCCGCCGCCAAGGACGATCGCGTCCGGATCGAGGATGTTGACGATCTGCGCGAGCGCCCGGGCGAGGCGTTCGACATGGTGTTCGAGCGCGCTGGCGGCGCGCTCGTCACCGGCGTTCGCCCGCGCCGGAAGGCTGCTCGCATCGTGGTGGCCGGGCCCGTCGGCGCTTTCGGCGAGCGCCGGTCCGCAGAGGAATCGCTCGATGCAGCCATCATTGCCGCAGAAGCAATGCGGCAACGGGAACTCATCGGCGCGCACCCAGGGAAGCGGCGTATGGCCCCATTCGCCCGCGATATGGTGCGGACCGGTGAGCAGCGTGCCGTCGACGCAGATGCCGCCACCGACACCGGTGCCGACGATGACGCCGAAGACCACACGCTTGCCGGCGGCTGCTCCATCGGAGGCCTCGGACAGTGTGAAGCAATTGGCGTCGTTCTCGACCCGAACGACACGGTCGAGCGCATTGCCCAGATCATGGCCGAACGGACGGCCGTTGAGCCAGGTCGAGTTGGCGTTCTTCACCAGCCCGCTTTCCGGGCTGATGGCGCCGGGAATGCCGATGCCGACGCTCGATTGACCGGACAGCTCGCGCTCGGTCGCGTGCACGAGATCGACGATCGCCTGGATCGCCTCGCCATAGACTCCAGGGTTCGGCACCCGGCGGCGCAGCAGGACAGCACCATGCGGATCGAGTGCCACGATCTCGAGCTTGGTGCCGCCGAAATCGATGCCGATCCGGAGTCGTGACATGGTGCGTGGTCCCGCGGACGTTTCTTGTTCCCTGATTACGAGGCCTGGGCGGCAGTCTCAAGAACGGCTTGCGGCCGGGACGTGATTGGGCCATCGGATTGGGGCGATGAGCGAAGTGCTTCTGGATGCCAAAGGTCTCGCCTGCCCGCTGCCGGTGCTCCGGGCCAACCGCATGTTGCGTGGCATGTCGGCGGGGGACCGGTTGCGGCTGCTGACCACCGACCTCGCTTCGGTCGCCGACATCAGGGCGTTCTGCCGCGAGACGGGACACGAATTGACCGGTTTTGCCGAGGAGGCCGGCGCGTTCAGTTTCGTCATCAGGCGCGGGGGGGACCGATGAGCGGCGAGATAGCCACCATGTCGTTCGAGGATGCGCTCGGTGAGCTCGAGACGATCGTGCGTGGTCTCGAGGGTGGCCAGCAGAAGCTCGAGGAGGCCATCGTCTGCTACGAGCGCGGCAGCGTGCTGCGTCGTCATTGCGAGGCCAAGCTCGCCGAGGCCGAGACGCGGGTCGCTGCCATCGTCGAGCGCGACGACGGCAGTCTCGGCGTCCGGGCGATGCCGGCGAGGGACGACGAGTGAGCGATGCGGCAACGGCGGATTGGCTCGATGGACGCGAAGCCGGCGCCCTGCGTCAGTTGCTGGCCGAGCGGGCCGGCGAGATCGAGACGTGTCTCGACGAGTTGCTGCCGTCGGCGGCCGGCCGCGAGGCGCGGCTGCTCGAGGCGATGCGTTATGCGAGCCTCGGCGGCGGCAAACGGATGCGCGGCTTCCTGGTCATGCAGGTGGCCTCCCTGTTCGAGGTGTCGCGCCGGTGCGCCGCCCGCGTCGCGGCTGCCGTCGAGATGGTGCACGCGTATTCGCTCGTGCACGATGATCTCCCGTCGATGGATGATGACGATCTTCGCCGGGGCCAGCCCAGCACCCACCGGAAGTTCGACGAGGCGACGGCGATCCTGGCCGGTGACGCGTTGCAAACGCGCGCCTTCGAGGTGCTTGCGGACGTGTCCACGCACGCCGATCCGACCGCGCGCTGCGAACTGGTGACGTCGCTCGCGATGGCGTCGGGCGCCGCCGGCATGGTCGGTGGCCAGATGATCGATATCGAGGCGGAGCGCGCGCAGGCCTTGGGCGACGAAGTGGGCCTGCCCGAAGTGACGCGGCTCCATGCGCTGAAGACCGGCCGGCTGCTGCAATGCAGTGCGGAGGCGGGGGCGATCCTCGGGCGCACATCGCCCGCCATGAGGAGCCAGATCGCCGCCTTCGGCCGCGACCTCGGCGCCGCGTTCCAGATCGCCGATGACGTCCTCGATGCGACCGCCGATGCCGACACGCTCGGCAAGACGGCGGGCAAGGACGAGGCGAGCGGCAAGGCAACCTTCGTCACACTTCTGGGCGTCGAGCGAGCGGCCGAGCAGGCGAGGGTCCTGTCGCGACAGGCGGTTGGTCATCTGTCGGGTTTCGGGGCGGACGCGGATCCGCTCCGCTGGCTCGCCCGTTTCACGGTCGAGCGCAGGAGCTGAGGAGCATGACGATCGACACCCCGACCCTGGACCGTGTGCGCTATCCGTCGGACCTGCGGAACTTCTCGACCGAGCAGTTGCGTCTGGTGGCCGACGAGTTGCGTGCCGAGACGGTGGATGCGGTGTCGGTCAGCGGCGGCCATCTGGGCGCCTCGCTCGGCGTGGTCGAACTCACCGTCGCCCTGCACGCGGTGTTCGACACCCCCGAGGACCGGCTGATCTGGGACGTCGGCCACCAGGCCTACCCGCACAAGATCCTCACCGGCCGGCGCGACCGCATCCGCACCCTGCGCCAGGGCGGCGGCCTGTCCGGCTTCACCCGACGCTGCGAAAGCCCGTATGATCCGTTCGGCGCCGCCCACTCCTCGACCTCGATCTCGGCCGGCTACGGCATGGCCGCCGCCGCCGACCTCAAGGGCGAGACCGACCGCCACGTCATCGCCGTGATCGGCGACGGCGCGATCTCCGCCGGCATGGCCTACGAGGCGATGAACAACGCCGGCGCCCGCCATGACGGCCGCCATCGCGGCCGCATGCTGGTCATCCTCAACGACAACGAGATGTCGATCTCCAAGCCGGTCGGCGCGATGAGCGCCTACCTCACCCGCCTGCTCTCCTCGCGCTCCTATCTCAGCTTGCGCGAACTCGGCCTCAAGCTCGCCAAGCGCTTCCCCGGCCAGATCGAGCGCACCGCCAAGCGCGCCGAGGAATATGCCCGCGGCATGCTCGCCGGCGGCGGCACCCTGTTCGAGGAGCTGGGCTTCTACTACGTGGGACCGATCGACGGCCACAATCTGGACCATCTGCTGCCCGTGCTGCGCAATTTGCGCGAGGCCGAGGAGCGCGGCCCGGTCCTGCTGCACGTCATCACCCAGAAGGGACGCGGCTACGCGCCCGCCGAGGCCGCCGCCGACAAGCTGCATGCGGTCACGCCCAAGTTCAACGTCGTCACCGGCGAGCAGGTCAAGGCCCCCAAGGGACCGCCGTCATACACCGGCGTGTTCGCGCAAAGCCTGATCGCGGCCGCCGAGGCCGATCCGCGCATCGTGGCGATCACCGCCGCGATGCCGACCGGCACCGGCCTCGACCGCTTCGCGCAGCGCTTCCCCGAGCGGTTCTTCGATGTCGGCATCGCCGAGCAGCACGCGGTCACCTTCGCCGCCGGCATGGCCACCGAGGGGATGCGGCCGTTCTGCGCGATCTACTCGACCTTCCTGCAGCGCGCCTACGACCAGGTGGTGCACGACGTCGCGATCCAGGGACTGCCGGTGCGCTTCGCGATCGACCGCGCCGGGCTGGTCGGCGCCGACGGCGCGACGCATGCCGGGTCGTTCGACCTGAACTACCTGCTGCCGCTGCCGGGGATGGTGGTGATGGCGCCGTCCGACGAGGCGGAACTCGCGCACATGGTGGCGACCCAGGCGGCGCACGATGCGGGTCCGTCCGCGGTGCGCTATCCGCGCGGCAACGGCACCGGCGTCACCCTCCCCGCCAAGGGCGAGATCCTGCCGATCGGGCGCGGGCGGGTCGTGCGGGACGCGCGCGGACAAGGCTCTCGGGAGGGCCGGCCGGCCGGCGGACGCTGTCCGGTCGCGATCCTGTCGCTCGGCACCCGGCTCGCCGACGCGCTGGCCGCCGCCGACGAACTCGCCGCCCGGGGCCTCGCCGCCACCGTCGCCGACGCCCGCTTCGCCAAGCCGCTCGACCGCGCGCTGATCACCAACCTCGCGCGACAGCACGACGTGCTGGTCACCGTCGAGGAGGGCGCCGCCGGCGGCTTCGGGGCCGCGGTGATGCACCTGCTCGCCACCGACGGCCTGCTCGACCATGTCAGGATCAGGCCGCTCACCCTGCCCGATCGGTTCATCGAGCACGACACCTACCCAAACCAGATCAGGGACGCAGGACTGGCACACGCAAACATCGCCGCAGCCGCTATCGGAGCACTCGAAAGCGAGGCGGAAGGGGCGAGGGCCTGAGCGGACGCGCGCGCAAGCAGCGCGCGGACCAGATGCTGGTCGAGCGGGGCCTTGCGGTCAGTCGCAGCCGCGCTTCCGCCCTGATCCTGGCCGGCCTCGCCTGGACCGGCGACCGGCGCGTGGCGAAGGCCGGGGATCTGCTCGCGATGGACGCACCGCTGGCGTTGCGGGGGCAGGATCACCCGTGGGTGTCGCGCGGCGGCGTGAAGCTCGACCACGGTCTGCGCCATTTCGGGTTCTCACCGGACCGGGCGATCTGCCTCGACATCGGGGCATCGACCGGGGGCTTCACCGACGTGCTGCTGTCGCGCGGCGCCGCGCGGGTCCATGCGGTCGACGTCGGGCATGGGCAACTGAACTGGAAAATCCGGTCCGATCCGCGCGTGGTGATCCATGAGCGCGTGAATGCCCGCTATCTGGAGGCGGAGGCCCTTGGGGACGATGCACGACGGGTCAGCGTTCTTGTGTGCGACGCAAGCTTCATCGGCCTGCGGACGATCCTACCGGCACCGATGGCGCAATGCAGCGCCGGCGCATTCGCGATCGCGCTGATCAAGCCGCAATTCGAAGCGGGCCCGGGCGAAGTCGGGGCCAAGGGAGTGGTGCGGGACCACCTGGTGCATCGCCGCGTCTGCGACGAGATCGTCCAGTGGTGGCGCGGTCAGCCAGGATGGTCGGTGATGGGTGTCGAGCCCAGTCCGATCACCGGGCCCGAGGGGAACCTGGAGTTCCTGCTGGGGGCTCGCCTGGAGTGACCTGATCGTGGAGCGAGACCTCGGCGAGCAGGGTCCATACCCTGCCCGGTTCCATCGGCGCATCCCAATCGTTCAGCAGATGGTCCAGCTCATCGAGCTTGGCGGCATAATCCTGATCGTCCATCACAATCCCCGTCGGCGTTCGCGTCTCAGGAATGATGGGCGTGCAATCGTGGCCTCAATGAGACCAAGATCGTGATCTCTCGATAATGTCAGTTCGAAGACATGATCGAGGGCGCAAGCGCCTCCAGCTTGCAGGCCTTATGGCTCGGATTCCGATAGCGCAGCTCGGCATCCTCGCATGCCTGGTCAAACAGTTCGTGGCGCGAGGTGCAGGCGACCGACACCACGTGGCGCGCCTCCGGAGTGGTGAGGAACTGGCGCGCCTCCGCCTCGAGGCTCATGTCGCGTTCGAGGCGGCGCCACTCGGCGAGCTCGATGTCGTCGATGTAGATCGCGAGGATACCTGGCCGCTCGCCAGTGAGCCGCGTCGGCGCGAGTGCGGACATGTGTCGCCTGACCGCCGCGGGCACATCGCTCGATCGTCCGGCGTGGGCGGCCATCGCGAAGATACCGTTGCCGGCGACGGTGACCGCAAGATGGGTGTCGGGTCCGAACTCGGAGCGCAGACGGGAGATGATGCCGAGCTCCTCGGCCTGGGCACCGGCCAGGAACAGCGGATCGAGACGGATCGCGGCCGCGGCGTCATGGTCCGACCGGCGCTGCTCGGCGAGAAGAAGCTTTATCCTGCGGTGCAGGCCGGCCAGGTCGCCGCCGTCGGCATCGGGAGCGTCGCCGGTCACGCGCAAGCCGTTGGGAAGGGTCATCTTGAGCAGGTAGCGGCCCGGATGGGCGGCAAGCCAGTTCTGCAGGTCGGGATCGATCCGGTCGGCAAGCTTGAACCAGGCGCCGCGATGGACCTCTCGGCCGGCTTCGGCGGAGACCACACTGCAGCAGACCTCGGCCTCGACCGTGTCGCGGCTGATGACGAGATCGCACGGCAGGCCGGCGGCAAGGCCGGCGAAGGCGACCTCGAAACCCCGCCTCCGGTGCAGCCAGGCCGTGCGGAGAAGATGGAACAGCGGGGTCAGCGACTGACCGTCAAGCATGGCGTGTTCGAGACGCTCTTCGAACCGGCGCTGCCCGGGTTTGGAGAGGGAACGGTGAAGGCGGACTGCCTCGGCAGCGAGGCGCGCGATCCGGCCGTCGCACGCCGCGGCCCTGCTCGACGGGCGGCGCTGGCGCTCGATGGCAATCTCGATGGCGTGCCGCCGCATCACGTCGCGGGCGCACAGGCTGATCTTGCCAGGCAATTGTTGCGCCTGAACGATGGCGTCGATACGGGCTTGCCACGATTGTCGGCCGATCAGAGTGATGAAATCGTCGACGGGAACGAGTTCGGAGATCTGATCCATGCTCACATTAAGAGAATGCGACCCGCCATTCGCAAGGCGGATGTCAGCGCAATCATGAGGCTCTCTCGATCGTGAGCCGCGCGCATCGCGGTTGTTGTCGGACGATGCAGTCCGTATGTGTCCGCCATGCAGCCGGCCGTTCCGATCATCGCCGCCTTCCTGTGCCTCGTCTGGGCAGACGTGGATGCGCGCGGTTCGACCAAGACGCCGGCGCACGGAACGGCTGGCCATGGCGGCCACGTGCTCCGGCCGATGGCGAGGCCGACACTGATCGGACATTGGGGCGACTGGCGGGCCGCGACGCATCGGGCCGCGGGCTCCGTGGTCTGCTACGCCTATACGCGAACCGCGTCGTCGAGCGTTCGGCTGCCTGGCCGCGGCGACGTGGTGCTGACTGTCACCGAACGTCCGGGACTGCCGCGTGATGCGGTGGCGCTCAGCGCGGGCTTCATCTATCCGCCCGGAAGCCAGGTCGACGTGACAGCCGGGGCATCGCGCATGGCGTTCTATACCGCGCAGCGCTCCGCCTTCGCACGCTCAGGCACGCAAGCGGTCCGTGCCTTCCGCGCCGTTCCCTCGGCCAGTGCGCACTCCCCGGCACCACGCGGACGATCGGTGACGGATGTGTTCAGCATGCGCGGTTTCGGGGATGCGCATGCCGCGATCGCCAGGGCGTGTCCGCTCCATGCTTGACGCGCTCGAGACGGGCCTTCCTGCAGGGCTGACGTCCGACGAGGCGTCGCGGATCCTGGCCAAGGCTGCGTTGCATGCGCCACCCGAGCCGGTGCTGCCGGATGGGCGGCGGGATTTGGTCGGGCTGTCACGGGCGGAGCTCGCCGCCGAGTTGGAGCGGGCGGGCGAAAAACCGTTCCGGGCCAAGCAGATCTGGCACTGGATCTACCACCAGGGGGTGACGTCGTTCGATCGGATGAGCTCGATCGGGCGGCCGCTGCAGGAGAAGCTGGCCGGGCGGTTCGTGATCGGCCGGCCGAACGCTTCTCTGGTGCAGACGAGCGAGGACGGCACGCGGAAATTCCTGTTCAAGTTTCGCGACGGCAACGAGGCAGAGACGGTCTACATTCCGGATCGTCGCGACAATCGTGGCGCTGTCTGCATCTCGAGCCAGGTGGGTTGTACGCTGTCATGCCGGTTCTGCCATACCGGCACGCAGCGGCTGTTGCGCAATCTCGGACCCGCCGAGATCGTGGGGCAGTTCATGGCGGCGCGTGACGCCTATGGCGAATGGCCGTCCCCGAAAGGCGAGACGCCGCGGCTGCTGTCGACGATCGTGCTGATGGGAATGGGCGAGCCGCTGTACAACTACGAGAACGTCGCCGCCGCGATGCGGATCGCGATGGACGGCGAAGGCATCGCCCTGTCGCGACGGCGGATCACGCTGTCGACGTCGGGGGTGGTGCCGCTGATGGACCGTTGCGGAGACGAGCTTGGCGTCAATCTGGCGATCTCGCTGCACGCGGTGACCGATGAATTGCGTGACGAACTCGTGCCGCTGAACCGGAAATATCCGATCGCCGAACTGATCGCGGCCTGCCGCCGCTATCCGGCGGCGTCGAATGCGCGCCGGATCACGTTCGAATACGTGATGCTCCGCGGCGTCAACGACAGCGACGCGGAGGCGCGCGCGCTGGTGCGTCTGATCACGGGCATTCCGGCGAAGGTGAACCTGATCCCGTTCAATCCCTGGCCGGGCAGCGCCTATGAGCCGAGCACCAGCGCCCGGCTCGAAGCATTTTCCCGGATCGTGATGGACGCTGGGTTCGCCTCCCCGGTGCGGACGCCGCGCGGGCGGGACATCCTGGCCGCCTGTGGTCAATTGCGGACCGAAAGCGCGCGGAGGGTCGAGGCGTGAGCGCGCGTCCGGTCAAAAAAGTGGTGCTCGCCTATTCGGGCGGTCTTGACACGAGTGTGATCCTGCGCTGGCTGCAGGGCGCCTATGGCTGTGAGGTGGTGACGTTCACCGCCGATCTGGGCCAGGGCGAGGAGCTGGAGCCGGCGCGGCGAAAGGCGGAGCTGCTCGGCGTTCGCGAGATCTTCGTGGAGGATCTGCGCGAGGTCTTCGTGCGAGACTTCGTCTTTCCGATGTTCAGGGCCAACACGCTCTACGAGGGGCAGTATCTGCTCGGGACAGCGATCGCGCGTCCGCTGATCGCGCAGCGCCAGATCGAGATCGCGGAGCGGGTCGGCGCCGATGCCGTGGCGCACGGCGCGACGGGCAAGGGCAACGACCAGGTGCGGTTCGAGCTCGCCTACTATGCGCTCAAGCCGGACGTGACGGTGATCGCGCCGTGGCGGGAATGGGACCTCACCAGCCGGACCAGGCTGCTGGAGTTCGCGGAGGCGAACCATATCCCGATCGCGCGTGATGCGCGCGGCGAGGCGCCGTTCAGCGTGGACGCGAACCTGCTGCACTCATCATCGGAGGGGAAGGTGCTGGAGGATCCGGCGGTCGAGCCAGACGAGATGGTGTTCCAGCGCACGATCAGCCCGGAGGCGGCACCCGACCACGCGGAGATCGTGTCGATCGGCTTCGAGCGGGGCGATCCGGTCTCGGTCGACGAGGAGGCGCTGTCGCCCGCACGGCTGCTCACGGTGCTGAACGAGCTGGGCCGGCGAAACGGGATCGGCCGGCTTGACCTGGTCGAGAACCGGTTTGTCGGCATGAAGTCGCGCGGCGTGTACGAGACGCCGGGCGGCGCGATCCTGCTGGCGGCGCATCGAGGGATCGAGAGCATCACGGTGGACCGGGAGGCAGCGCACCTCAAGGACAGCCTGATGCCGCGATACGCCTCGCTCATCTACAACGGGTTCTGGTTCAGTCCGGAACGGCGGATGCTGCAGGCGCTGATCGACGAGAGCCAGACGAGCGTGACAGGATCGGTACGGCTTCGGCTGTACAAGGGCAACGTCACGGTGATCGGGCGGGAAAGCCCAAACAGCCTGTACAATGCGCGGGTCGTGACCTTCGAGGACGACCAGGGTGCCTACGACCAGCGGGATGCGGCAGGCTTCATTCGGCTGAACGCGCTTCGGCTGCGGCTTGGTGCGGCGGTCGGACGGCGGGGCGGGACACTGTAGCGATCCGCTGGTCGAGGAGGTTCTCGACGGCGCGGAAGATGCGGTGGGCGGCCGCCTTCTTGTAGGGCTGCGGATCATGGTCATGGACGATCATGCCGGTCTCGACTTCGAAGACCAGCAGCCTGCCGTCGGGCATGATGGCGCAGTCGAGACCGAAATAGCTCAGGCCGATGCGTGAGGCGATCTCGTTCAGGGCATCCATCGCCACGGGACCGGCATAGGTGGAGAGGCCGGCGAGGAAGCATGCCTCCTCGGATTGCTTGATCTCGCTCTCGGCCATGCCGGCGTTGTAGTACCAGATCGCCCAATCGCGGTGGATCGCGAGATGCACCGGATAGGGCTGGCCGTCGACGAAGACGATCCGGCACTTTCGGAACATGCCGTCAGCACTTCGGTAGTCGATGAACGGTGCGGTGGTGAAGGCGTCCGGTAGGGCCGGCCTCGCAAGGTAGGCCTGCAGCTCCTGCGGTGAGCGGATCAGCGCGAGTTCGCGACCGGCATGGGAGCATGCCGGTCGGATGATGAAGGGCATCGCGACCGCGGCAAGCTCGACCCGGCTGCGCGCGGTGTGCGGCGGCACGATCGCGTTGGGCAGGCCGGCCAGAATGGCGGAGGCGCCCGCCCGCGACAGGGACGCGATCAGCGCGCCGTTGTTGATGACGGGCCGGCCGAGCGTGGCCGCGAACGCGTCCGCGGCGGCAAGGGCATCGCGATGGCGGCCGTCCTCGGCGACCGCGATGAACACGCAGTCGATCGGCGGGAGCTTCGGTGGGAGAACGCCGGTCAGCCAGAGCGTGTGAAGCGTGGTGCTGGAATCGAGCAGCATCGGCAACGGGAGGTTGGCCTGGAAATCGCCCGGCACATTCAACGCCAGGACCGATCGGACCGGCGCGATGCCGGGGGTGGGCGGCCGCGTACGGAGCGGGTTGATCCGGGTCGCCTCGGCGAGATGATCGAGGGCCGCGTCGTGGTCACCGCAGGCCTGGCAGACCTCCCATAGGAGGTAGTGCGCCTCGGTGCCGAGGGCGGGAGCAAACAGTGCGCGCTCGAGAGTGCGACGCGAGGCGGCGAAATCGGACATCGGAGGATGATGCCTCGATCGGGTTACGCCTTCGTCAACGGAGGTGCGACTTTAGGGGCCGATCCAGGCGGACTGGATGTCGGTGGCATCGAAACTGCCGAAGGCGCGGGTCTGACCGCCGTCCTCCTCGAGACGGAGGATGTCGACGCCCACGAGCGAGATCGCGATCACGCAGAACTGGTCGAACTGGGCGTCCGGAGACAGGTGCGACTGATCGCCGGGTGAAGCGATCGGTCGGCCTGGGTCCGCGGTCAGGCCGTATGCCTTGCGGGCGTTCTCCGACATCCCGTCCCAGCGGGTGCGGGCGAGCGTGTCGGCTCGGTGCAGGGTGGCGTGCCCGTCCAAGCGCAGTTGGAGCCGGTCTGCCGACGACCAGGCGAGAAGCGCGACGTGGCGCGCGTGCTTGATCTCGCGGATCTTGCCGGCGCGCGCGTCGGAATGCAGCTCGACGCAAGCGGGGGCGCGCTCGAAGCCGCGTACGACGACGGTGCGCAGGCCCGGCCGTCCCTCGGGCGAGACGGTGGCGAGCTGGACGTTGCGAAAATTCGACCCGCGGTCATGGAGCGCGCGCTCGAAGGCCGACAGTCCAGCGTCGATGAAGGCGCTTGCATCCTGCATCACGGAGGAAGTCTAGCCGGGCGTCACGGTTGCCTTGGGACGCAGGCGTTCGGCGGTCTTGGCGCAGATCGCGCCGGTCAGGACGAGAATCGCGAGCGGCCGGGCGGTGCCGTCGTCGAGCATGCCCACGAGCCAGGAGGCGATGGCGCCGAGGAGGAACTGGAGCGTGCCGAGCAGGGCCGAAGCGCTGCCGGCGTGATTGGCGTGGCGCGCAAGTGCTGCCACGGGGGCGAGTGGGCCGAGAATGCCCATGCAGACCATGTTGCAGGCGATCGAACCCATCAGCACGGGCAGACCGCCCATGCCGGTGATGGCGACGGCGAGCAGCAGGAAGCTGGTGAAGATGAAGAGGGTGGCGGCACCGCGCAGCAGGCCGTCGACGCCGAACCTGGCCGCGAGCGGGACGCCAAGCTGGGCGCTGCCGATATAGACGGCGGCGTTGGCGCTGAAGGCGAACGCATACTGAGCGGGTGTCAGACCGTATTGGTGGACGTAGGCGACGGGAGAGCCGCCGAGATAGCCGAACAGCGCGAACAGCGCCATGCCGCCGATGCCGACATTGGTGATGAAGGAGCGGTCGACGAGAATGCCGGCGTAGCGGGTGATCTGGGTGATGAAGTCGACCCGGATGCGGAGTTCGGCGGCCAGCGTGTCGGGGAGCAGGCGCCAGACGAAGGCAAACGCAATGACGCCATAGCCGACGGTGATCCAGAAGATGACGCGCCAGCTCGCGACGATCAGGAGCAGGCCGCCGATCGAGGGGGCGACGATCGGGACGGCGCCCATGACGAGGATGAGCTGCGCCATCAGGCGCCTCGCCTCGTGGCCGTCGCGGAGGTCGCGGACGATGGCGCGTGGGACGACCATCGAGGCGGACGCACCGAGGGCCGCGAGGAAGCGGAACGAGGATAGCGAGGCGATGCTCCACGACAGGGCGCATCCGGTGGAGGCCAGTGTGAAGAGGATGGTGCCGAGCAGCAGCGGCGCGCGCCTGCCGAAACGGTCGCAGAGCGGCCCCTGGACGATCTGGCCGACAGCGAGCCCGGCAAACCAGGTGGCGAGCGTGATTTGGGCGCTCCCGGCGCCCCCGTGCAGGCTGTTCTCGATGGTCGGGAATGCCGGCAGGTAGGCGTCGGTCGAGAGCGGGCCGACGGCGGCCAGGAAGCCGAGCAGGACAGGCAGCCAGACCGGGATCGGCCCCCGGCGAAGCGCACGCACAAGAGCGTTCTTTCGATTGGGCGTGCTGCTTGACCGAGCAGCGGCGGGCACGTCAGTTAGGCTCATGCGACGTATTCTATCGGGCATCCAGCCGTCGGGCGTCCCCCACATCGGCAATTATCTGGGCGCGCTGCGTCACTGGGTGGCGCTGCAGGACGACAACGAGTGCCTCTATTGCGTGGTCGACCTGCACGCGATCACGGTTTGGCAGGACCCGGTCATGCTGCGCCGGCAGGTCCGCGAGACGGCGGCCGTGCTGCTGGCGTGCGGCGTCGATACGGGGCGGGCGGTGCTGTTCAATCAGGCGGCGGTACCGGCGCATGCGCGGCTCTCCTGGCTGCTCAATTGCGTGTGCCGGATCGGCTGGCTGAACCGGATGACGCAGTTCAAGGACAAGGCCGGACGCGACCGGGAAGCGGCGAGCGTCGGGCTTTATGCGTATCCGAACCTGATGGCGGCCGACATCCTGGCCTATCATTCGACCGCGGTGCCGGTGGGCGACGACCAGAGGCAGCATCTGGAGCTGACCAACGACATCAGGCAGAAATTCAACCACGATTACGGAGTCGAATTCTTTCCCCCAGTCGAGGCGCTGGTGGGTAGCGAGGCATCGCGCATCATGAGTCTCCGGGACGGGACGAAGAAGATGTCGAAGTCCGATCCGTCCGAGCAGAGCCGGATCGAGCTGGTGGACAGCGACGACGAGATCGCGCTGAAGATCAGGCGGGCGCGGACGGACCCGGAGCCATTGCCGTCCGAGCGGGCTGGCCTCGAAGGCCGGCCCGAGGCGCGCAACCTGGTCGAGATCATGGGCGCGGTGACGGGCGTGGATGTGAACGCTATCCTGGCAGCACACGGGGGCACGGGTTTCAGCGCGTTCAAGGAGGCGCTTGCCGCCGCACTGATCGAGCGGCTGACGCCGATCAGGTCGGAAGCGCGGCGCTTGATGGACGACGAGACGCATCTGGACGCGGTGCTTCGTGACGGGGCGGGGCGGGCGTCGGCGATCGCCGAACCGATCGTCGGCGAGGCCGAGCGGCTGATGGGGTTGCTGGTATGAGCGACAAACTGGTCGTGCCGGTGCTGCTCGGATCGGTCCGGTCGGACCGGCAGGGGATCAAGGCGGCGCGGATGATCGAGCGCGCGCTGGTCGAGCGCGGGCACGAGCCGGTGCTGGTCGACCCGATGGTGCTGCGATTGCCGTTGCTCGACCGGATGTACAAGGAACATCCGAAGGGACAGGCGCCGGGCGATCTGGAAACGTTGGCCACGCTGTATCGGCGAGCGGACGGGTTCGTGGTGGTGAGCGGGGAATACAACAACGGCATCCCGCCGGCGCTGAAGAACTTGCTCGACCATTTCCTGGAGGAGTATTTCTGGCGGCCCTCGGCGATCGTCTGCTACTCCGCGAGCGGCTTCGGCGGCGTGCGGGCGGCGATGCAGCTCCGCATGGTGCTGGCGGAACTGGGCATGCCGAGCATTCCGAGCCTGATGCCGATCCCCCGCATCGGCGAGGCACTCGACGAGGCGGGCATCGCGTCCGATGCGCGCACGGCCAAGACGATGGCCAGATTTCTCGACGAGTTCGAATGGTATGCGCGGGCATTGCGCCGCGAGCGGGCGGCGGGCACCCCGTATTGATGCGGCAGGCGTCGGAGACGATCACGGTCGCGACGCGCGGCCGCGGATTGTTCGATGTCACGCGGCCGATCCTGGACTGGGTCGCGGCCCAGCGTATCGAGACCGGGCTGCTGACGATCTGGTGCCGGCATACGTCGGCGTCGCTGCTGGTGCAGGAGAATGCGAGCCCGGAGGTGTTGCTCGAGATCGACGATTTCTTCGCGGTCCTCGCACCGGAGGATGCCGGCCGTTACCGGCATTCGATCGAGGGACCGGACGACATGCCCGCGCATCTTCGGGCGGCGCTGACGCAGGTGCAGCTCACGGTTCCGGTCAGCGATGGCGCGCCCGCCTTGGGGACCTGGCAGGGCATCTACGTGTTCGAGCACCGGGCGCGGCCGCATCGGCGGTCGCTGGCGCTGCACCTGATCGGCGACTGACCGGCTGCGATCAGAAGGCCTCGCGGTAAAGGGCAAGCGCGTCGGACTCGGTGATCTCGACGGGATTGTTGACCAGCAGGCGGGTCTGCTTCATTGCGTCCGACGCCAGCAGTGCCAGGCTGTTGTCGGTCACGCCCGCGTCGCGCAGGCGTCTCGGCGCGCCGCTGTCATGCAACAGGCGCTCGATCGCGGCGACGAACGCGGCGGACCGTGCGTGCGTGTCGCCGGGTCCTGGGCCGGGGACGATGTCGGCGAGCTCGGCGTAGAGCGGAGCGGCGGCGGCCTCGTTGAAACGCAGCACCGGTGCCAGCATCAGCGCGTTCGAGAGACCGTGCGGCAGGTGGTAGTGGCCGCCGAGCGGGTAGGCGAGCGCGTGCACGGCGGCGACCGGCGCGTTGGCGAAGGCCTGCCCGGCGAGCATCGCGCCGAGCAGCATCGATGAGCGGGCGGCACGGTCGGCGCCGTTGCGGCAGGCGGGCACGAGGTTGGCGCTCAGGAGCCGCAAGGCCTCGCGCGCGAGCGCGTCCGAGATCGGGTTCTTCTTGTGGCGGCTGGTGTAGGCCTCGATCGCATGGACCATGGCGTCAATGCCGGTGGCCGCCGTGTGGCTGGCCGGCAGACCGAGGGTGAGCTCGGCATCGAGCAGCGCGAGATCGCAGAACAGTTGCGGCGACACGACGCCCATCTTGGTCGTCTCGCCGGTGGTCAGGATGCTGATGTTGGTGGCTTCCGAGCCGGTGCCCGCCGTCGTCGGGACGAGCACCAGCGGGAGGCGGCCGCCGATCACCTTGCCGATGCCGTACATGTCGGACAGCTTCTGATCGGAGACCGCCAGCACGGCGCATAGCTTGGCGATGTCGAGCGAGGACCCTCCGCCCAGTCCGATCACGAGGTCGGCCGCGAAGACGCGTGCCTGTGCCACGCATTGGAGCAGCACGTGCTCGGGAGGATCGGCGACGACGCCGTCGAAGGTTTCGGGGGTGAACCCCGCGGTGCGCAGGCTCGCGAGGGCTGGCCTGAGCAGGCCCGCGCCGACAAGTCCGGCGTCGGTCACCAGGAACGCACGGCGGCCCGGGAAACGTGCCGCGAGAATCTCGCCCAGGCGTGCGGCCGCGCCCCACTCGACCTGGATCGAGGGCACGGTCCGAAATTCGAAGGGCGGAAGGACATCCATGGCGTGGCCTTGGCACGATGTCGCGGGGTGGGCCGAGGGGCAAGCGTTTGAAATTCGCCGTCTTCGGAATCAAATCCTGGCGTCGTAGAGCGGTGGGCGGTCGGGCATCCGGATGGGGACGACGCCGCCCGTCGTCTGGGCCGTTACGCAGGCGTCGGCGGCGATCGCGGCGGCATAGCCGTCCCAGGCCGAGGGGCCGGTTGGCGCACCTGCCGCGCAGCCGTCGATGAAGTCCTGCAGCTCGGTGTCGTAGGCGTCGATGAAGCGCTGCTTCCAGTCGGTGAGGATTTCCGACGAGGCGCGCGCGTCGTGGCGGAGCGGGACCGCAGCGGGTTCGGGCAGCGAGGCGATGCCGGTCTCACCCACGATCGTGCAGGCGATGTCGTAGCCGTAGCGGCAATTGACGAAGATCTCGACATCGATGCGCACGCCACGATCGGTCTCGAGCAGCACGATCTGCGGGTCGCGCAGATGGGAAAGAGCGTGCGGGCTGACGCGCGGGAAGATCACCTGGGCAGAGACGTAGTCCTGATCCAGAAGGAAGCGGAGCACATCGAGTTCGTGGATCAGCGTATCGGTGATCGCCATGTCGGTGGTGTAGGTTGGCGGCACAGTCGGGTTGCGGTGGGCGCAATGGACGATCAGCGCCTCGCCGATCGTTCCCGAGGCGAGGACGCGCTTGAGCGCGCGGTAGCCTTCGTCGTAGGGGCGCATGAAGCCGACCTGGACGAGACGGCGGCCAAGCGCGATCTCGGCATCGACGATGGCCCGGCAGTCGGCGGCAGTGGTGGCGAGCGGCTTTTCGCAGAAGACGAACTTGCCCTCGGCCAAGGCGGAGAGGACGAATTCGGCGTGGGTCGGTCCCCAGGAGGTCACGAGCACCGCGTCCACGTCCAGCGCGCGGATCAGCGCGTGGCCGTCTTGATGGACCTGACCGGCAGGGTTGTAGGCCTGCAGGGCCTGACGCGCGCGAGCGGGATCGATGTCGCTGACGGCGACAACCGTGGCGCCCGCGAGGGTGGTGCTGCAGCGGCGGATATGATCCTGGCCGATGGCACCGGCGCCGATGACGCCGAGATGCAGTGTCATGCGCTGTCTACCAGGCGAGAAAGGCGTGGTCGGGCGCGATCGAGAATTTCCATTCGCGTCTGGGGCCGGCCATGACGTTCAGGTAATAAAGATCGAAGCCGTGCGGGGCGCCCACCGGATGGTAGCCGCGCGGCACGAGAACGACGTCGCGATCGGAGACGGCCATCGTCTCGTCGAGGCTGTGATCGTCGGTGTAGACGCGCTGGAAGGCGAAGCCGGCGCCGCGCCTGAGCCGGTGGTAGTAGGTCTCCTCGAGATAGGTCTCGCGCGGGTAGTCGTCGGTGTCGTGCTTGTGCGGCGGATAGCTCGACCAATGGCCGCCCGGGGTGACGACCTCGACGACCAGCAGGGTCTCGGCGGCCGCGGTGTCGGGAAGGATGTTGCGGACATGGCGCGTATTGGTGCCGGTGCCTCTCATCTCGTCCTTGGCGTCGGCGGGTGTGATCAGGCGCGCGGGATGGCGGCCTTGCGCGGGGGAGGCGCAGATCGCGAGTTCGCACGCGCCCTGCGTCAGCAGGCGCCAGGACTGGCCGGGCGGAACATAGAGCGATGTCGACGGCCCTTCGAACGGGTCCGTGCGGCCACCGATCATGCCGAAATCCGTTGTGCCCACGTAGGCGTGCGCGCTTCCCGAAAGGAGGACGAGACAGGTTTCGTTGGCGTCTGTCGTGCGCTCGATGGTTGACGCCTCGGCAAGGCCGAGGACCTCGAAACCGACATAGGACCAGCCGGCGTCGACGGGAGTGATGCGTTGGATGGTGCCGCTCGTGCTCTCGGGGCGGCGAAGAAGCGGGCTCAAATGGCGGTCTCCCATGGCCTTTGACCGGTCTCGGCGAGGATTGCACGCAGATGCCGGTAGCCGCGGCGGGCGTATTCGAGCGGATTTGCCTTCGCGGGGTCCTGCTCGGCCTCGATGACGATCCAGCCCTGATAATGCGGCAGGGACGAGAGGACACGACCGTAATCGATCATGCCGTCGCCGGGGACGGTGTAGATACCCTCGAGCACGGCGCGCAGGAAGCTCCAGTCCTGGGCGTGGGCTCGATGCATGATGTCGGCGCGCACGTCCTTGGCGTGAACGTGCACGATGCGGCCTTCGTAGGTGCGTGCGAGCTCGACGGGATCCGCGCCGCCCCAGATCGCGTGACCGGTATCGAGCAGCAGCTTCACCGACGGGCCGGTGGCGTCCATCAGGTTGGCGATGTCGTCGCGGCCCTGCACGATCGTGCCCATGTGATGGTGATAGGCAAGTGCCACGCCGCGGTCGGCGAGTGCGTCGCCGATTTGGGTCAGTCTGGCTCCGAATTGCGGCCACTCCTCGGGCCGCAGCACCGGGCGCCTGGAGAGCGGCTTGTCGATGTCGGAATGGATCGCAGTCGAGGTCTCGGCGAAGACCATGATGTCGCTCCCCATGGCCCGCAGCAGCTCGAGATGGGGAGAGATGGCCTCGAGCTCGGCCTTCACGTCGCGCATGAGCAGGTTAGCGGAGTACCAGCCCGAGACGCAGACGAGATCGTAAGGAGCGAGTGCGGCGCGCAGGGCATGCGGCTGGCGGGGGAATTTGTGGCCCAGCTCGATGCCCTCGAAGCCTACTTCACGCGCCTCGGCGAGACAGGTCTCGAGCGGCGTGTCGCCACCCAGTTCCCGCATGTCGTCGTTGGACCAGCCGATGGGGTTGGCGCCGATCCTGATCGTCATCGCGTCACCCTCGGTTTCCGATGAATTGCCGGGCAGCCTGGCTTCGGTAGTGCGCATGCGCCTGTTCGACCTCGGGGCGGACCGAGATTTGCGGCACGGCGACATCCCACCAGCGGCCGCCGGCGTGCGTGGTGGGCACGGGATCGGTCTCGATGACGATCGCGTAGGTGCGGTCGCTTTCGCGCGCGCGAGAAAGGGCGGCGTCGAGGGCGCCGATACCCACGACATGTTCGGACCGGGCGCCGAGGCTGGCTGCGTGAGCGGCGAAATCGATCGCCGGCAGGGTCTCGTGGATGGTGTCGGCGAGCAGATTGTTGAAGGGCGCGCCGCCGCAGGCAATCTGCAGACGATTGATGCAGCCGAAACCACGGTTGTCGAGCACGACGAGAATGATCTTGAAGCCGAGCATGACGGAGGTCGCGATCTCGGAGTTCAACATCAGGTAGGAGCCGTCTCCGACCATGACGACGACCTCGCGCGATGGGTCGGCCATCTTCACTCCGAGACCGCCGGCGATCTCGTAGCCCATGCAGGAGAAGCCGTATTCCATGTGGTAGCCGCCGGGCCGCCGGGCCTGCCACAGCTTCTGCAATTCGCCGGGCAGGCCGCCGGCAGCGCAGACGATCACGTCGTTCGGTTCCGATCGGCGCTGGACGGCGCCGATCACCTGGGCGTCGGACGGCAGCGCGTCGGCATCGGCGGCCGGCTCGGTGAAATGAGCGGCAAGGCCGAACCAGTCCCGGTTGCCGTGGGCGGCGCGTTCGGTCCACATCTCGGGAGCACGCCAGTCGCCCAGCGCCGCGTCGAGCGCCGAGAGGCCCGCGCCGGCATCCGCGACAAGCGAGGCGGCGCCGTGCTTGCCGGCATCGGCGGCTAGCACGTTGAGGCCGACGAGCCTCCCCTCCTGGAACAAGACGCGAGAGCCGGTGGTGAAGTCGGCGAGACGGGTGCCGATGGCGAGGATGAGGTCGGCTTCGGCGGCGCGCGCATTGGCGGCCTCGGTGCCGGTGACGCCGATGCCGCCCATGTTGCAGGGATGATCCGCGGGCAAGGCGGACTTGCCGGCCTGGGTCTCGCCCACGGGAATGCCACGCGCGCGGGCGAAGTCGGCGAGCTGTCGCTCGGCGCCGGCGTAGAGGACGCCGCCGCCGGAGACGATGAACGGTTTCCTGCTCGTTCGCAGGAGTTCGGCCGCGTGCGCCACTTCGAGTGGATCGGGGAGCGCGCGGCGGTGGCGCCAGACGCGCGTTGCGAACAGATGAAGCGGAAAGTCATAAGCTTCGGCCTGGACGTCCTGGCACAGTGCGAGGGTGGCTGGGCCGCACTGGGCGGGATCGGTCAGGACCTGCATCGCGCGCCCGAAGGACGCGACGAGCTGTTCGGGACGAGCGATGCGATCGAAATAGCGCGAGACGGAACGCAACGCGTCGTTGGCGCTGACGGTGGCGTCCGACCAGTTCTCGATCTGCTGCAGGACGGGATCGGGACGGCGGCTCGCGAAGACGTCACCCGGCAGCAGGAGGATCGGCAAGCGGTTGACATGGGCGACGGCGGACGCGGTGACGAGATTGAGCGCGCCGGGACCGATCGAGGTGGTGACGGCCATGAAGCGGCGCCGGCGGCTGGCTTTGGCGTAGGCGATTGCCGCGAGCGCCATTCCCTGCTCGTTGTGGGCGCGCCAGGTGGGCAGCGTGTCGCGCGCGCCATGGAGCGCCTCGCCGAGCCCCGCCACGTTGCCGTGGCCGAAGATCGCCCAGACGCCGGCGAAGATCGGTGTCTCGACGCCGTCGATGAGGGTATGCTGGGCGGCCATGGCGCGGACGAGCGCCTGCGCCGTGGTGAGCCGGACGGTGTTCATGCAGCCACCCTGCCGGTGCCGGCGGACTGCCAGGCTTCCACGAGCCGGGTGAAGCAGGCGGCCATGGCGGCCACGGCACCCTCGTCGGTGATGTGGCCAGCGAACCAGTCGGCCGCGGGCTCGGAGAAGATCGAGCGTCCGACGGCGAAGCCGCGGACCAAGGGCTCGGTCTCGGCGTCGCGGAAGGCCGCGATGAGGGTCTCGATCGGCGCTTCGAGACCGAGCAGGACGATCCCGTTGCAGAACGGGTCATTGGCGCGGATCACGTCGCCGATGGCACGCCACGCGGCGATGCTCGGCTGGGCTTCGAGCTTCCACCAGTCGGGCTTGAGATCGAGCGTATAGAAGCGATCGAGCACGCGGGCGACCGTGTCGGTGTCGAGCGGGCCGTGACGTCCGGCGATGATCTCGATCAGCAGCGTCCGGTCGACGGTTCGGCAGGCGTCGTGCAGTCGGATCAGCGACTGCTCCTGCGCCTGGCGCAGGCCTTCCGGATCATCCGGATGGTAGAAGCAGAGGCATTTCACGATCAAGCTCGAGGGCCAATCGACGAGATGCGAGCCGAGATCGTCGGTCTCGAACTCCAGAGGACGCGAGCCGGGGCGCTCGACCGGCCGGGCGAGCCAGAGATCGTGGTCGGCGGCGCGGAACAGCGCGTCCTGGCCATAGGTGCCGTCGAGGAGCATGCCGAAGCCCGGGCGGCCGCGGGCGACACGCAGCGTCGCGTCGAGCGCCAGTCTCTTGAAGGCGCCGATGCGATCGAGCGGGGCGCCCGCCTCGCGCGCCGCGGTCTCGAGCTGCGATCGATGATCGATGGCGAGCGCCATGATCCGTGGTGGCGGCGGCGGACGGGTGGTCACGCGATGCAGGTGGCTCAGCGCGGCGTCACGCCGGACGGCGTGGAACGGACTGCCATGCGCGATGAAATGCTGCAGCTCGATGAAGGAGGGAATTTCGCTCGAGCACAGCAGGCGGGAGACGACGAGGGCGCCGCTGGCGTTCGCCCACGCGCAGCAGGTCTCGAGCGGCTCATCGCGAAGCCAGCCGCGCAGGAAACCGGACATGAAGGCGTCGCCCGCGCCGAGCGTATTGTAGACGTCGACCGGAAATCCGGGGCCTTTGATCCCGTCCTCGATCGAGGGCGGGATGGCGCCGGGGAAGACGACGCAGCCCATCGGGCCGCGCTTGCAGACGATCGTCGCCCTGGATGCCGCGATGCGGATGGCGCGGATCGCGTCGAGCGTGTCCTCGCGACCGGCCGCGATATGGAGCTCCTCCTCGGTCCCGACGATGAGGTCGCAGTCGGGAAGGATGGGTGCGAGGCTCGCGGTAACGGCGTCCGACTTCACGTAGCGGTTCTCGCCAGCTTCGTGCCCAGCGAGGCCCCAGAGATTGGGACGATAGTCGATGTCGAGGATGATCCGGGCACCGGTCCCGCGCGCCAGCGCGATCGCGCGACGCTGCGCGGCGTTGGTATTGGGCGCGGCGAAATGGGTGCCGGTGACGAGGATCGCGCGTGCGCGCGCGATCAAGGCCGGGTCGATGTCGGCTTCATCGAGGGCGGCGTCAGCGCAATTGTCGCGATAGAAGATCATCGGAAAATGAGACTGGTCACGCACGCCGAGCAGGACGAGCGAGGTCAGTCGGTCGGGATCGACGACGATCGCACTGGTGTCGACGCCCTCCCGAGCCAATTGCTCGAGGACGAAGCGTCCCATCTGTTCGGCGCCGACACGGGTGATGATCGCGGAACGCAGGCCGAGGCGGGACGTGCCGATGGCGATATTGGTCGGACAACCGCCGACCGCTTTGCTGAAGGTGACAGTGTCCTCGAGGCGGCTGCCGATCTGCTGGCCGTACAGGTCGACCGAGCAGCGGCCGATGGTGACGAGGTCGAGCGGAACGGTCATCGCACGCGGCTCCCTGCAAGGCGGCATGGAACGCCGAGGCAGTAGCTTCGTCAAGCCGGAACGAATGTTCTATCCTTGCGTGGTTCTCCGGGTTGTTGACGGCCCCACATTGATGGAATAATCGTTCCAGTAACGGGAGACGTCTTCATGCGGCAGCTTGGCATCGGTCTCGCGGGCGCCGGGTTCATGGGCCGCACGCATGCGCTCGCCTTCCAGGCCGTCAGCCACGTGTTCGACCTGACGCTGGCCGCACGGCTCGAGATCCTGGCGGATGCGACGAGCGAGAGCGCGGAGATGGCGGCGTCCCGGTTCGGGTTCGCGCGCTCGACCGGCGACTGGCGCGCGATGGTGGAGGACCAGGCGGTCGAGCTGGTCGACATCGCGACACCGAACACGCTGCACGCGCCGATCGCGCTCGCGGCGCTCGCCGCGGGCAAGCATGTGTATTGCGAGAAGCCGCTGGCACCGACGGCCGACGACGCGCGGCCGATGGTGCGTGCGGCCGAGCGCGCGGGGGTCGTGACCGCGGCCGGCTTCAACTACCTCTGCAATCCGATGATCGGGCTGGCACGCGAGATGATCGCGTCGGGCGAGCTGGGGCGCATCTGGTCGTTCCGCGGAATGTTCAACGAGGATTTCATGCGCGATCCGCGCGCGCCCTGGAACTGGCGCCTCGATCCGGTCGGCGGCGCGGGGGCGATCGCCGATCTCGGCAGCCATATCATCAGCCTGGCGCGCCATCTGGTCGGACCGATCGACGCGGTGTTCGCCGATGTCGAGACGGTCGTGGACGAGCGCCCTGGTCCGGACGGGGAGTTGCGGCGGGTGACGACGGACGACCAGGCCCGGCTGCTGCTGCGTTTCGCGCGCGGCACCCGCGGCTCGATCGAGACGAGCTGGGTGGCGTCCGGGCGCACGATGCAGCTCGGCTTCGAGATCACGGGAGAACGAGGCGCGATCGTGTTCGACCAGGCGCGGTTGAACGAGCTCGAACTCTATCGCGTCGAGGCCGACCGGCAACGGAGCGGATTTCGACGGATCAGTGCCGGTCCCGAACACGAACCCTATGGCGCGTTCTGTCCGGCTGCCGGACATCAACTCGGCTACAACGATCTCAAGGTGATCGAGATTCGCAATCTGCTGTCGGCGATCGCGGGCGGTCCCGCGCCGCTGGCCGACTTCAGGGAGGCCTACGAGGTGCAGCGTGTGGTGGACGCGGCGCTGTCCGCGAGCCGGGAGCGGCGCTGGGTCGATCTGGCATGAGCGGGACCGCGATTGGCGCCGTCGCGCGCGGGGAACCATCGGGCGCGCCGTGGCTGCTCGAGGTGCTCGATGTGTCAAAGCAGTTTCCCGGCGTGAAGGCACTCGACCGGGTGACGCTGCGGCTTCGGCCCGGCAGCGTGCACGCGCTGATGGGCGAGAACGGCGCGGGCAAATCGACGCTGATGAAGATCATCTCGGGCGGCATCCGGCCGAGCTCTGGAGAGATCAGGCTGCGCGGACGGGTCCAGGCGATCGACAGCCCGGCCGAGGCACTCGGTCTCGGCATCGCGATGATCCACCAGGAACTCAACCTGGTGCCGCACATGACGATCGCGGAGAATATCTGGGTCGGACGAGAGCGCCGACGCTTCGGATTGATCGACCACGGCGCGCTGCACCGCAGGACGACGGATCTGCTGTCGGGCCTCGGTATCCCGTTCGACCCGGACGCCGAGGTCGCGGACTTGATCGTGGCGCACCAGCAGATGGTCGAGATCGCGAAGGCGGTCTCGTATGATCCGGACATCCTGATCATGGACGAGCCGACCTCGTCGCTGACCGAGCAGGAGGTCGGGCAGTTGTTCGACATCGTCCGCCGGCTCCGCGACGCCGGCAAGGCGATCATCTACATCTCGCACAAGATGAACGAGATCTTCGAGATCGCCGACGAGATCTCGGTCTTTCGCGACGGCGCGCATGTCGCGACCGACGTGGCGTCCGCGTTCGACCAGAAGCGCCTGATCGCCCTGATGGTGGGACGGGAGCTGACGCACCTGTTTCCCAAGGGCGAGGCCAAGATCGGCGATCCGGTCCTGCGTGTCGACGATCTCTGTCTGGACGGCGTGTTCGAGGGGATTTCGTTCACGCTGCGGCGCGGCGAGATCCTCGGTTTCGCCGGATTGATCGGCGCGGGGCGGACCAATGTCGCCGAAGCGATCTATGGCATCACGCCCGCGGACTCGGGACGGATCGAGATCGATGGCAGTGTGGTGCGGATCGCAAGCCCGCGCGATGCGATGCGGCACGGAATGGCACTGCTGACCGAGGACAGGAAGGCAAGCGGGTTGTTCCTGATGCTGTCGGTGCTGGAGAACATGCAGATCGCGTCGGTGTCGGCGTTTTCGCCGGGAGGCTTTGTGCGCCAGGAGGCGCTGAGCGGGAAGTGCGACGCGATGCGGGGCGCGCTCAGCGTCAAGACCCCCGACATGGGCACGATGATCGAGAATCTGAGCGGCGGCAATCAGCAGAAGGTGCTAATCGCGCGCTGGCTGATGACGAGCCCGCGCATCCTGATCCTCGACGAACCCACGCGCGGGATCGACGTGGGCGCCAAGGCGGAGATCCACCGGCTGATGGCCGAACTGGTCGCGCAAGGATTGTCGATCATCATGGTGTCGTCGGAGTTGCCGGAGATCCTCGGAATGAGCGACCGCGTGGTGGTGATGCAGGAGGGGCGCGTCGCCGGCGTGCTGTCGCGCGCGGAGGCCACGCAGGAGCGGATCATGGAGCTCGCCGCGCGGTGAACGACATGGCGCAGACGGCCGGGATCGCGGCGCCGCGACGGGTGCGCAAGCTGCCGGTCGAGGCGAGCATCGTGTTCGTCCTGCTCGGGATCGCGCTGATCTTCGAGCTGCTCGGCTGGACGTTGCGCGGGCAGAGTTTTCTCGGCAATCCGCAGCGGCTGCTGATCATCATCCTGCAGGTGTCGATCGTCGGCCTGATCGCGGTGGGCGTGACGCAGGTGATCATCACGACGGGGATCGACCTGTCGTCGGGATCGGTGCTGGCGCTCTCGGCGATGATCGCGGCAAGCCTGTCGCAGGAGAGCGACTATTCGCGCGCGGTGTTTCCCGGGCTGACCGACCTGCCGGTCGTGGTGCCGGTGGCGGCCGGTCTGGCGGTGGGCGCGATCGCGGGGTTCTGCAACGGTGCGCTGGTGACGTTCGGGCGGCTGCCGCCGTTCATCGCGACGTTGGGGATGATGGTGACGGCGCGCGGGCTCGCCCGCCTCTATACGCACGGCGAGCCGATCAGCATGCTGTCGGATCGCTTCGGGGACATCGGATCGGGCGGCCACCCGGTGTTCATCTTTCTGGCGGTGGCGGCATTCTTTCACATTGCCCTTCGCTACACGCGCTACGGGAAATACACCTACGCGATCGGCGGCAACATGCAGGCCGCGCGCGTGTCGGGCATCGACGTCAAGCGGCATCTCATCATCGTCTACACCGTCGCGGGCGGGCTTTCGGGACTGGCCGGGATCATCATGGCGTCGCGCGCGACGAGCGGGCAGGCGGGGATGGGCATGTCCTACGAACTCGATGCGATCGCGGCCGCGGTGATCGGGGGCACGAGCCTGTCGGGCGGCGTCGGGCGGATCACCGGGACAGTGGTGGGGACGCTGATCCTGGGTGTGATGATGAGCGGTTTCACCTTCCTCGGCGTCGACGCCTACATCCAGGATGTGGTGAAGGGGCTGATCATCATCGTGGCCGTGATGGCCGACCAGTTCCGGCGGCGCCGGCGCAGTTTCTGAACGGCATCGGCACCAACGCCGGCCGAATGGAGGACACCATGAAGTTTCGCACTGCCGTCGCCTTCGGACTGATGACCACCCTGCCCTCGCTCGCGATCGCCAAGCCGCTGACCATTGGCGTGAGCATGGCGCTGTTCGACGACAACTTTCTTACCACTGTCCGCAAGGCAATGGAGCAGCATGCGCGCCAAGTGAGCGGGCTGCGGATCCAGTTCCAGGACGCACAGGGCGATGTCGGCAAGCAGTTGAGCGAGGTGCAGAACTTCGTCTCGCAGCGTGTCGATGCGATCATCGTCAATCCGGTCGACACGGCGGCCACCAAGCCGATCACCGAGGCCGCGACGAACGCCCACATTCCGCTGGTCTATGTGAACCGGCGTCCCGACGTCGCGTCGCTGCCGCCGAGCGTCGCGGTGGTGGCGTCCGACGACAAGCTGGCCGGACGGCTGCAAATGACGCAACTGGCGACCAGGATGGGCGGACATGGCAACCTGGTGATCATGCTGGGGGACTTGGCGAACAACTCCACTCAGGGCAGGACGGCGGGCGTCAAGGAGATCCTGGCAAAATATCCCGACATCCACGTGGTCGAGCAGCAGACGGCGAACTGGGAACGCAACAAGGCGATCGACCTGATGAACAACTGGCTCACCAAGGGCGACAAGATCGCCGGTGTTGCCGCCAACAACGACGAGATGGCAATCGGCGCGATCATCGCGATCCACTCGAACGGCCTCGATCCGAAGACGATCGCGATCGGCGGTGTCGACGCGACGCCCGACGGGCTGTCGGCGATCGCCAAGAGCACGATGGCGGTGACCGTCTTCCAGAATGCCAAGGGACAGGGGACCAGCGCGGTCGACGATGCGGTCAAGCTCGCCAACGGCGAGCCGGTCAGCCAGAACGACGTCATCCCCTACGAGTTGGTGACGCGCGCGAACTACAAGAGCTTCCTCGATCGCTGATGGATGAAGGCATCGCGGACGCACCGGGTCCGCGCGACTTCGACGGTCTGCGGACCGCGATCGTCGAGCGGCAGGCGCGCCTGCCGCGACGGTTGGCGCAGGTCGCGGCCTTCGCGATGTCGGCTCCGGACGAGATCGCGTTCGGGACCGCGGCGAGTGTGGCGGTCCGCGCCGGCGTGCAGCCGTCGACCTTGGTGAGGTTCGGGCAGTCGTTCGGCTACGAGGGGTTCTCGGATCTGCAGAACGTGTTTCGCGAGCGTCTGCGCGACCGGGTGCCGAGCTATGACGAGCGGCTGCGCGCGCTGCATGTCGACGAGGGCGAGGCACGGCAGGCGGAATTGCTGTTCGACGGGTTCACGGAGGCCTCGCTCCGGTCGATCCGATCGTCGCGCGCGCGGATCGGCACGGGCCAGCTCGAGGACGCGGCAAGTCTGCTCGCCAGGGCGGCGACGATCTATCTGGTGGCGCAGCGGCGGTCGTTTCCGGTGACGTCCTACATGAGCTACCTGCTGGGCAAGCTCGGCGTGAAGAACGTGCTCGTCGGATCGGCGGCCGGCACGGAGATGGAGACCGTCTCGTTCGCGACGTCGGAAGATGCGGCGCTCGTGGTGAGCTACACGCCCTATGCGCAGACAACGCTCGCGCTGGCCCATCAACTGCAGGCGCTCCACGTGCCGCGCGTGGTGGTCACCGATAGTCCATTCAGCCCGGTCGTTCCGGCGAACGGATCGTGGTTCGAGATCGTGGAGACCGACTTCCACGGGTTCCGCCCGCTGGCGGCGACGATGGTGCTGATGATGACGCTGGCGACGACGATCGGGGAGTTGCGTGCCGGGATGAGCTAGGATCGGCGGAACTTGAGGGTTCCGTCCTTGAGGCGGCCGTAGCGCAACATGGGCATGTCGCGAAGGTAGTTCTGGTGCAGACGCCAGGGCGCGCGGTCGCCCTGTTTGGGCAGGATCGCGGAGGCGCGTTGCACGTAGCCCGAGGTGAAGTCGAGCAGCGGGGCCTCGCCCACCGATGGGTCGCGTTCGGGGACGAATAGGTCGTAGCCGCGGCGGCGCATGAAGTTCAGCAGGCGGCAGACATAGGCGGAGACCAGGTCCGACTTGAGCGTCCAGGAGGCGTTGGTGTAGCCGACCACGAAGACGAAGTTCGGCATGTCGCTGACCATCATGCCCTTGTAGATCATGCCGCGGGCAGGCTCGACGGGAGCGCCGTCGATCGCGAAGCGGGCGCCGCCCATGATCGAGACTTTCAGGCCGGTGGCGCTGACGATGATGTCGGCCTCGATCTCTCGGCCCGACGCGAGCCTGATGCCCGTCTCGGTGAAGGTCTCGATCAGGCCGGTCTCGATCGAGGCGCGCCCGCTCCTGATCGCCTCGAATAGATCGGAATCGGGGACGAGGCAGAGACGCTGGTCCCACGGGTTGTAGGCGGGCGTGAAATGCCGGGTGACGTCGAAGTCGGGTCCCAGCTCCTTCTGGACGAGGCCGATGAGCTGACGCTTCACGTCCTCGGGCCTGGCCCGCGCGAGCTTGTAGTAGAAGAGACTCTCGGCGATGTTCTTGACGCGCGTCAGGCGGCCCGCGAGGCCGTGCGGCAGGATGCGGCGCAGCACCTGGCCGATCCGGTCGATGCTGGGACGCGAGACGATGTAGCTCGGCGAGCGCTGGAGCATGACGACGTGCGCGGCGCGGCCGGCCATGGCGGGCACGAGGGGGTATGAACCGGGCACATAGTTGAGAGATTAGACTGGTCACATGGTTGACGGTTTCAGTCGCTGGTGGGGAGGACCTGCCAGTGCCTTGGAAAGTCACGTGTGTGATGGACGAGCGTGTTCGCTTTGTCGTTGAGGCGGATCGCCAAGAGCTGTCGATGACGGGTCTTTGCGCCTTGTATGGGATCAGCCGGGAGACCGGTTACACGTGGCTGGCGCGGTATCGGCGTGGTGGCTTCAGCGCGTTGTCGGACCTGTCGCGTGCCCGCAACACGCAGTCGGAGGCGACGCCTGATTAGATGTCGACGATGATCCGCACGCTGCGCGAGGAGCACCCTCACTGGGGTCCCAAGAAGCTGCGGGCGGTGCTGGCGCGCACGTGGCCGGCCCTGAGCTGGCCGGCGGCCTCGACGATCGGCGATCTGCTTGGGCGTCACGGGCTGATCAAGGCCCGGCAGGTCTGGTCGGCGGGTTTGCCGCAAATCCGGTCGCCGACGTCGGCAACGGCGCCGAACGACCTGTGGTGCATCGACTTCAAAGGCTGGTTTCGCACCGGCGACGGCCACCGGTGCGATCCGCTGACGGTCAGTGATGCGTGCAGTCGCTATCTCCTGCTGTGCAAGATCGTGTCGCCAACCACGGAGGGCGTCTGGCCCGCATGCCAGCGTCTGTTTCTCGAGCACGGGCAACCGCGTGCCTTGCGGATGGACAACGGAACGCCGTTCGGCAGCCAGGGTGCGGCTGGTCTGACGAAGCTGTGAGTTCAACGACGTGCGTCCGCACGAGGCACTGGGTCAGCGGACGCCGGCGTCGGCGCACCGTCCAAACGAACGTCGCTACACCGGTCGGCTGGATGATCCCTGGTATGATGCCGAGCACACGGTTCATCGGGTCTTGAGCAAAGGTGAGATCCGGTATCGGGACGAGCCGATGTATATCAGCGAGGCGTTGACGGGGGAGCTGATCGGGATTGCACCGATGGCATCCGGCGACAGCGTTGCGCGTTTCGCCGATATCGATCTCGGCGTGATCACGCGTGGATCGAATGATTTTCGCCGGTTCAGCGCGCCCCGGCCGGCGCGCGCTGAACCGGCACAACCGGAACTGTCAGGTATGTGACCGGTCTGAAGTGTCAGGTATGTGACCGGTCAAACAGGGTGACGGCGGTGGCGCCGCTGCCGATGACGACGACGCGCTTGCTCTCGTCGTCGAGAGCTTCGGGCCAGAACTGCGGATGGAGGATCTGGCCGCGGAAGCGGTTGGCGCCCGGGAATTGCGGCGCGTGACCTTCGGCATAGCTGTAGTAGCCGCTGCACATCAGCAGGACATGGCAGGTCAGGCGGGTCGGCTCGCCTTCGGCTTCGATGTCGAGCGTCCAGCGCGCGTCCGGTGTGGAAAAGTCCGCCCGGAGCAGGCGGTGGCGGAAGCGGATATGGCGGTCGATACGGTAGGCGGCAGCGGTTTCGCGGATGTAGCCCAGGATGGCGCCGGCCGGTGCGAGCGAGAGCAGGTCGCGCCAGGGGCGGAAGCCGTAGCCGAGCGTGTGCATGTCGGAGTCCGAGCGGACGCCAGGATAGCGGAAGAGGTCCCAGGTGCCGCCGATCGTGTCGCGGCTCTCGAGAATCGCGAAGCGTGTGCCGCGGCATTGGCGCGCGAGGCGGCAGGCGGCGCCGATCCCGGACAGGCCGGCGCCGACGATGATGACATCGACATGCTCCACGCCGGCCCGATAGGCAGTGTGCGCCGAGGCGGGGTGTCCGTCTGGCATCCTCTGGTCCTCGCGGCGTGGCCGGACGGCACGGCTCTCAACGTGGTTCTCGGTTTGGATTTCGAGAGGGGAGCATGTCACGAGGCTGGACGCGGCCGCTCGGGAGGCCGTCAGGAACTCTCCTCGCCGAAGAGCCGGTTCAGGCATGACAGGCCGTGCAGCACCGAGATCACGGCGGTGATGCCGGCGATGCTGGCGAGCGTGCCGAAGACGTCTTGCGCGTCATGCGCGAGGTGGCCCGCCTGCGCGCCGTAGCGGCAGAAGGCGGCGGCGAACAGGCAGGCGCCGGTGGCGATGATCATCAGCATCGCGCGTTCGAGGCTGTCGACGAGCGACTGTTCGAGCCTTTCGATGGTCGTCGCGGGCGCCACGCGCGGCTGGCAGGTCTGGTCGAGGAAGAACGGGTGGCCGCGGTCGGGGACGACGATATCGGAGAGGTGGGGGCCGGTGGTGGCGATGGACATGAGCGGAGCCTCCTGCAGGGGCGCCTGGTTGGCGCGCCGTTGATCGAGGCGTCGGTTTCGAGCGTCCGGGCGGCGCGCGTCCTTTAGCGGGTGCCAAATCGTGCTGAAAAAATGTGAACGGGCAGTCTTTCGCGAACGCGCTCTGAACTTTTGATCCTGCAAACGAAATGGTGTAGGACAGCGCCACCCGAGAAGCGGGTGATTTCAGCATGTCCGCCACTGACGCGTGCCAGGGCTATCGTTTCGGTCGTTTCGTGCTCGAGCCCGAGCGGCGATCGTTGCGCGCGGGCACGGTCCTGGTGCCGCTCGGTGCCCGGGCGTTCGACATCCTCCTGCTCCTGGTCAGGCATCATGACCGGGTGGTATCGAAGGACGAGATCCTGACGGAGGTCTGGCGCGGCACGATCGTCGAGGAGAACAACCTGGCCGTCCATATCTCGGCGCTGAGGCGGGCGCTGGGCGAGCGGCCGGGCGGCGAGCGCTTCATCGCGACGGTTTCGGGGTTGGGGTATCGGTTCGTGGGCTCGGTGGTGGACGCCGCCCTCGGTGCCACGGAGGCAGCCGCGCCGGCCGCGCCGGCCGTGGTCGCGGCAATCCCGGACGATGAGCCAATGCCCTTGGCCGCCCCGGGCCGGGGTTTGCGGCGGATCGGCGCTCTTGTCGCCGGCGCGGTGTTGCTGGTGGTCGTGGCGTCCCTCGTGGTCGCGTTCAGGGGCGGGACGACGACCGCGCCGCGCCTGTCGATCGCCGTGCTGCCGTTCCGCAGCCTCGGCGGCGGGGGACAGGACTATCTCGCGGACGCGGTCACCGACGATCTGACGACGGACCTGTCGCACATCCCGAGCAGCACCGTGATCGCGCGCGGAAGCGCGGCATCGTTCGAGACGCAAGCCGACAACCCGGTCGCGATCGGGCGTACACTGGATGTGCGCTACATCCTCAAAGGCAGCGTGCTCAACGAGGGTACGACGCTGCATGTGAATGCGCAGCTGATCGATACCTCGGTGGGCGAACAATTGTGGGCCAGTATGTTCGATGTCGCACGCGAACCACTAGGCAATGGCCTGACGGAGATCGTCGCTCGGATCTCGGATGCAATCCGGTTCAAGCTGGTCCAGGTCGAGGGAACGCGATCGCTGCGCGAACGACCGCAGGATCCGGACGCGCTCGATCTTTATCTGCGAGCGCGCTCAATCCTCGACCGGAGCAATACGCTCGCTGGCCTTGTTGCTGCCCAGACGCTACTCGAGAAGGCGGCCAGGATCGCGCCAACAGAAAGTAATGTGCTGGCGGAGCTCGGGCTGGTGCTGATCCGAAAAACCGCCGACTTCGACGATCCGCACGAGGCTGAGGACTACACCAAGGCAAGCGGCTTCATCAATCGGGCGACACAACTCGCGCCGGACAACCCTCTTGCCATTACCGCTAAGGGGATGCAGGCATGGGATGATTTCCGCTTCCAGGAGGCTGAGGCGAGCTTTCATCTCGCGCTGTCGCTTGATGCAAATGATCTGGAGGCACGCTCGGGCCTCGCGCGCTGCGAACGCGATCGCGGCGACATGAACGCGATGATCACCGACCTTCTCGACACACTTCGGATCGATCCGCTCGGCCCTGGCAGCGCGCGGCGCGAGCACTTGATCGGCATGGGCTATCTGATGCTCGGCAAGCCTCATGAAGCGATCGATTGGCTCAATCGAGCAGGGGCGGCCATTGGCGACGTCAGCCCGGACGAGACGTCGCTCGGGTGGCAGAATTGGCGACGGATCTATCTGATCGCGGCAACCGAGCTGGCCGGTGATCATACGAAGGCCTCCGATCTGTATCTGGACTTCGCCCGGGTTTGGCCGCACCGGACGGTTTTCCAACTGGCTTCGTATGAAACTCGAGCGCTGTCGGCACTCGCTGGAGAGAAGGTGTATCTGGGAGCGTTGCAAGATGCAGGGATGCCAGTCTATGCGCGGGAAGATGAAGATTTCGGCGTTGCTGCGACAGACTCTCCGGTCAATGGCAGCGATTTCGACCCAACGCCGCTGACCGCCCCGGGCGTCCGACGAGTCAGCACTGCCGCGATGAAGTCGATGCTTTCCTCATCAACGAGGCCGCTCATCCTGGATCTGAGCCCGGGCGTTCACGTCATACCGGGTGCTATCGCGATCCCCTATCAGAATAGTGAGAGCGGGCTTCTTGCGCGCCTGCAGCAGCTGAAGCCGACAGTGTCGCACGATGCTGTCGTCGTCACCATGAGCCAGGGACCTTTCGGCTGGGGAAGCTACGATGCGGCGTTGAGGCTCGTTTCCTTGGGCTTTCACAACGTGTACTGGTATCGAGGTGGCGAGGCAGCCTGGGTCGCGGCAGGAAACACCAGCGAGGACATGAGACTTCAATAGCTGCCTCGTATTTTGGACGGTAGAATTTGAGGAGAAGCGAGATGAATAAAGGTGAGTCTCTTACCAGCCCTCCCGACGGAACAGCGAAGGAAGAGCAGAAGAAGCCTGACGAGGCTGCGGTCGCGAAACCGGACACGCAATCGGAAAAAAAGCCCGACTTTCAACCGCACGCGGGCGGCTGACGATCATCAACTGACTGGGCGTGGACGGTTCCGGACGGCGTTTGCGTCGGGCGCAATCTGACAAACCTCGACGAGGTGTCGTTCGGCATCGTCAACGGCGCCATGACTTGTGACTTCGCGGACCGTGTCCCGGCCGCCGCGTAGGTTTCGCCATTCCCGGAGGGAGTGGCGCGCGAGTGGGGTGAAGGTCGACAGGCCACGACGGGCCGGGCGGCGGAGTGTGGCGCCGGAGTTGATCGGGGACAGCTCGAGCTGGTCCGCATGAGCGCGGGCGATGCCAAGCGTGTCGAAGACGAGGATGGCGCGATCGTGCGGCCGGCTCAGGCGGGCGTTCAGGAGTCGGTCGGCCGATGCCAGGTCGACCCAGAAGAAAACGCGGGCGTTGAGCAGGCGAAGCCATTGTTCGGGGAGAAGACCGTCGTCGAGGCACGACGCGAGTGCCGCGGTGCCGAGCGGCGCGTTGTCGGTGATGGTCGCCTGCCCGTGGACCGGGTGTGTCAGCGTGACGCTCGACGCCCGCCGTTCGCTTTCGATCGCGCGGCGCCGATCCGCGGGGACCTCGAACAGCGACAGGAGGTCGCTCGTGGGCAGAATGCCGTGACGGCGGATGCTGTCGACGGCCCGGAGGCGGGTCACGTGGTAGAGGCGCGGATGACGCGCGGCGAGGTCTGCCGGCGTCACGCGGGTGGCATTCGGGCTATTTCTTTACGGCGAACCTGAAGATCGTGGTGGAATCGAAGGTCTGGCCCGGCTTGAGCTCGGTGGTCGGGAAGGCCGGGTGGTTCGGGCTATCGGGGAAATGCTGGGTTTCGAAGGTGATGCCGTCGGTCTGCCGGTAGATCCCGCCATTGCCGGCGTAGATGCCCTTGAGGAAGTTGGCGGTGTAGATCTGCACGCCCGGCTCGGTGGTCAGGCACGTCAAGGTGCGACCGCTGTTGGGATCGAACAGGCGGGCGGCGAGCGTGGGCTGGCCCGGATGGCCGGGATGGATGACCCAGTTATGGTCGTAGCCCTGGGCCTGCAGCAACTGGATGTCGTTGTCGCGGATACGGGCGCCGATCGCGGTGGGATGACGGAAATCGAACGGGGTTCCGGCGACCGGCGCCTGCTGGCCGAGCGGGATCGAGTTGGCGTCGGTGGGCGTGTATTCATCGGCATTGACGGTCAGGACCTGGTCGAAAACGCCGTCATGGGCACCGACGCCGCGCAGGTTGAAATAGGAGTGGTTGGTGAGATTGAGCACCGTGTCCTTGTCGGTGGTGGCGACGTAATGGATGGTGAAGCTGTCTTCATCGGATAGCGAGTAGGTCACCTTGACGTTCAGCGTGCCGGGATAGCCCTGGTCGCCGTCCGGGCTGGTCAGGGCGAGGGTCGCGCTGACGGTGTGGCCGGTGGCGCCTGGCGTGACGGTCCAGACCTGCTTGTCGAAGCCCTTGAGGCCGCCATGCAGGGCGTTCGGCGGGTTGTTGATCGCGAGCGCGTAGTCGTGGCCGTCGAGGCTGAAATGGCCGCGGGCGATGCGGTTGGCATAGCGTCCGACCAGCGCGCCGAAATAGAGCCCGCCTTGCGCGCTCTTGGTCTCGTAGTCCCGCAGGGTTGGGAAACCCAGCACCACGTCGGCGGTGTGGCCGGCGCGGTCGGGTGCGAGGATCTCGGTGATGATGCCGCCGTAGCTGATGAACTTCACCGTCACGCCCGACTTCGCGGTCATGGTGGTCAGGCTGACGGGATGGCCGTCCTCGGTGGTTCCGAAGGGAGCGGTGGTGAGCGTCGCGGCGTGGGCACCGCAGATGAGCGCACCTGCCATCGGGACGAGACCGAACGGTGCGACCTTGTGCATGGGTTCCTCCAGATGGCGTTTCGTCTTGCGCGCACGATGCGCGGGAAGGCCGCCACAGGGAAGGTGGGCTCTTGCCGTCGCGGCCCGGATCAGGCGGGATGGCGGGCCATCCAGGGAGAGAGCCATGATCCACGTCGTCGCGATCATCAAGACCAGGCCGGGACAGCGCGAGGCGGTGTTGTCGGAGTTCCGGGCGATCCTGCCCGCGGTGCATGCGGAGGAAGGCTGCATCGAGTACGGCCCGGCGATCGACGTGCCGGGCACTGACGACAGTTTCGGCCCGGACATTTTCGTGGTGATCGAGAAATGGAGCGGGATGGAGGCGCTGGCGGCGCACGCGCAGGCGCCGCACATGCTGGCCTACGGGCGGAAGGTGGCGGACATGCTGGCAAGCCGGGCGATCCACGTTCTCGCACCCGCCTGACGGGCTACTCGGTCGGGCGCCGGCCGAAGACGAGTTCGGCGGCGCCGCGGTGGGCCTGCCTGCGATCGATGGCGGCTTCGGCGCGGGCGATTTCGGTGCGCAATTCGGCGATGTAGGACTGGAGCTCGGCGAGGCCGAGCTCGTCGAGCGGCAGGATGTTCAGGCGCGTCTTGGGCCGCTCGGGCAGGTCGTCGCTCAAGTCCGGGCTCCGATCAGAGGATGGTTTCGCCGCGCAGGACGGGGACGCAGGAACCGCCGACGGTGGCGCGGATCCCATCGGGCGTGCGGCGCGCGGCGGCATGGAGCAGGCTGGGACGGCCCATCTCGACGCCCTGGGTGATCTCGAACGACGCGTCGGTTCGGTCGGTGAGTGACAGCAGGAGGGCCGCGAGGGTGGCGTTGGCGCTGCCGGTGGCCGGATCCTCGATGATGCCGGACGAGGGCGCGAACATCCGGGCGCGGAGCTTGTTGGCGCCGTCGCGGGCGTAGAGGTGCAGCGAGAGCGTCGGGTCGCGGAAGGCGGCGATGTCGGGGGAGGCGCGGGTCAGGGCGCCGGGCTCGGTTTCGGCGATCAGGAACGGGATGCCGACCGAGGCGAAGACCGGCGGGTGGGCGCCGACCAGGATGTCGGCGGGATCGAGGCCGGCGCAGGCGGCGACCTGCGTGGCGGGGAGGCCGGGTTCGAGCGCCAGCGGATTTGGGGCGGCGACGGTGGCGCCGGTCACACCGGCCTCGTCGCGGTCGATGTCGACCCTGACGAGGCCGGCGGTCTCCTCGAAGAGCATCTGGCCGGCTTGGCCGGCCCGGGCGAGGACGAAGCCGGTGCCGACGTTTGGATGGCCGGCGAACGGCAGCTCGTGGCGCGGGGTGAAGATGCGGACGCGCGCGGTGTGGGCAGGGTCGTCGGGCGGGAGGACGAAGGTGGTCTCGCTGTAGTTGAACTCGGCGGCGAGCGACTGCATCTCGGCGTCCGACAAGCCGCTGGCGTCGGTGAAGACGGCCAGCGGATTGCCGCCGAAGCGACGGTCGGTGAAGACGTCGACGGTGACGAAGGCGTGGGCCGGCATCAGGCGGCGGTGAGGAGGCCCAGCTTGCTGATGATGTCGGCGTGTTCGCGCAGCCGCTCGATGCGCTCGTTGACGGCGGTGGCGACGGACGGCCGGAGCCGCTCGTTGAAACCGCCGAGCTTCTCGCGATGCGCGTCGAGGTTGCGTTTGACCAGAACGAGCCACTCGTCGTAGGCGGCCCTGACCTCCTCGGCGGTGAGCCTCGCACCCTCGATCGCGAAGACGACCGTGTGGCCGACGACGACGCCCCGTGGCGCCGGCAAATCCTCGAACGTATCGGGACGGAGTTCGAACAGGCGGCCATCGCCGATGAAGGGAACGGCGATGGAGATGCGCAGGCCACGCACGACCCTGGGCTGGCCGAGGACGAAGCGCCGACCGAGATCGAGGTCGAGCTCCTCCTGGCTCGCGGTCGCACCCTCCTCGTGAAGGACCGGGACATTGAGCGAGTAGCGCTCGCTCAGCTCGTCGGTCAGGGTATCGAGCGGGCGCGCGCTGAACTCGGCCGCGGGCAACGCCTCGATGTGCCCGTTCAGCCTGTATTGCTGCTGCTCGAGGATGTCCCAGGAGCGGGCTGGCTCGCTGAAGAGATTGTTTGTGGTGGAACCTGACATCTGCAACTCCACGGATTGTTGGCCGGACCGAGGTTGGAAGGTGACACGCACCTTCGCCGATGATCTTAGGAGGGGCAAATCGAAACGAATAGTGGCGGCGAGAAAGCGGACGACCAGCGCCAGGGCCGCTTCGTGGCCCTGCTGCGCGCGGTCAATGTCGGGGGTACCGGCGCGCTGCCGATGACCACGCTCAAGCAGTCGTGCGAGGCGGCGGGATTTCGAGGGGTGCGAACCGTGCTGGCGAGCGGGAACGCGGTGTTCGACGCGCCGATGGATGCGCGCGCCGTCAAGGCGGCTCTCGAGGCCCGTCTGCTTGGCCGACTGGGCACGCCCTTCGACGTGCTGATCAGGACGGCGGACGAGATGGCGGAGATCGTGGCGCGCAATCCGTTCGCCGACGCACCGGGAGACAGGGTGGTGGCGATCTTGGTGGAGGACGAGGTGAGGCCGTCCGCCCTGGAAGGCGTGGCCGGGCAGGCCGGCGAGGAGATCCGTCTCGGGCGGCGCGAGATCTATGTCCATTATCCTCGGGGGATCGGGCGCTCGAGGCTTCGCATCCGGGCGGCGGCGCAGGGGACCGCGCGCAACATGAACACGGTAGCGCGGCTCGCGGCACTGGCCGGGCTGGAACCGCGCGAGGCTGGCGGGCGTTAGAACGCGCGCACCGAGGGGAACATCGGGTTTGGCAGGTCATCCGCGGCGCCGCCGCATTGTTCTGGGCGGCTTCGGCACGCTTATCGTCGCACTCGTACTTGTGATCGTGTTCTGGAACTGGGACTGGTTCCTGCCGATCATCGACAGCAAGGCGAGCGCCGCGTTCGGGCGGCAGGTGACGGCATCGCACCTGCACGTGCATCTCGGGCGCGTCACCACGGTGACGCTGGACGACATCAGGGTGGCCGAGCCGGCGGAATTCGCTGGCGCACCGGATGTCGCCAGGATCGGTCATCTGACGGTCGCGGTGGGTGTGCTCGACTATATCCGGGGCCGCGGCATCGTGGTTCCACGCGTCGATGTGGACCACGCGGATGCCGACATCATCGGACGCGCGGATGGGTCGAACAACTACACCTTCAAGTTCATGGAACCGTCCAAGGCGCCGCCGAAGCCGGCACCGGCGGCCCCAGGCCCGAAAATCGGCGTCGTGACGATCGAGGAGAGCCGGATCGACGTCGCGATGGCGAAGCTCCGCGCGAAGTTCCATCTCGACGTGCACACGACGCAGGACGCGACGGATGCGACGCGCAACCGGATCGTGGTCGCGGCGAACGGGACCTATGCCGCGCAGCCGATCGATGGGCATCTGGTGGCGGGTGCCTTGCTCACGCTGCGGGACAAGGCGACGCCCTATCCGATCGACATGCAGGTGGCGAACGGGCCCACGCATGTCTCGTTGGTGGGCACGGTCGAGAACCCGTTGCAGTTCTCGGGCGCCAATCTGCGGCTGGTGTTCGCGGGTCCGGACATGAGCCTGCTGTATCCGCTGACGGGCGTTGCGATCCCGAGCACCCCGCCCTACCGGGTTGCCGGCCATCTGGATTATACGAAGGCGCGGATCGTGTTTCGCGACTTCGAGGGGAGGCTGGGGACGAGCGACCTCGGCGGCACGATCGCGGTGGACCCGCACCAGACGCAGCCGCACCTGGACGCCAACCTGCATTCGCACGCGGTCAACCTGGTCGACCTGGGCGGATTCATCGGCGCCAAGCCGGGCCATCCGGCCGAGGAGAAGGCGGCGCACAAGGCCACCGACAGCGCTCACCGAAGCACCGCGGGCGCGGCGGGGACTGGGAACGTGCTGCCGACGACGCCCTTCAGCCTGCCGAAGCTGAACGCGATGGACGTCAATTTCGCGTATCGGGGCGATCACATCGAAGGGAAATTCATCCCGCTCGACAACATCGTCGTCCTGATGACGATCCAGGACGGGACGGTCGATGTGAAGAAGATCGATTTCGGGGTCGGCCACGGCGAACTGGCGGGCCACGCAAGGCTGCAGCCGGTCGGGCACGACCTGAAGGCCAATGCGGGGGTGCAGGTCAGGGACGTCGATCTCTCGCATCTGCTGAACGCGACGCACGCGTTCCACGGCAAGGGCATCGTCGGCGGCGGGTTGACGCTGGACGGCACCGGAAACTCGATCGCGGGGCTGGTCGATCACGGGACCGGAAATGTTGGCCTATACATGAGGGACGGCGGCGACATCTCCGCGCTGCTGCCTGACGTCCTCGGTCTGGAGTTCTCCAACGCGGTGTTGTCGGCGCTCGGGGTGCCAAGCCGCACCAATGTCGACTGCTTCGTCGCTGCGCTGCCGCTGCATGACGGCGTGCTCGGCACGCGCCTGTTCGTGCTGCAGACGGGGGAGGCTCGGACGACCGGCTCGGGCAACGTCGACTTCCGTAACGATACCGTCGACTACGCGCTGACCACACGGTCGACGCATTTCAGTGTCGGCTCGTTTCCCGGGGCGATCCGGATTGGTGGCACGTTGTCGAAGCCGTCGATCCTGCCGGGCGCAGAGATCATCGGCCGTGGTGCCGCGACGGTGGCGCTCGGCATCGTGGCGTTCCCGCTGGCGATCCTGCCGACGATCCAGTTCGGCGTCGGAAAGAGCCAAGCGTGCCAGGCCGCGATCGGAAGCGCCGGTCCGGCCGCGCAGCAGACGGCCGCGTCGGCGCCGGCGCCGACGCGGCCTTTGCACCGCACGAAATCGCAGGTGCACGGCGCGTGGGAGCACCGCCTCCACCGGCAACACTGAGCGAGGTCGGAGGGCCTGGGACCGACTCGGGTCCTCGCCTCGCGTCGAGCGAGCCTTCCGCAGGACTGGTCGGGCTGCTGGCGCTCAGTTGCGGCGCAATCGTCGCCAACCTCTATTACGCGCAGCCGCTGGTCGGATCGATCGCGCCCGCGCTCGGGCTGACGACGGGTGAGGCCGGGCTTGTCGTGACGGTGACGCAGGTCGGATACGGGGCCGGGCTGATCGCGATCGCCTCGCTCGCCGACCTGGTCGAGAACCGACGCCTGGTGCTGCTGTGCATGGCGGCGACCGTCTCGGGTCTTTGGGCGGTCGCGGTCTCGGACGGGCCCGTCATGTTCCTGGCGGCCTCGTTCGCGGTGGGCGCGAGTGCCGTCGGCACGCAGGTGCTGGTGCCGCTGGCGGCGCATCTGTCGCCGGAACGCTCCCGGGGCCGGATCGTCGGCAACGTGATGGGCGGGCTGCTCGCGGGCATCATGCTGGCGCGGCCGGCCTCGAGCCTGATCGCGTCGTGGGGCGGGTGGCGATCAGTGTTCGTGGTCGCGGGAGTCGGGATGACGGTCCTGGCCCTGGTGCTCCGGCTGCGGCTGCCGGCGCGTTCGCCGCGGGCGGATCTGCATTACGGGCAGATCCTGGCCTCGATGGCGCGGCTGATCATGACGGAGCGGGTGCTGCAGAAGCGCGCGCTCTACCAGGCGCTGATGTTCGCGGCGTTCAACCTGTTCTGGACTTCGGTGCCGCTGCTGCTGGCGCACCGGTTCGGGCTCGGGCAGCGCGGCATCGGCCTGTTCGCGTTGGCGGGCGCGGGCGGTGCGCTGGCCGCACCCGTCGCGGGCCGGCTGGCCGACCGGGGCTTGACCGGGGCGGTGAGTGCCGCGGCGATGGCGGCACTCGCGTGCGCATTCCTGCTGGCGGCGTGGGGCGCGCGTGGCCATCTCGGGGCGCTGGTGATCGCGGCGATCGTGCTCGATGCGGCGGTGCAGGCCAACCAGGTGTGCGGGCAGCGGGCGATCTACGGGCTGGCGCCGGCGCTGCGCGGCCGGCTGAACGCGGTCTATATCGCATGCCTGTTCGCGGGCGGGGCGGCGGGCTCGGCGCTGGCGACGTTGCTCTATGCGACGGGAGGCTTTCGGCTTGCCGCCTTGGCGGGATCGGCGACGGGGTTCCTGGCATTGGTCCTGTTCGGGATGCTGGAGGGAGGATTTCTCGCCAGGCGAGTGGCATGATCGAGAAGGCGGGCCTGGCGGCCATCCGGATGGGAGCGGTGTCATGACGGAACGGGTCGGGTTGGCGTTGCGGTCGACGATCTCCGCGGGAGGCGCGCTCACGATCGCGCTTGACGAGGCCGCGGTGCCGGATCCTGGCGCCGGCGAGGTGGTGGTCCGGGTCGAGGCGGCGCCGATCAATCCGTCGGACCTCGGGCTGCTGTTCGGGCCGGCCGATGTCTCGACGATCGAGGTGGGCGGGACGGCGGACCGGCCGGTGGTGCGCGCCTCGGTGCCGGCGGCGCGGATGGCGGGGCTGGGAGCGCGGCTCGACGTGCCGATGGCGGTCGGCAACGAGGGGGCGGGCGTGGTGGTGGCCGCCGGGCCCGGCGCGGAGGGGCTGATCGGGCGGGCGGTGGCGATCTCCGGGGGGACGTATGCGCAGTTCCGGGTGGTCGGCGCGGCGGAATGCGCAGTGCTGCCGGACGGGGTGGCGCCGCGCGAGGGGGCGGCGTGGTTCGTCAACCCGATGACGGTGCTCGGGATGGTCGAGACGATGCGGCGAGAGGGGCATACGGCGCTGGTGCACACGGCGGCGGCGTCCAATCTCGGGCAGATGCTGGCGCGGGTGTGCCAGGCCGACGGGATCGGTCTGGTGAACATCGTCCGCAGCCCGCGACAGGTGGCGCTGCTGCGCGACCTTGGTGCTGCGCATGTGCTGGACAGCACATCGCCGGGCTTTGCCGGCGACCTGATCGAGGCGCTGGCGGCGACCGGTGCGACGCTGGGGTTCGATGCGATCGGCGGCGGGACGATGGCGGCGACGATCCTGGCGGCGATGGAGGAGGTCGCGAGCCGGGATGCGACGAGCTTCAGCCGTTACGGATCGTCGGTGCACAAGCAGGTGTATGTCTACGGGATGCTCGATACGGGACCGAAAGTGATCGGTGGCAACCTCGGCATGGCGTGGGGCGTCGGCGGCTGGCTGCTGCCCTGGTTCCTGCAGAAGATCGGGCCGGCCGAGGTGGCGCGCCTGCGCGCGCGGGTGATGGCGGAGCTGACGACGATTTTCGCGAGCGGCTACACGGCCGAGATCCCGCTGAGCGGGATGCTGTCGGCGGCGATGATCGCGGCGTATGGCAGGCGGGCGACGGGGGAGAAGTATCTGGTGGTGCCGAACCGGGGCTCATGAGCGGGCGGCGCGGTCGCGGCCGATGAGGGCGAGCCCTTCGGCGACCGAGACGAATTCGCCGCCGCCGGAGACGCGCGCCGGCCCGAAACGGTCGGTGAAGAGGGCGCGCACGCTCGGGACGAGCGAGGTGCCGCCGGTGAGGAAGACGTGGTCGATGCCGGCCTCGGTGAGGGACGCGTCGCGCATGGCGGCGTCGATGGTGGCGCCGAGACGGGCGAGGTCGGGCGCGATCCAGTGCTCGAAGGTCTCGCGGCGGATGGTCTCCTCGATCCGCAGATCGCCGTGGTGGAAGCGGAGCGTCGCCTCGGGGGCGTCCGAGAGAGCGGCCTTCACGCCGGAGACGGTGCGGTAGAGGTCGTAGCCGAGGCCTTCGCGCAGCACGGAGAGAAGGGCCGCGAGCCGATCGGGGTGCTCGGCGGTGCGCATCACCGCCTCGATGTCGCGCAGCGTGCGCGGGGCGCGCATCAGCGACAGGCGGTGCCAGCGGGCGAAGGCGGAGAACCATTCCGGCGGGACCGGCAAGTCCTGGCCGGCGGGGGCGTAGTGGCTGCCCTTGCCGAGCCGCGGGGAGACGATGTTGTCGACGATCCGGTAGTCGAAGCTGTCGCCGGCGAGCCCGATGCCGGCGTGGCCTAGAGCGTGACCGGCTAAGGTTGACATGAAATGCGAGAGCCGATCACGCTCTAGCCTTTGTTTTGACGAGCAATTTTATCGCTGTGCTGACGCAACTTGAAGCGATATTGCTCTAGGGCGGTGACCGGGCGGGTGCCGCGCGGTTCGAAGCGCATGATCGAGAAGTCGCTGGTGCCGCCGCCGAAATCGCCGATCAGCACGGTCGCGGGGACAGCGAGCGCGCGGGCGAAGCGGTAGCCGGCGGCTTCGGGTTCGAGGGCGGTGTCGATGTCCGGCCAGCCGGCGAGCGCGTAGGCGCCGCGGAGGCGCCGCTCGCCGAGCGCGTCGTCGGGGCGGTCGCCGACGAAACGGACCGGGCGGCCGGCGGTCAGGACGGTGCCCGGCACGATGCCGGGGAGGATGGCGCGGAGGAAGAGCGCGATCAGCGCCTCGAGGGTGAAGGGGCGGCCGAAGACTAGCGTCTCGGTGAAGCTCGCCTGCGCCAGATAGGTTTTCAGCGACATCATCAGGCGGGTGTCGTGCGGGTCGTCGATGGTGTGCTCGATGGCGTCGGGTCCAGCGGCGTGCTCCAGGCGGCGTGACGGTCCGTCAGTGGTGGAGAAGCAGAGGACGGAGCGGACGATGTCGAGGTCGGCGGTGCCGAACCGATGACGGACGGTGTGTGCGGTGCCGTCGGGATCGAGGCAGGTGACGACGCTGTTGGTGGTGCCGAAATCGACGCCGATCATGCAGGGGGCTCAGCCGTTGTGGGTGGCGACCGCGGCAGTCGTTGCGCCGCGTGCTCGAGGTTGCCGGACGCGAGCCGGGTGATGGGCCGTAGCCGGGCCACGTGCTCGGTGCTCACAAGCTCCCGCATGACGGGTGGTCGTGTTTCCGGCCTCGGCGGCGACCGACTTGAATGTCTTTTTGCAATCAAGATAGGAACAGGGTCCTAGGATTGCGCTCGTGAAGGTCCACGCGATGCATGACGCGCTGGGCGACGCGCGGCCGACCCGCGTTTGGCGGGAGGACGGAGCGCGGCACACGGTGTTGAAAACCTGTCGTATTCAAGATGGGATTTTTGTCCGGCTCGAGGCATCCGCGCGCCCGCGACGCGGGTCACACCGGCAGGATGACGTTGTCTTCAGACGACGCGCGAGAGCGTGCCGTCTCGCCATCCACCGTCATGGAGCCTCCTCTCGATCGGCGGCGAATGCGATCGCCTTCTGCTCGCGGACTGCCTCGAGGCGTTCTGTGAGTGCGCGCTCGATACGCTCGTAGGCGGTGCTGCCGAGTGCCAGCCTCAGTGGCGGCCGTTGTGCGTCGGCGGCGGTAATCATCGCCGCGACCGTGCGCCGGGCGTCGCCCTTGGCGACAAACGATCCGGACGCGACGGCGCGGCGCAGCTCGCCGACGGGTGTCGCGTCATAGGCATCGATGGGAACCGCGCGATCGATATTGGCGCTGAAGCCGGTGGCGGTGGGCCCGGGTTCGACGATGAGGCAATCGATGCCGAAGGGGGCGACTTCCTTGGCCACCGTCTCGACGAAGCCTTCGATGCCCCACTTGGTCGCGTGGTACAGGCCGAACGCGGGATAGGTGGTCTGACCGCCTTCGGAGGACACCTGCACGACGCGGCCTGCGCCCTGCTTGCGCAGGTGCGGCAGGCAGGCCCGGATGAACTGGATCGAGGCGGTCAGGTTGGTGGCGATCTGACGTTCGATCTGCGTGTCGCTGACTTCCTCGACCCCGCCGAACAGTCCGTAAGCGGCGTTGCTGACGACGATGTCGATGCGCCCAAGGGCTGCGAAGGCGGCATCGACCTCGCGGCGCATCGCGTTCGTGTCGGTGAGGTCGACCACGACGATGCGCAAGCGGTCCCCGTGGCGCGCAGCGAGTTCATCGAGCACACTCGGGCGCCGCACGGTCGCCGCGACCTTGTCGCCCCTGGCGAGCAGGCTCTCGGTCATGATGCGTCCGAGCCCGGAGGACGCCCCGGTGATGAACCAGTTCTTCATGCGATGATCTCCTTGTCGCGCCTTCAACCTGGGGCGAGGAGATTGTCGAGTTTAGATTGGCGGCCTTGGATGGGTTGGTGAATGATCCGCACCAATGCCGAAGCCGTCGCTTGCCGATCTGACAGCCTTCGCCGCGGTGGCGCGGCATCGGAGTTTCCGCGCGGCCGCCGACGCGATGGGGGTGTCGCGCTCGTCGCTCAGTCATGCGCTGGTGGGCCTGGAGCAGCAGCTTGGGGTCCGGCTGCTGCATCGAACCACGCGCAGCGTCGCCCCGACCGAGGCGGGCGAGCGCCTGCTCGCTCGACTGGCGCCGATGCTTCGGGAGCTGGACGACATGCTGGCGGCGGTCGGCAGCGCCGACGGTCCGGCGGGAACGCTGCGGATCAACGCGCCTGAAGGGGGCGCGCGCTGGTTCCTGCGCCACGTCGTCCCCGACTTCCTTGACCGGTATCCACGCGTCGCACTCGACTTGGTGTCGGAAAACCGGCTGATCGACATCGTCGCCGAAGGGTTCGACGCCGGCGTGCGGCTTCGCGAAGCGGTGCCGCAGGACATGATCGCGGTTCCATTCGCGGGCGACGTGCGGTTCCTCGCCGTGGCCTCGCCGACCTACCTCTCGCGGCATGGGGTGCCGGCGACGCCCGAGGATCTTCGGCGGCATCGCTGCATCCGCCAGCTTCTGCCGAGCGGGAAGCCGTATCGCTGGGAGTTCGCGCGCGGTTCCGACGAGATCGCGATGGAGGTGCCCGGCGCGCTGACGCTCGATCACAACGCATTGATGGCGGATGCGGCGGCGGACGGCCTGGGCATCGCGTTCGTTCCGGAGTCGGCGGCACGATCGGCGCTGCGTGACGGGCGCCTGCGCGCGCTGCTCGAGGACTGGTCGCCGGCGATTCCGGGCCTCTCCCTGTATTATCCGGGGCATCGCCACGTGCCGCCGGTGCTGCGGGCGTTCATCGACCAGGTGCGCGCGGCGGACGCGGTGGTCCGCGACGAGGTTGCCGGCCTCCAGCATTCCGCATGAGGCAGCGCGACATGCCTGGATGGGACGTGATATGAGGGAGGAAGACTCAGCGTCGCCTCATCGTCATTCGGTAGAATCTTCTGGCGATCCGGTAAGCGAGCGGAAAACGACGAAACGCGCGAACACCCCACATACCGAGCTCGGTGCGGAGTCCATAGCTGACGCTCTCGGCGACCGCGGGAGCGATAGAGGGCTGCGATGAGAGTGTCGCAGTCGGAAAGTCCGGCAGGACGGTCGGCGGGAATACTGGATCGATCATCGAGCGTCGGTCCTTCACGCGCTTCGTGGCCTCCAGAAAACCCAGCCCGTGGCGCTGATCGGGCTCGAGATGGCAGCCTTCGGCCCATTCGTTCCATGCGTTGATGAACAGCAACTGGTCGCCAGGCGCACGTTCGGCCAGCGTCCGGGCGGCCGCTCCATCGAGCCAACGCTCGTAGTTGGACGGGTTGCCATCCAGAACGACGAGTCCGCGATTGCCGAAGCGCGCGGTGTTGTCCCATGACGGAAACACCGTCCGATACACGCGGCGTTTGGCGTAGTCGCGCTTCAGGCTGTCGGAGGCGACTTCGCGAAATTCGACGACATAGCTGCGATCGTCCATCGACGGTATCTGGGCGTTCAGGTTCGGTGCCGTGATGAGGCTGGGGGGAAATTCCACACCGGCATCGACGCCGAACTGTTCGAAGTCCGCATTGCCGTGCGAGAGGCAGGCGACGATGTGGATCTCGCCCACGCCGTTCAGGCGGCAGAAATCGCGCCAGCGTTCCACGGTGACACGAGGTTCAGGCATGTGCTGGAGCCGGTAGACCAGCAGCAACGGCTTACCCTCGACCCGCAGGTACCGCCGATCGGCAAAGAACTGCAGCAGGCCCTTGATGAATTCGATGTCGTTTTCCGGAGAGTAGGTCTGCTGCATGAGCACTTCGTGCTCGGATGCATCCCATTTGCGCGTCCAGTTTTCATTCGCCCAACTGAGACAGAACTGGATCTGCGCACCTTCATCGGCGAGGAAGTCGAAAAGCGGCCGTTCCAGGAGACGCCGCCCGTTGAACCAGTAGTAGTGGAAGCAGAACGCGTCGATGCCGAAGCGTTTTGCATGCGCGATCTGCTCGCGCTGGCTTTCCCTGAGCCTGAGGTCGTAGAATCCGAAATCGGCCGGCTGGTGCGGCTGGTAGTGGCCCGGGAACTGGGGCATGGCGCTGGCGGTGTTGGTCCACTCGGTGAAGCCCTTGCCCCACCAGGCGTCGTTCTCGGGGATCGGATGAAATTGGGTGAGATAGAAGGCGACGAGCTTCAGCGGATTGGCTTTCGGCGCCGGCTCATTCGGCAGGACGTAGCCTGACCGCGCTGGTTCGGCAGACGTCCTGATGGCTTTGACGACGACCTGGTAGACATGGGCGAACTCGGACTCTTCCAGCACGCCCGCGACGGAAGCGGGCAGCTTGCTCCATAGGTCGGCCAGTTCCGTCTGCGCCGGAGCGCGGAGGACGTAGGCGTAATCGATGATCTTGAGTCCGGCGTGGTCGAACAGCGCCTGTATGTTCTTCATCGCGAAGAAGCGGATATGAGTGCGGTCGAGCAGGCCCCACTCCTCGTAACGAAAATCGCCATTCAGAAGACAAGCCAGCATCACCGCATGGGCTGCATGAGGGATCGAAACGACGAGGCGTCCGTCCTCGTTCAGCAGCCCTGCCGCTTGCTGGAGAGTGTTCCATGGATCGTTCAAGTGCTCGAGCACGTCAGCAATCACGACAGCGTCGAACCTTGTGTTGCCGACGACGTCCGGCCAGGCTGGATCGTGGAGGTCGTGCTGGATGACCCGCTTGCAAAATTGCTTGAGGATTTCGACGCTGCTGGGATCGATTTCGAGAGCGGTGAGCCTCGCGTTGTTGAGTTCAACAAGTGGACGGGCGATCGAGCCTGGGCCGGCGCCGATCTCGAGGACCGACCGGTCCCTTCCGACAAACCGAAGCACGTTGGCTGCGGCGGTGTCCGAAAGGGGATCCACATTGTAGCGATAGCGCTCAGCCATAAGCCTCAACCAGTGTTCGTGGTCGATCCGTGGCCGGACCGATGCCAAAGACGACGTTGATCAGCGGGCGCGATGGCGCTGCCCGGCGGGTTCGGGGGAGGGTCGCACTTGAAACTCCTGGAGGAAGCTCCGGACAATGGTCCTATCTCGGGCGGTTCCGGCGAGGAGGGTCGGGGCGGCTCGCGAGGTCGTTTGTCGTCTCATGGGGAGAGTTATCGCATCGTCCGCATGGTGCGGACAGGGCGGCGATGTCGTGACGTTCCCGGGGTGTTTTCACGATCAAGCCCGATCTGCCGCCGTGCGAGCTTGCCAGGGCGGTCGTGTCTATGAAGGGGCTGAGCCTCGCCTCTGACGGCGTGAGACGGGCGTGGGACGATTTGATTTTCCCGGTGGTGAATTGCGCGTGCGGGGAGGCCGACTCGGCTGGCGGGACTGCGGCGACATTCCCGGGCCATGCCCTCATCGGTCTGTCGCAGGTTCCGGACGATTTCGACCTGCCCCTGCTCGAGGGCGTGCACACGGGCCGGCCGCTAAGCTGTCTGGGATCCTTGGGATGGTCGGTCAGCGCAACGCGGCGCGGATGGCGGGCAAGGTCGTGGCACCTGCGAGCGACGCGCGTTTGCTCCCGGCTTCATCGATGGACAGCGGTTGGCTCGCGGACCAGCCGAGGACGACGGGCTCCTTCGGCGATTCGTGCGGAGCGGACGCTTTGTAGACGACCGCGGCGCGGGAGCCGCCGCCGCTATCGGGAAGCATGCCCACGGCGATGATCCCGGTGCATTCCTCCGTTTCCCAATCGCCGGCACCGATGGTGAGCACGAGGGCTGGATCGGTGCCGGGACGGACGAGAGAGACGAAGCAGGCCTCCACCGGATTGGCGTCCGGAGCGAGCGACGACAAGGTGCCTTTGCCCGAGACGAGGTTACCGATCTCCTGGCCGTTGCGGAGCAGTCGAAACGACTGGGTTTTGTTCAAGGTCGGCTGCGACAATGTTCGGCCTGCCAGCTTCACCCGACTCGCTGCCGCGGTCACCGCGGCCAGCGCGGGCTGGTCTGCTCCGGGCGCCAGGGTCGTGGACTGGGCGCGGCTTGCGACTGGGAGCCAAATCAGTATGCAAATGACGATGGTGGACAGGCGGAGATGAGAGTCGGGCGGTCCTCGCTTCCGAGCCGTCATCGGGCTGTCAATCAACCCTCTCTATGGGCATCCAGACGTCGGGGAGCTCGTAGAGATCTGACCAGCAGCGGGGATCGGACGCGTCGCGAACCATCCACAGGTCCGCTTCGAGATGCGCCTCGAAATAAGTCGGACCGTGCGACCAGGAGTCCGATAGAGGAACGCGGACCAGAACCGTCGGTCCCCAATGCGTTTCCTCGGCCGCGAGATGATCGCGCGGATACTCCGACATCGGGCGCCACGTCGTCACGGGCTTCTCGATCGGGTCTTGCATCGTCTTCTTGCCTGTCAACGAGTGGAGTAGCGACCATCGGCGTCGCGATGGGCCTGGCCGAGGGCCGCGAGGGTTTCGAGCATCTTGCCGATCTTGGCCGGACTGGCCTTGAGGAAGCGGCGCGACAGGTCGGCGGGCTTGCCAGGGGAGCGTGCGAGGATCTCGCGCAGTGCGACGAAACGGTCGGGATCACGTGTGGGCCAAGCCGGAAGGGACGCGTCCTCGGCCTGCTCGACGGGCAAGACTGTCTGGGTCACGCGACGCTCGTTGGGCGCCTGGAAATCGGGGCGCAGCCAACGCACCTGACCGCTCGCCTCCTCGCGGCGGCGCTCGATGTTGAGGGCGACGACGCGGGACACGATCTCGGCGGCGAAGGTCGTTCGGCCAGCCGTAGGCGCCCGCGACGGCCTCGTCGAGATCGTCGTGAAGGCGGTGAAGGATCGAGACGTGGCCCGCGTCGTGGATGTCGCGTTCGGCGGGGGTCAGCGGGCGGTTGGCGCGTAACGCTTCGAGGACGTTGTAGAGGCCGGTCATGGTGAGGTGCGGATTGGCGTCGAGGCGAGTGCGGCGGGTCGCGTCGAGTTCGTCGGCGATAGCGGCGATGGTGGCGCGCTTACGATCGGTTGCGGCCGGGAACGGGAACGGGTCGAAGCAGCGGGTCTTGTTGTAGCGAGGGCGATCTTCGAGAGTGCCACCAGCGGCGAGCGCCCAGGCGACATGGATGCGCGAGGAGAGGACGCCTAGGTGGAAGGCGTCGTCGGTCGCGATGCAGACCAGCATGTTGTCGGGGATCACGGACGCAGGCAGGAAGCAGAACGGGCGGTGCTTCGTTGTCTCGACGGTGGCGATATAGCGTGGCAGCCCGAACAGGGCGTGCCTTAACTCGCTACGTGGCTCCCCGTAAAGCCACCAACCGTTACGGTAAGTGACACGAGGATTGTGATCTCGTTCCGGCTTCACGCGCAGCAGGACGTGCTGCAGGACTGCGGGATATTTCGTGCGCAGATCGTTCTCCGATAGGCCAAACAGGTCGATCACCATCATCCCGCGCGTCCGCTGGGTTAGGTCGCGGCCATTGAGGTAGGGCCGAATGTGGCGTTCCAGGCCCGGAATTTGACCGAGGCCCAGCGCTAGTGCATCGCGCGGAGAGACGATGAAGCCGGCGCCGTGGAGCTTCATGCCGGGACTGCTGATCCGGTCGTTGGCCTGAAGTGGGAGCGCCTGATCCGGGTCCGCTCCAACGGCGAGGTCCGCATTGATCGGGGCCATCGTCGACGAAAGGGAAATGTCAGGGATGTCCTGATTGGTCGGCTTTTCGACGGTGACGCGCTGAAGCAGTCCCGGCTGATCGCGGTTCTTGCCGGCACGCTCGGCGACGGTCATGGCAATCCGTACGGCGGCCGATCCAGCGCCGTCGGACCAGGGATGGTCCGGGATCGCGAAGACAAGCCGAATGGGTGCGCGTGCCTCCATCGCGGCGGCGATGACGCGGCGGCAGAAGGTCTGGCGGATGCTGTTGGACGTGATGAAGCCGAAACGGCGCGTCGCGGACTTCTTCGCGACGACAGCCTGGGCGGCCTTCCACCAGAAGAACAAGGCCAGGTCGGCGGATTGCGGGACCTTGCCGTAGATCGACCATAGAGCGTTGGCGTAGCCGTCGCCGAGTTCGGCACGCATGTCCTTGCCGGCGATGAAGGGCGGGTTGCCAACGATGAAATCGGCCTCGGGCCAAGTCGCGATGCGGGGGCGGACGGGGCGCATCATCTCGACGCGCGCGGTCTCGTCGGGAACTTGTTCGCCCGTAATCGGATGGATTTTATGGGTACGGCCGTCCCAACGGGTCACCGGCAGGCCGTTCTTGTCGCGGACGAGCTCCTCGTCGTCATAGTCGAGCAGGGCGTCGGCGTGACGGATGTTGCGGAAGTCACGCAGGATCGGCTCGGTCGGGGGCGCATCGCCGAAGGTGCGGAAATGCCATTGGAGATAGCCGATCCAGAGGACGAGTTCGGCCACGGGGACGGCGCGCGGGTTCTTCTCGATGCCGAGAAACTGATGCGGGTCGACGCTGGCGCCGATCAAAGCCAGGCGGTCCCCCTCCCCCGCGATCAGGCTGGCAAGCGGGTCGAGCACCTCGCCCTCAAGACGCTTCATCATCTCCATGGTGACATAGAGGAAGTTGCCGGTGCCGCAGGCGGGGTCGAGCACGCGGACGGCGCAGAGACGGGCGTGAAAGGCGCGGAGGATGCCGGCGGCGGCTTCGCGATCGCCGGCCTGGAGCTTATCGTCGGAGGCGGCCTTGTGGCCGTCCCATTCGAGACGGAGCGGTTCCATGACGGTCGGCAACACGAGGCGCTCGACGAAGGCGCGCGGGGTGAAGTGCGCGCCCAACTGGCCGCGCTGGCGTGGGCTGAGCGCGTTCTCGAGCAGGGTGCCGAAGATGGCGGGATCGACATTGGTCCAGTCCCGGTGGGCCGCGATGATGAGGAGCTGGATCTTGTCGGCGGTCACGGGCAGGGGCTCGATGCTGCCGTGGGCGGCGCCATAGAGGCCGCCGTTGAAGCGGCGGACGTCGTCGTTGGCGGCGGCGGAGAAGCCGCCGGTGTTCATCTGCCGCCACAGCTCGCCCACCAGCCCGACGAAGTTCCTGGGACTGGATTTCGCGCGTTCGAGAATGTCGGTGAAGGTGGCCGGCGCCGGAAGGAGACCAATCGACTGGGCGAACATCGAGAACAGGCAACGCATGAGGAAGGAGGCGACGGCGTTGGGGGAATGGTTGCGGGATTCGAGCGCCTGCGCGAGACGGGCCAGCAACTCGGCGACCTCGCGGGTGACCTCGGTTCTTTTCCGGGACGGGTCGAGCGATTGGGGATCGCGCCAGATGGCGGCGAGAAGCGCGCGGATGTCGGGACGATGCAGGTCGGGGAGGTAGAGCCGGAAGCCCTCGCGGTCGGGAAACTGGGCGTAGTGACGGCCGGTTCCGGAGAAGTCGGCATAGATGTCGAGGCAGAAGCCGACATCGCAGACGATCAGGAAGGGCGGTGCGGGCTCATCGTTGGGCAGGTCACGGACATAGGCCTCGGCCTGCCCCTTGGCGCGCAGCATATGCTGCGCCCACCCGGTCGAATTGCGGACCGTCTGCCTGCGCATGGCTTCGGTCTGGCCGAACAGGGATGGTTGCTGGAAGGCGGCGTTGGCACCCTGTTTTGCTTCGAGGATGAAGCATTCGCGCTTGTAGAGGTCGATCCGGCGTGTGGTTTCGCGCTCGTCGGCTTCGCGGTGGGTGACGCTGCGCTCGAAGCGGTAGGCGCCGGTGCCCCCCTTGGCGGGCGGGGGTGGATCGACGCCGATGAGCCCGCAGAGCTCGATGAGGAAAGGCGGCGCGTTGGTGCGCTCGGCCTACTCGGACTGGCTCCAGCGGGCGATGAACTGGTCGACGGGGTCGGTCACGCGGCAGGCAATTCCAACTTCATTACGCTTCTTGTCTAGTTACGCGACCTGAGTATTTGACAGGATGCCGCGGACGATCACAGTCACCAGTGCCACGATACCGAAGGCCATCAGCCACCAGCGACGGCGGGACGCCAACGGCCAGCCCAAGCCGCCAACGAAAATGACAATTGCAATGACGTAATCCAGGGCGGACAGCTTGCTGCCGGCAAACACCGCCCGAGCCAACAGAAGTCCGACGACAATCGGGACAATCGGCTCGATTCGATATGGTCTCGCGACAGCCACTTATCTCAGAGCCCTAGTCGCACAACCGCGTTGCTGCTCGTGAGGGTTGGCGCCTGTCCAGTCAGCTTTGCGCGGAGTTCCGCTTCGCGCGTGTACCGGGGGATGAGATCAGGAATGTGGCTTCGGACTTGTGCCAGCTTCGAGCGGAGTGTTGCATCATCCAGAACGCCGGCAAGCTGCCCCAATCCCCATGCTCCGGCCGACGCAATTCCCAGGACTGGCGCTGCTGGTGCTGTCAACGGGCTCGCCATCGAGGCTCCTGCCCCAGCGCCGAGAAAGCCCGTCAACCAGTCGAAGGTGACGGAGGAACGTGTTCGTTGTTGAGGTAGATTGAGTGGCAGCTGTTCGGCCGTCAGGGCATCGTAGGTTTTCTTGAAGTCATCCGGACTGAGAGCCCAAGGATGCGCGATCAACGTGGGAGCGTCGAACTTTGGAGACCACCCGGGGCCGAACACTTCCTCTTTGACACGATCGAGCTTGCACCACACTTCGTAGGCCAGCTTGTCGTGCGCGCCATCGTTTACGATGTGCCAAGTGACGCGCTCTTTCCAATGTTTTGTTACGACATCTTCTGCGTAGGCCAAGCCTGTCAGCGCCTGCATCATGTCGTGGTATTCGGTCTGGAAAGACGCGCTTTGATTTCGGGCGACCGACGCGTATGTGATGCCCAGCCGCTCACAATAGTCCTGGACGCTCCCCTGATCCGGCATAGCAACAAAGCGCTTGCTTAAACCTGCCATCGGTCGATCGCCACCTGTTGTCCGCTAACGCTACCACCAGGCACTGACGCCCTCAATGATGTCTTTCGCGGCGATTGATCGGCGAAGCAGCAGAGCCAGTTGCGTGCCGATCTCGCCGACCCTGGATCACAATTTCAGCCCGGTGCCGAGCAGGAGCAGCGTCAGCCTCAGGTTGAAGCTCACCATCCACGTCAAGGTGGATAGCCGCGCCTCGACACCTGCCAAGCGCGCTTCGTAGGTCACAACCTCTGTCGCCGCCTTGCTTGCCAACTCCTCTCTCGCTCCAGCACTGACCAGGGCGGCGCGAAGATCACCCATAGGGATCGCCATAGGCCGTTTAATAATCCGTGTTCGCGGGCGCCGCACCGTTTGAGCTCCTCGTGAACCCTTCCATCCCGGCGGGGTATGGGCAGCGCCCCATGTTTTCGTCACTCAGTAGCGGAACTGGTATTTGAGGCCGACGGAGCTGCCGGGGTCGTTTTCCGGCGTCGTGGCACCGGTGACGGTGCCGCCGCTGCCGGCGGTGGTGAAGGCCTTCAGGATGGCGTGTTCAGATCGTGCCGCCGGTTGGGCAACCGAGTGCCAGCCAGACTCCGACGAGGGCCCAAGCGGCTGCGAGGACCAAGCTTCTTCTCCAGGCACTGCCGATCGCCACGATGAAGCTGGCGGCGGCAGTGGTGAGGAGCTGGAAAGGGCCAACCCACGGCGCGACGAGCCAGACCAGCAGTCCGAACGCCTGGATCGGGTTGGCGAGGATGGCGAGCCGGGTCAAGGCGTCTTTGTATGAGGGAATGTGCTCATGACGCGGCCTGGGCCAGGCCAGTGCTGTCGAAGTATTGACGAAAGGCCGGGTCGGCGCGGAGATACATCGCGATCAACAGGCCGACTTTACGGGCGATCGGGGGGGATCGGTGCATCAACGCGATCAAGTCCCTGGGATGACCGAAAACGGCGTCGGCGTAGGTATTGACATCGTTGCGCAAGGAAGCGGTTCCGTAGCGAAGAAGAAAACCCCGGGCATAGAGATTGTCGAGTTCGGATGGGTCGTCGCGCCAGTGCGTTGCGTGCAACTTGGCGTCGGGATCGTTCTGGATCGCGTAGGTGAAGCTCGGTGGAACGGCGGCGTTCCACGCCCGTTCGTCGAGACCGACTTTATAGAGAACGAGCGTGCTGGATTCATGGAAGATGGCATCGCGCATGTAGGCTCGGTTCTCGGGATCGCGCATCCCCGAAGCAGCAAGGTATATCCCGCCTGCCAATGCGAGACCGCCAAGCGAATTGCCTTTCGCATTGAGCGTTCCGCAGAGGAAAATCTGACTTATAGTGGAACGAACGAAGTTGTTCGGAAAGATTGAGAGCCCGTCAGCCACGACCTGAAGGGCTGGCGCGACATCGCTGGCTTCGAGCGAGCCGATGACGAGGTCCTTGGGCACGGCGGAGAAGGGCCACGCGTAGAATTTCGACGGGTCCTGCCAGAGCACCGCGACATCCCAGCGGGCCTTGATTGCGGCCGTCAGCCGAGCGGGATCCTCGACGGCCAGCGACGTCTTTGGGAAGAGCCCGATCGAAGGGAGGGTGACCTGGCTGGTGCTGCTGTGGGCCAGGTCGTAGCTGCGCAGAACCGTCAAGGCGGCGAGGCCGAGCCAGAAGATCGAACGTGCGATGTAGGTCCTGCGCGGAAGGGTCGCCTTGGCTTGCGCGGTGCCGCCGACCGGCTCGATTTGCATCAACTGCCGGGCGTGCTTCGGACCAACGCCGGCGTGGCGCGACTCGGTCGATCAATTTGAGCCGCGAGCGAACGTCGTTTCCGAGCAGAGGCTGACGACCTGACCCGGTCGAGGGTGGTGACGATGGGGACGACGGACCCCGCTTGTGGGAAGCCTGACACCAAGCTGGCGAGAGTCGGGTTCAGGTGTCGGTCCACGCTCATGCGTCTTGTCGTCGTGCATGCTGGCATTGGCGGATCAGGTTCGCGATGTCATCCCGGCGTATCTTGAAGATGTCGGGAATATGATGTGGCTTGCCATCCTTCGTTAGCAGTCGGATGCCCGCCGCGATGCCGCCGCGATGTGTCGGTTCAAGTGGTGATGTCGCCCGCACGGACGAGAGATCGGTCCAACTTATCGTCCAGGTTGCGAGTGGCTGTCGCATCGTGATGCCGACATCGTTCATGACCAGCTTGGTTCTCGATGGATAAAACCATCTGATGTAGGCGAATGAAACGAACGACAGCACCGCGATCCGCATTGCCGCCGACGCGATTGTTGCCGCGGGATGGCCAGGCCGTGCATAAAAGATTATCGCGGTGGTCAAAGCGGCCGCAGCGACAATTACCGACAAGACTATTGGGAACTTGAGGTAGATGCGCCCTACGTCCGGGCTCATCGAAATCGCTTGCGGGGGGTGCGGAGCGTCGCTCATCAACGGCAAGATGCTGGAATGTCAGACGTCACCCGATCCAGAAGCATCCTGGACTGCTCACTCATTTTTGGATGCTGTTGGGCAGGTATCAGCGAGACCGTCTCGCCATCGGGGATCCCGTCCTCATCGATGCTGACGATTGTATGGGAGCCGAGACGCCACATCATTGCTCGTCGGGTGGGCGCATGCCGCCTCGGATCAGCCGGCGGTAGGATGCCAGCAAAACAAGAGGAAGGCATTTCCGAGATCAGGCTCGCGTGGAAACGTCTGATCTCAGCCGGGTCGGCCTCTAGGTAGAGCTGAAGCAGGACAACCGGCGTCGGCGTGTTGCAGGCACCATTGTCGGCGAACACGATCAGGGAAGATGAGACCGGCCGTGAAGAGACCGGGGGTGACACGCGTCCAGATTTGCAGTTCGAACCGCTCGATGCGACCCAAGGGGCGAAGTAGGCTTCGATATTTTTGTTTGTCAGATTAACACCCGCCATGGTCCGAAATGAACGAGCAAGGCCCGATGGCCATTTCGCATCAGATGCGATCGAAGTTCCCGGCAGTTGCGTGATCAATGCAAGGACCACGAACCTCACTGACCTATTCAAGCTGAAGCCTGAAGACCACGACGTCAGCTCCGATGCCTCCCAGGGAAGTCGTCAGTCCCATGCCGGCGCAAACACCGAGCGCGTTGAGCGAAGTAGGAGAAACCGAAAGCAGCGAAGGTTCGGCCGCAAAGACGATTGCTGTTTCGGCTCCCTCGGTGCCAAGTGACTGCCCGTTGACCGAGAGAACCCAGCATAATCCCTGGAAGTCCGCCGGTTCCATCGGATCGGGTGAGAAGGCGGAATATCGGATGCGCGATCCGGCACCAGGAACATTGAATTTCGTGCCAGGAACTTCCTTTGGAGACCATGAGAAGTTCACAAACGGAATAGTCAGGCCGATGCCCGCTCCGACTCCGACGCCCGATCCTTTCAAGGTGACCATCCGCGTCAGCCGACCGTCCTTGACTTCGCTGATCGCAACTCGGATCGACTGGCTGTCGACGCCGACCCTGACTTCTGGCGTGCCGATCTGTACGCCGCTGCCGCTCGGAGAACCCAGATGCCAATCCGACCATTTCGAACCGTGAAGATGGAACTGCGGCAGCCGAAAGAATTCCATACCGTCCCCGTGTCGAGCTGGACCGTTAGACAACCTATGATGGTGTTTGCGGGCTGTAAATGGCGCTGTCTGCATCCCTGGGTTCCAAGGGTCATCCCTTGGCGGGGTTCGGGGCAGCGCCCCGATCTTTCTAATAACGGAACTGGTATTTGAGGCCGACGGAGCTGCCGGGGTCGTTTTCCGGCGTCGTGGCACCGGTGACGGTGCCGCCGCTGCCGACGGTGGTGAAGGCCTTCAGGCGCTTGGTGATGTCGATCTGCACCAGCGCCTGGGTGCCGCCGCCGCCGGTGCTCTGGCGGGCGCCGACATAGACGCGCTTGGTGATGTATTTGCCGCCCTCGACGCTGGCACCACTGTTGGCACCGTTGCCGGTGCCCGAACCGACACTGAGCTTGTCGAGGCCGAGCGTGTTGCGCACAGCACCCAGCGGATCGAAGCCGCCGCCGCCGCCCGACAGGCTCGCCAGCGCAGCGGCGATCTGGGCGATCTGCAGCGGGCTGAGGTTGCTGGTTTTGGTGCCGAACAGGATCAGGGCCATGATCTGGTCCTGCGGCAGGAGCGGGCTGGAGGTCAGCGAGATCTTGGGCTTGCTGGCGTAGCCGGTGACGTCGAGCTCGGCGGTATACTGGTTGACGACGCTCTGGGCGGCGAAGTCGATGGTGGGATCGAGCTTGCCCTCGGTGGTGCCGTTGAAGCCGACATCGCCCTTGGTGAAGGTCAGGTTGACGCCGGCAAGGCTGAAGGTGCCGCGGCGGAGGTGAAAGCCGCCCTCGATCACGGGGGCTGCCGCGGTGCCGGTGACGTGCAGGTCGCCGCCGAGCGTGGCGTCGAGGCCGTGACCGCGGACGAAGATCTCGCCGGGGGCGTTCACGTCGAGATCGAGTGCCACGACCTGCGTGGTGGCCGCGTGCGAGGGGGGTGCGGGCGGATGCTCGCCGGGCTTGAGGACGTGCAGTGTGGCGACCGACGGCGGCAGGCCGCTCGGGATGTTGATGTCGGCGCGGTCGATGCTGAGACGGCCGGCCGCTTTCATCGCACCGGCGGCCTGGCCGGTGAGGGCCAAGTCGGCGTTGAGCGTGGCGCTGAGCAGGTCCGACGAGATCGGGCTCGCGTGGTCCATCGCGAGGTGGAGGTCGACGGGCAGGCCGGGGGCGAGCGCGCCCACGCTGCCGTGGGCGGTGATGGTGCCGGTGCCGGCCTGGGCGAAGAAACGATCGATGCGGACGGTCTGGCCGGCGAGTGCGACGCTGGCGGCCATGCGGGTCAGGTGGGCACCCTGGGCGTAGTCCTGGATGTCGCCGTTGGCGAGCGTGACGGTGCCGGCGAGGCTCGGGTGGGCGGTGGTGCCGGTGGCGCGGGCGTCGAGTGCGACCTGGCCGGTGAGGTGGCGCCCCTGGGCCTCGATAATCGGGTTTGCGATGGCGAGGTCGATGGTGCCGTTCGCGGCGACCGCGAGGCGGCCGTCGGGGTGGATGGGGACGTCGCCCGCGACGCGAAGCTGGATTCTGGGACCAGCGCCAAGATGGGCGTCGAGGTGCGCAGTGTCGTTGGCGAGGCGGGTCGTGGCGGTGAGCGTCGCGGGCGGCAGCGAGGCGGCGGGGCCGGTGGCGAGATGGAGATGGTCGGCGTCGAGGCGGATCTGACCGCCGGGATGGGCGGTGGTGCCGGTCAGGCGAGCGTCGGCGTTGATGGTGCCGGTGGCCCGCAGGGTGGGGGCGAAGGGTTTTGCCAGCGCGGGCGTGATGTTGCGGATGCTCGCGGTGAGAAGGAGTTTCGGCGAGACGCTGCCGTCGACGGCGATGGTGGCGTCGCCGAGGGCCAGGCGCAGGCGCTGGACGGCGATGCCGGGGGCGTAGGTGACGCGGCTCGGGGCCTGCAAGCGGAGGGCTTCGCCGCGCCAGTCGGCGGTCAGGGTGCGGAGCAGGACCTGGCTTTTCGACAGGTCGAGGGTTTCGGTGGTGGCGAGATGGGCGGGGGCGCCCTGGAGGCTCGGCAGGTCGGCGCGGAGAGCGAGGGCCAGGGCGTCGAGGCGCCCCCTCGCGGTTGCGTTGGCGTGGCCGGCGATGGTGCCGGCGGCGAGGTTGTCCACCGCGAGGGTCAGGTCGAGGTCGGGCGCGGATTGCGGGCTGGCGATGGTGCCCGCCAGCGTCAGGCGGCCGACGCGGGCGCTGGCGGCGGCGAGGCCGGTCGCGCGCACGTCGATGCGGGCGCGTTGGGGGTCGAGATCGAGCTTGGCCGCGATCGCGCCGGCGAGGGACTGGTGGGCGAGGCGATCGAGGTCGGCGAGGCGTTTGATGCCGATATCGAGCTGGCCGGTGGGAAGCTTGGCGCCGGCGGCGAGGCTGAGGTCGGCGGTGCCGTGGGTGGTTTTCCAGTCCAGCGCGGTGAGGCGGACATGGGTGGCGCCGTCGGGCGCGCGGTGGATGGCGGCGTCGAGGGTGACGGGCGCGGCGTCGAGGCGGCCGCCGAGCCGGATGGTGGCGTCGGGCGCGCTCGGGAGATGGCTGGCGGCGACATCGAGGGTGATCGGGCCGACGGGGACCTGGGTGGCGCCGATGTCGCCGGCGGCGTGGAGCCTGGCCGAGAGATCGGTGGTGGGGCCGGTCGCGGTGCCGTCGAAGTCGACGTGGCCGCGGGCGGCGGGACCGAGGGCGGCGAGGTTCGGCAGGCCGAGGTGGAAGGTCGTGTCGAGGACGCTGGATCTGTCGGTGCCGGACGCGCGGAGATGGAGGTTGGCGCCGTCCAGCGTGAGGTGATCGAGGGAGAGATCGGCGCCGTGCTTGGCGGCGGCGAGCGAGATTGTGCCGTCGGGACCGATCAGGCCGGGGACGGGTGACTGGCCACCGGTGATGGCGAGCTGGCCGGTCACGGCGGCGGTGTCGTCGGGGCCGTTCGCGGTGAGGTCGGCGGCGAGGTGGGTATGGCCTTCGAGTGCGACGCCGCCGGCGGCGGCGAGCGGGGCCAGCGACGGGATGTCGAGGGTCAGGTGGCTCGCGATCGGGTTGGCGGTGCGGGCGGTGCCGGCAAGCGCGAGCAGGGTGTGCGAGACGGAGAAGGTGACGGGGCGGGTCGGATCGTCGAGGCGAGCATGGGCCGCGATGGTGACCGGGGTTGCCGCGAACAGATCCGGTTTGGGACCGGGGATGCGAAGGGCGTCGATCAAGGCGCGGACCGCGACCTGGCCGCGGTCGCCCGAGAGGTCGGCGCGGATGGCGCCGATGGTGGCGCCGCCGGCGGCGAGCCGCTCGATGTCGAGATGGCCGTTGGCCTGGGGCGTCTTGAATGGGCCGTCGACATGCGCGTCGAGTGCCACCGACTGCCAGGCGATGCCGGGGACGGGCTGCATCGCGGGCGCGTGGGCGGCGAGCGTCAGGCCGGCGGTGCCGTGGACGAGGTCGGTGATGCCGTTGGCGGTGAGTGCCAATGGGCCGGCGGCGAGCGCGAGATGCAGGGCTTCGGCGGCGTGCGGGCCGGCGAGCGACAGGTCGAGATGCAGCGGGAGGATCTGGCTGCTGCCGGCGAAGGCCGCGACCAGGCCGGGGGCCGCTTCGTCGGCGGTGAGATGCAGTGCCACGGCGCCCGGGGTGACGTGGCCTTCGAGGGCGTAGGTGCCGGGACCGGCGCGATTGGCGATGGCGAGGCGCAGGTTGGTGTCGGGGAGGGTGTCGAGGGTGGGTCCGGCGAGGATCGGCTGCAGGCTCGCGATGGTGGCGTGGCCGGCGACGCCGATCGAGACGGCGTGGCCGGCGATGGGGGCGCCGACGTCGATGCGCGGGAGATCGAGGGTGGCGACGCGCAGGCCGAGGGGGAGGTTGAGGTGGCCGGACGCGGGCTTGGCGGCGGGCTGGGGCTTGGAAGGCGCGGGCTCGGCGAGACGCGGAGCGTCGATGTGGCTGGCGGCGAGACGGTCGACGCTGACGGTGCGGTGGAGGAGTGCGAGCGGGTGCCAGTCGAGTGCGAGGTTCTCGACGGTGAGCCAGGGGCCCTTGGCGTCGGCGAGTTCGATCCGGGCGATGCGCAAGCGGTCGGGGAAGCGGCCCGCGAAGCCGGTCAGGCGGACGGTGCCGCCGGTCAGCGCGTTGGCCTCGGTTTCGATCAGGTGGCGGCCGGGGCCGGTGTTGGTGCCGACCAGCAGGACGGCGACAAGCAGGATGACCAGGCCGAGCAGGCCGCCGATCAGGTACGTTAGGCCCTTGAGGATGCGGCGGAGCATCAGAAGGTCTCCCCGAGGCCGATATAGAGCTCGAAACTGTCGTCGCCCTGAACCTTGTTGAGCGGGATGGCGACGTCGAGGCGGATCGGCCCGATCGGCGTGTAGTAGCGGGCGCCGACGCCGGCGCCGACACGCAAGGGACCGTTGAAGGGGGCGCTGGTGGCGCCGACCTGGCCGGCGTCGCCGAACAGGACGGCGCCGAAGTTGCCGACGATGCGCTGGCGATACTCGACCTGGATGGCGTCGAGCGAGGTGCCGCCCTCGGGACGGTTGTCGGGGAAGAGCGGCGAGATCTGCTGGTAGCGGTAGCCGCGGACGGTGGTGCTGCCGCCGGCGTAGAGGCGCTGGTCGGGGGGAAGCTGAAAGGTCGATGCACCCTGGACGGACGCGACGACGCCGTGCACGGCGATGACGGTGCGGCCAGGCCTGGTCAGGCCGAGATGGGCGAAGTCGACATAGGTCGAGGCCTGGCCCTGGAGGATGGTGAAGAAGCTGTTGGCGGCACTGGTGCCGGGGCCGTTGCTGCCGCTGCCGAGGCTGTAGGAGGGGGTGATGCCGAGCCCAACGCGCACGCCGTGGGTGGGCGCGTCGAGCGGGCTCGCGAGGTCGGTGCTGTCATAGTTGGCGGTGAGCGGCAGTTGCCCGAGCGTATAGTTGCGGGTGGTGCCTTCCTGGATGATCTGTTCCTGCTCGAGGACGATGTCGGCGGCGACGTTCCAGCGTTTCGAGAGGCGCCGGTCGAGGCCGAACTTCAGCAGGTAGGCCTGCTGGTTGTAGGTGTAGAGGTTCTGCTTGAGCGCCTCGATGCGGACGACGCCGTTCTGGTTGCGCGCCCAGAGGTCGGGCTTGGTGATCTGGGCGTAGACGTCGTAGCCGAGACCCTGCTGGGCGGTGCCGCCGAGGCCGGTGGCGATGGCGGCGAGCTCGAGCTTCTCCTCGTTGCCGAAGAAATTGTCGTGCGTCCAGGTGACGCCGGCGCTGCCGCCGAGGTCGGTGGAATAGGCGGCGGTGAGTGCGACGGTGCGCGGCGGCGCCTCGACGAAGGAAAAGGTGACGGGGACGCGACCGTGGGCGTCGAGGGTCTTGCCGACGGTCGCCTGGACGGTGGCGAAGACGCCGGAGCTGGCGAGATCCTGACGGGCCGCGTCGACCTTGCTGGGCTGGTAGAGCTGGCCGGAATGGACGGTCAGGCGCCTGCGGATGAAGCGCGGATGGACCGTGTGCAGGCCCATCAGGTCGATGTCGCCGATGTCCACGCGCGGGCCGGCATCGACCGGGAAGACGACGTCGATCGCGTGGGCGGCGGGATCCTCGGTGGCGGCGGGCTCGCCGACGGTGGCGAAGGCGTGGCCGCTTTCCTCGAGCTGGTCGCGCAGATCGGAACCGGCAGCGAGCACGTCGGCGGCGATCGCGGGCTGGCCCTCGTGGAGGTGGAAGTTCTCGCGCGCACCGAGCGGGACGTTGCCCTGGAGGGTGACGTGACGCAGGTGAAACAGGAGGCCGCGATCGACGGCGACGTGGATCTTGACGGACTGGCCGTTGGGGATCGCGGCGAGGCGGTTGGGGAGAGCGGGGTCGCCGGCATCGGTGCCGTCGATGGTGACGGCGATGCGAGCGTCGTAATAGCCGAAACCGCCGAGAACGGTCCGCAACTGGTCGGCGTCGTTGCGGGCGCGGCCGACGAGGGCGAAGGGACCGGCGGGTGCGGTCTTGCGCAGGCTGACGAGGCTGGAGGTGCCGGAGAGCGCGCCGTCGATGGCCTTGTCGCCGGTCTTGCCGATGTCGACTGTGTAGGATTGCGGATCGGCGGCGTGGGAGGCGGAGATCGAGGACGTCGCGATGGCGGGCGCGAGCCAGCCGAGGAGGGTGCGGCGGAGGGGTCGCCTCTGCGGGTGTCGGGCGACGCGGGCCATACGGGTGGGCTTGTGCCCTGCGTGCCGGTCAAGATCAAACGGTATCATAACAAGCTCGGATGCGAGCCCGAAAGGTGGCAGCATTGTGGCCGGCGACACAGCGGGTTACATTGCGTGATCATGCAGGGCAAACCTCGTCGCCTCGGACGCCGTTGCGATCTTGCAACGTCCGTCGGATCAGCCGCCGCGATCACGCGGGCAGCCATCTCGGCGCCGCGGCGGCTCGGACGGGGCGCGCGGGCGGTGCTCCGGGCGATCCTGATCGTGGCGTGGACGGCGGTCTCGATCTGCACGCAGGCGGTGCTGCTGGCGGTCCCCGGGCGGGGCAAGGTCGAGTTCGCGCGGCTGTACTGGGCCGGCGTGTGCGCGCTGCTGGGGATGCAGGTGCGCATGCTGGGCGCGCCGGCTGGTGTGTCGGACGGGGGCACGAGCGGTCGGCCGGTGATCTATGTGTCGAACCATTCGTCCTGGATCGACGTGGTGGTGCTGGGCGGGCGTCTGCGCGGGTGCTTCGTGTCGAAGAACGATGTCGCACGCTGGCCGGTGCTGGGCACGGTGGCGCGACTGGGTCGAACGGTGTTCGTCAGCCGCAACCGGGCGGCGACCGCGTCGGAGAAGCTCGCGATGACGGCGCGGCTGTGCGGCGGGGACGACCTGATCCTGTTTCCGGAAGGAACGAGCTCGGACGGCTCGCGCGTGCTGCCGTTCCATTCGACGTTCTTCGCGCTGGCCAAGCCGGTGCTCGAGCGCGAGGACCGGCCCGGATCGGGCAAGGGCCCGCTGATCCAGCCGATTTCGCTGGTCTATGATCGTCTGGCTGGGATGCCGGTGGGACGGGCGGGACGGCCGGTGTTCTCCTGGTTCGGCGACATGGACTTGGGGAGCCATTTCTGGCGCCTGGCGCAATGGCGCGGAATGCGGGCGACGGTGCTGCTGCACGAGCCGCTCGATCCGGCGGATTTCGCGTCGCGCAAGGAGCTGGCGGCGGCGGCCTGGATGGCGGTCGCGGTCGGGGCCGCGACGCTCCGGCAGAACCGGCCGGCGGAGCCGCTTTGCCCGATGCTGGCCGGGCTGGCGCCGCGCAAGATGCGGGCGGCGGTCGCGGCGTAGGGCAGGGGGCTCGTCCGTGACGCGACGGTGACGTTTCGGGCGGCCCGCGCATCGGACCTGCATTGCGCTTGAACGTGGCCGGTGGTGCTGCCAGATTTTCTTTCGCACGGAGTCGAACGTCGAACTGGAGCTGCCCGACATTGAGCGCCTGCTCGTCTTGACAGAACGGACACACGCTTGACTTCGATCGATCCCGTGGGTCTGGCTTCGGCCGTTCCTCAGGATACGGATGCCGTGACCGATCTCCCCTCCCCTTCCAAGCGCCTGCACGTGGTCACCTGGGGTTGCCAGATGAACGCGTATGACAGCGGCCGCATGCGGGATGCGTTGTCACCGGCCGGCTACACGACGGCGGACGGCCCCGCCGACGCCGACATGGTGATCCTCAACACCTGCCATATCCGCGACCGTGCGGCGGAGAAGGTGTTCTCCGAGCTGGGCCGGCTGCGGCTGGTCAAGGAGGAGCGGGCAGCGACAGGACGCACGACCGTGATCGCGGTGGCGGGCTGTGTCGCGCAGGCCGAGGGCGAGCAGATCCTGGCGCGCGCGCCGTTCGTCGACCTGGTGGTCGGGCCGCAGACGTATCATCGACTGCCCGAGCTCGCGGCGCGACTGGATGGTGGCAAGGTGATCGACACCGAGTTTCCCGTCGAGCAGAAGTTCGACCTGCTGCCGGCGTCGGTTCGGGCCTCGGGGGCGACCGCGTTCCTGACCGTGCAGGAAGGATGCGACAAGTTCTGCTCGTTCTGCGTGGTGCCCTACACCAGGGGCGCGGAGGCGAGCCGGCCGGTCGCGTCGGTGCTGGCGGAAGCGCGTGCGCTGGTGGCGGGGGGAGCGCGCGAGATCACGCTGCTCGGGCAGAACGTGAACGCGTATCACGGGGCGGAGGCGGGCGGGACGTGTTCGCTCGGCGGGCTGATCAGGCGGCTCGCGCTCGTCCCGGGGCTGGCGCGGATCCGCTACACGACGTCGCATCCGCGGGACATGGATGACGGGCTGATCGCGGCGCACGCGGAGGTGCCGGTGCTGATGCCGTTCCTGCATCTGCCGGTGCAGTCGGGGTCGGATCGGATGCTGCGGGCGATGAATCGCGGTCATGACGCGGCGCATTACCTGCGGGTGGTCGACCGGCTGCGCGCGGCGCGGCCCGACATCGCGCTGTCGTCGGATTTCATCGTGGGCCATCCCGGCGAGACGGATGCGGATTTTGCCGCGACCTTGTCGCTGGTCGAGGCGGTCGGGTTCGCGCAGGCCTACAGCTTCAAGTATTCGCCCCGGCCGGGGACGCCGGCCGCGGTGGCCGCGGGGCAGGTGCCCGATCCGGTCAAGGACGAGCGGCTGCAGGCGCTGCAGGCGCTGCTGCGCGGCCAGCAGGCAGGGTTCAACGCCGACGCGGTGGGACGGACGCTGCCGGTGCTGTTCACGGGGCCGGGACGCCATGCGGGTCAGATCGCCGGCCGTTCCCCGCATGGACAGGCGGTGCATGTCGAGGCTGCACGATCGCTCGTGGGCCTCATATCAGAGGTGCGGATCACGGGTTCGGCGACGAACTCGATCACCGGTCAACTGGTCAGGGAGACTGCTTCGGCTTGACACAGATATCGCCACGCGGCGCGTTCGGCGCGCCGGTCACGTCGAGGGGCGGCCTGGCCGCCTCCGGCCTCGGCGCCGCCCATCCGATCGTCGCGGAGAACAGGGCATCCCGCTCGGTGACGATGCAATTCGACGACAACGCGTTGCTGCCGCTGCTGCTCGGCGATCACGATCGTTATCTGACGCGGCTGGAGCAGGGTTTCGGCGTCAGGATGTCGTGCCGTGGCAACCGGATCGCGATCAGCGGCGAGCGCGAGGCGGTCGATCTGACGCAGGGGGCGCTGGCCGGGCTCTACAAGCGGCTGTCGAGCGGCAAGCCGGTCGATATGGGCGAGGTCGAGGCGGCGATCAGGATGTCGGGGCGCATCGGGCCCGCGGAACGCGGCGACGACGATCCGCGGCTGCCGCTGCGCGACCTGCCGGCGATCAGGACGCGGCGCGGCGCGGTCGGGCCGCGCTCGCCGGGCCAGGCGGCGTATATCGACCTGCTGGCCTCGCACGAGATGGTGTTCGCGCTCGGGCCGGCGGGAACCGGCAAGACCTACCTGGCGGTGGCGCAGGCGGTGGCGATGCTGCTCGCGGGGCGGGTCGAGCGGATCGTGCTGTCGCGGCCAGCGGTCGAGGCGGGCGAGCGGTTGGGCTTCTTGCCGGGTGATCTCAAGGAGAAGGTCGATCCCTATCTGCGTCCGCTGTACGACGCGCTGGGCGACATGCTGCCCGGCGACCAGATGCTCCGGCGGATGGGAAACGGTGAGATCGAGGTGGCGCCGCTGGCGTTCATGCGCGGGCGAACGCTTGCCCACGCCTTCGTGATCCTGGACGAAGCCCAGAACACGACGGCGGCGCAGATGAAGATGTTCCTCACACGGATGGGGGACGGGACGCGGATGGTGATCAACGGCGATCTCAGCCAGATCGACCTGCCGGGCGGCGTCCGGTCGGGCCTGGCCGAGGCGATCGAGACGCTCGAGGGCGTGCAGGGGATCGGGGTCGCGCGGTTCGGCGTCGGGGACGTGGTGCGCCATCCCCTGGTCGGCCGCATCGTCGACGCCTACGATCGTCGCGCGGTCGCGGGACGCGAGGCGGCCCAGCGGGACATGACGGGGTCCCGCGCCCGGGAGAAGCATGGAACCTCCAAGTAGTCGATCGGGGAGCGATGCCAGGGCGTCGCCTCCCCTGACGGTGCTGGTGCCGGAGCGGCGCTGGCGGTGGCTGGTGCCGGACGCGGAACGGGTGATCAGGCGCGCGGCACGCGCCGCGGGCGGCCGGGCCGATGCGGTGGTTCTGGACAGCGACCGCGCGGTCAAGCGCCTGAACGCGCGGTATCGCGGACGCAACAAGCCCACCAACGTGCTGACGTTCGATCCGGTGGGCGGTTCGGGCGGCGACGTGGTGCTCGCCTACGGCACGGTCAGGCGCGAGGCGCGGCAGGCGAACAGGACCGCGTCCGATCATCTGGCGCATCTGGTGGTGCATGCGATGCTGCACCTGGAGGGTTTCGATCACGGGTCGGCGGGCGAGGCGCGCCGGATGGAGCGGGAGGAGGCGCGGCTGCTGTCGCGGATCGGCGTGGCAAACCCGTTCAAGCCGCGGGCACCGGAGGCCGCTTGATGAGCGAGGAACGATCGGAGGCCGAGGTTCCGCCGTTCCTGCCCCGAACGGGGTTGCTCACACGGGTGAGCTCGATCTTTCGCGGACGCCGGCTGGAGTATTCGCTGCGGCGGTCGATCGAGGAGCTGATGCAGGAGCCGGGCACCGAGCCCGCGGAGACGAACGGCGAGGAGCGGCCGGAGCTCGACCGGCAGGAGCGGGCGCTGATCGGCAACGTGCTGCATCTGCGCGGCACGACGGTCGACGACGTGATGATCCCGCGCGCCGACATCGTGGCGATGGCGGAGGACGTGACGCTCGACGAGGCACTCGAGATCGTCAAGCGCGAGGGGCATTCGCGGATGCCGATCTACCGCGAGCATCTCGACGAGATCGTGGGCATGGTCCACGTCAAGGACCTGTTCACGTTCGTGGGTCGGCCGCAGGCGTTCTCGATTGCCGCGATCCTGCGCGAGCCGTTGCTGGTGGCGCCGCAGGTGCCGGTGCTCGACCTGCTGCTGCAGATGCGCAATCTGCGGACGCATCTGGCACTGGTGGTCGACGAGTATGGCGGCATCGACGGGCTGGTCAGCTTCGAGGACCTGGTGGAGACGATCGTGGGCGACATCGCCGACGAGCACGACGAGCCGGACGGCGACATGCTGGTCCGGCGCCCGGACGGGACACTCGACATCGACGCGCGCCTGCCGGTCGACGAGTTCGAGGACAGCGTGGGCGCGGTGCTGACGGCCGACGAGCGGGCGAGCGAGATCGAGACGGTGGGCGGGCTGGTGTTCACGCTGGCCGGCCGGGTGCCGGCACGGGGCGAGGTGATCGGGCATCCGTCGGGGATCGAGTTCCGGGTGATGGATTCCGACCCGCGCCATATCCGGCGGTTGCGGGCGAGCCTGCCGCGCGTGGAGGCGGACGCGCCGGTGGAGGTGTCGACGGCGGGGTGAGCCCCGGACCCGCCATCATTTGGGATCCAAACGCACTGCGTTTGGCGGGGTGCGGGGTGGAACCCCGCTTCTTCCCTAACGCCGGGCGAGGAAGGCGGCGAAGGCGGCCTGGGCCTCGGGAGATGACAGGCGTTCGGCGAAGAGGCGGGCTTCCTCGCGGGCGCGCTCGATCGCGATCGCGGGATCGCCGCGCAGCAGGCGGCGGGTGATCGCGACTGCCTCGGGGGGTTTGGCGGCGATGCGGCGGCAGGCCTCGCGCGCGATGGGCAGGAGGTCCGGGGTGTCGACGACGCGATTGACAAGGCCGATCGCATGCGCGTCGGCGGCGGTGAAGGCATCGCCGAGCAGGAAGAGCTCGGAGGCGCGCTGCAGCCCCGCGAGACGCGGCAGGAAGTTGCTCGAGGCGAATTCGGGAACCAGGCCGAGATCGACGAAGGGCAGGCGCAGGCGGGAATCCGCCGTCGCGTAGACGAGATCGCAGTGCAGCAGGATGGTCGTGCCGATGCCGACCGCGAGCCCGTCGACGGCGGCGACGATCGGCTTGGTGAAGCGCAGCACGGTTTCGATCAGGCGGTGGGTGTCGGCCGCCTCCGACCCGCCGCCGCGGGCGAAGTCGGCGATGTCGTTGCCGGCGGAGAACGTGCCGCCGGCGCCGGTGAGCAGGACGACGCGGGTGTCGGGATCGGCGTCGGCGCGCTCGAAGGCGTCGGCGAGCGCGCGATACATGGCCTGGTCGAGCGCGTTCTTCTTGAGGGGCCGGTCGATGGTCAGGGCGAGGATGGAGTCGGCCTGTTCGGTGCGGATGTGCGCGCTCATCGGGCGACGGTAGGTCGGGCGGGGGCGCGGCGCAACGCGACGCGGTTTGACTTCGGGTCCAGGGACACCTAGGTTGATACTATACTGCAATAATTGCGTTGTCGTGGCGACCTGCGATCGGGCAGGCCGGTGCGCCGGCGCGCGTGCAGTGCACCGGTTTCCCCACGACGGAGTTCTCCATGGACCGCATGATCGTCTATCCGGGCGCCATTCCGCTCGACACCGACCTGCTGAACATCCAGCGCGGCACGATGAAGGGGCTCGGCTTCCTGGCCCAGATGTGTCTCGGCAACGCACCGCTGGTTGACGGGCTGGCCTGTCAGCCGACCGTCCCCGCCTCGCTGCAGGTGACCGTCGGGCCGGGCAGCATCCTGGTGTCCTCCGAGGTCGACGGCCAAAGCTACGGGACGCTCGCGGCCGACGCGTCCAACCTGGTCAAGATGGGGATCAACACCGGCAATTCGGTGTTCACGCTGACGCCGCCGACGGTGTCGGGCCAGTCGATCAACTACATGATCGAGGCGAGTTTCCTCGAGCAGGACGCGGTGCCGGTGGTGCTGCCCTACTACAACGCGGCGAATCCGGCGCAGGGGCTGGCGGGCCAGGGCAACAACGGAACGGCACAGAACACGCAGCGGCTGCAGCAGGTGGCGCTGCAGCTCAAGGGCGGTGCGGCGGCCAATACCGGGACGCAGACCACGCCGCCGGCCGATCAGGGATGGGTGATCATCGCCGTGATCACGGTCAATGCCGGACAGAGCGTGATCACGTCGTCGAACATCGTGGTGCCGTCGACCGCGCCGTTCCTGAACTACAAGCTGCCGCAGATGAGTTTCGCCTGCGGCCTCAACCGGACGGGCTGGCAGTCGCTGCCGAGCGGGCTGATCGTGCAGTGGGGGACGGCACTGACGGTGACGGGCAATCTCGACCAGTTCACGTTCCCGATCAGCTTCCCCAGCACGTGCTACTCGTTGACGGTGTCGGAGGGCGCCGCCGGCGGCTGGAACAACGCGGCCTATCCGGTGCCGGTGCCGACGATCTACGGCGTCAACAATCTCTCCGCGTCGGGATTCCAGGTGTCGTGCCTCAGCCCGGTGATCAACGGAGCGACCAGCTCGATCAGCTATGCGAAACGGTCGGGATTCAACTGGGTGGCATTCGGGGTGTGAGCGGACGCAGCCGTTGCATGGGAGTTGCATGACCTCGGCGATGGCATCCTCGATCGCGACCTGACGATGACGGACCGGCTGTGCCTCCGCGGGATCACCCGCCGGTTCGGCCCGCTCGTCGCCAACAACCGGATCGACCTCGCGGTCGGTCCGGGCGAGATCCACGCGCTGCTCGGCGAGAACGGCGCGGGCAAGTCCACGCTGATGAACATCGTCTACGGCGTGCTGCAGGCGGACGAGGGCGAGATCGTCTGGGAAGGCGAGGCGGTCCGGATCGGTGATCCGAACGCGGCACGGCGTCTCGGCATCGGCATGGTGTTCCAGCATTTCTCGCTGTTCGAGGCGATGACGGTTGCCGAGAACATCGCGCTGGTGCTGGAGGCACCGGGCGGACGCCGGGCGCTGTCGGCGCGGATCAGGTCGGTGAGCGGCGGCTACGGCCTGCCGCTCGATCCGGACCGGACGGTGGCCTCGCTCTCGGTCGGCGAACGGCAGCGGGTGGAGATCGTCCGCTGCCTGCTGCAGCAACCGAGGCTGCTGGTGATGGACGAGCCGACCTCGGTGCTGACGCCGCAGGAGGTGTCGCTGCTGTTCGCGACGCTGCGTCGGCTGGCCAGCGAGGGCATCTCGATCCTGTATATCTCGCACAAGCTCGACGAGATCAGGGCGTTGTGCGACGCGGCGACGGTGCTGCGTCATGGACGGGTGGTGGGGCGGTGCGATCCGCGGGCCGAGAGTGCGGCGTCGCTCGCGCGCATGATGGTGGGAGCCGAGGTGCTGCGCGTCGAGCGCGCACCCGAGGCGGCGCCGGGACGGCCGATGCTGGTGCTGTATGCGCTGGGCCTGCCCGCGGTCCGGCCGCACGACGTGGCGCTCGAGAGCGTGAGCCTGGAGGTCAGGGCGGGCGAGATCGTCGGCATCGCCGGCATCGCGGGCAATGGCCAGGGCGAGCTGATGGCGGCGCTGACCGGCGAGCGGCTGGCGCCGTCGAATGCCGACATCAGGATCGGCGAGACCCTGTGCGGGCGCCTGGGCACGACCGCTCGGCGCGCGCTGGGGCTCGCGTCGGTGCCGGAGGAACGCAACGGGCACGCGGCGATGCCCGGCTTCTCGCTGGCCGACAACACCGTGCTGACAGGCCGGGAGCGGGCGGGCCTGATCCGGCTCGGCATGGTGCGGCGCGCCGCGACGCGCGGCTTCGCACGCCGCATCATCGAGGATTTCGACGTGCGCCAGGGCCGGCCGGAGGCGCGCGCGGAGAGCCTGTCGGGCGGCAACCTGCAGAAGTTCGTGGTCGGCCGCGAGGTGCTGCAGGCCCCGTCGGTGCTGGTGGTCGCACAGCCGACCTGGGGGGTCGACGCCGGCGCCGCGGCCGCGATCCACCGGGCGCTGTTCGAGCGCGCGGCGAGCGGGGCCGCGGTGCTGGTGATCAGCCAGGATCTGGACGAGCTGCTGCGGATCACGCACCGGATCGCGGTCATCAACGCGGGCCGGCTCACGGGCGCGCGGCCGACGCGCGAGGTCACGCTCGAGGAACTCGGGCTGATGATGGGCGGCGTGCATGGTGAGCCGCCGGTCGGAACGGAGATGCCGGCATTGGCGGATGTCGGCTAGGTTCCGCATCGAGCGACGGGTGGCGCGGCCGCGCTGGCTCGCGTCGGCCGCACCGGTCGCGGCCGCCCTGGGCGCGGTGGCCGCGTCCGGCGTGCTGTTCGTGGCGATGGGCTATCCGGCGCGGCAAACCCTGCACGCGTTCTTCGTCCAGCCGTTCGAGACGGTGAACGGGTTATCGGAGATGGCGCTCAAGGCAGCGCCGCTGATCACGATCGCCTTGGGGCTGGTGGCGTGCTTCCGGGCGAATGTCTGGAACATCGGCGCGGACGGGCAGTTCACGCTGGGCGCGATCGGCGCGGGATGCGTCGCACTCGTCTTCGGCGAGAACGGCAGCGCGTGGGCGCTGCCGCTGATGGTGCTGGCCGGGATCGTGGCCGGGATGGCGTGGGCCGCGATCCCGGCGTTGCTGCGCACCCGTCTGGGCGCCAGCGAGATCCTGACCAGCCTGATGCTGACCTATGTCGCCTCGCTGCTGCTGACGGCGCTGGTGTTCGGGCCGCTGAAGGATCCGCAGGGCTACAATTTTCCGCAATCGCGGATGTTCGCCGACGACGAGCTGCTGCCCGTGCTGGTGCCCGGGACGCGGATCACGCTGGGGACGGCGATCGGCTTCCTGCTGCCCGCAATGGGATGGCTGCTGCTCGGACGGACGGTGTCGGGCTTCGCGATCAGGGCATTCGGCGAGGCGCCGGCGGCGGCGCGCTTCGCCGGCTTCCCGGAGCAGGGAACGGTCTGGCTGGTGCTGCTGGCGAGCGGCGGGCTCGCCGGGCTGGCGGGATGCTTCGAGGTGGCGGGGCCGATCGGTCAGCTCATCCCGGTGGTGTCGCCAGGCTACGGGTTCACCGCCATCATCGTGGCGTTCCTCGGACGGCTCGATCCTTTGGGGATCGTGCCCGCGGGCCTGCTGATGGCCTTGTCGTACGTGGGCGGGGATCTCGCCCAGGTCGCGGTCGGGCTGCCCAAGGGTGCCACGGGCGTGGTTCAGGGCCTGCTGCTGTTCTTTCCGCTGGCGGCCGACTTCCTGACGCGGTTCCGGCTGGCGACGGTGCGCCCGGTGGCCGCATGACCAGCGTGGCGGTGTCGCTGGTGGCCACCGTGATGACGGCGGCGACACCGCTCGCCTATGCCTCGCTCGGCGAGCTGGTGGCCGAGCGGGCGGGCGTGCTCAATCTCGGCGTCGAGGGCATGATGCTGAGCGGCGCGGTCGCCGGGTTCGCGGCGACACTCGCGAGCGGCAGCCACGTGCTGGGGGTCCTGGCCGGCGCCGGCGCCGGGATGGCGCTCGCCTCGCTGTTCGCGGCACTGACGCTCGCGTTGTCGACCAACCAGGTCGCGACCGGATTGGCGCTGACGATCTTCGGAACCGGTGTTTCCACGCTGGCCGGACAGCGCCTGACCGGCCACACGGTGCCGCCGCTGGGCAAGCTGCACGTGCCGTGGCTGGGCGCGGCGCCGGTGGTGGGTCCGCTCGCCGGCCAGGATGCGCTGGTGTTCGGCAGCCTGGTCGCGGCGGCCCTGCTGGCATGGGCGATCGGCCGGACCCGCGCGGGCATGGTGCTGCGCGCGGTGGGCGAGAACGCGGAGGCGGCGCACCGGATCGGGTTGCCGGTGCTTCGGGTGCGCCTGCTCGCGGTCCTGTTCGGCGGCGCGATGGCGGGCGTCGGCGGCGCCTACCTGTCGATTGCCTACACGCCGATTTGGGCGGAGGGGCTGACGGCCGGGCGCGGATGGATCGCGCTGGCACTCGTGACGTTCGGATCGTGGCGGCCGCTGCGTGTACTGCTCGGCGCCTACCTGTTCGGCGGCATCGCGGTGCTGCAGCTCTATCTTTCCGGCAGCGGGCTGCACCTGCCCACGCAGTTGTTCGCGATGGTGCCCTATTTGGCAACGATCGTGGTGCTGGCGGCGATTTCGTCGGGGGTGGCGAAAGGGCTGCTTGCGGCACCCGCTTCGTTGGGCAAACCCTTCCGTGCAACCGGGTGATGGAGAGATCGATGCTGAATAGGCGGGGCTTGGTGGGGGGTGCGGCTTGGCTCGCGCTCGGCGCGACCGGAGTTCGGCGGGCGCGGGCGGCGGGACCGATGAAGATCGCGTTCGTCTATACCGGGCCGATCGGCGATCTCGGCTATTCCTACGAGCAGGAGCAGTCGCGGCTGGCCCTGCAGGCGGCACTGGGCATCCAGGTCACGACGCACTATGTCGAGAACGTGGCCGAGGGACCCGACTGCGAACGCGTGCTGCGCGATCTGGCCGCGTCCGGCAACGACATGATCTTCTCGACGTCGTTCGGCTTCATGAATTCGGCCATTCGTGTGGCCAAGCAGTTCCCGCATGTGAAGTTCGAGCAGGCGACGGGATACAAGCTGGCGCCCAACGTGGCGGAGTACAACATCCGCTGGTACGAGGCGCGTGCCGTCTGCGGAACGATCGCGGGGCATATGTCGAAGACCGGCGTGTGCGGCTACGTCGCGTCGTTTCCGATTCCCGAGGTGGTGATGGGGGTCAACGCGTTCACGATCGCCGCGCGCAAGATCAACCCGGACTTCAAGACGCGGATGATCTGGGTCAACAGCTGGTTCGATCCGGGAAAGGAAGCGGACGCCGCGAAGTCGCTGCTCGACCAGGGCGCGGACCTCCTCGCGCAGCACACCGACAGTCCAGCCGTGATGCAGACGGCGCAGCAGCGTGGCATGCACGCGTTCGGGCAGAGCTCGGACATGGCGCGGTTCGGGCCGACGGCGCAACTGACCTCGATCGTCGACCACTGGTCGCCCTACGTCATCATGCGGGTTCGCCAGGCGCTCGCCGGCAGCTGGAAGACCGGCAATGTGTGGTGGGGGCTGAAGGAGAACCTGGTGCAGCTCGCACCCTATGGGCCGACGGTAGCTCCCGATGTGCGGCACGCGGCGGACCTGGTGAGTGCCGGGATCGCGGGCGGCGCGCTGCACCCCTTCACCGGGCCGGTGCGTGACCAGTCGGGCAAGATCAGGATCGCGGAAGGCGCGCATCCGAGCGACGACGAGCTGCAGAAGATGGATTGGTACGCCGAGGGAATCGCAAGCTGACCAGCCTGCCCGCGCTGCTCGGCGCGATGGCGGAACGCGACGGCGCCTGGCGGGTCGCGGTGCCGCCGGACTGGGAGCAGGGGCGCACGGTCTATGGCGGGCTCGTCGCCGCACTGGCGGTCGAAACCGTCCTGCGGGCGGTGCCCGGATTGGGACCATTACGCGCGGCGCAGTTCGCGTTCGTGGGGCCGGTTTCGGGGTCGCTCGCGCTGACGCCGACCGTGCTGCGCGCCGGCCGGTCGGTCACGTTCGTCACGGTCGATGTCCACGGCGAGGCCGGGTTCGCCACCCGCGCGCTGCTGTGCTTCGGGGCCGCACGACGATCGGTGCTGTCGCACACGGCGTTGCCGATGCCGGCGGTGCCGCCGCCGGAGGAATGCGGCACCCTGCTGGAGGGCCTCGCGCCGGCGTTCATCGCGCATTTCGATGCACGGCTGGCGTTGCCTGGCGGTTTCGGGAGCGGCAGCCCGACGGCCGAGATCACAGCGTGGTTCCGCCACCGGGAGGCGGGCGGCGTGGATCCGGCCGTGGCACTGGTGGCACTCGGCGATGCGTCGCCGCCGGCGCCGCTCGCGATGGTGGAGCGCTTCATTCCGGTCAGCACGATGATGTGGTCGGTCGAGCTCGGGCCGGAGCCGGGCCGGGGATCGCCAGGCGGATGGCGGCTGGTGCGGCTGGTGGGCGAGGTCGTGGCGGAGGGTTATGCCGCGGAGCGGATCACGATCTGGAGCGAGGACGGCACGCCGCTGATGACGGCGCGGCAGAGCGTCGCAGTGTTCGGCTGAGCGGGCGGAGGCGAGGACGCTGTCCTCGACCTGCCAAGGGCCGGCGGCCCTTGGATCCCATCATGGTTACGGACGATCTTTCTCAAGAATGTCCTGTCTTCTAGAGCCGGAGGAGATATCCTCGTGGAGCGGGCCACCATGGTTCTTGTCTGGCAGGACGGTCTGGATCATACTAGAATGCTCAAACACGCTTCAAGCGTCGGGAGAGCCGAATGGAATCGGTCGAGGCCAGCGTGTCGGAGGAGATCCGTCGCTCTGTCGAGCAGCCATTCGGCGTGTTCGCCGACCTGTTCCGGCTGCATGTGCGCAAGCATCCGGCGAAGACGGCACTGATCTGCGGGCGGGAGAGCGTCACCTACCGGCGGCTCGACGATGACGCCGACCGCATCGCGTGCTTCCTGCAGAGCGATGGTGTCGGACGCGGAGCGGCGGTGGCGATCTGTGCCGCGAGCTCGATGGCGTATGTCGCTGTTCTCATCGGCGTGCTGCGCACTGGTGCGGCGATCTCGCCGCTGTCGCCTTCGGCGATGCCCGAGCAGTTGCTCACGATGCTGCGCGACAGCGGCGCCGGACACGTGTTCCTCGACCGGGTGGGCAGCGAGGCGCTGGGTGCGGCCGCGGCGGCGCCTGCGCGCCGCCTGGCGCTCGAGGACGGCGCCGACGGCGAGACGCTCGACGCCCTGCTGCCGGCGGAGGGCCGTCCCCTGCCGGTTACGATCGTGCCCGAGCAGCCCTTCAACATCATCTATTCGTCCGGCACGACGGGCACGCCGAAGGGCATCGTGCAGCCGCACTCGATGCGCTGGCCGCAGCTTCATCTGCTCGATCCGCCGGGCTATGGACCCGATGCGGTCGCGATCATCTCGACGCCGCTGTACTCGAACACGACGCTTGTGAGCCTGCTGCCGGCGCTCGCCGGCGGCGGGACGGTGGTGCTGATGCCGCGGTTCGACGCGCGGGGATTCCTGGAACTGAGCGAGCGTTGGCGGGTGACGGCGGCGATGCTGGTGCCGGTGCAGTATCGACGGATCCTGGATGTGCCCGACTTCGATCGCTTCGATCTATCGAGCTACACGATCAAGTATGCGACGTCGGCGCCGTTCCCGGCCGACTTGAAGGCGGAGGTGCTGGCGCGCTGGCCCGGCGGCCTGGTCGAGTATTTCGGCATGACCGAGGGTGGCGGGTCCTGCATGCTGGTGGCGCACGATCGGCCGGACAAGCTGCATACGGTCGGCCAGCCGATCGAAGGCCACGAGATGCGGGTCATCGACGATGCGGGGCGTATGCTCGAGCCCGGCGAAACGGGCGAGGTGGTCGGCCGGTCGCACATCATGATGACCGGCTACCACAACCAGCCGGGCAAGACCCATGAGGCGGAATGGTACAGTCCCGAGGGACTCCGCTACATACGCACCGGCGACATCGGACGGATCGACGATGAAGGGTTCTTCACGTTGATCGGGCGCAAGAAGGACGTGATCATCTCGGGCGGGATGAACATCTATCCGGTCGATCTCGAGGCGGCGCTTCGCGAGCACCCGGCGGTTGGCGAGGCTGCCGTGGTCGGTGCGGCGTCGGAGCGTTGGGGCGAGACGCCGGTGGGTTTCGTCACGGTCGAAGACGTCGCATTGTCGGGCGCCATGCTGAGAGACTGGGCCAATGCGAGGCTCGGCAAGATGCAGCGGCTCGCGGACGTCAGGATCGTGGACGAATTGCCGCGCAATGCGATCGGGAAAATCCTCAAGCGTGAGCTGCAGCAACTGTGCGCGGAGTATCCGGCCGGCTGATCGGGGATGGTTCCAGGTCGTCGCGTCAATCGGGAGGAACGGAAATGATCAGACTCGCAATGGTGGGAGCCCTGGCCGCCATGGCCGGGCCCGCGTTCGCGCAAGCACCTGTATCGTTGCCGCGCCCCGCCGCCGGCGACAGCTTCGTCTATGCCGGCAAGTTCGCGACCGTCGCGTGTTCGCGATGGACGGTCACCCAGGTCGACCGGAACGGCTACAATGTCAGGACGTGCGGCGGCAATGCAGCCTACACGTTGGCCGACAATGACGCTCTGGTGCGTATCATCGGACCGAACGGTCCCCTGGTGCAGTTCGACCCGGCATCGCCCGGCCTGGAGTTCCCGCTCGCGCTCAACAAGACGTGGTCGGCGCGGTATGCCGGCTTCACGGCGGACAACGGCGTGCATTTCGCGAGCCTGGAATCGTGCAAGGTGAGTGCTTGGGAAACCGTGCAGACCGCGGCCGGCGCACTTCCCGCCTACCGGATCGACTGCGAGGACCATTGGACTTCCGGCGGCGCATCAGGACAGGCGCACCAGGCGAGCTGGTATGCGCCGCAGGCCCACACGGTGGTCAAGGTCCGTAATGACCAGGAACCCAAGTGGAATCTCGATCTGGTTAGCTACAGCTTGCATCCATAGAAGTCATCGCGGCTCGGTGATCCGCCGGTCTGGTCCCCAGGTGACGACCGGCGGATTCTCGGCCCGCATCGCCGGACGCAGTGATCGTCCGAGGATTGTCCTCGTGCCCCTGCCATGAAAGACGTAGAAGCGGTTCTCGAGCACGGCTTCGAGTGTCGCCTGCGCGATGTGCTCCGGCTTGATGCCGCTGCCCTGGAAGCTGTCGGATTCCGCCATGTGAGCCGGATCGTTCCACTCGCGATCGCTCCACGGCCGGTCGCCGGCCGGGCGATTGCGCCAGGACCGGTGGATGTCGGTCGCGACCATGCCCGGACAGACGACGGAGACCCCGATCCGGGTGTTCGCCGCGATCAGCTCCGAATAGAGCGCCTGACTGATCGACAGGCAGGCGGCCTTGCTCGAGCAGTACGGCGCGTGCTCGCCGGTGCCGTTGAAGGAGGCCAGCGAGGCGGTGTTGATCACGTGTCCCGGCTCGCCCTGCTCGATGAGGATCGGCGTGAACGCCCTGATGCCGTGAACGACGCCCCAGACATTGACGCCAAAGACCCAGCGCCAGTCGTCGAGCGACATCTCCCATGTCGGACCGGTGATCGAGACGCCGGCATTGTTGACGATGATGTGCACGCGCCCGAACGCGCTCAGTGTCGCCTCGGCCAGCGCTTCGACGTCCTCGTATCTGGCGACGTCGGTGCGGACGCCGATCGCGTCCATGCCGGCCGCCTTCAGGCCGCCGACAGCCTCATCGATCGCGTCCTGCTGGATGTCGGCGATGACGAGACGCATGCCCTCGCGGCCGAAGCGCGACGCCATGGCGAGCCCGATGCCGCTCGCACCGCCGGTGATGACGGCCGTTTTGCCGCTCAGATCGCGCATCCGCTGTTCTCCGTGCTTTGGAACCGACACGACATCTTCAAAGGTGCTTTGTGAACCAGTCGGTAGCCAGCTTGAGCGACGGCTCGTGGAAACGGTCGTAGATCTCGTAGTGGGTGCACGGGAACGTGTGGCGTTCGGCGACCGCGTTCCGCCTGACGATCTCGTAGGCGCTGCCGCCCTGGAGGGCCGGTTCGTTGTATTCCTCGTTCTCGGCGTCGATGAAGAGGGTGGGAACGCGGATGCGCGCGGCGGCCTCAAGCGGCGCGTGACCGAACTGGCGCGCCACGTCCGGCGTGCCACGCAGGCCGGGCGCCGTGTCGATGCCTTGCGGGATCGGCGGATCGAGCCGTCCGCGCGCCTTGTCGGCCATGCGCAGGCGGGCGAGATCGGTGAACCAGGCCTCGCGCGGGTGGCCGTACCCGCCGATCTGCGCCACCACTGCTCGGACCCGGTCGTCGGTTCCGGCGGCGAACACGACGTGACCGCCGCCGTAGCTCGTTCCCCACAAGCCGACGCGGGACGGGTCGATGCCGGGCTCCGAGGCGAGCCACGCGAAGGCCGCGCGGATGTCGGAGAGCTGGTCGAGCGGATCGACGACGTCGCGGATCGTGCGCACCCGCATCGTGCGCTCCCCCGCCTGCGTCAGCATGGGTTCGTCGCGCGCCGGGACGAGGCGTCCGTCGGAGCCGCCCCAGCCGCGATAGTCGAAGACGAGACAGGCGAAGCCTGCCTGGGCGAACGGCCTGGCGTAGCGTTCCGCGAGGTGCTCCTTCAGCCCGCCCCAGCCATGGCAGAGAAGAATGGCGGGGAGCGCCGCTTGCGCGTCGGCTGGCCTGACGAAGTCGGCCGCGAGCCTGGAGCCTTCGCTCCAGATGGTGACCGGACGGGTCACGATGTCGAACTCGGTCATTGTCACTCCCGCCAGCCGAACACGAGCCATTCCGAGGACGTCAACGCCCGTCAACCGAAAACGCCAGGAGCACGGTCCCCGGCCGGCCGGAGCGCCCCCAGTAACCCGAATTGACGTAGACAATGCCGCCGGCGACCGTCGGGCCGGCCCCATCCAGTACGCCGCCCTGGGCCGTCCGGCCTCCGATCGTCATGACGGGCGCGGAGGCGGTGTCATACTCCCAGATCGTGCGTCCGCTCGCAGCGTCGAAGGCGCGGAAGCGGCCGTCCATGGAGCCTGCGAAAACCGCGCCGGGCACGGACGAGATCGCTTGCGAGACACCGGGGAAGCAGTAGGCGTTCTTCCATTCGCATGACGTCGTCGGAAGGCGCTTTCTCCAGAGGATGGCACCGTCGCTGATCCGCAGTGCCGTGATCCCGGGCTCGGCTTGATCCGGAGGAACGTAGATGTCTGAGATGGGCGCGTAGAGCGTGTCTCTGTCGGCCGCGAGGCCGAACTCCACGCCCCCGAGCGCGCCGCCCGGGCTGAGACGCCGCGACCAGATGACCTTGCCGTCGTGATCCGGATCGAGCGCATAGATCTGCCCGGACTTCTGTCCGGCCAGCAGCACCTGGCGGCCGTCCGACGATGTGTGGAGGATCGGCGACGCACCGAAATCGTCGTCCTGCCCGAGTCTCGTCGGGCAGTTGGCCCCAGGGGATGACCCGTAGCAGCCGTCGATGTAGGTGTCGTCACGGGTGAGTTGATTTGTCCAACGAATTGCGCCGGTCGCCTCGTCGAGTGCCAGGATGGCATCGGAGTTGGGAAAGGCCAGATCGGTGTAGGAGTCGCCGGTGCCCACATAGACGAGGTGACGCCTTGCGTCCACGGTTGGCGCCGACCAGATCGCACCGCCGGCCGGCCCGAACATCCGCACGCCGACGGCGTTCAGTTTGAACGGCTTGGCCACGTCGGGCGCCACGTAGGTCTTCCACAGCAGTTTGCCGGTCCGAGCGTCCAAAGCTGCCAAAGCGCCGCGGAATTTGCAGCACTGGTAACGAGGATCCTCGGCAATCGCCTCTTCCGCCGACGAGATCGGCACAAACAGCTTTCCGTCCTGCAGCGTCGGAGAGCCCGTCATCTGCACCTCGCGCTGGTCATCGACCTGCGTCTTCCAGACCAGGGTGCCACTGTCGGCATCGAGGGCGTAGGCGGCGCGGGTGTAGTCGGTGACATAGATCGCATAGTGGCTGGGGGCATCGGGCAATGGGCCAACGACGATGGTGCCGCGGGTAAAGGCGGGTGCATTGAAGCGCCAGTAGGCGCAGCCGGTCCTCGCGTTCAGCGCGTAGATCGCGCCCGAGGATGCGTTGAGGAACAGGCGGTCGCCAACCACGGTTGCCTGGCCGCCACGCGAGTTGGCGTAGGCGAACGCCCATTTCAGCTTCAGTCGCGGCACGTCCGCGGCGGTGAAGCCCGGATCGGGCTGGTAGCGCGCCTGCTGTCCGGTGCGGCCCCAGCCATTCCACTGGTCGCTGCTCGTGAGGTCGATCGCTTCCGGCTTGTTCGTGCAGGCCGGAGCCTCCGGTCCGACACCAGCCACCGCGCCGCTGTCCCGGGTGGACAGAGCGGCCGCGATGGAAGCGATCTCGTGCGGGGAAAGACCCTGCGCCATCGGCTGCATGATTCCGCCGGACAGCGTCGTGGTGATGAAGACGCGCGTGTTGTCCGAGATGGCGACCCTGGACGGTGTGCGGCCGGTCGCGTGGTCATGGCAGGCCGCACACCGTTCGCCATAGAGCCTGAGCCCAAGTGCCGGATCACCGCCCTCGCCGCTCAACGCCCCGATCACCCCGTTGCCAAGTGGCGGTGCGGCTCCGGCCATGGACTGCGTCAGGAGAGACATCACGATGAACGCAACGCCTGCGGTCGGCCGAGGCAGCCTCATGATGCGCGACAGGATCACCCGGCCGAGCCCGGACCGTAATGGTCGGTGAACGGCCCGAGCCCGCAGCTGTAGCCCTTGGGAGGTGAGGTGAGCCTGAACTGGCTGGGTTGCGAGCCCTTCGGGAACGACGCAAGGGTATCGAGTGCCCACAGGTTGAAGCCGTCGGTGTCCAGCTGGGGCCACATATGACCGTCGTGTAGCGTGCAGGAAACCTCGACCACATCGTTGAGGGAGGAGAAGTAGACCGAGGCCGCCTGGGTGGTCGGCCGGTAGTCCGCGCAGAGGATCGCGCCGCAATACCAGATGTCGTCGTTGCCGCCCCAGACCACGATGACGACCATGGGTCCGAGTTTTGACCGCAACGGATAGGGACCGACGCGCCCCTGGTGGATCACGTCCGGCGTTCCTTTGACTGCCTGGCGGGCGGCATCGAAGGACAGCGCCGATCCGTCGTCGCGCGTGACGTACCATTCTCCGGAGATCGACATGCCGCCGGCCCAGAAGTCGGGACGGAAGGTCAGCGCCCGATTGGTCATCGTCGCGCCGGAAGAAATGCCGCCGATGTAGAGCCGGCGTGCATCGAGCGGGAATTTCGTTCCGACGCAAGACACCATGGCGACCAGGAAACGCGAGTCGGGGCCCTCGTCGGTCTTGAACGGCTCACCGGCCGGGCCAGCCGCGCGGCCTTCGTGCCAGGGGTGCCAGGCCCAGCCCCGATGACCCGGTCCGTTGCAGGCGCCGGCGGAAACGTCCGGGTCCTGGTCCGCGCATTCGCGGACCGGGCCGATCACCATGAAGCCATGATCGGCCAGCCTGGCATTGGCTCCACTGCGCTGGACGTGGAGGTTGTCCTCGGTGGATTCCACCGATCCGGTCAGCGGCACCCAGACCGGCGCCGGTCCGTCGACGCGCCGAGGCGGCAAGACGATGAACGCGCGCCTGACCCCGTCGGAGGGAAAGTCGGTATTCAGCCCGGCATGGACCTGGTAGCCGTCGGGGCAGCGCCAAGTCATGGCGTAGGCAAGCGGTGCGGAGAGAAGGCTGAACGCGGCTGCCACAAGCACGACGGACCTCGCCATGCTAGAAGAACTCGACGTGGCTCTTGAAGCCGAGAAACGCCGCGTCTGGCAGAATGGCTTGCGCGTTCGGCCGGATGAAGTATTGGAAGTCCGGCGCGAGATAGCACCCGCGGTAGACGTGGATGGCGTAGTTCAGCTCGAAATTGATCGAGTAGGTCTGAATGCCACTCGCGCCTCCGACGAAGTCGTAGTTCGGCAATCCTTCCTCCTGCGCGATCGCCTGTGACTTGCCGACCAGCCCCGAGATTCTCTGGTAGCTGAACAGGGCATTGATCCCGTCGAACGGACGGGCTTTCCAGAAACTGCCGTCTTCCAGGCCGAGAAAGAACTGGTCCGTACGAAGCGACGTCTCGGGATCGTTGTGGACATAGCCGGCCAGAAGAACCAGGCCGGCGGTCGGACCTGGATTGTTGCGGACCAGCATCTGATCGGCCAGCACGTAGGCCGTTGTGCTGCCGGTCGGCATACGCGCCGGAAGCCCGGTCCTTTCATAGGCGCTTCCGGCGATATCGAAGTAGTTGTCGGTATGATGATTGTTGTCGTAGACGAAGCCCGCCTTGTAGTGCCCTGGGAGGTGCTGCGGCCCGAAGCTCGGCTCCCAGCCGATCTCAACCGGGAACGCCTCGCCCGAGATGTCGGTACTGTCGAGCTTGAAGCCCGAGCGGTCGTATTTGTTGCCGTAGAGACCGGTTTCGGAGAAGAAGATGCCGCTCTGGATATAGTATTCGGCGAGTGGCCGGATGCGAACCCGGAACGCCCAGTTCGCGTCGGGGTATGACGAATGGGCGAAGTTGTCGGTGAAACCCTTGGGATTTCCGCACAGGCTGTTCGACTCGAAGTTGCAGTAGAGCGGCGAGGACGCGAAGTCGTCGTCGAGCGGGATGCGGCCGAACGTGACATCGAATCTGCCGCCGGCCAGCGTCTCCTCGCCGAACGCCTGCACGAGGTGCGCCACCACGTTCCCGCCGGCGCCGTAGACGTCCTGTGTCGGGTTCAAACCCGAATCGCCAATCAGAGCGCTTGCCGGCTTGCCGCCATAGCGGCCGACGATGACGGTGTGGGTCGAGAAACCGGTCAGGCCGGCGAGCCTCTGCCAGTCGATATCGGTCTCGAAGCCGACCTGGCCGGCCAGCGCGGCGCCGCCCGTCGTCTGGGTGCCGTAGGGCGCGGGACCGCCGCCGCCGCTGATGGTGCCGGCGAGTTCGTTGATGTTGTCGAGAAGCACCGCGATGCCATGGTCGTTCAAGGTGCGCCTGAGGCCGAACAGGCCCGGAAACAGCGCCTCGGGCGCCGGCAACGGCGGCTCGTTGTTCGGGGCGACGGCCGGGAGAGGCGTTGCCACCTGCTGGCTCGACTGGAGGCCCTGACCGGAGTTCAGGGTTTGGGAAAGAGCAGGACGACCGCAATCGCCCGCGGCGACGGCGAAGCCGGCCATGCAAGCAAGCAGACCTTGGCGTGCTTTCGCACCGAACGCCCCGGATCTCGTCTGCGTCATGTGTAAACTCCCCCGCCTTTTCTTGCTTCGAGACGCGGGCCGGGCTCGGGGCCGTGTCTCGAGTTTTATGTCACGAGATTTACGGTATGGTGAAACGCTTGTCCTGCGCAGTCAATCAATGTTTTTTGAGAACATTCCCCTGCTTGATCGTCAAGGTCCGGGTTCTGACGGGTTGGGCATACCAAATTTCTCGGTCGAGCCTTCATGGCGATTGCCTTCCGTGGCGCGGTCCGATAACACCGAGTTCAAAGAACAAGGCTCGCGCAATGCTCGCGTGCCGCTCTTGAGGGATGTCATGACCGCCACCATCGACCGTCGCGAGTTCATGCTGGGGGCCGTCGCCGCGGGCTACGCGCTCCTGAGGGGCGCCGATGCAGCCGACGCAGCCGATGGCCTGCTCTCCCAGCCCTGGGCGTTCTGGGACCCGTCGGACAAGCCCGTGCGGGGCGGCATCCTGCGGACCGCCGCCGAGCAGTACATCGGCAAGATGAATCCGGACCATTGGCCGGTGCTCGACTGGCTGTCGATCAACAATTTCTACGAGAAGCTGGTCATCACCGACGGCTCCTATCGTCCGGCGGTATCCTGGCTGACCGAGTCCCTCACCTACCAGAACCCGACGACCGCGATCACCAAGCTGCGCGACGGCATCACCTTCCAGGACGGCACCAGGTTCAATGCCGCCGCGGTGAAGTCCGTCATCGACTGGATCCGCGACCCCAGGAACCAGGCCTGGAGCGCGAGCTGGCTGTCGCCGCTCGACGGGATCGAGGCCGTCGACGACCTGACCGTGCGCTGGCACTTCAAGGCGCCGTGGGGCGCGTTCCCCGGCATCATCGCCAACGTGCCCGGCTACATGGTCTCGCCCGCCGCTCTGAAGGACAGCCCCGATCAGTGCGACACTCATCCGGTCGGCACGGGAGCGTTCCTCCTCGAAGAGGCGAACCCCGGCAATTTCGTCAGGATGAAGCGCAATCCGGACTGGTGGTTCGCGAAAGCCTCCGGCCATCCCGAGATGCCGTATTTCGACGGCATCGTCGTCACCATCATCCCCGATCCGGCCGTGCGTCTGGCCAATCTCCGCGCCGGTACCATCGACATGCTGTTCGCGGTCGACAAGTCGCAATATGTCTCGATCAAGGACGATCCGGCACTGAACGTGCACGTGCAGCCGTTCAACGCGACCAACGCGCTGCGCTTCAATTGCACCCGGGGCGTCTGCCAAGATGTACGCGTGCGCCAGGCGATCAGCCACGCGATCGACCGGCGTGGGCTGATCGCCGGCACCCAGTTCGGGCTCGCCAGGATCGCGAGCTGCCTCTATCCTGGTGATCATTGGGCACACAACCCGGACCTCAAGCCGGTCTCCTTCGATCCGGACCTCGCCAAATCACTGCTCAAGCAAGCCGGCCACAGCGGCGGACTGACGGTGCGCGGGTTCTACAACAACACGTCGGTGGGTCAGACGATCGCGGAAGCGATCAAGCAGATGCTCGCCGATGTCGGCATCACCTGGGACGTCGAGTTGTTGGCGCCGATCGCGGCGACGGCACGGCTCAAGAACGCCGACTACGACGTCGCCGAAGGCGGCTGGAACTTCATCTATGATCCGGACCTCGCGGCGACCGCGCTCTACATGCCAGAGGGCGGTTTCAATTTCGGCCGCAGCCACGACGAGGCCGCGATCAGGCTGATCGAAGCCGGCCGGAGCGAGACCGATCAGGTCAAGCGCCAGCAGATCTACTGGCAGCTCGAGCGCGTTCTCCACGACGACTGCGAGGATGCCTGGCTCTGGTGGGAGGAGACCGTGGTCGCGATGCGCAAGAGCATCCATGGCTATGATCAGGCGCGGGTGGTCAAGCACAAGGAGGCCTGGAACTGGTCGCATCCGCTCTGGTTCAAGGACGGCAAGCGCGAGAGCGTCTGAGACGGTCGCGCCGCGCGCGGCGCAGGGGGGAAAATGGCCCGCTACATTCTCCTCAGACTGGCGCAGTCCCTCGTGATCCTCTCGATCGTGACCGTTCTGGTCTTCATCGTCGCGCACATGATTCCGGGGGACGCGGTGCTGGCGCAGATGAGCAGCACCATCGGCGTGCAGGATCCTGCCGCCGTCGCCGGCATCCGCCGCCAGTTCGGCCTCGATCAGCCGCTCAGCACGCAATTCCTGCTCTGGCTCGGGAACTTCATGCGCGGCAACTGGGGAATCTCTCTCGGCACCGGCCAGCCGGTGCTGCAGATGTTCCGGCAGCGGCTGCCGATCACGCTCGAGCTATTCGCCTGGTCGACCTTCTGGGCGCTCTCGATCGGCATCACGGTCGGCATCGTCAGCGCGGTCAAAAGCGGATCCGTCCTCGACATGACGCTGTCGACGGGCGCGCTGCTCGGCGTCTCGCTGCCGCCGTTCTGGCTCGCGGTCGTCCTGATCTATCTGCTCGCGGTGGTCGTCCCCATCTTCCCGCCGTCGGGTTACGTTCCGCCTTCGCAAGGCCTCTGGCTGAACGTCCGGTCGATGATCCTGCCGGGCTTCGTTCTCGGTTTCGGCTCGGCGGGCCTGCTCGCACGCTACGTGCGCTCGTGCCTGCTCGACGTGCTCGGGCAGGATTACATCCGCACCGCGCGTGCCAAGGGCTTGACCGAGCGCGCGGTCGTGCGCCGCCACGCGATGCGGCCGGCGATGATCCCCGTCGTGACCGCGATCGGTCTGTCCTGGGGCGAGCTACTGGCGGGCGCGTTCTTTGTCGAGTTCATCTTCGCAATTCCGGGGCTCGGGCGCATGAGCGTCGATGCGATCTTCCAGAAGGACTTCCCGGTGATGCAGGCGATGCTGATCGCGGTCTCGGTCAACGTGCTGATGATCAATCTGCTGGTCGACATCCTCTACGGTTTCCTCGATCCGCGCGTGCGGGTGCGGTCCTAGAAGACGGCGGATGAGCGAGATCGTCGTCGCGGCCAAATCAGCGAAAGTCGCGCCGGCGCGCGCCGTCGCCACGCGGACCTCATTCCTGCGCGCCCTGCTTCGTCATCGCCTTGCCGCCACCGGGTTGGTGATCATCATGCTGATGTCGCTGATGGCACTCCTCGCACCACTGCTCGCGCCTTACAGCCCGTATCGACAGGACCTCTACGCCGTGCTGTCGCCGCCGAGTGGAAAGCATTGGCTCGGCACCGACAATCTCGGGCGCGACCTGCTATCGCGCGTCATCTACGGTGCGCGCGTCTCGTTGCTGGTCGGCATCGTCAGCACCGTGCTGTCCTCGGTGATCGGCATCACCGCAGGGCTCGTCGCCGGCTTCAAGGGAGGCCTGATCGACAGCATCATCATGCGCGTCACCGACGCGTTTCTCTGTTTCCCGCCGCTGATCTTCATCCTTGTGCTCGCGGCAGCCCTCGGGCCTGGCATCAGGAACGTGATCATCTCGTTCGCCGTGTTCGGCTGGACCGGTTTCGCGCGCATCATGCGCGGCACTGTGCTCGCTGTCCGCGAGCTGCCGTTCATCGAGGCGTCACGTTCGGCCGGCGTTCCGCCGTTCCGCCTGATGTGGCGGCACGTGCTGCCCAACGCGATGACGCCGATCATCGTCACCGCCTCGATCACGGTGGGTGCCGCGATCCTGGTCGAAGCCGGCGTGTCGTTCATCGGCGTCGGCACGCAGCCGCCGACACCGAGCTGGGGCGGCGAACTGCGGATCGGCTTCACCTATCTGCAGTCGGTGCCGCTCTTCTCGCTCGCGCCCGGTCTGATGATCTCGCTTGCCGTCCTCGCCTTCAACTTCGTGGGCGACGGCCTGCGCGACGCGTGGGATCCGCGGCTGAAGGGCAAGCTGTGACGAACGGCCGGACGGCGCTCCTGTCCGTTCGCAACCTCGCCGTCGAGTTCCGGACCAGTGACGGCGTCATTCCTGCCGTGCGGGATGCGTCGTTCGAGATGGGTCGGGGCGAGATCACGGCGTTGGTCGGCGAGAGCGGCTGCGGCAAGAGTGCGACCGCGCTCGCGATCCTCCGCTTGATCCCGGATCCTCCCGGCCGGATCACGCACGGCGAAATCCTGTTCGATGGGCGTGACGTGCTCAAGCTCGCGCAAGCCGAGATGCGGGCGCTGCGCGGCGACCGCATTGCGATGATCTTCCAGGAGCCGATGACGAGCCTCAACCCGGTGCACACGATCGGGCGGCAGGTGGCCGAGCCGCTGGCGCTGCACCGGCATCTCGACGCCCGCGCGTCGCGCGCACGCAGCATCGAGCTGCTGGCGTCCGTCAACATCGCCGATCCGCATCGGCGCGCCGAGGCCTATCCGCACCAGTTCAGCGGCGGCATGCGCCAGCGCGCGATGATCGCGATGGCGATGGGCTGCGCGCCCGATCTCGTCATCGCCGACGAGCCGACGACGGCGCTCGACGTGACCATCCAGGCGCAGCTTCTCGATCTGTTGAGCGCGCAGGTGGAGGAGCATCGGACCGCGCTGCTGCTGATCACCCACAATCTCGGTCTGGTCGCGCGCTACGCCAACCGTGTGCACGTGATGTACGCGGGGCGGATCGTCGAGTCGGCATCCGCCGACATGCTCTACGCGCAGCCCAGGCATCCGTACACGATCGGTCTGATGCATTCGGTGCCGCGACTGGATCGGCCACTGGCGGAGAAGCTGGTCCCGATCGAGGGCCAGCCGCCGGATCCGCTTCATCTACCGCCCGGCTGCGCCTTCCATCCGCGTTGCCGGTCGGCGATCGACGCGTGCCGCGCCGATGTGCCCCCGTTGCGTCCGGTCGGCGACGGTCACCTCGCCGCATGCATCCGCGATGTGCATGGCTGAAATCGCGGACGCGAACCTGGTCGAGGTCGAGGATCTCGACGTGCACTTTCCGGTGAGGACGGGCCTGGTGCGCGCGGTCGACCGCGTGAACCTGCGGATCAAGCGCGGCGAGACGCTGGGCCTGGTGGGCGAGAGCGGCTCCGGCAAGTCGACGCTCGGGCGCGCGATCCTGCGCCTCGTCACGCCCACCGCCGGGCGTGTCGTCTTCGAGGGCGAGGATCTGACGCGACTGCCCGAAGCCAGGCTGCGGCTGGTCCGCCGCCGCATGCAGATGATCTTCCAGGATCCGTTCGGCTCGCTCGATCCGCGCATGACGGTGGGCGACACGGTGGCCGAGCCGATGCTCGTCCATCGCCTGGCGGGTCGGGCGGAACGACGCGAGAAGGTCGCCGACCTGTTCCGCACCGTGCGCCTCGATCCGAGGATGGCCAGCCGCTATCCGCACGAGTTCAGCGGCGGACAGCGTCAGCGGATCGGCGTGGCGCGCGCGCTGGCGGCCTCCCCCAGCTTGATCGTCTGCGACGAGCCGGTCTCGGCGCTCGACGTCTCGATCCAGGCGCAGATCGTCAACCTGCTCGAGGAACTCCGCGAGCAGCTCGGGCTGACCTACCTCTTCATCGCGCACGACCTCGCGGTGGTGCGCCATCTGAGCGACCGGATCGCGGTGATGTATCTCGGCGAGATCGTCGAGATCGCGCCCAAGAGCCGCCTGTACGACGATCCGCTGCATCCCTACACGCGCGCGCTGATCGCGGCCGTGCCGGTTCCCGACCGGAGCGTCGAGGCACGGCGTCACCGCGCGGTGCTGCATGGCGAGGTGCCGAGCCCGCTCGATCCGCCGGCCGGATGCCGTCTGCATCCACGATGCCCCTCGGCGATGGCGGAGTGCGGCGTGGTGGCACCGAGCCCGCGCGAAGTGGCACCCGGCCACATCGTCGCCTGCCATCTCTACAACTGAGCCGATGGGAACATTGATCATGGGCAACGCCGCTTCGCACGAGGTCGAGGCCTATATCGAGACCGCGCAGGCGCGCGCCTGGGAGGTCGCGGAGGTGGCGCCGGACACGCCGATCCTGCCGATCCACCGCGTCGGCATCGTGGGCGCCGGCACGATGGGCGGCGGCATCGCGATGAATTTCGCCAATGTCGGGATGCCGGTGATCATCGTCGAGACACGACAGGACGCGCTCGACAGGGGGCTGGCCACCATTCGGCGGAACTACGAGAACAGCGCGCGTCGCGGCCGCTTCTCCCTGGGCGAGGCCGAAGCGCGGGTCGCGCGGATCAGCGGGACGCTGGAGATGTCGGACATCGCCGAATGCGACCTGGTGATCGAGGCGGTGTTCGAGGATCTGCCCCTGAAGAAGACGGTGTTCGCCAAGCTCGACGAGGTCGTGAAGGCCGGCGCGATCCTGGCGACCAACACTTCGGGACTGGATATCGACCAGATCGCGGCGGTGACCTCGCGCCCCGAATTCGTGATCGGGCTGCATTTCTTCTCGCCCGCCAACGTGATGAGGCTTGTTGAGGTCGTGCGGGCCGCGAAGACATCCAAGCCGGTGATCGCGACCGCGATGGACCTTGCCAGACGGATCGGCAAGATCGCCGTGCTGGTGCGGGTCTGTCCGGGATTCGTGGGCAACCGCATGCTCTATCCGCGTCAAATCCAGGCGGAGGCGCTGCTCAGACGCGGCCTGCTGCCCTGGGAGATCGACCGCGCCCTCAATGCGTTCGGGTTCAAGATGGGCCCGTTCCAGATGGCGGATCTGGCCGGTCTCGATATCGGCTGGAGCAAGGGACAAACCGAGGGTGATCCGATCCGCAACGCGCTTTGCGAGATGGACCGGCGTGGGCAGAAGACGGGCGCTGGATACTACGATTATGACGCGGAGCGCCGCCCGGTTCCGTCGCCGGTGGTCGAGAAGCTCCTGTCGGAACACGTGGCGTCGACCGGTGAGAGCCCGGGATTGCCGGAGGCCGAGATCGTCGAGACGCTGATCTTTCCGATGATCAACGAAGGGGCGAAGATCCTCGAGGAAGGCATCGCACAGCGTGCGTCCGACATCGATGTGGTCTGGCTGTTCGGCTACGGCTGGCCGCGGGACAAGGGCGGCCCGATGTTCCACGCGGGCGAGATCGGGCTCGACCGGATCGTGAGCAAGGCGGCCCGGTTGGGGACCGCGTCGGCGTGCTTCACGCCGTCGCCGCTGCTGGCGCGACTGGCGGCGGAGGGCGGCCGGTTCGCGTGACGCCCGGGTTGCGGCGCGCGAGGAACTCCTGGGCCACGTGCGCGACCAGCCGGCCCTCGCGCGTGAAGATGGTCGCCTGCGAGAGTCCCCTGCCGTGGGCTGCCACCGGCGCGTGCTGGACGTGGAGCATCCAGTCGTCGGCGACGGCATCGCGATGGAACCAGATCGCGTGGTCGAGGCTCGCGGCCTGCAAGGCGCCCGACATCGTTGCGTGGCGTTGCAGGCCGACATGGACCAATCCCATGTCGGAGGCGAAGGCGATCACGGCCCGGTGCATCGCGTGGCCGCCGCGGACCGGCGCGCGTGGCCGGAACCAGATCGCGCGGCCGATGTCGTCGCACCGGGTCGCGTGCGGTGCAACGGGTCGGGCGTCGAGCATCGTCTCGGCGAGGTAGCGCCGCTGCGTCCTGCCGCGCGCCTCGTCACGATGCGCGCGCGTCAGGCGCTGATCCTCCAGCGTTTCGGGAGGCGGCAGGTCGGGCATCCTGGTCTGGTGTTCCGGGCCGTCGTCGCCGTCATGATGCGAGCTGTAGGCCGCGAGCAGCAGCCGCCCGTGCTGGCGGATCTCGACGCGGCGGGTGGCGAAGCTGCGGCCGTCGCGAGTGCGCTCGGCCTGGATCTCGAACGGTTCCTGTTTCGATCCGGCGTTGATGAACAGCGCGTGGAGGGCGTGGCAGCGACTGGTGTCCGCGGACGCGGCGACGACCGCGTGCGCGAGCAGCAGGCCGCCGAACGGACGCGTCTCGTCGGTCGGCGGCGGGATGGGCGCACGCCACCTGCCTTCGCCGGCGGGTTCGAGTGCCAGGAGCTCGTCGAAGGTCATTCCGCCAGCAGACCGGTCAGCAGCGGCCGGACGTAGAGCTCGGCGGCGTTCTCGACGGTGGCCGTCTTGACCCAGCGGCCGAGCTCCTCGGCGGAGTTGATCATTGTGGTGATCATTTCGGCACCGATGCGTACGTGGCAAGGCCGGACCGAGCCGTCGATCAGTCCGTCGTTGAGCATGTCCTCGAACCGCAGCGTCAGCCGCGCGATCTGCCTCACCATGCTGGCGCGCAGGTCCGGCCCGATGGCGGTCAGCGCGGAGCTGCGCAGCAGCGTCCCCTCGTCGAGCATCTGGCGGTTGACGAGGGAGACGGAGGCGGAGAGGACGCGCGCGAGACCATCCGTTTCGGTTGCGATCGCGGAGTCCTGTGCCTCGCACAGCAAGGCGAAGCTGTGCTCGAAGCAGGCAACGACGAGGCCGTCCCTGGTTTCGTTGTGGTGGTAGAAGGCGCCCTTGGTCACGTTCAGCTCGGCCGAGATCCGGTCGACGGAGGCACCACGGTAGCCGAGCCGGTTGATCAGCGCGGTCGCGGTACGAAGGAAGGAGGCCTGCGACAGACGATCCGCCTCGGCGGCTCGCACCGAGGGCGCCGCCGAGAAACGGGACAGGTCTGGCGACGAGGCGGCGAGGCCGTGCAGCAGGATGTCGCTGACGCGCTCGGCGATGCGCGGCGCATCCTGTGGCAGGCACTCGCTGGCCCAGACGACCGACCACAGCAATTGCGACAGCAGCATGTGCGTCGAGGCGTTGAGCCGGGCGCGGTCCCAATCGATTCCCGGCGACCTGAACAGGTGCCCGACGGAGCGGAACATGCGGTTATAAGCGGCCCAGACGACCTCGGAATGCGGCGCGGTCAGTGCGCGCAGATCGCCGAAATAGACGAATTCGGGCCGGCTGCCGGCGCGGACGCCGGCGAGGAGTTCGAAATAGTCGCGCACGAAGCGTCGGATCCGGGCCTCGATGCCGATCTCGGCCATCGCGTCCTGCGCGAGGGCCTGGTGCAGGTCGATCGAACGCATGAAGGCCGCGGCGACGAGATCCTCGCGACGCTCGAAATAGTAGCGCAGACTCTTGAGATTGAGTCCGATCTCGGCGGCGATGACGGCGAGCGTCGCGTCGCGCAGGCCATGCCGGTTGAAGAGGCCGCCGGCGGCAATGAGGATTTCCTCCTTGCGGCGATCGAAGCGGCCGGGCCTGGCCCTGGGCTTGTCATCATGATCGGGCGCTCGCGTGTTCGACATGCCATCCTGCCAGGGCGTGGCCTGTCCTTATCATCGGGCCGGATATTGCTCTAGGCCTGCTTCAGCCTGCGCCGGGCACGGAGGCGAGGCGCGCCATCTCGCGCGCGACCGCACGGTCGTGCGCCTCGATGTCGGCCCTGGAGGCAGCCGGACTCCAGCGGCCGCGCATCAGGAAGATCGTGGCGGCGAAGACGAGCATGCCGGCGGCGCAGACCCACCACCAGAGCTGCCACTGGCCGGGTGAAACCGCCTGGGCGTGCTGGAAGAGCGCCATGTTCGCGAGCACCGTGGGCGAGGGTGGCACATGCGCGGCGCGTGCCTGCGCGAAGGCCGCGATCGTCGGCCCCGACTCGATCAGCGGCGTGACCGTGGTGACGACATAGGGGATCACCAGGAAGGCCGCGGTCACCACCAGGCGATTGATCCAGCCGGAGATCGCGAGGCCCGTCGCGACGAGTGCCGGATTGCGGGCTTCCAGCGTCTCGGTATAGCTCGCCATCCAGGCGGCGTAGGCGAAGGCTCCCAGACTTGCCTGCAGGCAACTGATGAAGACCATGAAACCCCAGCTCGCGCGATGGGTGATCTGCAGCAGCAGGAGCACCAGCACGATCCCTTGACCGAGGCTGCCGATGAGCATGAACGGCTTGCGTACGCGCAGTCGGTCGGAGAGGATTCCCGCCACGATCAAGGCGACGGCGTCGAGCGCCCAGCTCCAGTTGAACAACGCGTTGGCGTCCGACAGCGAGAAGTGGAAGATGGTGACGAAGAAGATCGTCCCGAACGCGATCGTCGTGTAGTAGGGCAGAAGGAGAAGCGAAAGCCCGACGGCGGAACCGATCACGTCGAGATGCAGCAACTCGCGGAACGACGCCTTCGGGTTGAAGGCCGGTTTGCTGTTGCGTGCACGAACCTCGACGAGCGCGCGATCATGCAGGCTGACCATGATCTGGTCGCGCAGACGGGGCGACAGCTCGCGCAGGAAGAGGAACGCGACCCCGAAGACGAGGAGGCCGATCGCACCGGCGATTTGGAACTGGCTTTGCCAAGTCTGGTATCGGGCGAGGGTCAGCGTCACGGTCAGGCTGACCAGCAGGCTGCCGATGACCGACCCGATCGACCAGATCCCCATTGCGGTCGCGCGCCCGACCTGGGGTGAGAAGTCGCGCATCAACGCGGGGGTCGCGACCAGGATGATACCCTCGACGACGGCGACGCACCCGTATTCGATCCCGTAGACGATGCGATCGGGCGCGTTCGGGATCGCGAATTCAGTCAGCACGCCCACGACGAGCAGGCCGTAGACGATGAGGTTCGCGCGTCCGAACCGGTCGCAGATGCCCGCGAACAGCGAGGCGAAGGCGCCAGCGAGGTTGCCGATCGCGAGCAGGACGACGAGGTAGGCGAACGACATGTGGAAATGGGCAAGCATGAGCGTGGCCACGCCGCCGCCGACATAGAGTTCGTAGTACAGCGCGACTGTGATCGCCACGACGAGCAGCTGGTAGGCGCGCCGGGCGTGGTCGGACGGATAGGCGTCGAGCTCGCGGCCACGGATCGAGACGAGAGGCTTGGTCAAGATCGCTGACATGGTCGTCTCCCGCGTGCTGTCCGGCCCCGTGCCGGTATGAGGTTTACGGTTTGGCGATCATAGATGCGGGGAAGGCTTACTTGCAAACATTGAGAAACATGGTGTGCAGTAGCCCGCGACTTGCGCAATCGCGGCGGCTGGAAAGGGTTCGGTAAGGTCGAAGCGGTATTCTTCCCGATGAAGGAGCACACCATGACCGGCATCTCTTCCATCGGTCCCGGAGGAAGCGGGCTGGCGAACAGCGTGCAGGCTGGGCCCGGCAAGGAAGCGGCCCCGAGCAACGGTGGGTTGTCGCCAGGTTCGAGCGACACGACGGTGACCACGACCAACGTGGATGGTTCCGTCACCACGACCGTGACCAGTGCGTCGGGCGCCGTGGTGTCGACATCGGTGAGCGGCTCGGCGAACAAGGGACGCGGCCCTGGAAGCGCCGGGTCGGCACGTCTCGACATCGACGCCTAGCCGAGGCGTGAGGTCAGCGAGCTTGCGTTACCGCAGCGTGATGCGGCGCATGGATCGGCTCCCGGTGGCCGTCGTCACGCAGGGCCACCTCCAGCAACGAACGGAGCTCGCCGATCTGGACGTCCGCGCATCGGCGTCTAGGCCGGGTTCGACCGGGCGCCGACGACGATCAAGATATCCATAAAATAGCGGGGCTCCGCCGGGAACCCCGCCAGTCCTTCAATCGGATGTTGTCATCGACGCAAGTCGACCGGCGTGATGTTCGCGGCCGTTCGGGTGTGACGCATGACGATGCCTCCGCGGACGCTCGGATAGGGCTTGTCGCCCATCATGCCGCGCCAGATGACCTGGTTGAACAGGGCGGTGGGCGCGCGGTCCTCGTCGGCGAAGTTGAAGCCCCTGGTCTGCTCGGCCCACCAGGCACCGTTGTGGGTCGGGAGCACGTCCGGGCCCTCCGCATATTGCACGAGAGCGTCCCTGGTCGCGTTCATCGCGGTGAGCAGGGTGGTCGTCTTCAGCACGGTGGAGGCGACCGCCCTGTAGTCCCAGGCGGGACCTTGGGTCATGTCGAACACGTCGGTCATCGGGCGCTGATAGGCGGTGTTGAGGTTGAGATGACGCAGGCCGAGCACGTCCTCGATGGTGCGCAGCATGCTGACGCTTGAGTAGCGGGTGCTGACGACCACGCCTTTCTTGACATAGGGACCGACGACGTAGGCGGTCTCGCGGTGGGCGTCCATGTGATCGCCGCCGTCCTGCGCATCGTCCTCGGTGACGAAGATCAGGGTGTTGCCGGCGTATTCCTTGCTGTGCGCGACCATCTGGACGGTGCGGCCGACGGCGTAGTCGTTGTCGGCCTGCTCGTCCTCGGCGGTGCCGAGGCCTGCCTGGTACTGTCCGGTGCCGAAATTGCCCATGTGATCGTGCATGTAGCGCACCAGCATGAGGTTGGGCAGGTTGCCGTGGCGTTCGAACTGCTTGAACTCGCGATGGAATTCCTCGAAGCGCCAGAAATCCGGATAGCCGTTGTCGAAGCCGCGGAAATAGATGTCGGTGAAGGGGATCAAGGCCGCGGCCGCGGTCCACATCTGGCGGGCGCCCGCCTGCCCGTTCACGCTGGCGGCATAGGGGAACTCGATCGGGGCGGAGTAGCCGGGATCGGTCGGTTTTAAGCCGTAATGACCATTGTCGGAGAAGAAGCCGTAGTTGCGCACCGACAGGCCGGCGTTCAGCGCGGCATCCCAGATATGGCCCTGTTGCGTCGCGTCGTTGGGGCCGTCGGGGGCGCCGTCATCGTTGGTGCCCGGCAGCATGTTGTTCGCACCACCCGGGTATTGGTTGGCGTTGGCGGTGTAGTCGTAGCCGGCAGCCTCGGCCTGGCGCGCGGCGACGGTCGCGGCCGGGGTCGCGCCGGCATAGGCCACGCTGACGTTGTTGTCCTGACCTTCCGCGACGTACGGTGCGTCGCCGCGATCGACCCCGAACGTGTAGTTCATCGGGATGTTCTTCTCGTTCCAGTCGGTTTCGCGGCCTTCGGTCGACCACGGCCAGCCGTTGCCGCTCACCTCGCCGCTGTCGAACATGTTGTCGAGGGTCACGAACTGGGTCGAGATCCGGTGGAAGTTCGGCGTGATCGCGCGGCCGAAGACGTTGATCGAGGGATCGGCGTTGGCACCATTGTTGAGGTCGCCCAGGATCTGGTCGAAGGTGCGGTTCTCCTTGACGATGTAGATGACGTGCTGGATGTTCTGATGCAGGAACTGCATCACCGGCGTATCGGCGGGATTGTCGACTTCGGTATAGCCATTGTTCGCGGCGACCTGAGCCGTCAGGCTGGCATATTGGCTGCTGGACGGAACCGGCATGACGAGGACGCCGGCGCGCTGGAGCTGGAAGACGTACTGGTCGGCCTTGTATTCGTTGGCGAAATTGTTGCCGCCCGGGACGGTCTTGTCGACCACGTGCGGCAGCGCGCTCGTGTTCTTGGCCGGGTTCGATCCCGGATCGTCCTTGGCGTTGAAGACAAACATCGTCTTGCCGTCACGGCTGACCTGCACGGTGGTTGGATACCAGCCGGTCGGGACGATGGCCGCGACCTTGTGCGGCGCCGGGCCGTCGAGCGGGACGATGGCGACGTCGTTGGCACCGCCGTTGGTCGCATACAGCGTCTTCTCGTCGGGCGAGAGGGCGACGTTGTTGGTGGCGGCGCCCGTGTAGCGATTGCCGGTGTCGGCGAGCACGCCGGGCGGCGCGATGGCGTCGATCTCCTCGACCACCCGGTTATGCTCGGTGTTGATGACGGCGACCGTGTCGCTGTTGTCCTGGCTGACATAGAGCCTGGTCTGCGCCTTGTTCAGCACCAGATTATTGGGGCTGCCGGGCAGCTTGATGCGGGTGACGAACCTGGGCGTCCCGCCGCCGATGTCGACGACCACCACTTCGCGGTCGCGGACGGACGTCGCGTAGAGCGTCGTGTTGCCCTTGAGTGCGACACTGTAGAGCGTCTCGCCGCCGGCAACGCCGTCGGCGCCCGACGTGTTGTAGGGGCGCAGATCGTATTCGAACAGCTTGGTGCCGTCCGACGTGCGGATCAGGGTCACGCTGTTGTCGAGCGAGTTGGCGATCGCGAGAAGCGAGCCGTCCGGAGAGACGGAGAGACCGCTGGCCTGCGGATACTGGCCGACGCCGATGCCGCCCGGCAGCCCGTTCGGACCGAGCCCGGCGTAGCCGCCGTGACCGAGGTCGATCGTGCTGGTCTGCGCATACTGGCCGTTGGCCTTGGAGAAGACGATCACGTCGTCGTCGGCGCCGCCGGAGACGTAGATCCTGGAGGCGTCGGGCGAGAAGGCGAGACCGACGAAGGTGTTGAGCGGGCGCAAGGTCTGGGTCAGGACCGGCACGCGCGGATTGCTCACGTCGTAGAGTGCGATGAACTCGGCACCGTTGCCGACCAGGTTGGCGTTGGCGTCATCGAGCACGTTGTAGCCGCTGGTGACGACGGCGAGCGTCCTGCGGTCGGGGCTGAAGGCGGATGCGATGATGCCGCCCGGATGGAAGAACGGAAAATTCCCGATGGCAGCGGTATATTCGGGCTGGGCCGGGCTGAAGAGCGAGAACGATGCCCCGTGCGCGAACGACGGCGTGATGAGCTGGCCGGTCGGCAGCGGCGCCTGACCGGTGTTGTCCGGGCCTCCGTCATCGGCACGCGCGACGCCGACGCCCGCGAGCAGGGTCGCCGACAGCAAACCGATCTTCAGCGATGACATTTTTCGACCAAATGACATTCCCGGCTCCCGTGCGACGTTTTTGTCGTTGTGGCCTGCGTGATGTAGCGCCGACCGAAGCCGTGCGAACGACGGGTTTCGCGAAGCTTTTGTGACCGTTCTGTCACCGTCAGGTCATTGTCAGGTCAGGATCTGAACGCGTCAGGTTGTTGTCAGCAACGTGCCCGTTCGGCCAGTGCGACAGGCTGATAGCCATGGTGCAGTTGAGCCGAAAGGAGCGGTTCCGAAAGGCGTCCCTCGCATCGAGCCTCGGTAGGATTCGGGACGGAGCCCGAGATTCACTTTTCGACGATGGCGACGACGCCCTGCCCTGCCGCGGCGCAGATGGAAATCAGGCCGCGGCCCGAGCCCCGCTCGGCGAGCTGCTTGGCGAGCGTCGCGAGGATGCGGGCGCCGGTGGCGGCGAACGGGTGGCCGGTGGCGAGCGAGCCGCCGTTGACGTTCATGCGCGACGGGTCGATGGCGCCGAGAGGCTCGTCGCGATGCAGGCGGTCGCGCGCGAATGCGGGGTCCTGCCAAGCGGCGAGCGTGCACAGGACCTGGGCGGCGAACGCCTCGTGGATTTCGTAGAGGTCGAAATCCCGCAGGCCGAGCCCGGCCTTGTCGAGCATGCGCGGGACCGCGTAGGCCGGCGCCATGAGCAGGCCTTCGCCATCCACGAAGTCGACCGCGGCGGTCTCGCCGGTGCGCAGGTATGCGAGGACCGGGAGATGACGCGCTGCCGCCCACTCCTCGGTCGCGAGGAGAACGACGGCGGCGCCGTCGGTGAGCGGCGTGGAGTTGCCGGCGGTGAGCGTCCCGCCGGCGCCGAAGGCCGGCTTGAGGGCCGCGAGCTTCGCCTCGCTGGTGTCGAGGCGCAGATTGTTGTCGCGGGTCAGGCCGCGGAACGGGACGACGATGTCGTCGAAGAAGCCGCGGTCGTAGGCGGCGGCGAGATGGCGGTGGCTGTCCGCCGCGAGCGCGTCCTGGGCTTCGCGGGTGATGCGCCAGGTGACCGCCATGCGCTCGCAATGCTCGCCCATCGAGAGGCGCGTGCGCGGCTCCACGTTGCGCGGCAATTGCGGCCTGAGCAGCATGTCGGGGCGGATGCCGGCGAGGGTGCGGACGCGCTGGCCCGCGGTTTTGGCGCGGCCGGCGCGCAGCAGGATCTGGCGCAGGCGCTCGTTGATCGCGATCGGGGCGTCGGAGACGGTGTCGACGCCACCCGCGACGCCGGCGTCGATCTGGCCGAGCGCGATCTTGTTGGCGACGAGGAGGGCAGCCTCGAGGCCGGTGCCGCAGGCCTGCTGGATGTCGTAGGCGGGAGTGTCGTGGGCGAGCGTCGTCGAGAGCAAGCTTTCGCGGGTGAGGTTGAGGTCGCGGCTGTGCTTGAGCACGGCGCCCGCGACGACTTCGCCGAGCCGCTCGCCGTGCAGGTCGAAACGGTCGGCGAGACCCTGGAGGACGGCGGTCAGCATGTCCGCATTGGTCGCGGTCGCGTAGGCGGTGTTGGCGCGGGCGAACGGGATGCGGCAGCCGCCGATTATGGCGACGCGCCGAAGCGAGGGCGCGTTCAGCATGCGAGTTCGCCACGCAGGTGCGGGCGGGTCTCGCGGCCGTCGCGGAGCTCGAAGATCGTGGGCGCGGCGTCGGGCGCCACGAGCAGCGTGACATGGCCGGGCAGGAAGACGGGGGTCTTGAACGCCACGCGGGCGGCCGCGCGCTCGATCGGCGCCTGGGGCAGAAGTGCGGCCAGCGCGTGGGCCTTGCTCCACATCCCGTGCGCGATGGGCGCGCGGAAGCCGAAGGCGCGGGCGCCGAGGCGGGATGTGTGGATCGGGTTGAGATCGCCGGACACGCGCGCGAAGCGGCGGCCGAGATCGCCCGCGAGGGTCCAGCGCTGCACGGTGACGAGCCTGGTGTCGTCCGCGGCGAGGGCCGCATAGGGCTCGCCGGACGGTGTGGTGCGAAGGCGCAGATAGGTGCTGGTGCTGTCCCAGACCGCGGTGCCGGCACGGGTGATGACAGTCTCGACGGTGACGGCCTGGCCTCTTGGATGGGCGAGCCAGCGTCCGAGCGAGACCTCGATGTCGAGCGTGTCGCCCGAATGCAGGCGCGCGTGCTGTTGGATGACATTCTCGAGATGGACGAGGCCCACGACCGGGAACGGGAAGCTCGGGCGCAGCATCGCCATCATGTGCAGCGGGAAGGCGAGATTGTGCGGATAGGTGAAGGGCACGCCTTGCTGCTCGGTGAAGCCGCACAGGCGGGCGTAGGCATGGATCCGGGCCCGGTCGAGAACGACACCGCGCCGGAGCAGCGGCGTGGTGTCGAGCGGGCCTGCCGCCTTGGCGCGCTTGCGCAGACTGACGATGCCGGCTCGCAGGATCGCGCTGCCCGAGGCGGCCCGGGTGATCAGGATCGGGGTCATGCTCAGGCTCCGAGCAGGCTTTGCCCGCAGACCCGTATCACGTTGCCGTCGAGCCCGTTGCTCGCGGGATGGGCGAGCCACGCGATCGTCTCGGCGACGTCGATGGGCCGGCCGCCCTGCCCCATCGCGTTCAGGCGGCGTCCGGCCTCGCGGAGCGCGAACGGGATTTTCGCGGTCATCGCGGTCTCGATGAAGCCGGGTGCGACGGCATTGACGGTGAAGCGGTCGTTCCGGAGTGCCGCGACCAGGCCGATGATGCCCGCCTTGGAGGCGGCGTAGTTGGTCTGGCCGGCATTGCCGGCGATGCCGGCGATCGAGGAGACGCAGACGACGCGGCCGTTCGGGTTGATCGCGTCCGCGTCGCGCAGGGCCTGGGTGATGCGCAGCGGGGCGGCGAGGTTGATCGCGAGCACGGTGTTCCATTCGTGCCGGTCCATGCGCGCGATGGTGCGATCGCGGGTGATGCCGGCGTTGTGGATGACGGCGTCGAACGGGCCGGCCTCCACGATACGGGCGGGGGCGTCGGCGGCGGTGATGTCGAGCGGCAGGGCGATGCCGCCGAGGCGGTCGGCGAGTGCGCGCAGGGCCGGCTCGGCGCCGGGCACGTCGAGGCAGATCGGGACGGCGCCGTCGCGGGCGAACAGTTCGGCGATCGCGGCGCCGATGCCGCGCGCGCTGCCGGTGACCAGCACGCGACGTCCGGCGTGCGGCGCCGACCAGTCGACGACGGGCGTGGACGCAGGGCCGATCCGGACGACCTGGCCGGAGACGTAGGCGCTGCGGGACGAGAGCAGGAAGCGCAGCGTGCTGTCGATGAGCGTCTCGGCGCCGGGGGCCACCAGGACGAGCTGGGTCGCGATGTTTCGCCTGGCTTCCTTGGCGAGCGAGCGCACGAGACCTTCGAGCGCGCGCTGCGTGGTCCGGGCTTCCTCGTCGCCGGCGCGTGCCGGCGGCGTGCCGAGCACGACGATGCGCCCGTTGCGGTCGACGGCGCGGATGGTGTCGTGAAGGAACCCGTACAGGCGCTCGAGGTCGGTGACGCGGGCGAGGCCGGTGGCGTCGAAGACGAGCGAACCGGCGCGGTCGCCTAGCCTGAAGCGGCGGTCGAGCAGGCCGTGCCGCGCGGCGAGGTCCGGCCAGACGGGCGCCTGGTGGCTGATGGTGGCGGCGCCGGCCTGATCGAACAGGCGGGCGAGGTCGGGACCGAGACGGCCCTCGCCGCCGACGATGATCGGGCCGCGCAGCGTGGGCTGGCCGGGCTGGAACCGATCGAGCGGGATCGGTTGCGGCAACCGGGCGAGGCCGGTCAGCCGCTTGCCGAGCGCCGTGTTGCTGAAGGCGAGGTAGCGGTCGGTCATTCCGCGGCGCGGACCTCAGGCGCCATCGAGCGCTGCAGGGCGGCGCTGCGCGTCTCGGCGTCCAGGCTGGCGTTGAAATCGGGCGCGAAATCGTCGACCCGGATCACGGCGTCCACATGCTCGATGAAATGATCGATCGCCTCCCGCTCGGCCTGGTCGATGAGGCCGGCCGCGAGCGCCTCGGCTGCCCAGACCGCCATCAGGGGCAGGGCCTGCGGCATGCGGCCGATCCGGCCGGCGCGGACCGCGTCGCGCAGGCGGCGCTCGATCGCCTCGACCCGCGGATAGGCGGCGAAGGCGAGATCGATGGACGCAAGCCCATCGACCTCGAGCCGCGGATGCCAGAGGCCGGCGAACAGGCGGTCGCGGGTGGGAGACGCGGTCTGCAGGATGCGTGCGATGTCGGCATGGAGCCGGTCGGAGGGAGGTCGGGACGGGAGGCCGAACGGGAAGGCCACCGCGCGCAGCAGCATGCCGACGAGCCGGATCGGATAGTTGCGGAAGAAGCCGTCGAGCGCCGCATGGGCGCGGTGCTCGGCGTCGATCAGCGCCCAGCGGACCAGCGGCAGATCCTCGGCGGGACGGCCGTCATCCTCGAAACGCTTGAGGACGGCGGACGCGATGTAGAGCTGGCTCAGGACATCGCCGAGCCGGCCGGTGACGCTCTCGCGGCGCTTGAGCGTGCCGCCCAGCGTCGCCATCGCGATGTCGCTCGCCAGCGCCAGCACGAGAGACAGACGGTTGGCGGTCTTGTAGTGGGCGGCAAGCACGGGCGCGGCATGCGCGGGCGCACGCAGCAGCAGGCCGCCGGTCAGGCCGTGGCCGAGGGTGCGGACGAGGTTGCGGGCGACATAGTTCAGATGTGCGAACAGGGCACGGTCGAAAGTCCCGAGGTCGCCGTCGTTGCCGGAACGCATCAGCTTGAGAATGAACGGATGGCAGCGGATCGCCCCCTGACCGAAGATGATCAGGCTGCGCGTCATGATGTTGGCGCCCTCAACGGTGATCGCGATCGGCGATTGCTGGTAGGCGCGAGCGAGGAAGTTGCCCGGGCCCATGCAGATGCCTTTTCCGCCGATGACGTCCATCGCGTCGTTGATCACCATCCGGGCACGCTCGGTGACGTGGTATTTCGAGATCGCCGAAATGACCGACGGTTTCTCGCCAGCGTCGATGGCGGCGGCCGAGAGGAGCCTGGTCGCATCCATCGCGTAGAGGTGGCCGCCCATGCGTCCGAGCGGCTCCTGGATGCCCTCGAACTGGCCGATCGGCACGTTGAACTGGCGGCGGATCGCGGTGTAGGCGCCGGTCGCGTGGACGGCGAGCTTGGCGGCGCCGACATTGGACGCCGGCAGCGAGATGGCGCGGCCGGCGGCGAGGCACTCCATCAGCATGCGCCAGCCGGTGCCGACCTGGTCCGCACCGCCGATCACCATGTCGATGGGGATGAAGACATCGGTGCCGCGCGTGGGTCCGTTCTGGAAGACGGCGTTGAGCGGCCAGTGGCGGCGGCCGATCTCCATGCCGGGATGATCGGACGGGATCAGCGCGCAGGTGATGCCGGGACTCGGACCCTTGCCGAGCAGGCCGTCGGGATCGCGGACGCGGAAGGCGAGGCCCACCAGGGTCGCGATCGGTGCGAGCGTGATATAGCGCTTGTCCCAGGTGACGGAGAAGCCGAGCGTTTCGCGGCCCTGCCAGACTTGTTTGCGGACGATGCCGATGTCGGGAATGGCGGCGGCGTCGGAGCCCGCATGCGGGCTGGTCAGCGCGAAGCACGGGATTTCGTCGCCGCGCGCGAGGCGAGGCAGATAGAAGTCCTTCTGGGCCTCGGTGCCGTAATGAAGCAGGAGCTCGGCGGGACCGAGGGAGTTCGGAACCATGACCGAGACCGAAGCGGCCGAACAGCGGGTAGCGAGCTTCATGACGATCGCGGAGTGGGCGGCTGCCGAGAACTGCTTGCCGCCGTAACGGCGCGGGATGATGAGGCCGAGGAAGCCGTGCCGTTTGGTGTAGTCCCAGGCCTCGGGCGGCATGTCCTGCCAGACGCTGGTGCTTTGCCAGTCGTTGGCGAGATCGCAGAGCGTGTCGGTCTCGTTGTCGATGAAGGCGCGTTCCTCGTCCGACAGGATGGCTTTCGGTGTCGCGAGCAGGCGGCTCCAATCCGGACGGCCGCGGAACAACTCGGCGTCCCACCAGACGGTGCCGGCCTCGATGGCGGCGCGTTCGGTGTCGCTCATGCGGGGCATGATGCGGCGGAACACCGGCAGCAGGCGGGCGCTGATCAGGCGGCGGCGGAGCGGCACGACCGTCAAGACGATGACGGGAATGGCGAGGACGAGGATCGAGGGGATCCAGATCATGGATGGGCTCCGTGCGGGCGTGCCGGCGGTCTGGCGTCATGGGTCGGCGCGTCGAGGATCGAGAAGAGATCGGCGAAGTCGCGGCCGCCGGTGGGTTCGGGTGCGGTGAGTGCGCCCACCATCAGGGTGGTCAGGCGCGCGAGAAGTTCGAGATCGGTGATCGAGGCCGGACGCGCGACGCCGATGTCGGCGAGCAGGTCGGGGAGGTCGGCGCTCGCGATGATGCCGGCGATGGCCTTGAGCACGAACTGCAGCCGGAGAGCGAGCTCGGCGTGCGGCAGGCCCGGGAGGGCGGCGGCGAAGGCGGCGGAGAAGCGTGTGGTCACCGATTCGTAGCGTCGGTGGATGAAGTCGGCGATCTCTGGCGAGGGATCGGTGTAGACGCGGCCCACGAAGCGCAGGAAGCCCGCCTGCTGCCGCGCGCGATGCAGGGCCGGCGCGAACAGCGCCGCCAGCACGTGCTCGCAGTCGGGCTGGCCGGATCCGTTGGTTTCGCACGCGTCGAGAACGCGGAGCCGGTCCTCGTGCAGCGGGTCGAGATGGCGGGCGAGAACGGCGCGGATGAGGGAACGCTTGCTGCCGAAATGGTAGTTGACGGCGGCGAGGTTAACCGCAGCGCTGGCCGTGATCTGGCGCAGCGAGATGGAGGCCGCGCCGTGCTCGACGAGAAGCACCTCGGCGGCGTCGAGGATGCGCTGCTTGGTGTCCCGATCGACCATCGTTGAATGGTACCGCGCTCGAACGAGAAAGTCAAACGCTCGATTGAAACGTGCGTTTCCAACGGTCGGACAGCGTCCGCAGCGGACGCGTCAGCCGCCAGGAATGCGACGCGCGCAGGGCGGCGATCTCGCCTTCGAGCGCCTCGATGCGAGACCGCGATGTGGTCGGGCTTGATGCGGACCGCTTGCGCGCGATCAGGGTGGAGCCGGCCGGGATGGCGTGCAGCGCGTGGTCGCTGAGATGGCGCGCGTAGTCGCGGTCGAACTGCGCGTCGGGTGGGCTGGCGAGGAGCTCGCCCACCGTGAGTGCCGCGAACCGGTCGGCTGTCGGGCCGTCGAGGCCGCGGCACCATTCGTCCAGGACCCAGGTAAGCGCCTGGATCGGATGGTTGTTGCGGCCGATGGTGGAGCTGACGATGTCGCACTGCTGCTCGAAGAGGCTGATGGCGCCCCGCGGCGTCGCGTTGAAGTAGTGGTGCGGGTAGCCGTGCACGCCCTGCAGGAAAGGATAGTCGACGAGAACCCGGCCGCCCGGCTTGAGGACGCGGCAGATCTCGCGCGCGACGTCCCAGGGACGGCGGGTGTGCTCGAGGACGGCGCAGCACAGCACGTGGTCGAACTGGTCGTCCTCGAAAGGGAGGTCCTCGCCCACGCAGAGGATGTCGGTGCTGGCGCTTGGGTAGATCTCGGTGTTGACGACGTTCGCGAAGCAGGACGCGCGCAGGCCGGCGCCGACATCGAGGCAGAGCCGGTCCGGGTGGTCGCGGATCTCGGCCACGAAGGGGCCGCCATAATCATTGGCCGACACGGGCGGCGCCTCCGGGATGGCGAACTCGGCGAGCAGGTCCTGGGTGAGGAAATCGGCCGGATGGCCGAGTGGACGATCGGGATGAGGGGCGCGGCGGAAGCGCAGGCGGGCGAGCTTGGCCTCGCGCATCTCGGCGAGCGCGGCTGGATCGCCGTCGATCGGGATCTCGAACGGTGTCATCGGCCGGCACGCAGGCGCACGGCGAGAAGGGTGCGCAGGATGCGTGCTGTCGCCATGACGGTGCCGCGCCAATTGCCCGCGACCTTCGAACGGCCGGCCATGCGGCGGCCGTAGGGCATCGGGATTTCGAGGATGCGGGCGCCGGCCTGCGCGGCGCGCATCTGCATCTCGATGTTCCAGCCGTAGGTCATTTCGCGCATCCGCAGGCGCTCGAGCAGATCGAGACGAATGGCGCGGAAGGCGCACATATCACGATAGCGATGGCCGGCGAGAATGCCGACGGCAGCACCGATGAGGTGGCCGGCGACCACCTGGTGCACGCCCATGCTGCCGGGCACGCGCCCTGCCCTGCTGCGGTGCGCGAGCGTGAAGTCGGCACGTCCGTCGCGGATCGGCGCGATCAGCCTCTCGGCGAGTTCGCCCGCGTCGCTGCCGTCGCCGTCGAGGAAGAGGACGATGTCCGCGCCGAGCGCGCCGGCCTGCGTGGCACCGGTCAGGCAGGCGCGGCCGTAGCCGCGTCTGCCTTCGTCGATGACGACGGCACCGGCCTCGCGTGCCTCGGACGTGGTCGCGTCGGCGCTGCCGCCGTCGACGACGAGGATGGTGTGGATCGAGCGGGGCAGTTTCGCGACGGTGGGCCCGATCGCGCCCTGCTCGTTGAAGGTCGGGATGACCGCGACGGTGCGTGGGCTCGCGCCGTTCAGAGGCTCCAACGCAGGCCGCAATTCTGGCAGGGCTTTGGTGGCGTGTCGCTCAGCAGCGATTGGCGGAAGTCCTGGTAGGCGGGACCGTTCCAGATGTCGCGCAGATCCTGCTGGGTCGCATCGCCCAGCGTGTAGTTCTCGTAGCCGCGCGCCGAGAATGGCGCGATGCAGCAGGGCAGCGCGCGGCCGTGCGCGGTGAAATACATCAGCGACCAGGGGCGCCGGCACGTGGACCAGGGCTGCGCGGTGTCCTCGCGGCGCAGGCTCAGGCCCGGCTCGGTGGCGCCCGAGGCGTCGAGGATGATGCCGAGGTCACGGCCGAGGGACTGGGCGGCCTCGATCGCGGCCTGCTCCTCGGCCCGGGTCTGCTCGAAGAGCGAGCTCTCGGCGCGTGCCATGCCGAAGCCCGCATCGTCGAAGACCAGGCGCTGCAGATGGACCTCGCGCACGCCCATGTCGGCGGCGAGACGGACGAACTCCGGAAGGGACTGGACGGTCTCCTTCAAGCCGGTGAGCCAGATCGAGACGCGCGGGTTGGCCAATCCATGCTCGCGCTGATAGGTCGTGAGCGCGCGGACGTCGCGGACGATGCGGTGGAAGAAATCCTTGCCGCGCACCTGCTTGTAGGTGACGGCGTCGGCGGCATCGAGGGAGACGCGAATCTCGTCGAGGCCGGTCTCGATCAGGTCGGGAAACTTGCGCGGGTTGAGCAGCGTGCCGTTGGTGTTGAAGAGCACGTAGATGTTCCGCTCCTTGAGGTAGCGGATCATGCGCGGCAGGGAGCGGACCAGCATCGGCTCGCCGACGCCGTGCAGGACGGCGCGCGCGGCGGTCGGGACCTGATCGACGATACGGGTGAACAGCTCCCAGCTCATGTCGGCCGGCGGTTCAAGATCCTCGAAGGTGCGTGGACAGGTCTCGCACAACAGGTTGCAGCGGTTGGTGACCTCGAGATAGAGGCAGACGGGCGGTGCGGCGTCGATCGGGCGGTCGGCCACCGCCTCGAAATAGCGGCGCGGGTCGGCGATGGTGGCGGACATCAGCGTGGTCTCCGATTTCGATGGTCGACGACGGCAAGCGCGAGCGTTGGGATATAGACCAATGATGGCCAAACGAAGAATTCGTGCAGCGGATCGAGCGTCAGCAGCAGCGGTGCGACCGACAGCCAGGTAAGCGCCCATGATGTGGCGATGGTGGCGAGCGTCGCCAGGAACGGAAAATACCAGGTGTAGTGGGGGCTGATGAGGACCATCATCGCCCCCGCGAGCAGACCGGCGTCGCGCGCGACGGCGACGATGCTCCGATCGGGAGGGTGGGACGCGACCCGAGCGGCGAGGACGGCGAGCAGCAGGGCGACGGCGAGGAGATAGACCGGGCCTGCCGCGCGCGGCAGGGTCACGAGGTCGCCGAGGCCGGCGAGAAGCCAGATGCCGCTGCCCGCGTCGAGCCCCTCCTCGTGGCCGTAGGCGCGGAGGAAGCCAAACAGGTGGGCGCCCGCGCCGGCATAGATCGCGTAGAGGCTTACGATGCTGGCCGCGCACGCGAGCGGCATCGCGAGGCGAGGCCGGCGCCACAGGGCGGGCGCGATCGCGACGGGCAGGAATTTCACCAGGATTGCGGCGCCCAGCCCGATGCCGGTCAGGATGTCGCGGCGGCCGGACCGGAAGACGAGGGCGAGCGGGATCAGGCCGGCGGCGAGCGCGTCGACGTGGCCGTTGCCCGCGAAGCTCCAGACCGCGAGCGGGTTCCACGCATAGACCAGCGCGCGGGTCGCGGGCAGGCCAGCGTGCTTGAGCAGCAGCAGCAGGCAGGCGATGGCGAGCGCCTCGAACAGGATGGTGGTGACGCGGACCGCGAGACCGGTCTGGCTGATCGCGGCGATGGCGCGGAAGACGAGCTGCGCCGTCGGCGGATAGATGGTGGGCGCATAGTCGCGCCGGTTCACCCGCGGATAGATCGTCTCGTCGCGCAGGAAGCGGAGGGCCGGGTCGGCGGGAATGTAGCGATAGGGGTTGATGCCGGCCTGCTGGACGCGGCCGTCCCAGACGTAACGGTAGAGATCGCTCGAGAGGAACGGGGGTGCCAAGAGCACGAGTGCGCGCATGGCGATCGCGACGAGAAGCACCCACCACAGCGCGCGCGGTGCGTCGGGCCCGGTGACCAGGCGGCAGGCGGCGAGGTAGGCGGCGGCGGCGGCGGCGAGGATCGCCACGAACAGGGTGACGTGGCGTTCGGTGCCCGCCTGCGGTCCCTGGTGCACGTGGAGTGTCAGCCCCAGCGCGGTCGCCGCGATCAGGAACAGGCCGAGGACCGCGAACAGGAGTTGTTTCAAGCGGTGCGACGCAGGCCGAGACGGCCGATGCATGCCCGTGTCGCGGGTGCTGCGAAGCCGTCGCCGGGCTCGTCGAGCTCCTCGAGCAGACGGGCGAGCGAGGCGGCATCGTCGACGTCGTACCAGGCGGGCAGGATGGCGAGCTCCAGACCGACCGAGGCGGCGCGCGCGCGGGTGGCTTCCTCAACCCCGGCCGTGCTCCATTCGATGTCCGTGAACAGGTGCGCGTGCTCGCGCTTCATGCCCAGCAGGTAGTAGCCGCCATCCTCGGCCGGCCCGAGCACGGCGCGGTCGCCGTCGGCCGAGAGCAGCTCGGCGGTCCTGACGAGGCACGCGGTGGGCAAGGTCGGGCCGTCGGAATTCAGCACGCAGGCGGAGGCGTGGCCGGCGTCGAACAGGGTGCGGATCGCGTGCAGCAGGCAGATGCCGAAGCCCTGCACGCCGGACGGGGCGTCGATCGAGCCGTCGGCGAGGACGAGGCCGGTGCCGGGGGCGACGTGCTCGATCAGGATCGTCTCGAGGCCCGCGGGGGCATAGGCGACGTAGGGCGAGATCGGGATACGGCGCGCGGCCTCGAGGATGTTGGCGGTGGTGTCGCGCAGGAAGGCCGCACTCATCGCGGCGGCCTGCTCGAAGGTGAGCGGCGGGACGAGCCGGGTTTTCGAATGGCCGGGGCGCGGAGCCTTGGCCATGACGGCTATGGCGCAGCCGGACATCAGGACGGGGCTCTGCCCCGCATGCCGGGGCTGGCAGCCCCGGACCCGCCGTGCTCCGTCATCGCAGCCTCCTCCCGGTCCGGCTTGGGACAGCGCCAATACATGGACGGCTCCGCACCGGTTACCTCGCAAGCGTGCGTCTTGTCGCGCGATCGTGGCAAGCCGAGGGCATCACGGATGGAGCCCGCACCTGCCATCGCGTATGAGCCGCGGGATGATGCATCTCGACATGGTCTATCAGTTTCCGATCTGGGCGGTGAGCCTGCTGGTGGTGGGGTTGTCGATCTCGGGCGCGGTGATCGTGGAGCTCGTCGCACGCCGCGCCTTTCCGATCGAGGCCCGGCGTCAGAACAACGATGTCGCCGCGGCGATGTTCTCGGTGATCGGCGTGACGTTCGCGGTGCTGCTCGCGTTCGTGGTGATGCTGACGTTCGAGGGTTTCATGAGCGCGCGGGTGGCGGCTGCCAGCGAGGCGGCAGCGGCGCGCGAGGTGGCTGAGGCGTCCGCCGGTCTGGCCGAGCCGTCGCGCACGGCCCTCCTCGACGCCTTGACCGCCTATCTGCGCGAGGTGATCGACCGCGAGTGGCCGGCGCAGGCGAGCGGCCATGTCGAGGGTTTCGGCGCACAGCCGCTGCACCGGCTCGATGCGATCGCCAGGGCATATCGCCCGGATGGCTCCGGCCAGATCGACGACCATGCGGCCCTGCTGGGGGCGCTGGCGCACCTCGAGGATGCCCGCGCGGTGCGCCAGCTCGCGGCGGGAAGCAGCGTGCCCCCGATCGTCTGGGTGGTGATGCTGCTCGGCGGCGCGCTGACGGTGGCCGCGGGGTCGTTCGTGGCGGCGCCGAGTGCGCGGATGCACCTGGTGATGTCGGCGACGCTGGCGGCATCTGGCGCGCTGGTGGTGGTGCTGGTCATCGTGCTGAGCCAGCCGTTCCGGGGCGAGAGCCGCGTCTCCGCCGCTTCGTTCGAGCAGGTGTTGCGGGCGATCGCCGCCGATCGGGTCGAACAGTGACCGTGCAATGGGTCCGGGGACACGGCCGCGCGCGATTCGGCGTCCGGGCCGTCGGCGCCGCTTGACAGGCAACCGGGCGAAAGTCAGCTTCCGGCACGACCGGAACAGGGCGATTTGGCTGAGTTAAGAGGCCCGCGTCCCTGCATTCATCGATGACCGCCGGCAAGGCGGCAGCTGGAGGATTTCATGTCGAACCCGAACGAACCCGATGAAGCGGACGCAGGCCTTGGCCGCCGCTCAATGCTGCGGACGGCGGCCATCGGCTCGACGCTGCTGGCGGCGGCGGGTGCTGCCGCGCCGGCGCGTGCCGCCGGGCTGACGCCCGATCATCCGAAGTACAAGTTCGTCTTCGTCAACCACGTGACGACGAACCCGTTCTTCACCGCCACGCAGTACGGCATGCGCGACGCCTGCTCGCTGCTCGGCTGCACCGCCCAGTGGACCGGCTCGACGAACAGCATCTCGGCCGAGATGGTGAGCGCGATGAATTCCGCGATCGCCTCGAAGGCGGATGCGATCGCCGTCTGCCTGGTCGATAACCAGGCCTTCAACGAGCCGACCGAGCGCGCGCTCGCCGCCGGCATCCCGGTGTTCGCCTACAACGCCGACGTGCCGCCCGGATCGGGCAACAAGCGCCTCGCCTATATCGGTCAGGATCTGCGAAAGGCCGGCGAGCTGATGGGCGAGAAGATCGTCTCGCTGGTCGATGGCGGGCGGGTCGGGCTGTTCATCGCAACCCCGGGCCAGAACAACATCCAGCCGCGGCTCGACGGCGCCCAGGACGTTCTCAAGAAGAGCGGCAAGAACTACACGATCGACGTCGTGGCGACGGGTGCGACCGTCAACGAGGAGATCAGCAAGGTCAACGCCTACTATCTCGGCCATCAGGACGTGAAGGGCATGTTCGCGGTCGACGGCGGCACGACGCAAGGTATCGCCGAGTGCTTGCAGAAGAACGGCCTGGTCGCGAAGGGCGTGCATGGCGGCGGCTTTGACCTGCTGCCGCGGACGCTGGAGCTGATCCAGCAGGGGCAGATGGACTTCACCATCGACCAGCAGCCCTACCTTCAGGGCTACTACACGGTCATGGAGATGTTCACCTACCTGGTGTCGGGTGGCCTGGTCGGGCCCGCCGAGTGCAACACCGGATTGAAGTTCGTCACCAAGGAGAGCGTGGCGCCGTATCTCGCGACCAAGACACGCTACGAAGGCTCGGCCACGAAGGTGCAGCTGGTGAAGCGGTCGGGAGCGATCGCGGGCTGACCCCTCCCGGACCCATGACGATGGTGTGCGTTTCGGGGCGGCATCGGCCGCCCCGCCTGGAGAGCCCGCGATGATCGACCGGCTGATCCGCAAGCGCGAGACGAGCATCGTTTTCGTGGCGATCCTGCTCGCGATCTATTTCGAGGTGTCGAACAACGCGTTCCTGATGAGCGGCGCAAGCTTGCAGAACCTGTCGCAATTCATCGCACCGGTGGCGATCATCGCCTGCGGCGAGGTGATGCTGATGATCGGCGGCGAGATCGATCTCTCGGCCGGGATGGTCTATGCGCTGGCCCCGTTCGTGATGTATTTCGCCAATGACGCGGGCGTGCCGCTGCCGATCGCGATCCCGCTGGGCATCGCCGCCGGCGCGCTGGTCGGGCTTCTGAACGGCGTCCTGACGGTGCTGCTGAACGTGCCGTCGTTCGTGGCCACGCTGGGCACGCTGTTCCTGCTGAACGGGTTCACGCTGACGATCTCGAACGGCACGCCGGTGACGATCGAGGCGTCGCATGCGTTCGCGGCGTTCATGGGCAATGGCGGCTATTCGGAGTTCATCTGGGCGCTGGTGGTGGTGGCCGTGATGCACGTGCTGCTGCGCAACACGACGTGGGGTCTGCACACGATCGCCGCCGGCGCCAACCCGATCGGGGCGAGCGAGGCGGGCATCGGGGTGCGCCGGATCAAGATCGGCAACTTCATCCTGGTGGGCGGCCTGGCGGCGCTGACGGGCATTCTCGAGGCGTTCCGGATCACGTCGATCGACCCGACGGCGGGGGGCACGAACATCATGTTCCTCGCGGTGGCCGCCGGCGTCATCGGCGGCACGCCGCTCGCGGGCGGGTCGGGCACCGTGATCGGCGCGCTGATCGGGGCGACCGTGCTGGGCATCCTCAATGACGGCTTCACGATGATCGGGATCAACGCGTTCACGTTCAACCTGATCCTGGGCGGCGCGATCCTCGCTGCGATGCTGTTCAACATCCATATCGGGCGGCTGCGCCGGGGGGCGAAGGCATGAGCGAAACCGGCGAGGTCCTGCGTACGGAAGACATCACCAAGCAGTTCGGGCCGGTCTCGGCGCTGAACGGCATCTCGCTGCACGTCAAGAAGGGCGAGATCCTCGGCATCCTGGGCGACAACGGCGCCGGCAAGTCGACACTGATGAAGATCCTGACCGGGTATCAGCAGCAGACTTCGGGGAAGCTGTTCGTGCACGGCCGCGAGACCAGGCTGCGGTCGGTCGACGAGGCGCGGGCGCAAGGCATCGAGTGCGTCTACCAGGACCTCGCGCTGGCGAACTCGCTGACGATCTTCCACAACATGTTTCTCAATCGGGAAATCCTCTATCCGGGTCCGTTCCGGTTGCTGAACAACCGGGCGATGCGAAAGCGCGCCGCCGAGTGCCTCGACGAGATCGGCGTGCACGTGCAATCGGTCGATCTGGAAGTGGGCGCGCTCTCCGGCGGCCAGCGCCAGGCGATCGCGATCGCGCGCGCGGTGAACTCGAAGGCGCGGATCCTGCTGCTCGACGAGCCGCTGGCCGCGATGGGCGCGCGCGAGGCCGGGCTGATCATCGACCTGATCATGCGGCTGAAGGCCGAGGGCGACATGTCGATCGTGATGATCATGCACAACTACGCGCAGACGCTCGACATCGCGGACCGCATCATGCTGATGCAGCGCGGCAAGGTGACCTATGAGAACCAGGCGCAGGCGACGTCGGTCGAGGAGCTGATGGAGATCGTGCGCCGGGAATATCGGGCGCTTCGGGCGGCCTAGACATCCCGTCATCGGTGACGGGATGGGCATACTGGCCTTCCCCGCCGCCGATCGCGCATGCAAGCTGGATGTTTCGGTAGCGTTCCGATAAGAGGAGGCACACCACTCGGGTTGCCTCCGATGACCATCGCACGGGTCCATAGTTTCGCCTTCGTGGGCATCGACGCGGTTCCGGTCGAGGTGCAGGTGCAGATCGCGGGCGGGCTGCCGGCGTTTCTCGTCGTGGGATTGCCGGACAAGGCGGTGGGCGAGGCGCGCGAGCGGGTGCGGGCGGCGCTGCACGCGATGGGGCTGTCGCTGCCGCCGAAACGGATCCTGATCAACCTGGCGCCGGCGGACCTGCAGAAGGAGGGCGCGCATTTCGACCTGCCGATCGCGCTCGGCGTGCTGGCGGCGATGGAGGTGCTGCCACGGGACGTGATCGGGCGGTATGCGGCGATCGGGGAGTTGTCGCTCGATGGCGGCCTGATGCCGGTGGTCGGCGTGCTGTCGGCCGCACTCGGGGCGGGTGGCGCGGAACTCGGGCTGATCTGTCCGGCGGCACAGGGTGGCGAGGCGGCCTGGGCAGGGCCGGTCGAGGTGCTGGCGGCACCCGACCTTCTGGCGCTGATCGCGCATTTCAAGGGCGACCAGGTGCTGAGCCCGCCGGAGCCGGCGCGGCAGGCCGTCCCCGATGCGGTCCTCGACCTGTCCGACGTGCGCGGCATGGAGACGGCGCGGCGTGCGATCGAGATCGCGGCTGCCGGCGGCCACAATCTGATGCTGGTCGGGCCGCCCGGGGCCGGGAAGTCGATGCTGGCGGCGCGGCTCCCGGGGCTGTTGCCTGACCTGGAAGCCGAGGAGGCGCTCGAGGTCAGCCGTATCCACTCGGTCGCCGGCATGCTGCGCGAGGGACGGCTGGTGACGCGGCCGCCGTTCCGCGAGCCGCACCATTCGGCGAGTGCGGCCGCGATCGCGGGCGGCGGCGGCAAGGCGCGGCCGGGCGAGGTCAGCCTGGCGCATCGGGGTGTCCTGTTCCTCGACGAACTGCCCGAATTCCCCCGTCAGTCGCTGGAGGCGCTCAGGCAGCCGATCGAGGCCGGGCGGACGACGATCGCGCGCGCTTCGGCCCACATCACCTATCCGGCCCGGTTCCAGTTGGTGACCGCGATGAATCCCTGCCGGTGCGGCTATCTCGGTGATGCCGCGCGGGAGTGCCGGCGGGCACCGGTGTGCGGCGAGGAGTATTTGTCGCGGTTGAGCGGGCCGCTGCTCGACCGGATCGACATCGTGGTGCATGTCGAACCGGTGCCGCCTGCCGAATTGTCGCGGGTGGCGATGGGCGAGGGCTCGGCGCGCGTCGCGGCGCGCGTGGCAGACGCGCGCGCAAGACAACGGGAGCGCGGTCCGGGCGTGCGCAATGCGCAGGCGGTGCCGGAGGAGATCGCGCTGGAGAGGGAGGCGCGGTCGCTCGCCGAGCAGGCGTCGGAGCGGATGCGGCTGTCGGCGCGCGGCTTCGTGCGCCTCCTGCGGGTGGCGCGAACGGTTGCCGATCTCGCCTGCGTGGCGACCGTGCGGCGGGAGCATGTGGCGGAGGCGCTGTCGTTCCGGCATCGGCTTTCGGCGCGGCCCGGCTGAGGGTTGTATTGGAACAGGCCGCGTCCAATCTTCTGAAGTAATATTTTTCTCGATACTTTTGATCGACCGTTTCAGGACGGCCGGCTCTGGCCGCGTTCGGGAGCGGCGCCCGCTCCGACCAGGAAAGACCATCATCATGGGTGCCAAGGACGTCAGGTTCGGCGTGGACGCGCGTGACCGCATGATGCGGGGTGTCGACATGCTCGCCGACGCGGTGAAGGTCACGCTGGGACCGAAAGGTCGCAATGTGCTGATCGACAAGAGCTATGGATCGCCGCGGATCACCAAGGACGGCGTCGCGGTGGCGAAAGAGGTCGAGCTGTCGGACAAGCACGCCAACATGGGCGCGCAGCTCGTGCGCGAGGTGGCGACCAAGACCAACGACCTGGCGGGCGACGGCACCACGACGGCCATCGTGCTCGCCCAGAGCCTCCTGCGCGAGGGCGACAAGGGGGTGGCGGCCGGCCTCGCGCCGATGGAGCTGCGGCGCGGGATCGACAAGGCGGTCGCCGCTCTCGTCGAGGAACTCGAGGCTCGTTCCAAGCCGATCTCGACGGAAGAGGAGACGGCACAGGTCGGCACGATCAGCGCCAACGGCGAGGCCGCGATCGGCCGGATGATCGCCCAGGCGATGCAGCGGGTTGGCCGCGAGGGCGTAATCACGGTCGAGGAAGCAAAGTCGATGGCGACCGAGCTCGAGACGGTCGATGGGCTGCAGTTCGACCGCGGCTACCTGAGCCCGTATTTCGTGACCGACACCGAGAAGATGCGGGTCGAGCTGGCCGATCCATACGTCCTGATCCACGAGAAGAAATTGTCGGGCCTGCAGGCCCTGCTTCCGCTGCTCGAGAGCGTGGCGAAGTCCGGCGCGCCGCTGCTGATCGTGGCGGAGGATGTGGAGGGCGAGGCGCTGGCGACGCTGGTTGTCAACAAGCTGCGCGGCGGCTTGAAGGTGGCGGCGGTGAAGGCGCCCGGGTTCGGTGACCGGAGGCGCGCCATGCTCGATGATATTGCGGTGGTGACCGGCGGCCAGGTGATCTCGGAGGATCTCGGCACGAAGCTCGAGGACGTCACGCTCGACATGCTGGGCCGGGCCAAGCGGGTGCTGATCGAGCGCGAGACCACGACCATCGTGGATGGCGCGGGTCCGGCGGACGGGATCAAGTCACGCTGCGCGCAGATCAGGATGCAGGTCGAGGAGACCAATTCGGACTACGACCGCGAGAAGCTGCAGGAGCGCCTGGCGAAACTCGCGGGCGGCATCGCGGTCATCCGCGTGGGCGGCGCGAGCGAGACGGAGGTCAAGGAGCGCAAGGACCGGGTCGACGACGCGGTGCACGCGACGCGCGCCGCGGTGGAAGAGGGCATCGTGCCGGGCGGCGGTGTGGCACTCGCGCGCGCCTCGCACGTCCTGGCTCGCCTAGTGCCGCTGAACGCCGAGCAGAAATTCGGGATCGACATCGTCCGCCGCGCCGTGCTGGCGCCGCTGCGCCAGATTGCCGAGAACGCGGGCGAGGACGGCGCCGTGATCGCGGGCAAGGTGCTGGAGAACGAGACCTACGGCTTCGGCTTCGATGCGCAGACGGGCACGTACACCGACCTTGTGGCCGCGGGGATCATCGATCCCACGAAAGTCGTGCGGGTGGCCCTGCAGAACGCGGCGTCGATCGCGGGGCTGATGATCACGACAGAGGCCGTGGTGTCGGATTGGATGGCGGGTTCGCACGGCGAGATGGACGATTAGCGGGTGAGTGGCGCCGAGACCGACGGGTTGACGTTCGAGGTGCGGAACGGTGTCAGCCGCGTGCGGGTCGGCGTCATGGACGCGGCGCTGGACGCGGTCTCGAGCCTGGCGACGCCGTCGACGCGGGCCCTGCGCCAGCGCTCGTTCGATCGTTTCCGGACGCTGATCAACGAGGCGGCGAGGATGAAGCTCGCCACGTTGCCGGCCGGTTTCCACGGAACGATCATGCTGACGAAGGATGATCTGCGCCGTGTGCCGCCGCAGTTCGGGACGCCGCTGTTCGGCAGCGTCGCCCGCGAGACGACGCGCCCCGCGCCTGCCATTCTAGGGACGTGACGGCGCCGAGGACGTTTGCCGGCGGCGATACGCCAGGCTTTGCCGGTTCAGGGCCGGCAGCAAGGACGGCTCGGCAGCGATGCATTCGGCGATGCCGACCGCCTGGGCGAGCTGTGCCACGGTGAGGTGACGGATCGCCGGCCGGTCGATCCTCGTGTCCCAGCGTGCACCGATCGCGGCGTCGAGGCAGACGCGCATGAAACAGTGGTCGGCGCGGATCGGCCAGCCGTGGCCTGGTGCCATGGCCGGCAACGTCTTGCGGGTCAATTCGTGCCAGCGCGCAAGCAGGGCCCGGTCGGGGACACTCATGCGGTTCGCCGATCGAGGTTACCAGCCGGGACCGGTGCCGAAGCCGAAGCCGGGGCCGAAGCCCCCGTAGCCGCCGTATGGGCCCCAGGCACCCCAGTTCCAGGCCGGATCGGCATAAAGCCGAGCCGTAGTCTCCTGCTCGTCGGCCAGGCGCTGCTGCTGCAGATGTTGCTGATAGCGGCTGTAGGCGTCCTGCGAACCGACATAGAGACAGTCGCACACCAGGGGATCGGCGTAGATGTAGGTGACGGTGTCGCTCTTGACGCGCTGGACGAAGTGGTGCGGCGGCAGGCGGTTGAGCATCGCCTGCCGGTCGGGCGTGTTGGCCGGCCGGACGACGAAGCCGGCGGCGGCCAGGCTGTCTTCCTTGTCGGCCACCAATTCCTGCGGGGTGGCGCACGCGGCGACGGCGAGAGTGGCCGCGAGACCGGCGGCCCGGCAGACCGATCGATGTGGCAATCGCGTCATCCTTCGTCTGGCATCATGGGAGATCGAACGAGGGCGGCGGCATCCTGGTTCGTTCCGCTCCTGTGAGAGTTTCGGTGGTGCTTGGATGGCGGTCCGGACTGTCAGCCCATGTTAACGATAATGTTATTGATACGTGAAAATTCATCGCAACTGTTGCAAGTATTGAATGAATTTGTAGGTATAGATGGTGCGCTCCGCGCGCGACGGTCAATTTCCCTGGAAGGATATACACATGCCCATTAACGGTTCGAGCGAGCACCGCCTCGGCTTGCGCAACATCCTGCGCATGGCCGCGGTTGTCACCCTCTCCGCCAGCGCCGCGACGGCGGCGACGGCACATGCGCGCAAGGCCACCGACGACATGCACAAATGGCCGGCGGCGAGAACCATGGTTGCCATGGAAGGCGACCGCGGCCAGTCGGCGGACGACATGCATAAATGGCCGTCGAGGTCTTCCGGCGCGACCGGCACGCTCTAGAGCACGTTCAGGCTCCGGCGCGACCGGCACGCTCTAGAGCACGTTCAGGCTGACCGGAATCGGCCAGCCTGAAGATCGTGCTCTAGAAACATATGAGGTAGAGCAACTTACCCCAGCCTGACAGGAACGCAGGGCGTTCCAGTTAGGCTGGGGTTGCTCTAGGCGTCGAGCAGGTCCGGTGGGAGGCGGGTGACCATGATCGCTCGTCTCCCGCTCGATGAACACGGCACGCGATTCGCCAAGATGTTGTTGATTGCGTAACGACACCTGGTCCCCGCATATTGGCGGAAATACGGACTTGCGTGATGCGGCGGATGAGCAGGCAGGCACCTTCGCATGATCTGAAGAGGCGGACGCGCATCCCCTGCGTCCGCCTGGTCACGTTACTTTGCGTGGCCTGGTCATCCACGGCGATCGCGCAGCAACTGCCGTTCAGGTTGCTCGCGCAAAGCGACGGCCTGACAAACCTCGGATTGAGCTGTCTGCACCAGGATCGTTCCGGCTACATCCTGACATGCACGGAGCACGGCCTGTTCATCTTTGACGGGCAACGCTTCATCAATCTCGGACCGCAGCAGGGGTTGCCGGAGGGTGGTGTTGTCGAAGATCTGACGGTAACTCGAGCCGGCAAGATCGTCCTGCGTTACGCGAGCCAGATCTTCGTCTCTGACGGGTCCCTGAGTCTCTCCCGATCCCCTGCCGGGCTGTCGTTCCGCTCGGCTGTTTCCCGGATCGGGCCGCTGTTCAACCTCAAGGACGGACAGCTTGCGTCGTGGGCAGACGGCGCCGTGTTGATCGAGGAGGGCAGGCTTGCCTTCCTCGATCCGGGGGATGGCAGGGGGGCGCCCGTCATCCGGAGCTTGGCCGGCCTGTTCGATCAGCCGCGGGACGCCGGCGGGCGTGCGCTGTCCGTCTCGGGAGAAGGTTCGGCACTCTGGCTTGGTCTGGAGGACGGACGCCTCTGCCAGATCACGCGCTCATCGAGGCGCTGCTTCGGGCCGAGGGACGGCCTGCCGTCGGTCCATTGGACGGCGATCCTGCCCGATGGACATGGCCTGATCCTGGCCCGGTCCTCCTCCCTGCTCGCCGTGCTCGACGTGTCCCGCGGCACCATCGCCTCCGAGCAGCTCCCAAGGCAGGACGAGGGCGATGGAACAGCGCCACAGAACGTGCTTCTGGCCCTGACACCTCACGGTGAGCCGCTGACGCAATCGGCGACTGGATTGATCGTTCGAGAACGATCCGGGTGGCGGACCATCAACGATACCAACGGGCTGCAGCACCTGCCGCTAGTGGGAATCCTGTTCGATCACGATGGGAATCTATGGGTGGCGGGACGAGGCAAGGGTGTCCTCAGGACATCGGGCTATCGGATCTGGGAGAACTGGGACCATCAGGACGGTCTGTCGAGCAACGATGTGTGGCAGCTCGCGCGCGCGCCGCATGGACCGTTGTGGGTGGCGACCGACAATGGCGTGGACGCACTCGACGGCGACGCCGGACATGTCATCAAGCGTCATCTGGGTCCGCGGAGCTTCGGCGTCGCCATCGACGCATCCGGGGACCTGTGGCGTTCACTCGATACGCGAGGCGTGGCGCGCATCGACACGCGGACCGGAAGCGAGCACCGCTTCGAGCTGCCGCCGGTCAACCAGATCCTGCGCAGCTTGCATCGTCTGTGGTTCGTCACCGAGGGCGGCCTGTTCGTGGCGGACAGCGATGCGCCCGAACAGGCGCCGGTGCGCGCAGGCCATTCGACGGCAGCCCTGACCGGCGGCGTCGGCGCCTCCGACGGGAGCCTGTGGCTGCTTCGCCGCGGCAACCTGATCCACCGCCATCCTGACGGTTCCGAAACGGTCGTGATGCGCGATTGGGGAAGCCCCGGTTTCGTCGCCCTGTCGATCGCGCTCGGCCAGGACGGATCGCTGTGGGTGGGCGGCCCGGGCGCCGGGCTCTACCACGTCATGCTCTCCGGCGACCGCGTTGCCGGCAAGGTCCTGGTCGGGCCGCCGGATACGCTGTCGTCGACCGTCTATTCCGTGCTCGTCGATCATCGTGGCTGGGTCTGGGCTGGCACCGACAACGGCCTGTCGGTGTTCGACGGAAGACGATGGCTGGGCGTCCGGATGAGCGGTGGCCTGATCTGGAACGACCTGAACCAGGACAGCCTGTTCGAGGACGATGACGGATCGATCTGGATCGGCAGCAGCCAGGGTGTCTCGCATCTGCTCGATCCGGCGGCGCTGTTCCGTCCGCAGGTGTTTCATCCGGTGGTCTCGTCGGTGACTGTCGGGAATCGCTTGTTCGTCGATCGTGCGATGCCGTTCTCGCGTGATCCGCTGGTGCTGCATTTCGGTGCGCTCGACGTGCGCACCGAGGTGCGGTTCCGCTATCACCTGGATGGCGTCGACAGATCCTGGGCCGATACGCAGCGGGGCGAAGCGCGCTATCCGGCGCTGCCCTTCGGGCGTCACCGGTTCCGCGTCGTGGCCTACGATCCACTGACCCGGCAGACTTCGGAACCCGTGTCGATCATCCTGCGGATGCGGCCGCCCTGGTTTTTCTATTGGCCGATGCAGGCCCTGTATGGCCTGATGGTCTTCGCGCTGATCACCGGCATCTGGCATCTACGCTACCGCTACCTGCTCGCGCAGCGATTGAGGCTGCAGCAGGAAGTGGAGCATCGGACGCAGGAGCTGCAGGCGGCACAGGCCGCACTTCTCGTCCAGGCCACGCGGGATAGCCTGACGGCCTTGCTGACACGGGGCGAAATCCAGCGACGTCTGGTGGCGGCGCTCGCCTCGGATGTGACGCTGACGGTCGGATTGGTCGACATCGACCATTTCAAGTGCATCAACGATCGTTTCGGCCATCTGGTCGGGGACGACATCCTGAGCGAGACGGGGCGGCGTCTGGCGGCTTCGCTGCGAGCCGGGGAGGAGGCGGGACGCTATGGTGGCGAGGAAATCCTCATCGTGATCCGCGATGCGCGGCCGTCAGGCGCCGAACGCATGCGGGAGTTCGCCCGCGCGATGTGTGCCGAGGAATTTGCCGTCGAGGACGATTTTCTTGCGGTCACATGCAGCGTGGGTGTGGCCCATGCGAGGCGACACGACACCTGGAAGTCGCTGATCGGCCGCGCCGACCGGGCACTCTATTGCGCGAAGACCGAGGGACGCGACCGGATCGTCGAAGAGGAGGCGGTGATGGCGCGGGAACTGGTGACGCCACCGCGGTGACGCACTGGTCACGCGAGACGTGCAAAGGCCTGTCCGTCGGAGCCGAACAGATGGCAGTGCTCCTCGGGCAGCGTGACGGAAAGGCGATCGCCCGAACGCGAGGCGGTATCGCCGTCCTCGCGCACCGTGAGCAGCGCATCCTCGCCGCTGCAGCCCAGCGCCGCACCCTCGAGATAGAGATAGGAGGACTCGCCGATATGCTCGACGTGGCTCGCCGTCAGGGTGATCACGCCGGCGCGATCCGGCTCGCCGCCCGGACGAACATGCTCCGGGCGTATGCCGAGGATCGCGCGGTCGCCTGGGTTGGCGAGATGAGCGTCGACGCGGGCGACGGCGCGAGTCCCGTCGGGAAGCCGTAGCTCGGCATGGTCGCGGCTGGCGCTGGCGATCTTGCCGGTCAGCAGGTTCATCCGGGGCGAGCCGATGAAGCCGGCCACGAACAGGTTGGCGGGCTTGTGGTATAGGTCCATCGGTGGCCCGATCTGGGCGACCGAGCCATCACGCTCGACCGATGGGCCGGCGTTGAGGAGGACGATCTTGTCGGCGAGCGTCATCGCCTCGACCTGATCGTGGGTGACGTAGATCATGCTCGCCTCGATGCTCGCATGCAGCTTGGCGATTTCGATTCGGGTCTGCACGCGCAGGGCCGCATCGAGGTTCGAGAGCGGCTCGTCGAACAGGAACACACCTGGCTTGCGGACGATCGCGCGTCCGATGGCGACCCGCTGGCGCTGTCCGCCGGAGAGGTCGCGCGGCCGTCGGTCGAGCAGCGCGCCGATGTGCAGGATGTCGGCCGCGCGGCGGACGCGGGTGTCGATGTCGGTACGATCGGTTTTGCCGAGCGTGAGGCCGAAGGCCATGTTCTGGTAGACCGTCATGTGCGGATAGAGGGCATAGGACTGGAACACCATCGCGACGCCCCGTTTGGCGGGCGGCAGTTGGGTGACGCGCTTGCCGCCGATGTGGATCTCGCCGGTGGAGACTTCCTCGAGGCCGGCGACGAGGCGAAGCAGTGTCGACTTGCCGCAGCCCGAAGGACCGACGAAGACGCAGAACTCGCCGTCGGCGATGTCGAGATCGACGCGGTCGAGCACGGCATGATGGCCAAAACGCTTGCTCACGCCTTGAAGGCGGATATCGGCCATAAGTTGTCTTGCCCTTTATGAATGGGGTCTGGGGCCAATCGGCCCCAGTGCTTATCCCTTTACGGCACCAGCGGTCAGTCCGGAAACGATCCGGCGCTGGAAGATCATCACCAGCCCCACGACGGGAACGGTGACGAGCACGGAGGCGGCCATGATCGGGCCCCAGGGAAGTTCGAACCGGCTGGACCCGGTGAGCATGGCGATCGCGACCGGGACGGTGCGGCGTTCCGGGCTGATGGTGAAGGTGAGCGCATAGAGGAACTCGTTCCAGGCACCCATGAAGGCGAGCAGGCCGGTCGTCACCAGGGCGGGCCACAGGAGGGGCAGGAAGATCCGGGTGACGATGGTCCAGGACGACGCGCCTTCGACGATGGCCGCCTCCTCGAGCTCCTGCGGCAGCTCGCGCATGAAGGTGGTGAGCACCCACACCGTGAACGGCAGGGTGAAGAGCATGTAGGCGAGGATCAGGCCCCAGACGGTGTTGTAGACGCCGAGGACGCGGATCAGCTCGAACAGTCCGGACAGGACGGCGACCTGGGGAAACATCGAGACGCCGAGGATGCTGAGCAGGAGCAGGCGGCGACCGCGGAAGCGGATGCGGCCGAGCGCGTAGGCGGCGGTGACGCCGAGCAGCAGCGACACGGCGACGACGGCGCAGGCGACGAAGACGGAATTGGCGATGTCGCGCAGGAATTCGCCGTTGGTCAGGATGGTCGCGTAGTTGGCGAGGCGCCAATGCGGCGGCAGCAGCCCGGGGTCGAACAGTTCGGAGCCGACCTTCATTGACGAGATGATCGCGTAATAGAACGGAAAGACCGAGTAGAGCACGATGATGGCGACGAGGACTGCGAAGCCGGTTCGCTTCGCGATGCGTCTGATGCGGATCATCGGAGCTGGTCGCCGAGACGGACGCGGCCGAGCTTGATGGTGGCGAAAGCGCACAGACCCACCATCAGGAACAGGATGGTGCTGGCGGCCGAGCCGTAGCCGATCTGGCCGACGCCCACCAGCTGATCGCGGGCATAGACCGACATCGTCATGGTTCGGTTGCTGTTCGACGTCAGGATGTAGACCAGGTCGAAGACGCGCAGCGCGTCGAGGCCGCGGAAGATCACCGCGACCATGAGCGCCTGGCGGATCAGCGGCAGGGTGACGCGGAAGAAGACCCGGACCGGATGGATGCCGTCGACGCGGGCGGCCTCGTAGCAGTCGGTCGGCAGTGTCTGCAGCCCGGCGAGGATCAGCAGCGCCATGAACGGTGTCGTTTTCCAGACATCGACGATCACGACGGTCAGGAGTGCAAGGTTGGGGTTGGCGGTCCAGGCGATCGGGTGGGCGACGAGGCCGAGACGGACCAGGATGTGGTTGACGAGGCCGAACTGGTCGTTGAGCATCCAGCCCCACATCTTGGCCGAAACGACGGTGGGGATCGCCCAAGGGATGAGCACGGCGGCGCGGACGAAGGCGCGTCCCGGGAATTTCGCGTTCAGCACCAGGGCCGTCATGGTGCCGAAGACGGTTTCGATCGAGACCGAGACGAGGGTGAAACCGAGCGTGTTGCGAACCGCGCGCCACCAGTCGGGATCGTTCAGCACGCCGTAATCGCCGACATAGTTGCCCAGGCCGATGAGCTTGGCGGCCGACAGGTCCTTCATGTCGGCATCGGTGAAGCTGAACCAGAGGGTCCGGGCGAGCGGCCAGGCGGCGACGAGCGCCATGGTGGCAAGCGACGGCGCGAGGAACAGCCAGGCGGAACGAACCCGCGTTCCGGCAAGCGTTCGTTCGCGCGACGACATCGAGGAGCCGGCGGTGCCTACCAGCCGCTGCGCTCCACGCGGTGAAGCTGGCGGGCGAGGCTGGACAGCGCTTCGGCGGCATGCGCGTCGCCGGACAGGACCTGGTAGACGGCGTTCCAGACGGCGTTGCTGACGGCGTCGTATTTGGTGCCGGTGACGGCGGACGGACGCGCCACGGCGCTCTGGAAGATCGGCAGCAACTGGGCGAAGGTCGGGTTGGCGCGCTTGACGTCCGGATCATCGTAGAGGGAGGGGATCGCGGGCGTGTAGCCGCCCTCGACGGCCCAGCGCTTCACGGAGGGCTTGCTCGCGAGGAAGACCGCCAGTTCGGCGGCAAGCTTCTGGTGGCGGGAGTATTTGCTGACCGCGATCTGCCAGCCGCCGAGTGCCGAGGCGTGGCGGGCGCCGACGCCGGATCCCTGCGGCAGCGGGGCGACTCCGACCTTGCCGCGAACCGGGCTGTCGGCGCTTTCGGCGAGCGGCAGCGCGTAGGGCCAGTTGCGCATGAACACGGCGTTACCGGACTGGAAGACGCCGCGGGACTCCTCCTCGGAATAGTTCAGCACCCCCTCGGGGGCGATGGTCTTGATCCAGCCGGCAGCCTGATCGAGCGCGGTGGCGGCGGCAGGATTGTCGGCGGTGATCTTGCCCGACGCGTCGACGAAGGTGCCGCCGCCGTGGCTCGAGACCCATTCGAGGGCGTTGCAGGTCAGGCCCTCGTAGGCCTTGCCCTGGAAGACGTAGCCCCAGAGGCCGGCATGACCGGCGCCGCGTTCGGCATCCTCGATCTTCTTGGCGGTGGCGGTGAGGTCGGCCCAGGTCTGGGGCACCGGCTGGTGGTATTTGTCGAGGAGGTCCTTGCGGTAGAACAGGACGCCGGCGTCGACGTAGAGTGGCAGGGCGAGAAGATGGCCGTTCTGGGTGTCGTTGGCGATGGTGGAGGGGAAGTCGTCGCGCTCCTCGCCGTTGGTGTAGGGATGGAGGTCGATGAAATTGCTGCCGAGGATGCCCGGCCAGATGGTGTCGATCTCGAAGAGGTCGATGTCGGCGGATTGCGCGCCCATCATCTGCCGGTAGAGGGCGAGCCGGTCGCTGTCTGACGGCGGCATGGCGATCACCTTGACGGTGTTGCCGGTGCGGTGGCCCCATTCCGCGGTGAGGTCCCGGCAGAGCTTCTGTTCGTCGCCGATCGAGCCGCAGGCAATGGACAGGATCTCGGCTCGGGCAGCGCCGGCCTGGAGCGACGCCGCGAATGCAAGTCCCACGAGGGAACGACAGCGGAACCAACGTGACATCAGCCCTCCATGCGTCCGACTTCTTGAAAGAGCCGGCTTTTCGATAATCGCGCAGGGCAACACGAGACGGGTTTTTAGACAACCCGCCCGGATGAAGTTGGCGGCAGGAGGGATTTGGAGGCGGAGCGGATGCTCCGCCTCCTCGCCCGTCAGTAGTTCTCGAGCAGGTTGGTCACGTTGACGGTGCCCAGGCCGGTGGCGAGGTCATAGCCCTGGGTCGCCGGGAAGGCGGGTGTCAGTTTCGACGTCGTGCTGGAGAGGACGCCTAGTCCGTGGGTCGAGTTGGCGTTGGTGAAGCAGTTCGGCGAGCCGGTCTTGCAGGCGACCGAAATGTCGCCCTTGGTCACGTCGTTGAACACACAGGCACGGGAGATGGCGTTGCCGTTGCTGGCGTTGCAGCTCTTGACGAGGGTCGGATTGGAGAACTGCAACTGCGCGATCTGGTACAGGCGCGGGGCGACGTTGCCGACCCGAAGACCCTTGTATTGAGCAATCAGAGCGGCGATTCCGGCGAAGTCGGGTGCCGCGAACGAGGTGCCGCCGGCCGCCGAGCCGAGGAAATCGTTGGCGACCGTATAGTTGCAGGGCACGCCGCCTTCGTTGGCGTCGGACATGCAGTAGAGATAGAAATGGTTCCAGAAGCCGTTGGCGGCGAACAGCGAGATGTCGGGCAGGTCGCGGACGCCGTCGTTCGGGACGCCCGGCAGCGACGTGAGCTGCCAGTCTGGCTTGGCGTAAAGCAGGCTCTGGCCGCCGCTGCCGCCGACGACGTTCTGGTAGCCCGCGGTGGCGGGCACGGTGTTGCAGTTCTTGATCGGGCCGCTGGAGCCCACGAACTGGTAGTTAATGATGTTGGAGCAGGAATTATCCCAGGGGATTTCAGGGATGTAGGACAGCGCCGAGCCGCCGGTCGTGCTGTTGGTGGCCGACCAGTAGCGGCTGTTCTCGCGCAGTGCCGTGTCCTGGAAGTCGGTGCCGCCGACGGCGGTGTCGTACGGGTTGGAGGCGAGACCGTTGACCGCGAGGCCGGCGACGGCAGGACCGTTGCCGGCAAGGTCGGAGCCGGCGGCGGCGCTGTCACCGGTGGAGACGAAGATCGAGATGCCCTCTGACGCTCCCTCCTCGACCAGGTTCTCCCAGCCCTGGAGGAAGGTCAGGCCGTTGCCCTGCTCGCCGCCGCCATAGGAGATCGAGATCGTGGCGGCCGGGGTGCCGAACTCGACGAGGTTCTGCAGTGTGGTCTCGACGCCGAATTCGAACGGCGCGGTGCCCGCGCATGAGGCCACGATGATGCTGGCGTCGGGTGCGACGGCGCTCGACCATTCGGCGTCGAGCGCCGCCTCGCCCTCGTCGGGCGTCATGCCCGGATCGGCGCAACCGCTCGGATGGGAGAAGGTGAGCGTTCCCTTGTAGCCGGTGAGCCCGAAGGTCTTGCGGAACGTGTTCCAGTCGGCGGCCTTGATGTCGGTCTGCTCGGCGACGACGATGGTCTGCCCCTTGCCGGTGACGGGCGCGCTGAAGAAGGGCGAGCCGGCGAAGGCCTGGGTCTCGTCGTAGATGGTGGCGAAGTCCGACGGGGTGACGGCGTAGAACGTCGTCCCCTGGACGGTCGCCGTGTAGCTGGTGCCCACATGGTGGATCTTGGCACCCGCGAAGGACGCGGATTTGATCGCCGGGCGCTGGAATTGGGCCTTCGGGAAGAAGTTGCTGAGCGTGATGCCGGCGACGACGGGCGCGAGGGCGGCCGGGATCGAAGGTGCGACGGCAGGACCGATATGCTGCTCGCCGGCCAGCGAATAGGCGTGCAGCGAGGTCCGGAAGGCGGCGCCGACGCTTTCGGTGGTGCCGGAGATGTCGATCGACATGCCGGTCGGCGAGACGCGGTTGACGGTCAGGCCCTTCGACTGGAGCCAGCCGACGGTCCTCGCGATGTCGGCCTCGGCCGGCCCGTAGTCGGCCTTGAGTTGGGCGGGCGTCAGCCAGTGGCGGAACTGCGGCGAACCGGGCGTGGTCTGGGCGGCGACCAGCGCGTCGAGTGCCGACTGGCGCGCGGCGGGGCGCTTGAGCACGACCTGGAGATGCGGCAGCGACCGGCCGGCTTCGAGCGCGCCGGTGTCGGACGCGGTGGCGATGGCGGCGGGAAGCGAGTTCGCCAGGGCGACGGTTTCGGTGTCGGAGACGGGGCCGGTGACGAGGGGGGTCGCATCCGGGGTGGCGGCCTGCGCGACGAGCAGCGGCGCGCAGGCCGATATAGCGCAGCCCAGGAGGGCGCGCTTGAGGCTCAAGCGTGAATGCAATTGCGGAACTCCGTTTCCTCTCGGTGGAGAGGGCGTTCGATCCGTGTTCGGCCTTCCCTTGGACGTTGTCGGTCTCCCGCCGTCCTTGGTGTAACGCTAACTTGCTTGTCATATCATGGCAATGCGTGGCGACGCGCCGAACGGCTGCTACATCGTGGCGATGACCGAGACCATGACCGCCGTGCGCAACGTCCCAAGCGGGTTGTTCGCGCGGCTGTCGGCCCTGCTCGGGCCGGCAGGCATCCTTACCGGCGCCGACACCGAACCGTTCGCGGTCGATTGGCGGCAGGTGTTCCGTGGCAGCACGCCGGCGGTGCTGCGGCCGGCATCGACGGCCGAGGTCGCGGGCATCGTCAGGCTCTGCGGTGCCGCCGGCGTCAGGCTGGTGCCGCAGGGCGGCAACACGGGACTGGTCGGCGGTGCATCGGTGGATGCGGGCGGCGAGGCCCTGCTGCTCAATCTGGCGCGGATGAACCGCATTCGCGCGATCGATGCGGTGGACGGGACGATGACCGTGGATGCCGGTGTGACGCTGGCGGCGGCGCAGGCGGCGGCGCGCGAGGCCGGGCGAATGCTGCCGCTGTCGATCGCGTCCGAAGGCAGCGCGCAGATCGGAGGGGTGCTGGCGACCAACGCGGGCGGCAACATGACCGTGCGCTACGGCAATGCGCGCGACCTGGTGCTCGGGCTCGAGGTCGTGCTGCCGGACGGACAGGTGTTCGAGGGTCTGCGCCGTCTGCGCAAGGACAACACGGGCTACAGCCTGCGGCACTTGTTCGTGGGCTCGGAGGGAACGCTGGGGATCATCACCGCTTCCGTATTGCGGCTGGTGCCGGTGCCGCGGACGGTTGTGACGGCACTCTGCGCGCTGCCGTCGGCCGAGGCGGCGCTGGCGCTGCTCGAACGGGTGCTGTCGTTCGATCCGGGCGCGCTGTCGGCGTGCGAGTACATGTCACGTGCCGGTCTGGAGCTGGTCGTGCGGCTGATCGACGGGATCAGCCTGCCGTTCGAGGCGCTGCCGGAATGTTGCGTGCTGTTGGAGCTGACGTCGGGGCGCGAGGGACCAGGGCTGCGCGAGGGCCTCGAGGAGACGCTCGCGCAGGCGATGGCATCGGACGAGGTCGTGGACGCGGTGCTCGCGGAGAGCGAGGCGCAACGGACGGCGCTTTGGCGGCTGCGCGAGGAGCACACGGATGCTCAGGCGCGGGCCGGCGCCTCGGTCAAGAACGATGTCTCGGTGCCGGTCAGCCATGTGCCGCGCTTTCTCGTCGAGGCGACCGCGGCGGTGACGGAGATGATGCCGGGGATCCGGGTCGCGCCGTTCGGGCACCTCGGGGACGGCAACATCCATTTCAACGTGGTGGCACCGGAGGGCATGGACGCCGAGGTTTTTCTTGGCAGGGCGCACGCGCTGATGGACGTGGTTGCCGCGGTGGTGAAGCGGCATGATGGCAGCTTCTCGGCCGAGCACGGTGTCGGCCGGCTGAAATCCCGCCTCATGGAATCCTGGCGGGGCGGGGCGGAACTCGATCTGATGCGCAGGATCAGGAACGCATTCGATCCCGACGGGCTGCTCAACCCCGGCAAGCTGCTGCCCGGTCCCGAATGAGTGACAAGCGCGCATCGCGCGGATGGGTTTTCTGCATCGATCGCGGCGGCACCTTCACCGACATCGTCGCGCGCGATCCCGATGGCCGGCTGACGGCACGCAAGCTGCTGAGCGAGAGCGCGCGCTACCGGGACGCGGCGGTCGCGGGGATCAGGGAGGTGCTGGGGATCGCGCACGGCGCGCCGATCCCGGCGGGCCTGATCGACGGCGTCAGGATGGGGACGACGGTCGCGACCAACGCGCTGCTGGAACGCAAGGGCGCGCGCACGCTGCTGCTGGTCAACGAGGGGTTCGGCGATCTCTTGCGCATCGGCAATCAGGCGCGGCCGCTTCTGTTCGACCTGCGCATCGACCTCCTGCCGATGCTCTACGAGCAGGTGGCGGAGATCCCCGGCCGGTGCGACGCCGCCGGAGGCGAGGTCAGGCCGCTCGACGAGGCGCGCGCGCGCCTGGTGCTCGAGGAGGCCCGGGCGCGCGGCTTGGAGGCGTGCGCGGTCGCGCTGATGCATGCGTGGCGGTTTCCCGCGCACGAGGCGCGCCTGGCAGCGCTGGCGCTGGAGGCCGGGTTCACGCAGGTGTCGGTCAGCCACGCGGTCAGTCCGCTGCTTCGGCTGGTGCCACGCGCCGGCACTACCCTGGTCGATGCCTACCTCTCGCCGGTGGTGCGTCGTCATGTCACGGCACTCGCGGATGCGTTGCCGGGGACGCGCCTCGCGTTCATGCAGAGCCATGGCGGGCTGATCGACGCGGCGGGCTTCGAGGGGAAGGATGCCGTCCTGTCGGGACCGGCGGGCGGGATCGTCGGCGCGGCACGCAGTGCGGCCGCCGCCGGGCTCGATCGTGTGATCAGCTTCGACATGGGCGGGACGTCGACCGACGTCGCCCTCTATGCCGGGACGTTCGAGCGCACGTCGGAGACGGAGATCGCCGGCGTGCGGATGCGCTTTCCGATGCTGGCGATCCACACGGTGGCCGCCGGCGGCGGCTCGGTCCTGCATTTCGATGGCGTGCGCACGCGCGTGGGTCCGGACAGCGCCGGCGCCGAGCCGGGTCCGGCCGGCTATCGGCGGGGCGGACCGCTCACGGTGACCGACGCCAACATCAGGGTGGGCAAGATCCAGCCCGCCCACTTCCCGTTCATCTTCGGCGAGGCCGGCGACGAGGCTCTGGATGCCGACATCGTCCGCGACGGGTTCGATCGGCTGGCGGCCGAAATCGGTGCGACCGGGACGAGGATCGATCCGCGCGACGTGGCGGAGGGGTTTCTGCGGATCGCGGTCTCGAACATGGCCAACGCGATCAGGGAAATCTCGGTCCGCCGTGGCCAGGATGCCGGCCGCTTCGCACTGCAGTGCTTCGGCGGCGCGGGCGGCCAGCACGCCTGCCTCGTCGCGGACGAACTCGGGATGCAGACCGTGTTCATCCATCCGATGGCGGGCGTGCTGTCGGCCTACGGGATGGGCCTCGCCGACCAGGCCACGATCCGCGAGCAGGCGGTGGAGCGGCGGCTCGACGCGGACGCGGGCGCGACGGTCGCGTCGCTGCGGGAGGCGCTGGAACACGAGGCCAGGCGGACGCTGATCGCGCGGGGCTGCGAGGCGGGGCGGGTGCGGACGCGGCCCACGCTCCGGCTTCGCTACGAGGGGACGGAGGCGACGCTCACGGTCGCCGCGGACACGGCGGAGGCGATGATCGACGCGTTCACGCGCGCTCATCGCGAACGGTTCGGGTTCGCGACGTCCGGCCGGCCGGTGATCGTCGAGGCGGTGTCGGTCGAGGCGATCGAGGAGGGGGCGGCGCTGCACGAGACCACGCTCGCGGCACGCGACGGTCCCGGTCCGGAGCCGATCGATACGGTCGAGATCTGGAGCGGCGGGCGCGCGCAGGCGGCCCCCGTGTTCGACCGGCCATCGCTCCGCGCGGGCGACCACTTGCGCGGGCCCGCGCTGATCCGCGAGGCCGGTTCGACGACGGTGATCGAACCTGGCTGGGAGGCCGAGGTCACGGCGCTCGATCACATGATGCTGCGCCGGATCGGAGCGGTGGCCGACAGACGGGTGGACATCTCGCGCGCGGATCCGATCCTGCTCGAACTGTTCAACAATCTCTTGATGAACGTGGCCGAGCAGGCGGGTGCGGTGCTGCAGAACGTCTCGATGAGCGTGAACATCAAGGAGCGGCTCGATTTCTCGTGCGCGGTCTTCGATGCGGACGGCAACCTGGTCGCGAACGCCCCGCACGTGCCGGTGCATCTCGGCGCGATGGGCGAGAGCGTGCGGGTGGTGCTCCGCAACCGTGCCGGAAGGCTGAAGCCGGGCGACGTCGTGGCGCTGAACGATCCTGCCAATGGTGGCACGCATCTGCCGGACGTGACGGTCATCACACCGGTGTTCGGCGACGACGGGACCGTCCGGTTCCTTGCCGCATGCCGCGGTCATCATGCCGACATCGGCGGGACCACGCCCGGCTCGACGCCGCCGTTCTCGCGCCGGCTGGACGAGGAGGGGATCGTGATCGACGATTTCCTGGTGGTTGACGGCGGCCATTTCCGCGAGCCGGAGTTCCGGTCGCTGCTGGCGGGCTCGGCGTTTCCGGCACGCAGCCCGGACGTCAATGTCGCCGACATCAAGGCGCAGATCGCGGCCAACGCGAGGTGCGTGCGCGAGCTCGAACGCGTGGTCGCGCATCACGGCTGGCAGACGGTGCGGGCCTACATGGGCTTCGTGATGGACCATGCCGAGGCGTGCGTCAGACGCGTGATCGACCGGCTGCGCGATGGACGTTTCGACTACAGGATGGACGATGGCGCGATGCTGCGCGTGTCGGTCATGGTGGACCCGGTTGCGCGCGCGGTGACGGTGGATTTCAACGGGACCGGGGCGCAAGGCGAGGGCAATTTCAACGCGCCGCCGGCGATCACGCGCGCGGCGGTGCTCTACGTGTTCAGGTGCCTGGTGGGCGAGGACATCCCGCTCAACGACGGCTGCATGCGTCCGGTGACGTTGCGCATCCCGGCGGGCAGCTTCCTCTCGCCGGGCCCCGGGGCGGCGGTGGTTGCGGGCAACACCGAGGTGAGCCAGGCGGTCTGCAACGCGCTGTTCGGGGCCCTCGGCGCACTGGCCTGCAGCCAGGGCACGATGAACAACGTCCTGTTCGGCGATGCGACGCGGCAATACTACGAGACGATCTGCGGCGGTGCGGGCGCGGGCCATGGTTTCGACGGCCAATCGGCGGTGCAGACGCACATGACGAACACGCGGATGACCGATCCCGAAGTGCTGGAGCGGCACTACCCGGTGCGCATGGAGGCGTTCAGGATCCGGCGCGGGTCGGGTGGCGCCGGGCGGTGGCGCGGCGGCGATGGCGCGGTGCGGCGGTTGCGGTTCCTGGAGCCGATGACCGTCATGGTGGTGGCGTCGCGGCGTGCGGTGGCGCCATTCGGGCTCGCGGGCGGGGCGGACGGGGACGCGGGCCGGCAATGGGTGGAGCGCGCCAGCGGCCGGGAGGAGCTTGGCGCCCGGGACCAGGCGGCGATGAACGAGGGCGATGTGCTGGTCGTCGAGACGCCGGGTGGCGGGGGTTACGGGACGGCGGCGGAGGACGGCGTTTGAGGTTCGGTGGCTTCGCGATCGGGCGCGGGCACCCGGTCAGGGAAGCCGTTGCCTTCTGAACTCTTCGAGCCTGGCCGCGGCGATGCCGAGGGTGAAGTGGCTTCGGGCGCGCTCCAGGCTCCGCATGGAGAGCTCGGCGCGGAGCGCGGGGTCGGTCGCGAGGCGGATGAGAGTCTGGGCGGCGGCGGCTGGATCGTCAGGGTCGAACGGCAGCGCAGTGTCGCCGGTGATCTCGGCGAGGCCGCCGCGGTTGGAGCAGGCGATGGCGGCGCCGCACATCATCGCCTCCAGCGCGGTCAGGCCGAAGGGTTCCTGCCAGCGGCTCGGGATGGCGACGATGGCGGCGCGTGCCATGGAGGCGAGCACCTCATGATGCGGCCGGTAGCCGAGCATGGCGACGTTGGCAGCCGCGGCTCGGGGACGAAGCCCGCGGATGAAGTCGGTCTCTGGCCCGTCCGGGGAGAAGCCGTCGGCGCCGGTGATCTCGGCGCGCCAACCCGGCAATCGCGGCAACGCAAGCGCGCAGGCGGCGACGAAGGCATCGGGCGCCTTGTCGGCGACGACGCGGCCGGCGAACAGGATGGTCTGGTCGCGCGCGTGCGGCGGGCGCGGATCGGGGAGATCCTCCGGGTCCAGGGCATTGTTGATGATGACGGGCGCGCGGGCTGGCGAGGAAATTCCGTCGAGCAGGGCATGGCGGATGTGGCCGGAGACGGTGGCGATGCCGGCTAGCGTGCGGAGCAGACGGCGGCGGGAAGCGGGCGAGCGGGCGCCGCGCATCGTGCGCGGGTCGTTGTGCAGGAACAGGCTGACGCGGCGGCCGGGAAAGAAGCGGGCGAGCCAGAGGGCGACGTCGGGCTTGTTGTGGACCTCGATCGGTCCCGGTGGCAGACGCTTCAGCGCGGGCAGGAGTGCGAGCACGTAGGACTGGGTGTGGCTGAGGGGCAGGAAGCCGGGCAGGTCGACGTGGACGTAGTCGATGCCGGGAAAGGTCGGCGTGTGCTGGCGGCGGCCGATGACCTTGACGGGCCGGTCGGAGGCGGCGACGAGCCGGCGGACGACCATGGCGACGGCGCCGGCGGCTCGTGGGCCGAAATCCTCGCGATGCGGCAGGACGATGGCGATCGGGTTCTCGGTCACTTGGATGGGACGTTCGGGGAAGCGGATTGAGGACGATCCTGGTCATCAAGCTCGGCGCGCTCGGTGACTTCATCCACGCGTTTCACGCCTTCGCGGCGATCCGCGCGCATCACCGGACGGACCGGGTGGTGCTGCTGACGACGAGGCCGTTCGTGGAGATCGCGCGCCGGTCGCCGTGGTTCGACGCCGTCGAGGTTGACGAGCGGGCGCCCTGGTGGCGGGTCGGCGCGGTCCGGCGGACGCTGCGCGTGATCAGGGCGGCGGACTTCGTCTACGACCTGCAGACGTCGCGGCGGACGGCGCGGTATTTCCGGCTGGCCGGGCGGCCGGCATGGTCCGGCATCGCGGCGGGATGCTCGCATCCGCATGCCAACCTCCGACGCGACTTCATGCACACGGTCGAGCGGCAGCGCGAGCAGCTTGTGGCGGCGGGCGTGGATCGGTTTCCGGTGCCCGCGCGGGACTGGCTGATGGGCGAGCGCCCTGCCCTGCCGCACCCGTACGGATTGCTGGTGCCCGGCGGGGCGGGCGTAGGAAGCGTGAAGCGGTGGCCGGTGGCCCATTACGCGTCGCTGGCATGCGGTCTGGCGGGACGTGGAATCACGCCGGTGGTGATCGGCGGCGATGCGGAGCGAGGACTGGCCGAGGCGATCATGTCGGCATGCCCGGCGACGGTCGATCTGACCGGGCGAACCTCGATCTTCACGCTGGCGTCGGTGGCGTCGGGGGCGGCCCTGGTGGTGGGCAATGACACCGGGCCGGTGCATGTCGCGGCCTCGATGGGGGCGCCGACGATCATGCTGTTCTCGGCGGCCGGCGTGCCGGAACAGGCGGCGGCCCGAGGGCCGGCCGGCGCGTGGGCGACGGTGCTGCGGGAGGATGATTTGGCGGCGCTGCCGGCGGCTCGGGTCGAGGCGGCGGTGGACGCGTTGCTCGGGCATTAGGCGTGCGAGGCTTCGGCCAGACCCCAGCCGAGAAGCAGGAACGTCCAGCCAGCGTTGGGGAGCGTGAAGAAGGCGCTCGTCGAGGAGAACGGCCAGAGCGCGATCAGGACGCCCGCGAAGATGCCGGCGCGACGGGGCGACGCGTTGGCGAGAAGGCCTCGCCCGAGGGCGGCGAGCCACGCCAGCACCGCAAGGCAGAACAGGGCCAGACCGGGAATGCCGCCGGCGGTGGCGGCCTCGAGATAATGGTTGTGGGGGTGGATGTTGCAGCCGTCGGCGCTGGCGAGCCCCTGGATGCCGAGCCAGGGCAGCCCGTGACGATATTCGGCCGCGTTGCAGGCGGCGCGGAAGCCGTCGAAGCCGAGACCGAGCCAGGGGTTGGCCAGCGTCATGACGAGTGCGCGGGTGTAGATCAGGCCGTAGGGACTCTGGCCGAAATGGCTCATCTGGTCGCTGAAATGGACGACGAGCTTGGTGAAGGTTGGCGGCGAGAGGATCGGGGTCGCGGCCACGAGCAGCAGGCCGATGACGGCGGACGCAAGGACGAGCGGCCGGAGCGGACGCAGCAGCACGGCGCAGGTGACGAGGCCGAGCAGGGTCAGGATGGCCGGCATGCGCTGGCCGATCAGGACCATGGTGGCGACACCGAGCGTGGTCAGCAGGCCGGCCGCGAGCCTGGCCGCCTGGTTCGGGCGTCCGAGCAGGGAAGCGACCGGCGGCAGCATCGCCGGGAACAGGATCAGGACGAGGGCGGGTCCCGCCTTCGGGCCCTTGAAGGGGCCGGTGAGGGCGCCGTCGCCCCAACGCGGCCAGCCGAAGATGTCGGTGCCGAGGAGATATTGCTGCCAGCATTCCAGGCCGATCCAGGCGGCGGACGCGGCGATGATCGCGGCCAGGGCGGCACGGGCCGCGCCTGTGTCGAGCAGCCATGCGGACAGGGCGGCGGCAAGCAGGAAGAAGCGTCCCATCACGATCGCCTGGAGCAGCGCGTGGGAACCGGCATGGCTGAGCTGGAGCCCGGAGACGAGGATGGTCCAGGCCCACCAGGCGGCGGTCGCGACAAGGATCGGGCTGGCGCGAAGCGGAACCGGGTGACGCAGCCGGTGCACGACGAACAGCAAATCGATCAGGCCGATGAGGATTTCGGAGCCGCCGCGGGTGGTCAGGAAGGCGAGCGGGAGCGACAAGGCGGCTGCGCGCGCGATCGAACGTCCGGTCGGGATGGGGATCGCCATGCGCGAGGTGGATAGAAGCAGCTCCGGCCTGGGGCAACTCGGGTGCGGTGATGGACGAAGGTCGATAGGATGAGCGTCGCTGTGGTGACGGGCGCGGGCGGATTGGTCGGCTCGGCGGCGGTGCGGCTGCTGTCGGCCAAGGGCATGAGTGTGGCGGGGATCGACAACGACACGCGGGCGCGCCTGTTCGGGCCGGGGGCGAGCACGCGCGCGGGCTGGACGTCGCTCGAACGCGAGATCGGACAGTACCGGCATGTCGAGGCCGACATCCGCGACCGCGCGGTCGAGGATGATTTGTTCGCGCGCTACGGGCGGGAGATCACGCTGATCGTCCACGCGGCGGCGCAACCGTCGCATGACTGGGCCGCGCGCGACCCGGCGGAGGATTTTTCGATCAACGCGACGGCGACGCTGGCGCTGCTGGAGGCGGCACGGCGCCATTGTCCCGATGCGGTGTTCGTCTTCTGCAGCACCAACAAGGTCTATGGCGACACGCCGAACCGGCTGGCGCTGGTGGAACTGCCGACACGATGGGAGTTGCCGGAGGGACATGGCTCGTTCGCCGGCATCGACGAGACGATGAGTATCGATGCGACCAGGCACAGCCTGTTCGGCGTCTCGAAGACGGCGGCCGACCTGCTGGTGCAGGAATACGGCCGGTATTTCGGGATGCGGACGGTCTGCTTTCGTTGCGGCTGCATCACCGGGCCGGGTCACGCGGGCGCGAAGCTGCACGGGTTCCTGTCGTATCTGGTGCAGTGCGGCGTGGTGGGGCGGCCCTACACGGTCATCGGCTACGGCGGCAAGCAGGTGCGCGACAACATCGACGCGCGCGATCTGGCGGCTGCCTTCTGGTGCTTCTTCGAGCGGCCGGCCAGCGGTGCGGTGTACAACCTGGGCGGGGGACGCCGGTCGAACTGCAGCGTGCTCGAGGCGATCGCGATGGTCGAGGCGATGACCGGGCGGGAGATGGTGCGGGATTACGAGGAGGCGCCGCGCGCCGGCGATCATCAATGGTGGATCAGCGACACGCGGCGCTTCGAGCAGGACTACCCGGAGTGGCGTCCGACGCGCGGGATCGCGGCGATGATCGGCGAGATCGGGACGGCGGTGCTGGACAGCGGGAGCGGCAACGGCCGGCGGTGAAGCGCGCTTAAGTTTCACTGGTGCGCGTTGACTTCGGCGTGACCGGCATGGTGTCTGCGGCTGGTGTCTCGGAAATCTCGATGTTCGCCCTGAGGGCCACCAGGATCGATCGCTACGTGTTCCGGCAGCTCACCGTGGCGCTGGTCGCGACCGCTGGCGGACTCGCGGCCCTGATCTGGTTGACCCAGTCGCTCCGGTTCGTGGAGCTGGTCGTCAATCGCGGCCTGTCGCTTCGGGTGTTCCTGGAGCTGACCGGCCTGCTGATCCCCGGCTTCATCGCGGTGATCCTGCCGATCACGACGTTCGTGGTGGTGCAGTTCATCTACCAGCGGCTGGTCACGGACCGCGAGCTCACGGTGATGCGTGCGGCAGGGCTGTCGCCGCTCGCGCTGTCGCGGCCGGCGCTCGCGGTGGCCGCCCTGGTGTTCGTCGCGTGCGGCGTGCTCGACATCTGGATCGTGCCCGACAGCTACCACCAGTTCCGGACCTTCGAGTTCGAGATCCGCAACCGCATGGCGGCCTTCCTGCTGCAGGAGGGCGTCTTCACGCCGGTGTCGGACCAGATGACGGTCTATGTCCGGTCGCGCTCGCGAAGCGGTGAGCTGCACGGGATCCTGGTCGAGGACGACCGGCAGCCGAACAGCAGGGCCACGATCCTGGCGGAACGAGGTCATATCGTGGACGGCCCGGGGGACGAGCCCGACGTCCTGCTCCAGAACGGGTCGCGCCAGGAGCTGGACCGGCAGACCGGACGGCTGAACGTGCTGACGTTCGCGCAGAACACGATCTCGCTGACACCGACGAACAAGGGCGAGACGGAGCAATTCAGGGACGCGACCGAGATGTCGATCCGCGAGCTGCTGCATCCGGACCCGCATACGATGATGAAGCAGGACCGCGGCAAGTTCCTGGTCGAGGCCAACCGCCGGCTGACGGCGCCCTTCACGGCGCTGAGCTTCGCGATGGTGGCCCTGGTGTCGGTGCTGGCCGGCGCGTTCTCGCGGCACGGCAACGTCATGCGGCCGCTGGTGGCGATCGGGGTGGTGGTGGCCCTGCTGGCGTTCGGCCTGGTGATCCAGAATGTCGCGGCGCGGATGCCGGTGCTGATCCCGCTGATCTGGGTCCACGCGATGCTGCCCGGGATGGTGGCGGCGGCGATGCTGTTCTGGCCGGAGGCGGAAGCCGCCGCCATGCAGCGGGCGCCGGCCTAGCGTGGCGGACTGAGATGCAGGTCGCGACGATCCTGTCGTTCTACGTGGCACGCCAGTTCAGCCTGGCGGTGCTGGCGATGATCGCGTCGCTGACCGGCCTGGTGAGCCTGTTCGACTTCATCGAGCTGCTGCGACGAGCGGCGACCCGCGACGGCGCCTCGTTCGGGCTGGTGGGCGAAATCGCGGCGCTGCGGCTGCCCTATTTCAGCATCGAGATCCTGCCGTTCGCGGTGCTGCTCGGCGGCATCATCGCGTTCTGGCGGCTGACGCGGTCGAGCGAGCTGATCGTGGCGCGCGCGGCGGGCGTCAGCGCGTGGCAATTCCTGGCCGCCCCGCTCGGATGCGCGCTGCTGATCGGCGCGTTCGCGACGGGCGTGGTCAGCCCGCTGTCGTCGATGATGTATGCGCGCGCGGAAGCGCTCGATGACATCTACCTCAAATCGGTGCCGAGCGAGGTGGCGCTCAATGGCGGCCAGCTCTGGTTGCGGCAGTCCGATCGCGGCCTGGTCCCGGACGGCATCGCGATCCTGCATGCGCGACGGGTGCGTCTGGCCGGCAAGCGGCTCGGCGCGGGCGAGGTCAGCATCTTCAGGCTCGATGACGCGGACCACCTGCTGTCGCGGGTGGAGGCGAGCGAGGCGTCGCTCCGCGGCGGGGCGTGGCAGCTTGCCGACGCGCGAACGATCAAGCCCGATCATCTGCCGGTTGCGGTCGGTGTGATGCGGCTGCCCACGGATCTGACGGTGAGGCGGGTGCAGGAGGGATTCGCCTCGCCCGACACGCTCTCGGTCTGGGCGCTGCCGGGGTTCATCGCGTTGCTGGAACATTCGGGGTTCTCGGCGATCAGGCACCGGCTGCATTTCCAGTCGCTGCTGGCGCTGCCGCTGCTGGCGGGAACGATGGCGCTGGTGGCGGCGGGGTTCTCGATGCGTCCGGCGCGCCGCGGCGGTGTGGCGAACATGATCGGCAGCGGCATCGGCGCGGGTTTCGCACTGTTCGCGATCTCGAAGATCGCCGAGGAATTCGGCCAGTCGGGCGCGCTGCCGGCGATCATGGCGGCGTGGGCGCCGGCGGTGGCGGGGCTGCTGTTCTCGTTGGCGTTGCTGCTGCATTTGGAGGATGGCTGATGGTGCGGGCGGCGCGCGTCGCGGCAGTCGCGCTGCTGGCTGCGGGATTGGGTGCCCAGCCGGCGATAGCACAGTTCGCGCGCATCACGTCGGCCGGACCGGGCAGCGACAACAACGCGCCGGTGACGTTCCAGGCCGACAATGTCAGCTACGACCGCGACCACGGGCTGATCACCGCGACGGGCCACGTGGAGGCCTGGCAGAACGGCGACGTGCTGCACGCGGACCGCGTGACGTTCGACCGCAACACCAATGTGGCGGCCGCCCGCGGCCATGTCTCGATCGTGCAGCCCGACGGCGAGGTGATGTTCGGCGACTATGCCGAGCTGACGCAGGGCATGAAGCAGGGCGTGATCGAGGGGATGCGCGGCCTGCTCACGGCAAACGGCAAGCTCGCCGCCAACGGCGCGCGGCGGTACGAGGGGAAGGTCAACGACCTGTCGCGCGTCATCTACACGTCGTGCAACGTGTGCGCCCAGCATCCGCAGGACAAGCCGCTCTGGCAGTTGCGCGCCTACGACGCAACGCAGGACCTGGAGCACAAGCGGATCGAATACCGGGACATGTACATGGACATCCTGGGCGTGCCGGTGTTCTACCTGCCGTATTTCTCGATGTCGGATCCGTCGGTCAAGCGGCAGAGCGGATTCCTGATACCGAACATCGCCTTCTCGAGCGACTATCTCGGCAGTTTCGTCTCGATCCCCTACTATTACGTCTTCGGGCCGTCGTCGGACATCACGCTGACGCCGCTGGTGGCGACGAATTCGGGACCGCAGCTCAGCGCGGACTATCGCCGCAAGTTCAACAACGGCGTGGTCCGCATCCAGGCGGCGCTGGCATACGATTCGAGCACCGGCACCAAGGGAAGCTCCCCTGTCGCCGTGCCGGCGCAGCAATTGAACAGTCTCGAGGGCTATCTTTTCATCAACACCGACTGGGCGTGGAACGACCACTGGCATTACGGCGCCGATATCAACGTGGCGACCGCGGCGAACTATCTGCGCGACTACCGCATCCCGGGCTACGGCGCGGACGTGCTCGGCAGCACGCTCTATATCGAGGGATTCGGCACCGGGTCGTATGCGCGCCTCGACGCGCTGGCGTTCCAGGGGATCAACCAGACGACGGTCAACAGCAGCGTGCTGCCGTATGTGCTGCCGCGCTACCAGTATGATTTCCTCGCCCCGAAGGACGATCTCGGCGGCTTCCTGCGCGTGGGCACGGAGGATTTCGACATCCTGCGGCCGAACGGCGCCTCGGACCAGCGCGCGAGCCTGGTGCTGAACTGGGACCGGCCGGCGCTGGGGCCGCTCGGGACGAAGTGGACGTTCACCGGCAACCTGCAGAGCGAGGTCTACAACGCCAACAGCCTGACGCTGATCCCGGACTACTACACGATGAACCATGCGACGATCGGGCAGGCGCTGCCGACGGCCGCCGTCCGGGTGGAGTTGCCGCTGGTCAGGCTGCAGCATGACGGAGGCAGCCAGACGATCGATCCGATCGTGCAGCTCATCGCGGCGCCGAACGCACCCAACAGCAACCGTGACCTGCTGCCGAACGAGGACAGCCTGAACTACAATTTCAGCGACACCACCCTGTTCCAGCTCAACCGGTTCGACGGGATCGACCGCCAGGACAGCGGCGAGCGCGCCAATGTCGGCGTGCATGGCAACTGGACGTTCGGCAACGGCATGTATCTCGACGCGCTGGTGGGAGAAAGCTTCCGCGCGCATATCGATGATCGCGGCATGCAGCCGATGTCGGGGCTGGAGAAACACGCGTCGGACATCGTCGAGCGGCTGAGCTTCGTGCCGGCATCGTGGCTCGATTTCACCGCGCGCGCGCGCTACGACCACGACAGGGGACAGGTCAGCTTCGCCGACTTCCTGGTCTCGGGCGGGGTGAGGCTGCTCCGGGTCAGCACCGGGTTCATCCACAGCTCGACGAACCCGTATTACTATGACGACAGCAACTACCGGATCCCGGCGCAGATCTCGCAGGGCTTCTTCCTGCCCCGCAACGAGATCACGGTGGGCGCCTCGAGCGCGTTCGGCCGCTGGAACCTGTCCGCGTTCGCGCAGCGCAACCTGTCCGAGCAGCAATTCACGCCCTTCAACGGGATAACGAACGGGACGAAATGGGTCGCACTCGGCGGCAACGTGTCGTGGCAGAACGAGTGCCTGATCGCGAACCTCAATTATTCGAAGCGCTACACCTTCATCAACGGCGACAACGGGGATCAGACGATCCTGTTCACGCTGACCTTCAAGACACTGGGCGCGCTCGGCGTGAACGGCTAGACATGTCCTGGTATCGAGGCTTGACGATGAAAAGAAGTGCCATCGCGTCGGTCGCCATGCTGGCAAGCGTCGGGACGGCGGGGGCCGTCCACCATCGGCATGCGCCACCCCCCTCCCCGATCGCGAGCGAGACGGCGCTGCCGGCCGACAGGATCGTGGCGACGGTGAACGGCGACGCGATCACCGAGTCGGACGTCGACAGCCGCGAGAAGCTGTTCGCGCTCTCGACGGGAATGAAGATCGACCCTGGATTGCTGGCGCGGCTGCGGCCGCAGATCACCGAGCAGCTGATCGACGAGAAGCTGCGCATCCAGGAGATCCAGCGGCGCAAGATCGTGGTCACGCCCGAGGAAATCAGTGCCTCGATCGCGCAGATCGAGAGCCGCAACGGGATGGCGCCGCAGGCGCTGGAGACGAAGCTCAACGCGGACGGCGTGTCGGTGCAGACGCTGATCGACCAGATCAGGGTGCAGCTCGGCTGGACGCACGTGCTGCGGCAGGATCTGGCGGAGAACGCGCGGATCACGAAGACCGAGATCGCCCAGCGGCAGACGGCCCTCAAGCAGGAGGCGGGACAGGCCGAATACGACGTGGCCGAGATCTTCATCCAGGTCGACGATCCGACACATGCCGACCAGGCCGACAAGTTCGCCCAGGCGGTCATCACCCAGTTGCGCGAGGGGGCGCCGTTCGGAATCGTGGCCGCGCAGTTCGGCCAGAACGAGAACGCGCTCGAGGGCGGCGAGCTCGGCCTGGTGGGCGCGGACCGGCTCGATCCGGAGGTGCTGGCGATCGTGCGCGCGATGCCGGAAGGGGCGATCAGCAATCCGATCCGTGTCGCGGGCGGCTACGACATCGTGACGGTGCACGCCAAGCGGACGATCGGGACCGACATGACGAGCGAGCTGATCGTGCGCCAGGCGTTCTTCCCGTTCACGTCGAAGCTCGATCCGCAGCATCCGCAGCCGCAGCAGGTGACGCAGCTCGGCCGCGCACGGGCGCTGACGGCGGGTCCGCACTCGTGCGATGCGATCGAGGCGGCGAACAAGGAGCAGGGCAGCGTGCGGCCGGCCGATCCGGGGCCGCTGGTGCTCGACCAGATCAATCCGCAGATGAAGGTCGTGATCGGCGACCTGCAGCCGGGCCAGGTGACGAAGCCGCTGGTCTCGCTCGAGGGGATCGCGGTGATCGGCGTGTGTTCGCGCGCGGAGAAGAACGTGGCGAATACGTCCGACGAGCAGATCGCGAACCAGCTTCTGTCGGAGCGGGTGGAGCTCGCGTCTCGCCACGAGAATCGCGACCTGCACCGGCGCGCGGTGATCGACATGCGTTCGAGCTAGTCCGCGTTGCCCGAAGCGGCCGGACTTCCGCCCCTGCGTGAGGTGATCGCGCGGTTCGGGCTGGAGGCGCGGAAGTCGCTCGGGCAGCACTTCCTGCTCGATCCGTCGCTGCTGGCCCGGATCGCGTCGCTGGCGGGACCGCTGGACGGGCGGCACGTGGTCGAGGTGGGGCCTGGTCCGGGTGGGCTCACACGTGCCCTGCTCGAGACGGGTGCTGCGCGGGTGGATGCGGTGGAGCTCGATCGCCGGGCGTTGGCGGCGCTTGGCGAACTCGTGTCGGTCGCGGGCGGCCGGCTGGTGCTGCACGAGGCGGACGCGCTGTGCCTGGACCTCGCGTCGCTCGCCCCTGCCCCGCGACAGATCGTGGCGAACCTGCCGTACAACGTGGCGACCCCGCTGCTGGTAGGCTGGTTGCGCCAGGCTTGCCTGTGGGAGCGGATGACGCTGATGTTCCAGCGCGAGGTCGCCGAACGGATCGTGGCGGCGCCGGGGACGGAGGCGTACGGGCGGCTCGCGGTGCTGACGGGTTGGGTCGCGGAGACGGCGATGCTCGGCCACATCCCGCCGGGCGCGTTCGTGCCGCCGCCGCGGGTGATGTCGTCGGTGGTGTCGGTAGTGCCGCGGGCGGTGCAGCCGGAGGCAGCGCTGTTCCGGGCGATGGAGCGGCTGACGGCGGCGGCGTTCGGGCAGCGCCGGAAGATGCTGCGCGGGGCGCTCAAGGGGCTCGGGGGCGAGGCGCTGCTGGAGGCGGGCGGCGTCTCGGGAGAGCGGCGGGCGGAGACGCTGTCGATCGCGGAGTTCGACAGGTTGGCGCGGCTATGCCTGTAGGCGGCGCGGTTACGGAACGGCCACGAGGATCAGCATCGTCGCGATGAAGGCCAGCACCAGGCAGTTCGACCATGGCGAGAAGGGGACGGCAAATTGCGGCCTGCCCGGGGTGCGCCTTCGTGAGGCCATCTGGGCGAGCACGATCAAGCTCCAGTTCGCGAGGGTCGCGATCGAGACCATCCGCATCAGCAGCCCGAACGCCTCGCGTGGGATCAGGCCGTTGAGCAATATGGCGAGCGAGATGGCGGCGGCGCTGAAGAGCACGGCGTTCCTCGGCACCGCCTGCGCGGTCAGGTCGGCCATGATCGCGGGCGCCCCCGCCGCACCCGCCAGCGCGCGCAGGGTTCGCGACGCCGCGAAGAGCAGAGCGCTGCAGGACGAGGAGACGGCGCTGATCAGGACGATGTCGAGCAGGATGGATGCCGATGGAAAGGACAGGCGCTGCAGCACGACGACGAACGGACTGACGCCGGGGACGATCCGGGTCCAGGGGAGAAGGACGAGCAGGGCCGCGATGCCGCCGAGATAGAAGATCACGAAGCGAACGATCAGCCCGTTGACCGCGCTCGGCACCGCGCGGTCCGGATCGGCGGCCTCGGAGGCCGCGAGACTGACCATCTCGAACCCGCCGAAGGAGAACAGCGCCACCGGAAGCACCTCGACCAGGCCGGACCACCCGGTCGGCAGCAGTCCCCCCGGCCGCCACAGGTTCGACAGACCCGCGCCCGCGAGACCCAGGTGACCGGGGAGTGCCGCCAACAGTCCAAGGGCGATGAAGAGGGTGATCGTGAGCACCTTCAGCGCGGAGATCCAGACCTCGATCGTGCCGAATCGTCGCACCGGTGCCAGATTGAACAGCAGCGGTGCCGCCAGCGAGGCGGTCACGACCAGCCATCGCGGCGCGTCCTCGATCCAGCCGTGCACCAGCAGACCGATGGCGGTGAGCTCGGCCATCCCGATCAGCACCAGACTGAGCCAGAACGTCCAGCCGCAGATCAAGCCGGCGCGCGCCCCCAGCTGGCCGCGGACCTGGTCGACGAACGTGGCCTGGCCGGGGAATGCCAGGGTCATCTCGCCCAGGCAGCGGGCGATCAGATAGACCGGGACGGCGCAGACGGCGTAGGCGATCAGCAGTCCAGGGCCGGCAGCGCGCAGGGCCTGGGCCGAGCCCACGAACAGACCGGAACCGATGGCGGCGCCGATCGCCAGGAACTGGATCTGGCGCGAGGCGAGGTCGCGCCGAAGCCCGATCGCGAGCGGCACGCGCGGAGGGCGCGTCAGCTTTCGGGGCTCCGCCCCGCACCCCGCCAGGGGCCGGGCCCCTGGACCGCCGATAATTTCAACGTTTACCGGTGCAGAACAGCGCGTTGGTCATGATGCCGGGGTGGTTTCGCCCGATCACGTGTCGGTGGTGGGCGCCGGCAGCATGCGTTCGATGACGCCGTCGCGGCGGATGGCGACGTGCCAGGCGGTGGCGGTCAGGTGGAGCGCGATCAGGGCGTAGACCAGCCATTGGCCGGTCGGGACGTGGACCCAGTGCGCCGCGCTGGAAACCGCCTTGTCCTGGCCCAGGCTCGGCAGGGTGAACAGGCCGAAATAGGTGACCGGGAAGCGTCCGGTCGCCGACATGATGTAGCCGCTGGCCGGCATGCCGAGCAGGATGACGTAGAGCATCACGTGCGAGGCGGAAGCGGCGGCGCGTTCCCAGGCGGCGAGCGTGCCCGGCAGGCGCGGCGGCGGCCGCGCGGCGCGCCACGCGAGACGAACCGCCACCAGGGCGAGGATGGTCAGCCCGATCGATTTGTGGAGCGTGTAGAGCGAGCCTCGCCAGGCCGCGTTGTCGGCCATGTTGGTCATCACCCAGGCGAGGATGATGACGGCGAACATCAGGACAGCGACCACCCAGTGCAGCGCCTGCGCGGTCGCATTGTAACGGCCGGTCCGAAGCGGCCGGGCGCGCGCCAGATCGACGGTTGTGCTCACGCTTGCTCCTCCAGGCCGGGTCAAGGGGCCGCCGGCCCCTTGTGGGTCTGGGCGGAGCCCAGCCTTGCTAGATCAGAGCATGCCAGTCGAGCGTCCAGAAGTGAAACAGCACGAGCTGCAAGGCGGCGCTGGCGACGAGGAAGGCGGCGCGCGCGCGCGCTCCGAGGCGGTCGAGCAGGTCGGCCACGAACAGCAGGAAGACCGGGCTGGCACCGACGAAGCGGGGCATGCTGCCCGGATTGCCCGACGAGAGGGCGAGCAGGATGGTGCCGGCGAGGAAGAAGCCCTCGGCCCAGCGGCGGCGGGAGGCCGCCACGACAGCGATGGCGAGGCCGGCGAGCGCCCAGAGCGCCTCGTAGCCGGGGCCGCGGGAATGATGGTGCTTGAGCGAGCCGCGCAGCGCGGACTGGACGACGACAACGGGATTGGAGAGGTGGCGGCCCCAATCGATCTGGGCGTGGGCAAAGGCGAGCGGATCGCCGGTGCGCAGACCGCAATAGGCCATCCAGGCGAGCAGGCCCGAGACGGCGACGAGGCCGGGGACGAGAGCGGCAACGCGTCGGGCCGGCCCGGGGGCGTGCAGCGATCGGCGCAGGCTGGCGATCGCGATCGCTGGTGCCAGCAGGATGCCGGTGGGACGTGTGGCACCGAGCAGCGCGCACGGAATCGAGGCGGCGGCCGGGTTGCGGCGGGCGAGGCCGAGCAGGGTCGCGAGTGCCAGCATCGCGTAGGGCGCCTCGGTGTAGCCGGTCGCGAAGTAGAAGCCGAACGGCATGGCGGCGATGAGCAGCAGCCAGGTCGACGTCCGCGCGGAGATGCGGGTGAGCCGGCGGTAGGACTGGCCCACGACGCACACGAGGACGGTGCAGCCGGATGCGATCAGGCAGGCGGCGTGGGGGAGATCGAGGCCGGTCGCGCGCCGGACGAGCGCGATCGCGAACGGCAGGAGCGGAAAGAACGGCCACGCGTGCTGGGCCAGACCACGGGCGACATGGATCGTCGTCTCGTAGCCGTTGGCGGCAATCTCGCCATACCAGCGGCAATCGTAACGGCAGAGCGGGGCGGCCGGATCGCCGCCGGCGACGAGCGCGTACGACGCGAGCCTGGCCGTGATCAGGCAGAGGGCGGCGAGGAAGATGCGGCTGTCGCTCATCCGACGTGTTTGCCATCACGTTACCCGGCAACAAAGACGCCTGACACGCGGCGCGCTTCCTTGATGGGCCGGGAGCGAGTAGCGAAGGCGGGCCGCGGCGAGGCTGTCGGGAGGATTGGATGGACGACGGGCGAACACTGGTCGAGGACGCCGCGCGCGGGGCGCAGGCTTCCGGCCGGCCGCGGGTGCTCGTCGACCTGTCGCACGCGGCGGACGGCTTCGTCGGCATCGCGCAGGACACGCGCCTGGTGTTCGACATGCTGAGCAGCGACGGCTCGATCGAGCTGGCGGGGCTGCTGATGGCGACCGGCCGGCACGACCTGCCGCGAATTTCGGCCACGGGCAGGGCGAGCCCGGCGGCGGTCGCGGGCGTGCTGCACTGGATGGGGCGGAACTGGTCGGTCAGGACCTACCCCGCGTTCGCGCGCTGGCCGATCGAGCTGCCGGAGCTGCTGCGCGGGACGCACGAGATGAGGCCGATGCTGGGACGCTCGAATGCGATCTGGCGCACCTTGTTCGACAAGACGCTCGGCGCGCACCGGCGGGCGCAGGTGCTGGACCAGGAATTCTTTGCCACCGACCTGAGCGTGATGCGGGTGATCGACCGGACGCTCGGCTTGCCGTTCCTGCGGCCCAAGCAGCTCGATGCGCGCGGCTTCGACTTCGTGCTGTTCTGCATGCCGCGGCCGGTGCGGCTGCCGGCGGGGGTGCGCCAACTGGTGCGGTTCCATGACGCCGTGCCGCTGACCGACATCGACACGCAGTCGTCCTGGCATGCGGCGCTGGCGCACCAGCAGCTGACGCGTCGCTGCGCCCGGGACGCGGTGTTCGTGTGCAACTCGCCGCAGAGCCTGGCGGACCTGATCGCGCTCGATCCGGAACGCGAGGCGAGCGCGCGGGTCATTCCCTGCGCGCTGGCACCGGTTCCGGAGACGATCGAGGACGTGTCGCTGGCGTCGGTGGTGAACGCGCGGCGTTCGTTTCGCGCGCTCGGCGAGAGCAAGGTGCCGCTCCGGCCGCTGGATCCACTGGGACGCTATGTGCTGACGATCGGCACGCTCGAGCCGCGGAAGAACATCACCGGACTGATCAGGGCGTGGGAGCGGGTGATCAGCCGGTCCGATCCCGACCTGCGGCTGGTGATCGTGGGCAACCAGGGCTGGTCGGATGCGGCGATCCTGCTGGCGATGAAGCCGCACGTCGCGGAAGGACGGATCGTCCATCTGGAGAAGCTGCCGCTGGACGAACTGATGGTGGTGGCACGCAACGCGGTCTGTTTCGCGTTCCCGTCGTTCAACGAGGGGTTCGGCTATCCGCCGCTGGAGGCGCTACAGGCGGGCACGGCGTCGCTGGTGTCGGACATCCCGATCTTCCGGTGGACGTTCGGAAGCGGCGCGCTCTATGTGGATCCTTACGACATCGAGAGCATCGCGTCAGGGATCGAGCGTCTCGCGGTCCGCTGCGGGCACGAGGCGGCGCGAGCCGAGCTGCTGTCGCACCGCGGGAGCGTCCTCGAGCGTTTCAGCATCGGCGTCATCCGCGCGCAGTGGTCGGCGATGATCGATGCCCTCGCGCGCGAGCGCCGCCGCGCCTGAGGCGAACATGTAGTCGCGGGTGAATGGCACGCTGCCGACCTCGCGACTGAGCTGGAGCTGGAAATTCATGTGTCCCTGGCGGCGGAAGGTGATCTCGCAGCCGGCCAGGTAGATCTCGAACATGCGGCAGAAGCGCTCGTCGTAGAGGGCGCGGATCCGGTCCCGGTTGGCGGCGAAGCGGGCGCGCCAGATGGCGATGGTCCGCGCATAGTGCAGGCGCAGGATCTCGCAATCGGTCACCCACAGGCCGGAGCGCTCGACGGCGGCGAAGGTCTCGCTGAGAGCCGGCGAGTAGCCGCCGGGGAAGATGTATTTCTCGAGCCATTTGCCGGTGGCGCCGGGACCGTCGGACCGGCCGATCGCGTGCAGCAGGGCGACGCCGCCCGGGCGCAGGATGTCGTGGATCTTGGCGAAGAAGGCGTTGTAATGGACGACGCCGACATGCTCGAACATGCCGACCGAGACGATGCGGTCGAACCGGCATGTGATGGTGCGATAGTCGGCCAGCTCGAAGCGGATCCGCGAGGCGAGGCCGACGGCCTCGGCCCGGGCGCGTGAGGCGTGCAGTTGCTCGACTGAGAGCGTGATGCCGGTGACGCGGCAGCCATGATCGCGGGCGAGCGTGAGCGCAAGGCCGCCCCAGCCGCTGCCGATGTCGAGTATTTCGAGATCGGGCCGGTCGAGCAGCAGCTTGGACGCGATGTGACGCTTCTTGGCCTCCTGGGCCTCCTCGAGCGTCTCGTCGCCGCGCGGGAAATAGGCGCAGGAATATTGCTGGTCCTCGTCGAGGAAGAGGCTGTAGAGGCGGGCGTCGAGATCATAGTGGTGGGCGACGTTGCGGCGCGCGCGCGGGATCGGGTTGTGCTGGGCCATGCGCCGCAGCGCGCGGCGGTAGCGGTCGCGCAGGCGGACGACGGTGCCGAGGCCGGGATTGTCGTCGGCACTCGCCAGCATGTGCTCGAGGAGGTCGTAGAGTGAGCAGCCGACCGGGTTGAGGGTGCCGTCCATGTAGCACTCGCCGAAGCCGACGGAGGGCGAGAGCGCGATCCGGCGCGTCGATGCCCAGTCGTCGATGCGGACGCCGAGTTGCGGACCGGTCCCGTCGCCGTACTCGACGACGCGGCCGTCGGGATAGCGGACCGAGAGGCGGCCGCGCCTGATCGAGCGCTGGAGCAGGGCATCGAGGATCACGGCATCTCACTCCCCGGTTGGCACCATGCAACACGAAAAGCCCCGCCGGAAGGTTCCGGGCGGGGCTGCTCGCTGTTCAAGAAAAGCCGGTCAGTCGATGTTCTTGTCGCCGAACTCCGTGCTGAGCCGCTCGGTCTCGTCGTCGCGCTCGTCGGCCGCGCCGACGCGCTCGCCGGCGGCTTGACGCTCGGCCTCCTCGGTGGAGCGGGCGACGTTGACGGTGAGCGGAATGACCACCTCGGGATGGAGCGAGATGCGGACGGGCGACAGGCCGAGCGTCTTGATCGGATGGTCGAGCTGGACCTGGGTCCGGGCGATGGTCAGGCCCGCTTGCGTGGTGGCCTCGGCGATGTCGCGGGTCGAGACCGACCCGTAGAGCGAGCCGCTGTCGCCGGCGGAGCGGATGACGACGACGGTCAACCCGGACATGCGCTCGGCGAGGCGCTCGGCCTCCTCGCGACGCTTGAGGTTCTGGGCCTCGAGCTGGACGCGTTCGGTCTCGAACCGCGCCCGGTTCTCCTTGTTGGCGCGAATTGCCTTGCCGCCGGGCAGCAGGAAGTTGCGCGCGAAGCCCGGCCGGACGCGGACGACGTCGCCCATCTGGCCGAGTTTCTCCACGCGCTGGAGCAGGATCAGTTCGACATTGGTGGCCATGCTGGTTACGCCACGATGTAGGGCAGAAGGGCGAGGAAGCGGGCGCGCTTGATCGCGTTGGCGAGCTCGCGCTGCTTCTTGGCCGACACCGCGGTGATGCGCGAGGGCACGATCTTGCCGCGCTCGGAGAGGAAGCGGGACAGGAGGCGGACGTCCTTGTAGTCGATGGTGGGGGCGTTCGGGCCGGAGAACGGGCAGGATTTGCGGCGGCGGTAGAAGGGACGACGGGCGCCGACGGCGGCGCGTCGGGCGGCGGGATTGACGTCGGTGGTGTCTGACATCGGGCCTACTCCGCTTCCTGGAGGTCACTGAAGCGAGGTGACGGACCATCGTCGCCGCCGGAGCGGGCGCGGAACTCCTCGCGCTCGTCGTAGCCGCGCTTGCGGCCCGAATCGAAGCGGCCGGCGGGCTTGGGCCCGCGGAAGCCGCGCTCGCGGTCGTCGGACTTGCGGGCGAGGATGGCGGACGGCGCCTCGTCGATCTCGTCGACGCGGATGGTCATGAAGCGAAGGATGTCCTCGTTCAGGCCGAGCTGGCGCTCCATCTCCTTGACCGACGCGGGCTTGGCGTCGAGGCCGAGGAGCATGTAGTGCGCCTTGCGGTTCTTCTTGATCCGGTAGGCGAGCGAGCGCAGGCCCCAGTATTCGCGCTTGCGGACCAGACCCTCGTCGGCTCCGAGCTGGGTCGCGATGTCGTCCGCGATCCCCTCGACCTGCTGCTGGGTGACGTCGTTGCGTGCGATCAGCACGGTCTCATAGAGCGGCATGGGGTCTCCCTGTGGCTGATCAACCCGAACCGGCGGCCCCCATGGGCTGCCGGTCCCGGAGAGGTCTCCGGGATGGGTATAGCCGGCGCTCGCCGTGAGGCCGGCAGGGAAGCGGCGGGTTAGACCAGAGGGCGGAACGCGACGCAAGAGCGGACCGCAACCGAGATGTCATCACCGGGCCGGATCGGCGCTGCTAAGAGGCGGCACCAGAACGAATGGATGTGCGCCATGTCTGTCACGACCCCTGCCCTGCGGCTGCTCGGCGCGGCCACGGCCCTGATGCTGTCGCCGGCGGCGCATGCGGCGGGCTTGCAGTTCGGGACCTTGTTCGCGACGACCAGCCTCTACGGCGGCAATGCCGGGACGCTGGCGGTGGGACAGGCGCTGCCGAATAGCGCGGGTGTCGCGGCGGTGGCGGACGGCACCTATCCGACGGTGTTCGACAACGACACCGTCGACGGCAATTTCGGCGTGACCGCGCCGATCGGGCTGACGGCGTTCCTGGCCCTGTCGCTCGACGATGTCGGCGTGCTGGTCGGGCCGCCGACAGGATACGTCGACGTGACCGCGAGGACCGGGATCGTGACGAGCTTCAGCTCGAAGTCGGAGCTCGCGCTGAACGTCTCGACCGACGGCACCGCGCTGACATTCATGGGGTATCGCGCGAAGGCCAACGCGCTCGACGTCTCGAACTCGAACACCGCCGGCCACGTCGATCCGACCAACACCGACATCGCGCCCGCCACCCCGCGCTCGGTGGTCGAGGCCGATCTGGGCGGCGGCATCAGTGCTACCGATACGGAGTCCTACAGCGGCAACAACGGACGCGCGGCAGCACTCGTGCGCGGGACGAGCGGCCTGGGGGCCTACGTGATGGTCGGAAACGCCGGCAATGGCTCGGGGACCGAGCCGGTTCCGATCGTGCAGAGCACGGGCGTGCAGACGATCGCGCCGCATGCAGCCGATGCGCTCGCAAAGACGGCCGGTGTGCAGCAGGGAACGCCCGGCAGCAAGAACGGCTACGAGTTCGGCTTCTCGGTCGCCAGCCTCGGCGCGCCGGCCGACAAGTCGGGCAAGGACGACAATTTCCGCGGGCTGCAGGTGTTCGACGGCCGCGTGTATGTCTCGAAAGGGAGCGGCGGGAACGGCGTCGACACCGTCTATCAGGTGACGGTCCCGGGGGGTGCGGCGAACATCGCCGGCGCCGCCGCCACGACGACGATCAGCATCCTGCCCGGTTTTCCGACCACGCTGGCGAGCGGCACGCCCACCTTCTTCCCGTTCGGAATCTGGTTCGCCAACGCGACCACGCTCTATGTTGGCGATGAGGGCTCGCAGGATCTCAATCCCGATGCGAACGCCGGGCTGCAGAAATGGATCTTCGACGGCAAGACCTGGAACCTCGCCTACGTGATCAACGCCGGACTCGATCTCGACAAGCCCTACAGCGTTGCGAACTACCCGACCGCCGACCTGCCGGCGACGACCGGTCTGCGCAACATCGCCGGAAACGTCCAGGGCAATACGGTGACGGTGTTCGCGGCGACCGCGACCTATAGCGGGCTCGGCGACCCGGGTGCCGATCCGAACTCGGTGGTCGAGGTGGTCGACCGGCTCGACGCGAGGACGCCACCCGCGGGAGAGACATTCCGGACGATCGCGCCGGCGTTCGCGGGCCTGGTGTATCGGGGCTTGAGCTATCTGCCCTGCGCGAACTTGGCGACGTGCGTGACGAACAGCCGCATCCTGGCAGCCAGGTAGCCACAGCCGGATCACATCAGACGTTTCCAGGTCAGGGCCGAGAGTTCTTCGAGGCGCTCGCGCGGGCTCCGGTCGTTCCACGCGCGGAGCGTGACCGGGTGGGCGGATTGGCTCCAGTCCAGCAGCATCCGCTCGATGCCTTCGGCCGTCCGGCGGCCGAGGATGACGGCGTCGACCTCGTTGTTGAGGACCGCGCTGCGGCGATCGAAGTTCGATGAGCCGATCGAACTCCAGACGCCGTCGATGGTCGCGACCTTGGCGTGCAGGACCGCGTCACGCAGCTCATGGATGGCGACGCCGACACGAAGCATGCGGCCGTAGGCGGCGCGGCCGGCATGGACGGCGGCGGGGACGTCGCTGACGCCGGGCAGCACGAGACGGATGTCGACGCCCCGGCGGGCGGCGCGACGCAGGGCGAGGATCTCGTCGGGCATGGGAACGAAGTAGCCGGTCGCGAGCATGATCGAGCGGCGCGACTGGTCGATGGCGGCGAGCAGCCCGCGCGTGTGCAGCGGACGGCCCTGACGCGGGGCGCTGCCCTCGATGCAGACCTGCTCGGCGGCGTCCGGCTGCGGATCGGGCGGCCGCGGATCGGCTGGTGCTGCGGGTGGAATGGGACCGCCCCGTTGGCGACGCCAGGTGTCGGTGAAGACGGCGCGGACGTCCTCGACGCAGGGACCCTCGAAGCGGGCGGCCGCGTCCTGCCAGAACGCCTTGGTCATGTCGTGGTCGGGCGGGATGCCGGCGGCGGGGGGATTGAGATACTGGCGGTCCATATTGACGCCGCCGAGGAAGGCGATGCGGTCGTCGACGAGGAGGATCTTGCGATGATCGCGATCGTTGACGCCAAGGCTGAAGAAACGGCGAAGCGGGTTCAGGCCGTGGAACTCGACGATGCCGGCGCCGGCCGCGCGCAAGGCGTCGAAGACGCGGTCGGGCGTGTCGTCCGAGCCGATCGCGTCGTAGATGATGGCGACGCGCACACCGGCGGCGAGCCGGTCGTGGAGGAGGTCCGCGAGGCTGCGTCCGTCGATGATGACGTCCTCGAAGGTGTAGTATTCGAGGAGGATCGTGTGTCGCGCGCCGGCGATGGCCTCGAACATCGCGCGCAGCGCGGTCATGGCTTGGGGGAGAAGTGTCACGGCTCCCGCCCGGAGTGGCGCGCCCGCGACGTGGCGGAGGGCATGCGTATGGCGCGCGAGATCGTCGTCGAGCAATTTTGTAGGATCGGCGTTGTTCACGGACGATATCTAGCGCCGGGATCTGATCAGTGGATTTGCGACCGAGAACACCATCAGCGATTCAGGTGTTCGCGTGATGGCGCCACCGCACGTACTGAGAGAGGGAGCTCTGACACGTTTAGATGAGACCAGGCGGTGGGTCAGCGAGTTTGGCCTTGAAGGGCGCAACCTTGATCTCCCCTTCCCGCTTGCGGGCCTGCGCGATGTCGAAGCTGTTCTGCATCCGCATCAGTGTGTCCATCGAAACGCCGAAGGCCTTCTCGATCCGCAGCGCCATCTCGGATGAGAGGTGCGCGCGCTCGTTCAGCAGCGCCGATACCGCAGGGCGGGTCACGCCAAGAACGCGCGCCGCGTCCGTTACCGACAGGCCGAGAGCCTCGACGATCTCACTCTTCACAAAACCGCCTGGATGGGCGGGGCTTTTCAAACGGATGCCCTGCAGCATGCTCATGGCCGCCTCCTAAAGGTAATCTTCGTAGTCCAGATCGATGATCTCGATCTCGTCCCGGTCGATGCGAAACGTGATACGCCAATTCCTGGTCACGAACAGGCTCCAGTTACCTCTACGGTTGCCGGTCAGCAATGCGCTCTCCAGCCTGGCACAGTACGTAACTCGTCCTCTCGCGCGCCGCGCGAGATCGTTGTCCGGCACGTGGTCGCTCCTTCGATCGGTGGACGCGGAGCTGGGCGGTGAAGTCGCCGGCGACGTCACGGCCGAAGAAATGGCCGCTGTCGCGGGTGAAGCCGTAATGCGTCTCGCGCCAAAAGTCGGTGTTCCGGTCGGTGACGACGTGAAGATCGCCATCGTCGAGGCGCCAGTGCGCGGGCTCGTTGAGGCAGGCGTGGCCGGCGAAGCTCATGCGGTCCGGACTTGCGTGCGCAGGGCGATCGCCGCCTCGACGAGTGCCGCGTTGCCGGAGGCGAGCGAGCCGTCGGGCAGTTTGTCGCCGTCCTCGAGGCCGATGCGGGTCGAGAGACGCCGCTCGAAGGCATGCGCGAGGCAAGGCCACATGGTGGTGTCGCCGCCATGCAGGAGCCGGGGGACGTGGAGGCCCGCTTCGGACAAGGTCGTTTCGATGCGGTCGGCAACGTCGCAAGCCTCGAGCGGGTCCTGCTCCTCGATTTCGATCAGGATGCGCCAGGGCCGGATGAAGGGCCGAAGATCGAGTATCAGCCGCGCCTCGGCGACGGTGGAAATGACGGCCTCGATGCCGAGACCTCGTTGCCGCAGGCTGTGCATGACCGAGGGCGCGCCGGGTTCGGAGAGATTGACCGAAGCATAGTCGGGCAGCTCGCGCCATGCCGCGATGGCGGCAAGGGTCCGCTCCAGGGACTGCTCGATCCAGTCACCGGTGGAGACGCCGATCGCGGTGCCGGGACAGGAGCGGCGGATGGCGGCGATGGTGCGGTCGACGGTGTCGGGCGAGAGCGTCTCCCGGCCCTCATCGTCGCGCGGATGGAGATGGATTTCGGCGGCGACGGAGGCGGCGGCATCGGCGGCCAGGGACGCCGGCGACGTGGGCAATGCCGGGTGGAAGTCGGCCGGGCGCGCGCCGTTGAGACAGGCCTGGACGATCATCGAGCGACGGAACGATTGCCCTGCTTGAAGTCTGTGTGTAAGAAATACACATGAACTCCCGCGAGGTGATCCGCGCGATCGAAGCGGCTGGTTGGCGGCATGTGATTACGAGGGGAAGTCATTGGCAGTTCAAGCATGCGACGCGCTCCGGACGGGTCACGGTGCCGCATCCCGAGCGATATTTGCCGAAGGGAACCTTGCGTAGCATCGAAAAACAAGCGGGCACGAAACTGACTTGAGCGAGGCAACAGCATGACGGCCTACATCGCGCTCCTGCGCAAGGATTCCGACAGTGATTTTGGCGTCGATTTTCCCGACTTTCCTGGATGTGTCACCGCCGGCGTCAGCCTCGAGGAGGCGCGAGCGATGGCGCGCGAGGCCTTGGAAATGCATGTCGAAGCGATGATCGCCGACGGCGAGGCGCTTCCGCAACCGTCCTCGCTCGACGTTATCGCGGCCGATGAACATAACAGGGATGCGATCGGGTTCCTGGTCGATCTTCCGGCGCGCGCGCGTCGAAACGTGCGGGTCAACGTGATGCTGCCGGAGGATCTGATCGAACGGATCGACCAAGTATCGACCAATCGCTCCCGATTCCTCGCCGATGCAGCCTTTGAGAGACTGGAAAAGGTCACCTGAGTCACGCGGGTCCGGGGGCGCCTGCCCCCGGCGGGTCCAGGGCAGAGCCCTGGTCCTAACTGAGATGCTGCACCGCCTGCATGCCGTGGACCGGCGTCGGGATGCCTTCCAGGCGCGCCTTGAGCTGGAGCGCGAGGAAGAGCGAGTAGTGGCGGGACTGGTGCAGGTTGCCGCCGTGGAACCAGAGACCGGCCTGGTGGGTGGGTTTCCACATGTTGCGCAATTCGCCCTCCCACGGTCCCGGGTCCTTGGTGGTGCCGCTGCCGTAGCCCCAGACCTTGCCGACGCGATCGGCGACGTCCTGTGAAATCAGTTGCGCGGCCCAGCCGTTCATCGGGCCGTAGCCGGTGGCGTAGACGATGAGGTCGGCCGGCAGCGCGGTGCCGTCGTCGAGGATGACACTGTCTTCACTGATCCGGGTGATGGCGTGGCCGCTGACGAGATGGATATGGCCGTCGGCGATGAGGTCAGAGGCACCGACGTCGATGTAGTAGCCGGAGCCGCGGCGGACGTATTTTATGAACAGGCCGGAGCCGTCGTCGCCGAAATCGAGCTGGAAGCCGGCGGCGCGGAGCCGGTCGTAGAAGGGGGCGTCGCGCTCGCGGATGGCGGCAGTCGCCGGCTTGTGGAACTCGGCCATCAGTCGATAGGGCACGGAGGCGTGCAGCAGGTCGGCCTTGTCGGTGGTGATGCCGGAGGCCAGCGCGGGCTCGGAGTAGAGGGCCGCGGTGGTGAGTTCGAAGAGGGTCTCGGAGCGCGCGATCATCGTCGACGAGCGCTGGATCATGGTGACGTCGGCACCGTTCTCCCAAAGGTCGGCGCAGATGTCGTGGGCGGAGTTGTTGGAGCCGATCACGACGCACTTCTTGCCCGCGTAGGCGGCGCCCCCGGGATGCTTGCTGGAGTGGTGGCTGACGCCCTTGAAGGTGTCGGCGCCCGGGATGGATGGGATGTCGGGGACGCCGGAGAGGCCGGTCGCGAGCACGAGATGCTTGGGGCGCAGCGTGACGTGGGTGCCGTCGCGGTCGAGCTCGACGGTCCAAACGCCCGCCTGCTCGTCGTAGCGTGCGCTGCGGCAGGTGGTGGCGTTCCAGCAATCGAGCTCCATCACCTTGGCGTACATCTCGAGCCAGTCGCCGATCTTGTCCTTGGGGGCGTAGACCGGCCAGTGCTCGGGGAACGGCAGGTAGGGCATGTGGTCGTACCAGACCGGGTCGTGCAGGCAGAGCGACTTGTAGCGGCTGCGCCACTGGTCGCCGGGGCGCGGATGCTGGTCGGCGATGATGGTGGGGACGCCGAGACGCTTGAGGCGCGCGCCGAGCCCCAGGCCGCCCTGGCCGCCGCCGATGACGAGCACGTAGGGCTGCTCGGTGACGCCGAGGGTGGCCTGCTCGTGTTCGCGCTGCTCGAGCCAGCTCCGGCGGCCCTGGCGGATGCCGTGCTCGACGCCGGTCTCGCGGGTGCGGCCGCTGCGTTCCTCGTGGCCCTTGAGTTCGGTGATGGTGGTGAGCAGGGTCCAGCACAGCCCGTCGCGGAGGCGGACATGGCCGCGGCCGCGGGCGACGCCGGTCTCGAAGGTGAACCAGCCGGAGATGACGCCGTCGGACTCGGAGGCCGTGTCGTCCTGTCGCCAGCCGCCTGGATTGGTCGTGGGGAGGGTCGCCTCCAGCATGGCGGCGATGCCGGCCGGGCCGTCGCTGGTGGTGATGTTCCAGGTGAATGCGACCAGATCGCGCCAGGTGGATTGGTCGGCGAACAGGCGGGACGCGGCCTGGACGTCGCGCCGCGAAAGGGCGTGGTCGAGGCGGGAGAGGAAGTCGTCGACGATGCGCTCGGCGTCGGTGACGCGAGGAGCTTGGGTCAGGATGGTGTCGGGCATGGTCTCGTTCCCCTCGTTCTCGTGGCCGTCTGCCGCGGCGCGGTCAGGGTCGCGCGGAGAGGCCCGTCGATGCAAGCGGAGCGGGATGCACGAATAGGTGGGTGGCTGCCAGGCCAAGCCATTCGTGGGCCGCCTCGTCGATGCGGCCGAGGCGGTCGGGGAAGCCGCCGGAAAGGCTGGCCACGAGGCTGTGCGCGGTCTTGTAGGCGACGGGATCGGGGACGACCGGCCAGCCGGCGGCGCGGAACTCGGCCATCGCACGCGGCATGTGGTCGGCCGAGGTGATCAGGAGCCAGGTCTGGCCCGGTTGCGGGTGCAGGATGCGCGCGAGGTCGATGGCGTTCTCGTGGGTGGTGCGGCTGCGTCCCTCGTAGGTGATCGGGCGGCCGGCGAGCCCCAACTGGTCGAACAGGGCGCGGGCGACGTCGGCTTCGGTCAGGTTGCCGTTGACGATGCGGCCGGAGCCGCCGGTGAAGGCGAGGATGGCGTCGGGATATTGCCGGGCGCGGGCCACGAAGTCGGTCATGCGCTCGGCGGCGCCGTTCAGCGAGGGGATGCCGCGCGCCTCGGTGGTGACCTGGTTCACCGCGCCGCCGAGGACGACGATGCCGGTGACCCGCGCGGGCGGGTGGACGAGGCGCGGGATGCGGTCCTCGAGCGGGGCGAGGACCCAGATGTCGACGGGCAGGACGAAGATGACGGCCTGGACGGCGAGCGAGGCCGCGAGCAGGACGGTGCCCGCGCTTGCATGGCGCGACCGGCGCAGGAGGAAGCCCACCATGGCGGCGGCGAGGATGATGGTGCTCGGGCAGAGGCAGGCCTCGAGCAGCTTGAGGGCGATGAAGCTCACACGCGGGAGAAGCCCGACGTGAGGGGGACGGGCCCGGCGCGGCCGAGCAGGGTGACGCCGTCGCCCGGCTGCAGGCGGCGCGACGGGTCGGGGCGTTCGGCGGCCTCGGTGCCGGGTGTTTCGACGGCGACGACGATGAAGCCGGTTTCGTGCTCGACCTCGGTGATGGTGCGGCCGTCGTGCAGGCTGCCGGCCTCGACGACGGCGAGTGCGAGCTCGAGGCCGAGGCGGTGGAGATCCTGCTCCATCTCGCGCATCCGCCGCGGCTTGCGGACCATCTCGACGGTGGCGGGATAGAGGATGAGCTCGGCCATGCGGTCGGCGCCAATATGGGCGGGCAGGATGACGTGGTCGGCGCCGGCCTGGATGAGCTTGCGCTCCGTCGAGGGCGCCTCGCCGCGGGCGATGATGGTGAGGTTCTTGTTCAGGCTGCGCGCCGAGAGGGTGATGAAGACGTTGGTGGCATCGTTGGGGAGTGCGGTCGCGAGCACACGGGCGCGCTGGACGCCGGCGTTGGTCAGCGCCGTCTCGTCGGTCGCGTCCTCCTCGACGGCGAGGAAGCCGGCGGCGTGCACCTCGGCGCAGCGGACCGGGTCGGCCTCGATGACGACGAAGGAAGCGGAGGCGGCCTCGAGGTCGCGCGCGAGCATGCGGCCGATCCGGCCGAAGCCGCAGATGATGGTGTGGTTCTCGAGCTTTTCGATCTGGCCCCTCATGCGGCGGGTTCCGAGCACCTCCTGGAAGCCGCGGAACGTGATGAACTGGACGAGCGCGCCGGTGAGGAAGATCATGCCGGTGCAGCCGAGCACGATCAGGCCCATGGTGATGATGCGCAAGGCCGGGGTGGCGACGGGCTCGACCTCGTCGTAGCCGACGGTGAAGACGGTGAGCACGGTCATGTAGATCGCGTCGCCGAGGCTCCAGCCCTGGCTGACATAGGCGGCGACGGCGGCGATCGCGACGGCGAGGACGAACAGGACGCCGCCCACGAGATAGCGGATCGAGGGCGCGGCGAGACCGGCGGCGGGCAAGGTCGTGCGGCGCGGCATCAGGGGTGCGGCGCTTTGGTCTCGCGCCGAAGGCGCGGCGACAGAGCGGGGCTCCGCCCCGCGCCCCGCCAGGGGCCGGGCTCCTGGACCGCCAATAACTCAAGGTCATGCGGGTCCGGGGGCGCTTGCCCGTCACGCCATGGGCGTGCATTCGCACGACGGGTCCAGGGCAGAGCCCTGGTCACGGCCTGGCGCCGTCGTAGTCGATTTCCTCGTTGAAGATGGACTGGACCGGATGGCCGTCCCGCATCTCGGGACGGAAATGCCAGCGGGAAACCGCGCGCCTGGCCTCGTCGTCGAGGAGCTTGTAGCCGGAGCTCGAGGCGATATCGACCGCGGCGGCGTGGCCGTCGGGGGCCACAGTGACGATCAGGCCGACCGCCCCCTGCTCGCCGCGTTCCTGGGCGATGATCGGATAGATCGGCGGCTTGTTGAGGTTGGCGCTGTCGGGGCTCGCGGGGACGACGTTGTCGCCGGTGACGCGGCCCACGCCGACGCCGCCGTCGGGATCGAGATGGACCTCGGCCGCTTCGACCTGGGCGTCTGGATTGTTCCTCGCGGTGTCGGCTTGGGGGACGGGCTGGTCGGCTGCCGAGAGATGATCGGGCGCGTCGGGGCTGGCCAGCACCGGCGGCACAGGGCTCTGTCGGGGCTGCGGCGGCTTCGGGCTCGGGGCTGCCTTGGCGGCATGGCTGCCGCCGACGCTCGGGTTGTCGGACATGACGAGCTCGATGGTGGCCTGGCCCGGCGGCGGCGGCGGGGGGTGGCCGCGCAGAAGGGCGGAGAGACCGGGCACGGCGACGATGGCGCCGACGACAAGCATGTGCGCGAGGATGGCGCAAGCGGCGAACAGGCCGAGGCCGCCGCGCCGGACGCGGATCGCGGAGCGTGACGACAAAGCGAGGCTCGCGCGGGCGCGGAAGGGGGAGCCGGGGACGGGGAGGACCGGCTCGCGACGCGTGGACGGGCCGGACGGTGTCTGCCTCCGCGACGTCACGTGCTGCCTTCCGACACTGGATGCGTTGCCGGAAGAATTGCCTGCGTCGCGTGCGGAGGCAACCGAGTCAGGGCGATGGCCAGCCGGTGGCGGGTGCCGGAAAGACCAGCCGCGCCCCGCGCGCCGGCGGATCGGGATTGGCGGCGAGGATGGCGGCGAAGGGCGGAGCCGCGAGGCCCTGGTAGACGCGGCGATACGTCGCCTGGAGGGACTCGCCGGCCCGTGCCGCCACGCGATGCGGGGCGAAGAGATCCGGGTCCTCGTGATCGACGGTGACGCCGAAGTCGGACCCGGCCGGATCGGTGGTCTCGACGCCGACGGTGCCGGTGCCGGCCGACGGTGCGTCGCCCACCAGCGGGGCGTGGAAGGTTGCCATGCGCGGCGGCGCGGCTTGGCGCCAGGCGAGCGAAGGCGCGAGCGCGAAGGCGGCGGCGAGGGCCACCGCGATGCCACCGCCCAGCAAGGGGACGGGGCGGTCGAGGAGACGGGCGAGCCCCCGGGCCTCGGCGATGGAGGCCAGGCTCGGAAGACGCCGGCCGGACAGGCGATCGAGCGCAAGCGGGTCGCCGCCGGCCGCACGGAGGACGGCCGGCCGGGGGCGGACGCCGCGGGCGATGAGGTAGGCGGCGGCGTCGGCGTCGGGAAGGCCGGGCATCGGGACGACGAGCGGCGCGAAATGGAGCGTCGAGAGGCCCGGCGCACTGGTCAGCGCGCGGAAGCCGGGGAGGCCCGCGAGGAGCAGCTGGGTCGGGCTCGCGCCGCGCAGGTGGGCGTCGATGGCGAGCAGCGCCGGGCGTGCCAGCGTGTCGGCGCGGTCGATCGCGACCACGATGCCGGGATCGGCATGGGCGAGATCGGCCGCGCCGAGGCGTTCGGGCGCGTGATGGACGGCGCGGCCGGCGGCCGCGAGATCGTGGGTCACGGAGGCGAGCAGGGTGGTGGCGATGGTCGCGTGATCGGCGAGCAGGAGGACGGCGCGATGGCCGGCGGCGAGTGCGGCGTTGCAGGCGCGTCGCGTGCGGGCACAGGTCGCGGTCCGGAGCAGCGGGTCGTGGGCGAACTGGGTGTCGGTCGCGAACATGTCCGGTCGTCTGGTGGGCGTGCGCTTATTGCACGGGTGGCGGCGGGCTGACAGGTTCGGGGCGCATGAGGGGGTGCGTTATGGACGGTGACGCCCAGCATGCGCGCGAGGTGAAGATCCTGGCCGACATCCTGGCTCTCGCGCTCGACGACCAGCCGGGTGCGTCCGCGTCGGCGCTGGAGGCGATCAAGCAGCGGGCCCGGCACGGCGGCGTGTCGGGCGGGGCGTTGAAGGAAGTGTTTCTTCGGGTGCGTTCGGACGCGCCGGGCCGGCCGGACGATTTGGGTGCGGTGGCGTTGGCGCGCGCGCGGGCGCGGATCGAGGCGCTGCAGTCCCAGGTGGTCGCGGTGGAACAGGCGCGCGGACAGGATGCGGGGCGGCTCGCGTCGCTGCTTCGCAGGGCACGTCTGTCGGCGTGGCTGGGCGGGGCGCTGACCGGCGCGGGGCTCGCGGTGCTGCTGCGTTACGCGTTCGAGTGATGGCGTCGACGCGGACCCGGACGGTGCAGCGCACGGCGCTCGCGCTGGTGGCAAAATCTGACGGAAGGAGCCGTCAGATTTGCCCACCGCCCTTTGTTCTGGTGGGCCGATTCACCTGACGCTCGGAGTGCGAGCGTCAGGATCGGACCACTGGTGGCAAGCGGGGCGCTGCTGGGCGGCATGGTGGGCGGGTTCGGCGCGTTCTACGCGGCGCGGGTGGCGCTGGATGTTCGTGCTGATGGGGATCGCGGGGCTCGCGCTGGCGGCAGTTTTTTTCTCGGCGCATCGCGATCCGGGCGAGGCCGCGTTGACCGAGGAGGAGCGGGCTTCGCTGGGGGCCGAGGACGACGGCCGGGTGACGTGGGCGCGGTGGCGGTCGCTGTTCGGCTATCGCACGATTTGGGGGATGGTGGCCGGGTTCTTCGGCTGCATCTACGTGCTCTGGATCTACAACGCCTGGCTTCCGGGCTATCTGGAGATGGACCGGCACATGAGCATCGCCCGCACCGGCTGGGTGGCGGCGATCCCGTATCTGTTCGGCGTGCTGGGCAGCCTGGTGGGCGGCCGGCTGGCGGACGCGCTGGTCGCGCGCGGGGTCCCGCCGATCGAGAGCCGGAAGTATCCAATGGCGGCGGCGCTGCTGCTGACGGCCTTGTTCACGGTGCTGACGGCGACCCTGGCGAGCAACATGCTGGCGATCGGCTGCCTCTCGGCGTCGCTGTTCCTGATCTATGTGTCGACCGCGACCGCGTGGGCGATGGCGCCGGTCGCGGCGCCGGCGTCGCTGACGGCGTCGATCGGAGCGGTGCAGAATTCCGGCGGCTATGTCGGCGGCGCGCTGGCACCGACGGTGACGGGGCTGATCGTGCAGCACACGGGATCGTTCCGGCTGGCGCTGTTCGCGGGTGCGGCGATCGCCGCGGTGGCGGCGGTGGCGTATGCGATGGTGATCCGGGAACCGATCGAGGTCTAGAGCACGTTCAGGCTGGCCGGAACGTGCCAGCCTAACGTGCTCTAGAAACATGTGAGGTAGAGCAACTTATCCCAGCCTGACGGGAACTCAGGGCGTTCCAGTCAGGCTGGGGTTGCTCTAGGCACAGAGCTGCCTGGCGGCGGCTTCCCAGCGGGGGATCTCGGTCTCGTAGTCGAACGAATAGAGCACGTCCTTGTCGCCGAGGATGTTGTCGAGAGCCGCGCGGCATTTCGGGCAGGGCGACATCTCGATATAGATCGAGAGCACGTCGCCGATGTCGGCGATGTCGCCGAGCACGTGCCACAGCGCGGACAGCTCGCCGTGGACGCAGGCGGTCGAGACCTCGCCGCGGCTCGACTTGAAGAACGGGACGCGGATGCGGCTGTTGCCGAAGACGTTGTCGGCCGACCCGTCGGGCCGCAGATATTCGACGAAGCAGCAGCACGAGGCGGGACCGATGCCGGTGATGCCCCCGTCGGCACGCAAGCGCGTCACCTCGCGCTTCTTGCGCAGGCAGGCCTGGACGCTGCCGTGCGGGGAGTTGATGGCGTAGGGCACTTTCATCAGTCGGATCACGCATCGTCTCCGCGGGTTGATCTTGAAATTCGGTGTCTTCGTGGTCGCCGTAAGGCCCTGACCGGATTAGATTATACCCGTGGCCGCACTCAAGCCCCAGACGATCGCGCCGATGCCGAGGAACAGCCCGCCGGCGATCAGTGCGTCGAAGCGGGTGGCGAGGTAGAGGCCGACCAGGACGATGGCGATCTGCAGCACGCGCACGCTGCGCTCGAGCTGCTCGTGGAGATGGTGGGCACGGTCGCGAACCTGCTCGTCGGCGTGGGCGCGCGCGGCGAGCTGCTTCATGCCGCCGGCGGGATCGTCGGCCATGCGGTCGGCGTCGGCGCGGGCTTGCGCGATCGCGGCGGCGGCGGCCGGGTTGGCGGTGACGGCGAGCTGGGTTGCCGCCTCGGACCAGATCGTGCGGCGGACGGACTTGGCCTGGTATTCGTTCCACAGGTCGCTCGCGGTGATGGTGCGCGCGAGGTAGGCGGTCTGCGCGTCGTTGGCGCTCATCTCGATGATGACGGCGATGGAGGCGAAGATCGCGACGAGGATGGCGGCGCGGCGCGTGCCTTGGGGCGGCGGCGTGTGGGCCGCGTGGTCGTGGTGGGCGTGTTCGAGGCCCTCCTGGGCCATCTCGACATTGTCCATGAGTGCTCCGCCGGCTTGCGGGCGCAGTCTATGCCGCCGGCGGGCGGGTTGTCGTCGGCGCATGGACGGCGCGGGCGCCACTTAGCTTCTATTACCTGCAAGACAATTGATCGGCCACGGCTGCGCTCTATTCTCGGTCTCGTCGGAAGAACCAAGGAGTTCCGGTCATGATCGAGATCCATTCATCCGAGGCGGTGCTCGCGTTCGGGGCGCCTGGCGCGGCCGCCGAAGGGTTCCAGTACAGCCGCGCCGGCAAGCGCCCGTTCGAGGACGTGCTGATCGCGCTGCGCGCGGCGATCGAGGCGGCGGGGATGCGCGTGCTGCACGAGATCGATCCGCAGAAGGCGCTGGCAGGTGCCGGTCAGACGATCGACGGGTCGCGGCTGCTGTTCTTCTTCCATCCGGACCTCGTGGTTCGCGTGATGCGGGCGGACTGGTCGGCGATGGTGGAGGCGCCGTTGAAGCTGGTGGTGACGGAGCTGCCGGACGGGACCGTGTCGGTGCGCATGGCCGATCCCGCGCTGGCGTTCGGCCGCTACGGCAATGCGGCCCTGGCCGCGCTCGGCAGGGAGCTCGCCGCCGCGTGCGAGACGATCATCGGGGCGAGCCTCTGAACGAGCTCGGTGCGCTGCTGCGCCACTGGCGTGACCTGCGCGGGCGCAGCCAGCTCGACGTGTCCGGTGACACCGGCGTGTCGCAGCGGCATATCAGCTTCATCGAGAGCGGACGCAGCGTTCCCAGCCGCCAGACCCTGGTGTCGATCGCGAACGGTCTCGATGTCCCGCTGCGCGAACGCAACACGCTCCTGCTGGCGGCGGGCTACGCACCGCTCTATTCGGAGAGCGGCTTGAGCGTACCGGAGATGCGGAGCGTAACGGGCGCGCTCGAACGCATGCTGCGACAGCATGAACCGTTCCCGGCCGTGGTGATGGACCGCACCTGGAACGTCCTGATGACGAACGACGCGGTCACGCGTTTCTTCGATTGCTTCATCGACATGGCGGCGCGCAAGGCCCCGCGCAATCTGCTGCACCTGATGTTCGATCCGGATGGGATGCGCCCGTTCCTGGCCGACTGGGAGGCGCTTGCGAAAAGCCTGCTGGAGCGGGTCCACCGCGAGGCGGTCGGGCGCACGGTCGACGAGAAGACAAAGGAACTGGTCGCGACGCTGCTGGCCTATCCGGACGTCAAGCGGGAGTGGGAAGCGCCGACAGCTACGGGGGTCATGCCGGTCATTCCGCTTGGTTTTGTCAAGGACGGAACGGTGCTGAACTTCTTCTCGATGGTCACGACGGTCGGGACGCCGCAGACGATCACGGCGCAGGAGCTGCGGGTCGAATGCATGTTTCCGGCGGACGAGGCGACGGAGGTCGCCTATGCGAGGTTGGTCGAGCAGGGCGGCGCGGCGCGCGGGCCATGCGCGTCTCGCTGAGGACCTCGCGTCTGTTGCTGCGGCGATGGCGGCCGGGCGACCGACCTGCGTTTGCGGCCCTGAACGCGGATCCCGACATCATGCGATATATGCCCGGGCCGCTGACCGCCATGGAAAGCGATCGCTGGGCGGATCGGATCGAGAGCGAATTCGACCGGGACGGTTTCGGTCTGTGGGCCCTGGAGATGCCGGGCGAGGCTTTCCTGGGCTTCACCGGGCTGAACCGGGTTCCGTTCATGGCGGGCTTCACGCCGGCGGTCGAGATCGGCTGGCGGCTGTCCCGACGGTTCTGGGGACAGGGTTACGCCACCGAGGCCGCGCGCGCCGCACTGCGGGCCGGGTTCAGGCGCTTCGGGCTGTCGGAGATCGTGGCCGAGACGGCGGCCGCCAACGCCGCGTCGAGACGGGTGATGGAGCGGCTGCGGATGCGGCATCGTCCCGACGAGAGTTTCGCCCACCCGGCGTATGCGGTGGACGATCCGCACGCGGAACATGTGCTGTACCGGCTGGTCGTGGCCGACGGGATGACGGACATGGCGGCAGCGACGACGAAGGGGTGACAAAGTAAGGAGATTGCATTACTTTGAGAGTTGGTGACGCGTGGAGCGGGTGAATGGCGGTCGTGGAGGAAGTCTGCACCATTACGGTGAAGGGGCAGACGACGGTGCCGAGGGCGGTGCGCCAGGCGCTTGGGCTCGGCTACGGCGGACGGATCGCCTTCCGGGTGGAGGGAGGAAGTGTCACGGTTCACGCCCACGCGGAGGCTGACGCGTGCGACCCGGCGCTGGCACCCTTCCTGGCCTTACTGGAAGCCGACATCGCGAGGCGACCGGCACGTGCCGTACTGCCTCTCACATCCGAGTTGGCGGCGCGCATCGAGGAGCTGACAGACGAGACGGATCCTGATGCGCTGATCGAAGGTGACGTGGCGCTGTAGGCGGTGCCGGAGCGGCACGGCTGGACGCTCCATGCTCATCCGCTGTTCCTGGATCAGTTGGAACGGCTACTGGCGGCGGTGGAGCGGGCGAGGCGATCGGATCCTGCCGTGTGGCAAGGGAAGGCCGATACGAAGCTCCTGGCAGCCCTGCGCGGAATGATCCTGGACCGCATCCCGCGTGATCCGCCGGCGCCCGAGTTCCGGCAGGGCAACACATTGGGGCGGGAACATCGCCACTGGTTCCGGGCCAGATTTGCAGGCGGCCGGTTCCGGCTGTTCTATCGGGCCGACTTGCAGGCAAAGGTGATCGTGTACGCCTGGGTCAACGACCGCGACACCCTGCGCAAGGCTGGGGCCACGACCGACCCGTACATCACGTTCAGCCGGATGCTGGCCAGCGGCAATCCGCCCAACGACTGGCCGGCGTTGCTGGCGGCGGCGCAGGATCCGGCCGCACGGCAACGGTTTGGTGTCACCGGCGAGGAGCCGTAGGGCGGGTCCGGGGAGCGCCCCGTTCTGCTCAAGCGCCCCGTTCTGCTCAAGCGCCCCGTTCTGCTCAAGCGCGAAGCGCGGCGGGGATGGGCATGCCGAGGGCGTCGGGGATGTCCCAGACTTCGCGGACGGTACGGAGCGGCTTGAAGCCGGCGCGAAGGTATGCGGGCAGTGCGCGCGGGTGGTCGGCGGTGCAGGTGTTCACGCGCAACGCTGCCGGCTGGAGCATCCAGGCGCTCTCGATGGCCGCGCACAGGAACGGATAGCCGGCGCCCTTGCCGATCATGTGCGGCATCAGGCCGAAATAGGCGAGATTGACGTCGATGCCGGTACGCGCGTCGAGCTCGAAGAAGCCGGCAGGTTCGCCGTCGCGATAGAGCACGTGGATCGAGATCGCGGGCGAGGCGAGCAACTCCGCGATCTCGCGGTCGGGCGCCACACGCCGCAGCCACCAGCAATAGGGACCGCCCACGGTCGCGTAGAGATAGCGGTAGAACGGGACCGTGGGCGAGGACAGGCACACGAGGTGCAGGCCGGAGGGCAAGGTCGCCGTCTCGGCCGGACGGCGTTCCATGCGCAGGAAGGTGACGTTGACCGCGATGCGCGTCCGCGGTCCGTCATCCGGGATCAGGCGTGGGGCCACCAAGCGGCGCGCGACCCGGCGGCCTAGTCGTCGAGGAAGGACCGCAGCTTGCGGCTGCGGCTCGGGTGCTTGAGCTTGCGCAGCGCCTTGGCCTCGATCTGGCGGATGCGCTCGCGGGTGACGTTGAATTGCTGGCCGACTTCCTCGAGCGTGTGGTCGGTGTTCATGCCGATGCCGAAACGCATCCGCAGGACGCGTTCCTCGCGCGGCGTGAGGCTGGACAGCACGCGGGTGGTGGCCTCGCGCAGGTTGGCCTGGATGGCGGCGTCGAGCGGGATGACGGCGGCCTTGTCCTCGATGAAGTCGCCGAGATGGCTGTCCTCCTCGTCGCCGATCGGTGTTTCGAGACTGATCGGCTCCTTGGCGATCTTGAGCACCTTGCGCACCTTCTCCAAGGGCATGCCGAGTTTCTCGGCGAGTTCCTCGGGGGCGGGCTCGCGGCCGATCTCGTGCAGCATCTGGCGGCTGGTGCGCACCAGCTTGTTGATCGTCTCGATCATGTGGACGGGGATGCGGATGGTGCGGGCCTGGTCGGCGATCGAGCGGGTGATCGCCTGGCGGATCCACCAGGTGGCGTAGGTGCTGAACTTGTAGCCGCGACGGTATTCGAATTTGTCGACCGCCTTCATCAGGCCGATATTGCCTTCCTGGATCAGGTCGAGGAATTGCAGGCCGCGATTGGTGTATTTCTTGGCGATCGAGATGACGAGACGCAGGTTGGCCTCGATCATTTCCTTCTTCGCGCGCGCGGAGTCGCGCTCGCCGCGGGCGACGGTCTGGTAGACGCGTCGGAATTCGCTGATCGGCAGGCCGGCGTCCTGGGCAACGACGCCGATGTGGGAACGAAGCGTCGCGACCTCGTCGGTGTGCTTGATGGCGAAGTTCTTCCAGCCCTTGCCGGGCAGGTTGGCGACCGACGGCATCCAGCCGGGATCGAGCTCGTGGCCGCGGTATTTGAGTAGGAAGTCCTCGCGGCCGACCTTGCAGCTCTCGGCGAGACGAAGGATCCTTCCCTCGTAGCCGTTGAGCTTCTGGTTGATGAGCTTGAGCGCCTGGACGAGCTCCTCGATACGGTTGTTGTGCAGGCGGACCTGCTCGACCTTGCCGACGAGCTCCTCGCGCTGCTTTTCGTAGGCGCGCTCGGACTTGTCGGAGATTTCGTCGCCGCCGGTCAGCGTCTCGAGGCGCTTCGATTGCACCTTGTGGAGCTTCTTGTAGAGCTGCTCGATATCCTCGAAATGCGCCAGTACCTCGGGCTTGAGCTTCTCCTCGAGTGCCGACAGCGACAGGCCGGCGCCCTCGCCTTCCTCGGCCTCCTCGATCTCCTCGCGTGTGGGGGCCTCGAAATTGTCGGCGGCCCCGTCGGGCGCGCCCTCGCCGACCTCGTCGCCGGACGGCGCGCCACCGGCCTGCGTCGCCTCGAGGTCGATGATGTCGCGGAGCAGGATGTTGCCGGCCTTCAGCCGGTCGTGCCAGGAGATGATGGCGCGGAAGGTGAGCGGGCTCTCGCACAACCCGCCGATCATCATGTCACGGCCGGCTTCGATGCGCTTGGCGATCGCGATCTCGCCCTCGCGCGACAGCAGCTCGACCGAACCCATCTCGCGCAGATACATCCGCACCGGATCGTCGGTGCGGCCGAGGCTCTCCTCGTCGACGTTGCCGGCGGCCTGCTCCTCGGCCTCGGGCTCGTCGGGGCGTTCGGCCTTGACCGCCTCGCCCTCCTCGGACTCCTCGCCCTCGACGACCTGGATGCCCATCTCGGAGAGGGAGGCCATGACGTCCTCGATCTGTTCGGAGGACATCTGGTCGGGCGGCAGGACGGCGTTGAGCTCGTCGAAGGTGATGTGGCCGCGTTCCTTGCCCTTGGCGATCAGGCGCTTGACGCCGGCCGACGTGATGTCGAGCATCGTCGTGTCGTCGCCGTGCTCGGCGGCAGCGCCTTCGGTCCGCTCGGCCGTCTTTGTCGCCATGCCTGTGCCTCTCCCCAATCTACGACATCCCGCGCTGATCAGACGCGGGCATCATGCTCCATCGAGCGCAGCTTTTCCCTGGCTTCGACGAGAGCGGTGACGCGCGTCACGCGACGGTCGGTGAATTCACGTGCGAGCAGAGATCGTGCCATCGCGATCTCCTCATCGAGCCGGGCGTGTTGCATCAAACCGAAGAAATGCCACCAGCCCTGCTCCGCTTCCGCCGGCATCGCGCTTGGCTGCGCGAAGTGCGGCAGACCGCCGCGGCGGCGCACGATTTCGACCGCCCGCGTCAGATGTTCCTCGCAACCCGAGAGGCGCAAGTGGTCAAGGGCGATGTTCGAGTCAAGCGCCGCGACGGCGTCGGGGTTGTGCGGCAGGTCGAGGATCGCGCGGCGGAGGGCGTCGAGCCAGGACGGAAGTTCGAGACGCTGCCAGGCATCCTCGACGTCGTGCAGGACGCAGAGGTTGTTGAGTGCGGTGAGCGCCAGCAGGCAGGCGCGCTCCTCGTGCGCGGCGCCGTCGCTCAGTGCCGGGCGCGGCGTGGCGGATGGCTTGGGGGCCCTGCCGGTTCGGCCGGCCTGGAAGTAGCGGTCGAGAAGGGTGCGCCGGTATTCGGAGGCGAGCGCCCGGTCGGCGACGCGTGACGCGGCCTCGATCAGCCGGGCCCGGAATGCGGCGCGGCGTTCGGGGGTGGCGCCGGCGGACGGCGGGTCGAGCAGGTCGTAGAGTGCCTCCGAGAGCGGGCGGGCGGCCTCGAGACGGGCCGCGAGGACGGCCGGACCCTGTCGGCGGAGCAGGCTGTCGGGGTCCTCGCCCTGTTCGAGCGTCGCGATCATCAGGGTGCGTTCGGGTGTCAGCAGCGGCAGCGCGCGTTCGGCCGCACGTCGGGCGGCGTTGCGGCCGGCGGCGTCGCCGTCGAGGCAGAGGATCGGCGCGGGGTCGAGGCGCCAGGCGGCATCGAGCTGTTCCTCGGTGAGCGCGGTGCCGAGGGGGGCGACGGCGCCGGGAAAGCCCGCCTCGGCGAGGGCGATCACGTCGAGGTAGCCTTCGGCCACGACCAGGCGCGGCCGGGCGGCGCCGCGGGCGACGGGCGCGCGGATGGCGGCGTGGGCACGATCATGGCCATAGAGGACGCGGCGTTTGGAGAAGACCGTGGTTTCGGGCCCGTTGAGGTATTTCGGCTGGCCGTCGCCGAGGGTGCGGCCACCGAAGCCGACACAGCGGCCGCGCCTGTCGGCGATCGGGAAGATGATGCGAGACCGGAACATCTCGCCACGGATGCCGCCGTCTTCGGAGGTGTGCAACAGGCCCGCCTCGCGCTGGATGTCGAGCGGGTGGCCGGCCTGCAGCAGCGCGGGCTGCAGGCGGGTGCCGTCGCCGGACCAGCCGAGGCCGAACGCCTCGATGGTGGCGGGCGTGATGCCACGATGGTCGAGATAACGGCGCGCGGCCTCGGCGTCGGCGGCTTGGCGGAGCCAGGTGCGGAAGAGCCGGGCGGCATCGTCGAGGGCCGCGAGGATGAGTTGCTCGCGTGATGCCTGTTCGGCGCGCGCCCCGCCGTCGTCCTTGGGGAGGTCGAGGCCGGCTTCGCCCGCCAGTTGCTCGACCGCTTCGGGGAAGCTCGCGCCCTGGCTCTGCATGACGAAGGCGACCGCGTCGCCGTGGGCGCCGCAGCCGAAGCAGTGGAAATGGTCGTCATAGACGTAGAAGCTCGGCGACTTCTCGCCGTGGAACGGGCAGCAGGCCTTCCATTGCCGGCCGGCGCGCGCGAGCTTGACCCGGCGGCCGACGAGGGCGGCAAGCGGCGTTCGGGCGCGCAGTTCATCGAGAAAGCCGGGCGAGAAGGTCGCCATTCAGGCGAGGCGGGCGCGGGCGACCTGGCTGGCGCGGCCCATGTCGAGGGCCGCGCCATGGGCCGCCTTGAGGGCGGCCATGACGCGGCCGAGATCCTTGGACGACGCGGCGCCGGTGTCGGCGATGGCCTTGGTGACGGCCTCGTCGAGGCCGGCGCCGTCGAGCGTGGCCGGCAGGTAGGCCTCGATCAGCGCGATCTCGGCTTCCTCCTTGGCGGCGAGCTCATCGCGGCCGCCCTGGCGGTAGAGGGCGACCGAGTCGTGCCGCTGCTTGACCATCGAGCGGAGCAGGGCCGTGAGTTCGTCGTCCGTGACCTGGTCGGCGCCTTTCGGGCGGCCGGCGATATCGGCGTCCTTCATGCGGGCGATGATCAGGCGGATGGTGGAGACGCGTGCGGGCTCGCCGGCCTTCATGGCGGACTTGAGGTCGTCGGAGAAGCGGGCGCGGAGGCTCATGGGGGTGTCCTGGCTCGGGCAGGAAGTTCCTTCCCGGCGCTTTGGTTGGTCATTTGAGTGGGAAGTTATTTCCCACGGCTTGCCGGCTCATGATAGCACTTCGTGCATGAGCGGAATCGACGACATCATCGAGCGTCTCGGCGGTGCCGAGGCGGCCGCGCGACTGACGGGCGTCGGGCTGGAGGCGGTCCGCAAGTGGCGGCAGTCGGGCGCGGTGCCGTCCAAGCACTGGGCGGCGGTCAGCCGGGCGAGCGGGATCGCGATCGGGGCGCTTTCAGGGGCCGACGCGGCGCCGGATGACGCCCCTGAGGGTGCGGTCGCCGATCGCGCGCCTGACGGCGCGTCCAAGGATCGCGCGCCTGAGGGTGCGACAGCAGTGCTGGTGCTGGCCGACGGGTCGGTGATCTGGGGTGTCGGCGTCGGAGCGTTCACCGACGAGCCCGGGATCGGCGAGGTGTGCTTCTCGACCGGCTTGACCGGCTACCAGGAGACGCTGACCGATCCGTCGTTCGCCGGGCAGATCATCACCTTCACGCTGCCGCACGTGGGCAATGTCGGCACCAACCGCGACGACCTCGAGGCCGACACGGTCGCGGCGCGCGGCGTGGTGCTGCGCGAATTGCCGACCGCGCCCTCGAGCTGGCGGTCGACCGAGGCGCTCGATGGCTGGCTGCGCAAACGCGGGGTGCCGGGGATCGCCGGCGTCGATACGCGCGCGCTGACGCTGCGGATCAGGGATGGCGGGTTCGTCACCGGCGTGCTGTCGCATCCGGCGGACCGGCGGTTCGATGTGCCGGGGCTGCTGCGGCGGGCGCGGGACTGGCCGGGGCTGGAGGGAATGGACCTCGCGCGCGGCGTGTCGTGCACGCAGAGCTACGCGTGGGACGAGACGCGGTGGGCCTGGGGCGGGGCGCCGCCGGCGGCAGACGGGGCCCGGCCGCATGTGGTCGCGGTCGACTATGGCGCGAAGCGGAACATCCTGCGCAGCCTGGTCTCGGCCGGGTGCCGGGTGACGGTGGTGCCGGCCGAGACCGCGGCGGACGGCATCCTGCGGCACCGGCCGGACGGGGTGTTCCTGTCGAACGGGCCGGGCGATCCGGCGGCGACGGCCGCCTATGCAATGCCGGCGATCCGTGGCGTGCTGGATGCGGGGGTGCCGGTGTTCGGGATCTGCCTCGGGCACCAGATGCTCGCGTTGGCCCTCGGGGCCAGGACCTACAAGCTGCGGCAGGGGCACCGGGGGGCGAACCAGCCGGTCCGCGAGCTGGCGACCGGGCGGGTCGAGATCACCAGCCAGAATCACGGGTTCGCGGTCGAGGATGCGTCGCTGCCGGAGGGCGTGGTGGTGACGCACACGAGCTTGTTCGACGGGTCCAACGAGGGGATCGCGTGCGCGGCACGGAGGTGCTTCTCGGTGCAGTATCATCCTGAAGCGGGGCCAGGGCCTTCGGATGCGCGCCATCTGTTCGGACGGTTCACGGAAATGATGAAGACGTAAGGCCAGGGGCGCTGCCCCTGGACCCCGCCGGGGACAGGCGCCCCCGGACCCGCTTGACTTGAGTGATGCGGGTCTGGGGGCGCCCGGCCCCAGCGGGGCGCGGGGCAGAGCCCCGATCTTCCTGGAGGTTTTGATGCCCAAGCGGACCGATATTGCCTCGATCCTGATCATCGGGGCGGGGCCGATCGTGATCGGGCAGGCGTGCGAGTTCGACTATTCGGGCGCGCAGGCGTGCAAGGCGCTGCGTGCCGAAGGCTATCGGGTGGTGCTGGTCAATTCGAACCCGGCGACGATCATGACCGACCCGGGACTGGCGGATGCGACCTATGTCGAGCCGATCACGCCGGAGTTCGTCGAGCGCGTGATCGCGCGCGAGCGGCCGGACGCGGTGCTGCCGACGATGGGCGGGCAGACGGCGCTGAACACGGCGATGCGGCTGCACGAGACGGGCGTGCTGGCGCGGTATGGCTGCGAGTTGATCGGGGCGAAGGCCGACGTGATCGATCGCGCCGAGGACCGGCTGAAGTTCCGCGACGCGATGGCGGCAATCGGAATCGACAGTCCGTCGAGCCGGATCGCGCATGACCTGATCGAAGCGCGCGCGGCGCTGGCGGAGATCGGGCTGCCGGCGGTGATACGGCCGAGCTTCACGCTCGGCGGGACGGGTGGCGGGATCGCATACAACCGCGAGGAATTCGAGGCGATCGTGGCGTCGGGGCTGGATGCGTCGCCCACGACCGAGGTGCTGATCGAGGAGAGCGTGCTCGGCTGGAAGGAGTACGAGATGGAGGTGGTTCGCGACCGGGCGGACAACTGCATCATCGTGTGCTCGATCGAGAACGTCGATCCGATGGGCGTGCACACGGGGGATTCGGTGACGGTGGCACCGGCGCTGACGCTGACCGACAAGGAATACCAGCGGATGCGCGATGCCTCGATCGCGTGCCTGCGCGCGATCGGGGTCGATACGGGCGGGTCGAACGTGCAGTTCGCGGTCAACCCGGCGGACGGACGGATGCTGATCATCGAGATGAATCCCCGGGTGTCGCGGTCGTCGGCGCTGGCGTCGAAGGCGACCGGGTTTCCGATCGCCAAGATCGCGGCGAAATTGGCGGTGGGCTACACGCTCGACGAGCTGAGCAACGACATCACGCGGGTGACGCCGGCGAGCTTCGAGCCGGTGATCGACTATGTGGTGGTGAAGATCCCGCGCTTCACGTTCGAGAAGTTCCCCGGGACCCCTGCCCTGCTCGGCACCAGCATGAAGTCGGTGGGCGAGGCGATGGCGATCGGGCGGAATTTCTGCGAGGCGCTGCAGAAGGGTCTGCGCAGCATGGAGACCGGACTTTCCGGTCTCGATCCGGTCGAGGCGCCGGGGGATGGCGGGGCGGACGCGTTCCGGGCCGCACTCTCGTCGCCGGTGCCGGAACGGCTGCTGATGGCGGCGCAGGCGTTGCGCGCGGGATTGTCGATCGAGGACGTGCACCAGGCGTGCAAGTTCGATCCGTGGTTCCTGGGGCAGTTGGCCTCGATCGTGGCGGTGGAGCGGGAGGTGAGCGCGGGCGGACTGCCTGGCAGCGGGCGCGGGATGCGGCGGGTCAAGGCGATGGGGTTCTCGGACGCGCAACTGGCGCGGCTGTCTGGGCGGCCGGAGCGGGAGGTGGCGGCACTGCGGGCGCAGCTCGGGGTGCGTGCGGTCTACAAGCGGATCGATACGTGCGCGGGAGAGTTCGCGTCGGCCACGCCGTATCTTTATTCGACCTACGAGGGGGGGTTCGGCGCGCCCGATTGCGAGGCGGATCCGAGCGGGCGCGACAAGGTGGTGATCCTGGGCGGCGGCCCGAACCGGATCGGCCAGGGGATCGAGTTCGACTATTGCTGCGTGCATGCGGCCTATGCGCTGCGCGAGGCGGGGCTCGAGACGGTGATGGTCAACTGCAATCCGGAAACGGTCAGTACCGATTATGACACGTCGGACCGGCTGTATTTCGAACCGCTGACGGCGGAGGACGTGATCGCGCTGGTGCGGCGCGAGCAGGAGAACGGGACCCTGCTCGGCTGCATCGTGCAGTATGGCGGGCAGACGCCGCTCAAGCTCAGCCAGGCGCTGGCGGAGGCGAGGATTCCGATCCTGGGGACGAGTGCGGACGCGATCGACATCGCGGAGGATCGCGAGCGGTTCGGCGCGCTGCTGCGAAAGCTGGGGATGCGCCAGCCGGAGAACGGGATGGCGCGGTCGGCGGACGAGGCGTCGGCGATCGCGGAGCGGATCGGCTATCCGGTGATGATACGGCCGAGCTATGTGCTGGGCGGCCGGGCGATGGAGATCGTCCATGACCGGGCCGGCCTCGGACGATACATGCGCGAAGCGGTGCGGGTGTCGGGGACGAACCCGGTGCTGATCGACCGCTACCTGAACGATGCGATCGAGGTCGATGTGGACTGCATCGCCGATGGCAGCGAGGTCTACGTCGCGGGGGTGATGGAGCATATCGAGGAGGCCGGCATCCATTCCGGCGACAGCGCCTGCGCGCTGCCGCCTTACACGCTGTCGCCGTCGGTAGTGGACGAGATCCGCGCGCAGACGGAGGCGCTGGCGCGCGCGCTCGGGATCCGCGGGCTGATGAACGTCCAGTATGCGATCAAGGACGGCGACCCCTACGTGCTGGAGGTGAACCCGCGGGCGTCGCGGACGGTGCCGTTCGTCGCCAAGGCGACGGGCGTGCCGGTGGCCAAGATCGGGGCGCGGGTGATGGCGGGGGCCAAGCTCGCGGACTTCGAGCTGGATGCGAGTGCGGCGGCGCCGCATGTGGCGGTCAAGGAGGCGGTGTTCCCGTTCGCGCGGTTCCCTGACGTGGATGTGATCTTGGGTCCGGAGATGCGCTCGACGGGCGAGGTGATGGGCCTGGCGCCGAGCTTCGAGCGCGCGTTCGCGAAGGCGCAGCTCGGGGCCGGCGTGCGGCTGCCGCGGGAAGGGGTGGCGTTCCTGTCGGTGCGCGACGGCGACAAGCGCGCGGTGGGCGCGATCGGGCGGCGGCTGCTGGAGATGGGATTCCGGCTGGTGGCGACGCGCGGGACGGCGGCCAAGCTCAGGGAGGCCGACCTGGCGGTGGACGAGATCAACAAGGTCCTGGAGGGCCGGCCGCATTGCGTGGACGCGATCCGGTCGGGGGAGATCCAGCTGGTGATCAACACCGCGTCGGGCGCGCAGTCGGTGGCGGACAGCTATACGATCAGGCGCGACGCGCTGACGCATGGGGTGCCGCACTATACCACGATCGCCGGCGCGCGGGCGGCGGTGGGGGCGATCGCGGCGCTGCGGTCGGGCTCCCTTGATGTCGCGCCGCTACAGTCCTACTTTCGGCGATCGTTCTGAGCCGTGCGTCGGACGCATCGGCGGAACGTTTCCTGATCTTGTCGTTCGATCGCTTCGTTTAAGGACAGCACTGTTGCAGAAATTTCCGATGACCGCGCCCGGCTTGCGCAAGCTGGAGGAGGAGGTGCGGTTCCTCAAGAGCGAGGAGCGGCCGGCGATCATCCGCGCGATCGCCGAGGCGCGCAGCCACGGGGATTTGTCCGAGAACGCCGAGTATCACGCGGCGCGCGAGCGCCAGTCGTTCGTCGAGGGGCGGATCATCGAGCTCGAGGAGATCGTGAGCTCGGTCGAGGTGATCGATCCGTCGACGCTGTCGGGCGACCAGGTGAAGTTCGGCGCGGTTGTGCGGTTGATCGACGAGGAGACCGACAAGGAGGCGACCTACCAGATCGTCGGGGCCTACGAGGCGGACATCAAGTCGGGGCGGATTTCGGTGTCGTCGCCGCTGGCCAAGTCGCTGATCGGCAAGAAGACGGGCGACACGGTGTCGGTGCCGGCGCCGGGCGGGGATCGCAGTTACGAGATTCTCGCTATTTCGTATGCCTAGCGGGTCTGGGGCCGCTGGCCCCAGCGGGGTCCAGGGGTGGCACCCCTGGCCTTGATAGGTCTCTCCGACGTCCGCGAAGCCGCCGTCCGCATCGAGGGAAAGGTGCTGCGCACGCCGACGATCGCGAGTGCGGCCGTTTCGGCGGTGGCCGGGTGCGACGTGCTGCTCAAGCTCGACAATCTGCAGGCGGTGGGCTCGTTCAAGGAGCGAGGTGCGGCCAACAAGCTCGCACTGCTGAGCGAGGCCGAACGGGCGCGCGGCGTGGTGGCGATGTCGGCGGGCAACCATGCGCAGGGTGTCGCGCGGCATGCGAGCCTGCTGGGGATCGCGTCCGTGATCGTGATGCCGCACGGGACGCCGGCGTCGAAAATCACACGGACCGTGGCGTGGGGCGCGCGGGTGGTGATGCACGGCGACACGCTCGCCGAGGCGATGGCGCATGCGACGATGCTGGCCGAGCGGGACGGGCTGGTGTTCGTCCATCCGTTCGACGATCCGGCGATCATGGCGGGCCAGGGCACGATGGCGCTCGAGGCGATCGAGGATGCGGGGCCGGTCGATGCGATCGTGGTGCCGATCGGCGGCGGCGGGCTGATCGGCGGGTGTGCGGCGGTGATGGCGGCGCTGTGCCCGGCGGCCGAGATCGTGGGCGTTCAGGTGGCTGGGTATGATTCGCTGGGGCTGTATCCGGGCGAGGAGACGGTGCCGCTCGGTGGGGCGACGATCGCGGAGGGGATCGCGGTGGCGTCCATCGGCCGGTCGCCGCTGGCGCTGATCCGCGCGCATGTGGATGCGGTGCTGACGGTGCCGGAGCGGGTGATCGAGGATGCGATCGCGTTGCTGGCGGAGGGCGCCAAGCAGGTGTCGGAAGGCGCGGGTGCGGCGGCGCTGGGGGGCGTGCTGGCGTTCCCGGAGCGGTTCGCGGGCAAGCGGGTGGTGGTGCCGGTGTGCGGGGCGAACATCGACAGCCGAATTTTGGCCAACGTGCTGTTGCGCAATCTGCTGCGCGATGGGCGGCTGCTTCGGCTGCGGATGGAGATCCCGGACCGGCCTGGCGTGCTGGCTGACATCGCGACGAAGATCGGCGGGTCGGGGGGCAACATCATCGAGGTGTCGCACCAGCGGCTGTTCGCGTCGCCCAGCGTGCAGAACGCGGAGCTCGAGGTTATGGTCGAGGCGCGCGACCCGGCGCACGCGACCGAGATCACGACGGCGCTGTCGAGCAGCTACGTGGTGAGACGGGGATAGACCGGGCGCGGAGGGAGAGTCGGGGATGAACAGGCTTGGGGTGCATGCCTTCGTCTGGACGGCGGATTGGACGAACGAGAACGCGGCCCGGGCGATCGGGCTGACGGCGGAGACAGGGTTCGATCTGATCGAGCTGTCGTCGATGGATCTCGGCAGCATCGACACCGATTTCACCCGGCGCGCGCTGGAGCAGGCGGGGCTGGGGGCCACGATGTCGTTCGGGCTCACGGCGGCGGAGGATGTGTCGTCGGACGATCCGGCGCGGGTGACCGCGGGCGAGCGGCAACTGCTGAAGGGGGTCGCGATCGCGCGCGACGTGGGAGCGACGCACGTGTGCGGGATCCTGTATTCGGCGTTCCAGAAATATGCGGTGCCGGCGACGGCGGACGGGGTGTCGCGGTCGGTGGACGTGGTGCGGCGGGTGGCGGAGAAGGCGGCCGAAAGCGGGATCGTGCTGGGGATGGAGGTCGTCAACCGCTACGAGACGAACATGCTGAACACGGCGGCTCAGGGGGTGGACTACGTCAAGCGGGTCGGGATGCCGAACGTGAAGGTGCATCTGGACGTCTATCACATGAACATCGAGGAGGCGGACGTGGCGTCCGCGATCGTCGAGACGGGCGAGCATCTGGGGTATTTCCACACCGGCGATTCGCATCGCGGCTATATCGGTTCGGGATCGATCGATCTCGCCCGGGTGTTCCGGGCGCTGGTGGCGTCGGGCTACGCGGGGCCGATCACGTTCGAATCGTTCTCGTCGGCGGTGGTGGGACAGCCGCTCGAGGGCATTCTCGGGATCTGGCGCAATCTGTGGGATGACGGGCGCGACCTCGCGTCGCACGCGCGCGCCTACACCCAGGCGCAGATGAAGGCGGCGGAGAGGGCGATGTCACCGGCGCGAGGATCGTAGGGTCCGCGTCCCTCTGGTCAGCAGGGCGAACCTGAGCGTGAGCAGGAGTGCCGCCGGGGTCAGGCCGGCGAGCATACCGATCCACATGCCGGGGGCGCCCATTCGGAACCGCAGTGCCAGCAGAGCGCCGACCGGGACGCCCACGCCCCAGTAGCTGAAGGCGGTCAGGAACATCGGCACGCGGGTGTCCTTCAGGCCGCGGAGCGCGCCGCCGGCAAGCACCTGGATGCCGTCGGAGAACTGGAACATCGCGGCGTAGGCGAGCAGGCCGGACGCGAGCGCGATCACACTTGCATCGGGCGTGTAGAGAGCGACCAGCGTGCGCGGGATGGCCAGGAGCAGGATTGCCGACGCGCACTGGGTCGCGAGCACGAGGGTGAAGGCGGCGGCGGCGGCGCGCCGTGCGGCGCCGATGTCGTTGGCGCCGACGGCGCGGCCGACGCGGATGGTCGTCGCCAGCCCGATGCCGAGCGGGATCATGAAGATCACGCTGGCGATGTTGAGTGCCACCTGGTTGGCCGCCATCGCGCGCTCGCCGAGGCCGGCGATGACGAGGCCGGCGGCACTGAACATGCCGACCTCGAGCATCAGGGAGACCGCGATCGGCATGCCGATGCGCAGCAACGGCTTGAGCAGGTGCGGCTGCGGGCGCCAGCGCCCGCTGGTCCAGTCGAGGCCGGCGTAGCTGGGCGAGAAGCGGACATAGAGGATGTAGGCCAGGGCCTGGACCCAGGTCGCGATCGCGGTCGCGAGGCCGCTGCCCAGGGGCCCGAGCGGCGGGGCGCCAAGCCTGCCGTACATGAGCGCCCAGCCGAGCGGGGCGAGAACGGCGAGGCCGAGGCACTGGACGACGAGGGTGGGCGTGGTGCGCGACAGGCCTTCCGACAGGCCGCGCGCGGCCGCGAACAGGCCGAGCGCGGGGCCGCCGGCGGCGATCGCGTGCAGGAAGCTGGTCGCACCGGGGCGCAGGCCGGGTGCGATGCCGACCGCGTCCAGGATCGGGGGCCCGAGCAGGGCGAGACAGAGGCCGCCAACGGCGCCGGTCGCGAGGCCGAGCAGGACGGCCTGCCTGAACAGGGGGCCGGCGTCGGCGCGGCTGCCGGCGCCATCGAGTGCGGCGACGGTGGGCGCGATCGACATCATGATCCCGACCACCGCGATCAGGGCCATGATGTAGAGGCTGCCGCCGACGGCGACCGATCCGAGCACGCGCGGTCCGAGGTGGCCGGCGAGGATGTTGTCGACGATCGTCATGCCGATCTGCGCGAGTTGCCCGAGCATGACCGGGATGGCGAGGCGCAGGAGGGGGCGGTATTCGCGGCTGAGGCGGTCGTCTTGCGTGGCGAGCGCGGCTGCGGTGGCGGCGGGCGGGGTCATGTCCATGACGGGACGATCGGGGGCGTGGTGCGGGGGCGGTGGGCGTCGCGTGGGCGGCGATGTGTGGCGGGCGGCATCGGCGGGTTTTCGCTCAAATCGGTGGTCTGCGCCACGGGTTGGGGAGGGTTGAACGAGGCCCAAGCCGCAGACACTCCGAAACAGCGCGGCTGAAGATGATTTACTGGATCCGGGCAAGAAAAAGTGCGGCACGGCTACGCGGAGACAATCGACAGGGGCCAGGGCAATGGCGTGACGGGGTGGCGCTCAGTGCGGCATGGGATCAGCGGATAGAGCGGGAGGCGAAGGAGGCCGGCCGCGTGCGCGCGCGAGCCGAGGAGCGGGAGCGCCGGGGCTGGCGCCAGAGCCGGAGCAGGACCGCGAGAGGCAGAGGCAGGAGCGCGGGCAGGGGCTGGGGCTGGGGAGGTAGCCATCAGCTACAGCACTGCTGTTGATTCGCATACAGCAATGCTGTAAAGAGCATTATGCTGCACGCGGTTTTGGAAACCTCGATCTTCAGCCGTCGTGCGGATGCGTTGTTGTCGGCGGAGGATCGGGCTGACCTGATCGATACGCTGGCCCGCGATCCGATGGCGGGTGACGTGATGCCCGGTCTCGGCGGCGTTCGAAAGCTGCGTTTTGCGCCGAAAAAGCGGGGCAAGAGCGGCGGGTTTCCCGTGATTTACTACGTGCTGACCGAGAGCCAGCCCATTCTTGCCCTTCTGATCTACGGCAAGAACGAGCAAGGCGACCTCAGCTCGGCACAACGCAAGGTGGTAGCCGCTTTGGCGGCGGAGATGAAGCAGGGAGCAGGATCATGACCGAGGCCGAGGATACCGATTTTGGACGCGAGTTGATTGCTTCAATGCAGGAGGCCGCCGCCATCGTGCGCGGCGAGAAGGACGCCGCGCGCATATACCTTCCGCCCGGCGATATCGATGTGCGTGCTATCCGCGAGCGACTGGCCCTGACCCGGCCCGCTTTCGCACAGCGGTTCGGGTTGGCAGTCGCCGCCGTGCGTGATTGGGAGCAGGGGTTGCGTCGGCCCGATCCGGCCGCGCGTGTGCTCCTGATGGTCATTGCGCGTAACCCGGACGCAGTGGCTGAAGTGGTGGCTGAAGCAAAGGCGGCATAGTGCCGTTTCAGGCGACACGGGCAGGGAACGAATGACGCTCACGGGTCGCGAAAGAGAGCTGCTTGAGGCAATGATCGATGCGGGGCAGCCATTGCCACCGCGTTATACGGCCACCCAGTTCGATCAGCCGCACGAGGCCGAGCTTATCTTGCCTGGCAGACGCAGGAGATGACGAACGTTGTCCTGCCTTTTCCGTCAACAGAGCGATCAGGACCATGATGTAACGGGTGCCGCCGACGGCGAATGAACCGACCACGGGTGGTCCGAGGTGGCTCGCGAGGATGTTGTCGACGATCGTCATGCCGATCTGCGCGAGTTGCCCGAGCATGACCGGGATGGCGAAGCGCAGGAGCGGGTGGTACTCGCGGCTGAGGCGGTCACCGTGCATAGCGAGAGCGTATGCGGTGGCGCGGGAGTGGGCGGATTCAGGTCCATGACGGGACGATCGGGGGCGTGGTGTGGGGGCGGTGGGCGTCGCGTGGAAGGCGATGTGTGGCGGGCGGCATCGGCGGGTTTCCGCGCAAACCGACGGCTTGCGCAACCTGGTGGACAGCGGTTGGAGGCGGCGAACGCTGATCGTTAAGATCCAACCGAAACGAGGGTGGGTGAATGATCGGACGTGTTGTGGTTCGCGTGCGGGCGTTGTTCGCGGGCTTCGCTCACGGGCCGGGATGAGGGATGGCACCCGACGGTGATGGGTTCCGTAAATGACCGCACTGCGTCTCATCGCAGTCATCCGCGCGTTACCTCCAGCTGCTCGAAAGCGGACGTAGCCTTGCAATCCCGACTTAGCCGGGCAGGTTCGAAACGCATAGCCAGTATTGTAGCGGTCGGTGCTTGTTGACCGATCCACATTCCGAACTGAAGATGGCGTTATAAGGGTCGAATGCCGGGAGACCATGCCTATGTCGGGCTACGCCCTTGAAGATGTCGCTGATCATTTCGAGGTGCTCGTAGCCGTGTTCGAAACCGCCCTCGCGGCGGCCGATCCTACTACCGCACGCGACGCGCTCCGGCGGCACCTCCTCGCGATTCAGCGTTTACCGTGCGACGGGTCGCTGACCGACGCAATCGTTGCGCTCTCCCGGCATCCCGTAGGACGCGGCCTTAGTGTTAAGAGCCCTGTCGGTCCAGGGCGTCGTGGACTCCAGCGCCCCGAACTTATCTCGCTCCGTGGTCGAACTGGTGGAAGGCGCGCTGCCTGACCTGCTGGTGCTGGCCGGCGTCGAAACGAAGCGGCAGAATTTCGAGAAGTTTTCGCTCTTCGAGCAGGTTCACGGACAGGTGCTGGAGCGGCTGCAGCCCCTCCGGACGAAGTACAACTCGGTAGACTCGATTATGGCGTCGAAGGCAGCGATTATGAGTTGCCTCCGCCATCCGCTAACGAAGGTATACTGCGTGCCCTACCTAGTCAGCGAAGTCGCCGAACGGATCGACACACTGCTTGGTACCGTTGCCCGTTTGCAGAGAGTGGAGCGCACTCTGGGCGACGACGTCGGGTCCTGCCAAGAGGAGATCGCAGCCGCCCGCGCGATAGCCGCGTCGAGGCCTTCATTCCTCATGAAGGACCACCTCATCCCGTTCCTTGTACACGTCGAGACGGCCGTGGAGAGACTACTGACAGCAGTTAGGGCGAGGTTTCGCTCCACTATCGAGCGGTCTTCTCCCGGAACCGAACTTCAGAAGCGACATCCGCTACATGAGTCGGGACGGGAGCTGCACGTCACGGTCCCGATGCGCAACTCCGGCCCCGGCAATGGGATAAACGTCACCTTCCGCGTCAGCAGCGACAGCGAGCACGTTCTTGTCGAAGAACCCGAGGTCAGTCTTGGGGACGTTCCTCCCGGCGAATTCGCTCTGACCTTTAAGGCGATTGTCGTCGATCCGTGCCCCAAGTTCTCGGCCGACATCCACGTTTCCTGGGGAGAACTCGGAAATCCGCGCCCGGCCGAAGATATCTTTGACGTCCAGGTCCTCCCGCAGAGATCTGACGTCAGTTGGAGCCGCTACAAATACCTCAATCCCTATGCCGAGGCTCCGGCAGACGGCGGCCGCTTCATTGGACGCACGGAACAGGTCGCGACGCTCGTCTCGCGCATGCTGCAGACCCCAATGGAACCGACCTACATCGACGGCCAGAAAAGAGTGGGCAAGACGTCCCTAGCACAGACCGCTGCCGACCAAGCGGTTCGGCACCAACCCGACGGCAAGCTCCACCGACTTTACATACTTTGGGGAAACATCGCCGCAGAAGAAGCCCGGACAACCTTGAGGAACCTGGGCAGGGAAATTGAGGACTTCATCGTCGGCGCCCTGCCCGGCGGCGGCAGCTGGCAGCGTGGCGACTACGATGGTTCACTCGCGCCCCTCCTCAAGCTGGCGCAGCAGGCATACTTCGCCGACCCGGACCGCCGCTTTGTAATCGTCATCGATGAGTTCGATGACATGGCGCAGGAACTCTATCTCCAGGGCAACCTAGCCGAGACGTTCTTTGCCAACATCCGAGCCATCACCGCCACTCCGAACATCTGCCTACTGCTGGTCGGGAGCGAGAACATGCCCTACGTAATGGACCGCCAGGGTCAGAAGCTTAACCGCTTCTCGCGGGTAAATCTGAGCTACTTTTCTCGTGTGCGCGACTGGCATGATTTCCAGCAGCTTGTCCGTCGGCCGTCGGAAGGGGTGCTGGACTGGCACCTCGACGCGATATCTGAAGTCTTCAACCTGAGCAGTGGCAACCCGTATTTCGCCAAGATCATCTGCAGGGAGGTTATGGCACGGGCGGTCCGCGAACGCGATGCGGACGTCACTGCTCTTGAGGTGAGGAATGTCGCGCCTACGGCGATCGATCGGCTGGAGAGCTACCAGTTTGCGCACATGTGGCAAGACGGCATCTACAGCCCTATAGAAGAGCGGGAGGCAGTTTCGCTGAAGCGGCGCCGCACCCTGGCGGCGTTAGTCCGTTGTTTGCGGGCCGGCGGCCCGGCGAAGCTGGAAAACATCTCCGCGCAACGCGGCTCGCTCCAGATATCGGACGGTGAGCTATCTGCACTGCTTGGAAATTTCGTGACACGCGACGTTCTTATCGAGACGCTTGGCAGCTATGACTTTAAACTACCGATGTTCCGTTCCTGGCTGATGGGCGTCGGGCTCAGTCGATTGGCGAACGACCGGCTTTCCGAAGAATTGGCGGGCATCGACGAACAACTCCAGGAGGAGGCACGTGTCAATCCTGAGGAGGTCGTGGCCCTGGCTGACTCGTGGCCCCCATATCGGGGGAAAGTAATAGGACCCGAGAGGATCCGTGCGTGGCTGTCGCAGAGGACGAGCCAGCGGGATCAGCGTCTCCTTTTCACACTTCTCAAATCGCTTAAGGTCGTCAGCGCGGAGGAGAACCTACGTCGTCTCCGAATTGCCGGGCACGCCATCCGAGACGCTGCTGGGCCTTCGAGTAAGAGTTCCTCCGAGAGGAGGGACGACATCGTGATCACCTACGTGGATGGGGAAGGAAAGAGCGGTCAACGGTATGCCTCCGATTTGGCGGAGGAAAATAGGATTTCTCGAAAGGCCATCCTGCCGCCGACCTCGTTCGACCGAGCATTCCGCGACTATGTCCAAACAATCCGCAACGGGAAACCTCCCAAGGCGGTCGTGATAGTGGACGACGTGGTGGCCACGGGGAGGTCGCTCGCTCGGAACATCGACCGGTTTGTCCAGCAACATGCGGCGCTGCTGGCCGAAACCAAGCCCAAAGTCATCGTCTACGCGCTGTTCGCGACGGAGCAAGGTATTGATCGTGTCAGGACAGCCATTGGCACGATGGCGTATGAGGAGGTAGATTTTAGGGCCGGAGAAATGCTGGACGAGGATGCATTTGCCTTTGCGGGCGAGACGGGCGTCTTTGGCACGAGGGCGGACAAGGATCGCGCTAAGGCGATGGTCGAGGACCTCGGTACCCATGTCTATCCAGACAACCCGCTCGGCTATGGTGGCCAGGGGCTCCTGCTCGTGATGCCGACTACCGTTCCCAATAACGCTTTGCCTATTCTGCATTCATCGTCCAAGACCGCTACAGCCTGGAAACCGCTATTCGAGCGGGTGGTAAATTGAGAGCCAAAAGCGCGGCAAGATCCGCGAGCCGGTCATCGTCACACCTGCCGGTCTCAGCCTGCCACTTGCCCGGACTTATGGCACGCCACAGACCGACGTGCCGCTTCGATCGCCGGTCACGATCGCCCGCGATGGCAGCGGATATCGGTTCTTGCGGTCCATATCGCGAAAGCAGCCTGTCCGGTATTGGCCAAAGAGAGTGTGGTTTTGGCGCTCGCACCGATGCGCATCACTGACGCGTCTTACTCGCATGCAGAAGCCGTCAGGTCGTATGAACGGGCATATCGACGGGACCTGTTCTGGGCGGCAGCCATCGGCCGGCAGGTTGACGCCCGGGCGGCGACAAGAACGAGGAGAGATCGGACGGGCATGCCGGTTGCGCTGGGCCGGCTGTGTGCCCACGTCAGCCACATGCCGAGCGCATCAGGCGCAGGCTAGCGAGAGGCCATAACTTCGATGAGCGCGATCGCTTCCGACCTCAATCTTGACCTTCAGCAGCAGCGCGCGGAGATCGACCGTGCGCAGGCCGAGACACGCAAGTTCGCGGCCGAGCAAAACAAGCTGGCGGCCGAGGCCGCGAAGCTTGGCAGAGATCGCTGGCTGTCGCCGCTGGTGGTAGTGTTCTCTGGCCTTGCCGCCCTGGGTGGCCTCGTGGCAGCAGTCAATTCGTTCTGGCACATAGGGGTCCATCCATGACCCAAGACGAGCTGCGAGACCGGCTCCTGGCGCTCCGCTGGTCGCAGCGAGGCTTAGCCGAGGCGCTGAGCCTCCATCCAACAACGGTTCGTCGCTGGGCAACGGGTGCGACAGTCATTCCCGACAATGTGGGCGTCTGGCTCAACCGGCTGGTTATCCAACACAAGCAGTTTCCGGTCCCGGATGGATGGTTCGAGACGAACGGAAGGCCGCCCGATGCAATATTGGCGGTCCAGGGGCCCGGCCCCTGGCGGGGCTTGGGGCGGAGCCCCAATTTCTGAGGCCTTCTTTTGTGGCGTTCAGGGCTGGAGGCTCACGTTCTCGTCCTCGAGGGCGAAGCCGATCTTCAGGGTGACCTGGAAGTAGGCGACGCTGCCGTTCTCGATCTGGCCGCGGGTCTCGATGACCTCGAACCAGCGCAGATGGCGGATCGTGTTCGCAGCCTTGGCGATGGCGGACTTGATCGCTTCGTCGATACTCGTCCTGGACGAGCCGACGACCTCGGTGACGCGGTAGACGTGGTCTGGCATGGACGGTCTCCTGGTTTGTGCTCGGGCGTGGGCCTCAGCGGGTGCCGAACAGGCGGTCGCCGGCATCGCCTAGGCCTGGGCGGATGTAGCCGCGGGCGTCGAGCTCGCGGTCGACGGATGCGGTGGTGACGGCGACGTCGGGATGGGCGGCGGCGAGAACGGCGAGGCCCTCGGGGGCTGCGAGAATGCAGGCCAGGCGCACCTCGCGGGCCCCCGCGGCACGGACCACGTCGATGGCGGCGACCGCGGAATGGCCGGTCGCGAGCATGGGGTCGACGATGATGACGACGCGCTTGTCGAGGTCGTCGGGGAGCTTGCGGTAGTATTCGACCGGACGGAGCGTGCGGTGGTCGCGGGCAAGCCCGATATGGCCGACGCGCGCGGTGGGCAGGAGGTCGAGCATGCCGGCGAGGATGCCGTCGCCGGCGCGCAGGATCGAGACAAAGCAGAGCTTCTTGCCGCACAGGAACGACACCTCGGTGGTCTCGAGCGGCGTCTCGATGCTGGCGGTCTCGAGCTCGAGCGAGCGGGTCGCCTCGTAGCCGAGCAGCAGGCTGATCTCGCGGGTGATCTGGCGGAAATGGACGGTCGAGGTGCGACGGTCGCGCAGCAGGCCGAGCTTGTGGGTGACGAGCGGGTGGTCGAGGATCGCGACGCGGCTCACGCGGCCATCAGGAGATCGGCCACGCGCTCGAGCAGCGCCTGCTCGGCCGGGTGGAAGCGATCGAGATCGGGGCTGTCGACGTCGAGCACGCCGATGAGCGCGCCGGCTTTGATCAGCGGGACCACGATCTCGGAGCGCGAAGCGGAGTCGCAGGCGATGTGGCCTGGGAATTGATGCACGTCGGGGACGACGATCGTGCGGCGCTGCTCGGCCGCGGCGCCGCAGACGCCGCGGCCGAGCGGAATGCGCACGCAGGCGGGCTGGCCGTGGAACGGGCCGAGCACCAGCGTGCCGCCGCGGTCGAGGTAGAAGCCGGCCCAGTTCACCCGGTCGAGACGGTGATAGAGGACCGACGCGACATTGGCCGCGTTGGCGATGAAGTCGGTCTCGCCGTCGATCAGGGCGGCGATGAGGTCGGTGATCTCGGCGGCGGAGGCGCTCAGGCCGGCGTGCCCGGTTCGAAGTCCAGGGCGGCGCCGTTCATGCAGAACCGGTCGCCGGTCGGCTTGGGTCCGTCGGGGAAGACGTGGCCGAGATGGCCGCCGCAATTCGCGCACGTGACCTCGACACGCCGCATGCCGAGGCTGTTGTCGACGCTGGTCGCGACCGCGCCGTCCTTGGGGGCATAGAAGCTGGGCCAGCCGCTGCCGCTCTCGTATTTGGTTGTGGAATCGAACAGGGCGGTGCCGCAGCCGGCGCACAGGAAGACGCCGTCGCGCTTCTCGCGGTTGAGCGGGCTGGCGCCGGCGCGCTCGGTGCCGTGCTCGCGCAGCACACGGTATTGCTCGGGGCTGAGCCTGGCGCGCCATTCGGCGTCGGTCAGGTGGATGGTGCCTGCCTTGAGTGCGGTGCCGTCGTCCATGTCGATTTCTCCGGATGCGGTCGGGATGTGGGAAATCGGGCGGCGTGGCGAAACCCCCGCACGGCGGCGCGCGTGTGTTGGGCACGACAGCGACGGGAGACGACGATGAGCGACACGACGAAAAAGCCGGAGCCGGACGAGGAGACGGAGTTGGACGACGACAAGGTCGACGAGGCGATGGACGGGACGTTTCCGGCGAGCGACCCTCCGTCGCACACCGGCACGACCGGGCCGGGGGACGGGAAGAAGGACTGAGCGGGATGCGCCCGGTGATGCTTGCGATCCTGGACGGGTTCGGCTGGCGTGAGGAGGCGGCGGACAATGCGGTCCGCCAGGCGCGCACGCCGAACTTCGACCGGCTCTGGGCGGCCGGGCCGCGCGCCTTCCTGCGCACCTGCGGGCGTGATGTCGGGCTGCCGGACGGGCAGATGGGCAATTCCGAGGTCGGGCACCTCAATATCGGCGCGGGCCGGGTGGTGATGCAGGAGCTGCCGCGGATCACCGGCGCGATCGAGGATGGGAGCCTGGCCGGGTCAGCCGTGCTTGCGGCGTTCTGCGCGCGGCTGCGCAAGACCGGCGGGACGTGCCACCTGATGGGCCTGGTCTCCGACGGCGGGGTGCATTCGCACCAGGATCAGGCGGCAGCGCTGGCCGGGATGGTCAGGGCGGCCGGGGTCAGGGTGGTGGTGCATGCCTGGACCGACGGGCGCGATACGCCGCCCGATGGGGCGCGCGAGTTCCTGCGGCGCCTGTCGGCGGCACTGCCGGCGGACGTGCCGATCGCGACGCTGTGCGGGCGCTACTACGCGATGGACCGCGACACGCGATGGGAGCGGGTGCGGCGTGCCTATGACCTGCTGGTCGACGGGATCGGGGAGCGGTTCGACGGCGCCGGCGCCGCGTTGGCGGCCTCGGACAAGACGGACGAGTTCGTGGAGCCGTCGGCGCTGGGCGGCTACGGCGGCATGCGCGACGGCGACGGCGTGCTCTGCTTCAATTTCCGGGCCGACCGGGTGCGCGAGATCATGGCGGCACTGCTCGAGCCCGAATTCGACGGGTTCGCGCGGACGCGGATCGTCCGGTTGGCGAGTGCCGTCGGCCTGACGCAGTACAGCACCGCGCTGGCTGCGCGGATGGAGGCGCTGTTCGCGCCGTTGTCGATGGACGCGCTGCTCGGCGAGGTGGTCTCGCGCGCGGGATTGCGTCAGTTGCGCATGGCGGAGACGGAGAAGTATCCGCACGTCACCTACTTCCTCAATGGCGGCGCCGAACTGGCGCTGCCCGGGGAGGACCGGATCATGGTCCCCTCCCCCAAGGTCGCCACCTACGATTTGCAGCCCGAGATGTCGGCGCCCAAACTGGGCGCGCGCGCGGTCGATGCGATCGGGAGCGGGGCCTACGACCTGATCGTGCTGAATTTCGCCAACCCGGACATGGTCGGGCATACGGGCGATCTCGGGGCGGCGATCGCGGCGTGCGAGGCGGTCGACGAACAGCTCGGGCGGATCGAGGCCGCGGTCGCGAGCGCCGGCGGCGCGCTGCTGGTGACGGCGGACCATGGCAATTGCGAGATGATGCGCGATCCGGTGTCGGGGGGTCCGCACACCGCGCATACGCTCAATCCGGTGCCGGTGGTGCTGGCGGCGCGCTCGCTCGAAGGTGCGGTATTGCAGGACGGGCGGCTCGCGGACCTCGCCCCGACGCTGCTCGCGCTGCTGGGCGTGGGCAAGCCCGGCGTGATGACCGGACACTCGCTGCTCGCTTGAAGCGGGGCGCTGCTCGATTGAGGTGGCGCGCGCTGGTGCTGGGGTTCGCGCTCGTGCTCACCGGGTCCGCGGCGGCTTCGACGATTGCCAACAAGGCTGGGGCGGACAGGGCGGCCCGCGAGGCCGCGGGACGGGCCGCGCGGGCGGCCCGAGCCGCGGCGTCGGCGCGCGCGCTCGCGCAGGCATTGCAGGCGCGCGACGTCGCGGCGTCGGTCCGGCTGCGCCGGAGCGAGCAGCGCGCGGCGGCACAGACGGGCCGGATCGAGGCCCTCGCGGCGCGGCACGAAGACGAGGAACGGCATGTCGCGGCGCTGACGGCGGCGCTGGCGTCGATGCTGCCGGCGTTGCGCGGGCTGCAGGCCGCACCGCTGGCCTCGCTGCTGCTGGCGCCTGGCGCGCCGGAGGATGCGGCGGCCGCAGCGGCCGGGGCGCGGGCGATGGCGGCCGACATCGCCGCCAAGCTCGCGGCGTTGCGCGCGGGCGAACGGGAGGAAGCAACGCTCGCGGGCGCGCTGTCGGCGGAGCGGGCACGGGCGGTGTCGGTGCAGGCGCACGACGTCTCGCGCGCGACGGCGATCGAGCAGGATCTGCAGGCGGCGCGGCAGGCCGCCGACATGGCCGACCGCACGGCGCGCGAACGCGCCGGCGATGCCGCGACATCGGCGTCGCGGGCGGCGTCGTTGCGGGACGCCATCGCCTCGCTCGAGACGTCGCAGCGCGGGCATGCGGGCAGGATTGCGGCCTCGGGGAGAGCGGTGGCTCCGGTCGCGGGACCGGTGGTGCAGCGCTATGGGCAGGCGACCGATGCGGGCACCGCGTCGGGCGAGAGCTTCGCGCCGCCGCCGGCCGCCCTGGTGAGCGCGCCATGCCGCGGACGGGTGGATTTCGCGGGGCCGTTCCGGTCGTACGGCAAGATGGTGATCGTCGATTGCGGCGGCCATACGCGATGGGTGCTGGCGGGACTCGATCGCGTCGATGTGGTGCCGGGGACGGGCGTGCGGGCGGGGGAGCCGATCGGACGGATGCCGGACTTCACGCCGGCCGCGCACGGACGGCCGACGCTCTATGTGCAGTTGCGCCGCGGCGAGGACGCGGTCGACCCGGGCCTCGTCCTGGGTCATTGATGACGGCGAAGACGGCTTGTTGAATACGGGTGGGCAACGTTTGGGAAACCTGTTCGTGTCTTCATGGGGCCGGATGGTCTTGTGCCGGAGCGGGTCTGCTATCAATGGATGACAAACGCCGATCGGAGAGCATCGCCCATGAGGTTTCGTAACGGCCTGTTGCTCGGTGGCGCGTTCGCCGCCGGACTCGCGGCTGGTCCGGCGAGCGGTCCGCTCCAGCACATGCTCGGCCTCGAGCCGACCTACGATTTCGCGGCGCGCGCCTTCGCGCAGGGCGTGGAGGAGCCGTCCGGCGGTCATGCCGAGACGTATCATCTGCTGGACCTGTTCGGGTACGTGTTCGAAAAGGTCAGGGCCGACTACGTGCAGCCGGTGTCGGACCGGCAATTGATCGACAACGCCCTGAACGGGATGCTGAGCGGGCTCGATCCGCACAGCTCGTACATGGACAAGAAGCAGTTCGCCGACATGGAGGTGCAGACGCGCGGCCAGTTCGGCGGCCTCGGCCTCGAGGTGCAGGCGAGCGACGGCGTGATCAAGGTGGTCTCGCCGATCGACGACACGCCGGCGGCGAAGGCCGGGATGAAGGCAGGCGACCTGATCCTGGGGATCGACGGCAAGAGCGTCGACGGGATGACGCTCAACGACGCGGTCGACCGGATGCGCGGGCCGCCGGACAGCGCGATCGCGCTGACGGTCAAGCGGATCGGCGTCGACCATCCGCTTGAATTGAAGCTCAAGCGGGAGGTCATCCACATCCAGGTGGTGAAGTCGGCGCTGTACGGGCACACCGCCTATATCCGGCTCGCGCAGTTCAACGAGGACACGGACGACGGGCTGCACACCGCGTGGAACAAGCTGCGCGGCCAGGCGGGCGGGCACCTCGACGGGCTGGTGCTCGATCTGAGGAACAATCCGGGCGGCCTGCTCGACCAGGCGATCAACGTCTGCGACGATTTCGTCTCGAGCGGCGAGGTGGTGTCGACGCGCGCGCGCCATCCGGAGGACAGCCAGCGTTGGGACGCGAAGGGCTCGGACATCACCGGGGGCTTGCCGATGATCGTGCTGACGAACGGGGGATCGGCGTCGGCGAGCGAGATCGTCGCGGGTGCGCTGCAGGACCATCACCGGGCGCTGGTGCTCGGCACGCGGTCGTTCGGCAAGGGATCGGTGCAGACGGTGATGCCGATCAACGACGACGGGGCGCTCAGGCTGACGACGGCGCGCTACTACACGCCGTCGGGACGCTCGATCCAGGGTCTCGGGATCTCGCCCGACATCCAGGTCAAGGAGGAACACGGCGAGCAGGACAACCTGCCCGACCACGAAGGCGACCTGATCCACGCGCTGAAGAACCAGGGCGGCACGCCGCCGCCGCCGCCATCGACGCATGCGGCGCTGCCGCCTGTCGCGCAGTCGATCCCCCATGAGCCGCCGACCAACTGGCCGAAGTTCGACCTGACCAATCCCGGGACCGATTTCCAGTTGCAGCAGGCGCTCAAGGTCGTCGACGCGATGGCGCCCTCGTCGACCGCATCGCATTGAACGGCCGCACCCTCCTTTTCGGCTTCTGGGGGGTGCTCGCGGCGGCCGCACTGGTGATCGCGGGCACGCTGCAGGCACTGGGGCCGCCGCGCGCGGCTAAGCGTATCCAGGCCCAGGCGGCCCATGGGGCGGCGCGGATCATCGCGGCGCCATCGCATCCGACGGGAACGATCGCGCCGCCGGACCAGGATCTGCTAGCGGCGATGCCGAACGCGCCGGGACGGATGCTGCCGGTGATCGCGCCGGACGGACGGACATCGTCGTCGGCATATGCGGCCGCACCGGTCGCCGTGCTGCCGAACCAGGCGCGGCTCGCGCTGATGGTCGATGGCGTGGGCCTCGACGAGGCGACCAGCAGAGCGGCGCTGGCCGAGCTGCCGGCGCCGGTCGGCTTCGCCTTCTCGCCCTACGCCGACGATCGCGAGACGCTGGCGCGGGCGGCGCGGGCGCATGGCCACGAGATGCTGGTCTCGATCCCGATGGAGCCGCAAGGCGGCCCGCTGAACGACGAGGGGGATCGGCAGCTCTCGCCGGCCAACGACGAGGCGACCAATCAGCGCAACCTGCTGTGGGCGCTGTCGTCGCTCGAAGGCTATGTCGGCGCGACGGCGGCCGATACGGGACAGTCGGGCGAGCATGTCCTCGGCGACGCGGCCTCAATGGCGGCGGTCGCGCGCGCGCTCGATCAGCGCGGCCTGATGTTCGTCGATCCGCGGACGGAAGGCGCGGCGCCGGCGGGGGTTGCGAGCGTGAAGGCGGCTTCGGTCATCGACGGGGATGCGGAGCTGGTGGATCAGGAAGCGCAACTCGGGGCGGTGGTGGCGAGCGCGCAGCGCGATGGACAGGCGTTGGGCATCGCCGGGCCGCTGCGGCCGGTGACGCTGGCGCGCCTGATCGCCTGGGTGCGCACGCTTCCGGGACAGGGAGTGGTCCTGGTGCCGGTCAGCTCGCTCGCCGCGCGTCCGGCGGTTGAAGTGACCGAGTCCGGAGCTGCGAGCGACGCGCGATGAGCGGCGCACTCCCGTATCGGGCGAATGTCGGGGCGGCGCTGTTCGCGGCCGATGGACGGGTTCTCGTTGGACGGCGGGCCGACCTGCCGAGGGACGCGGGGGGGGTCTGGCAGATGCCGCAGGGCGGGATCGACGAGGGCGAGGATCCACGCGCGGCGGTCATGCGCGAGCTCGCCGAGGAGATCGGGACCGCGAACGCGGAGATCATCGGCGAGCATCCGGAGTGGCTGAGCTACGACCTGCCGAGCGATCTGATCGGACGCGCGCTCGGCGGCCGCTACCGGGGTCAGCGTCAGCGCTGGTTCGCGCTGCGGTTTCTCGGGCGCGACGACGAGATCAGGCTCGATGCGCATGCGCCCGCGGAGTTCGATGCGTGGCAATGGGTGGAGCTCGACCGCGTGGCCACGATGCCGGTCGGGTTCAAGCAGTCGATCTATGGTGTTCTCGCCGAGAGCTTCGCGCCGTTCGCGCGACCGGCGCGTGCCGAGTAACGCTTGGCGAGGCGGCGCACGTCGAAGTGCTCCAGCATCGCGCTTGCGGGCGGCGCGGCGGGAAACGCGCTGGGCGGGGGCTCATCCGGCCGGGATGGTAATGACCGTTCCAGGGTTCTTGCTGGTTGTGGCGAGCGCGAGGAGGATCTGCACGGTGGTGAAGGCGACCTTGCTGTCGAAATCGTCGTCGGTAATCCAGAACCAGGTGTGGTGATACTCGATCGCGGTGAACGCATCGGCTGGCGCCGACGGGCCGGAATGGACGACGACGACGGGACGGTGCTCGATGCCGACGTTGCCGATGGTCTGCATGGTGCGGCCATCGGCCACGTCGACGAGGGGCACCTCGATCTGCGATCCGAGCTGGTTCAGCACGCTCAGCATCGAGCGAGTCAGGATCGCGATCTCGCCCGGATGGGGCGGGACGCGGCCGTAGATCACCTCCGCGTCATGCGCTTGGGGTGAAAGTCCGAGCAGTCGGCGCGCCTCGCCGGCGACGCGCGCGAGGGCCGGATCCTCGGTCGGCGCGATCAGGAGGTAGACGGCGCCGGGATCCTGCCTCTTGTCCGCGCCCTTGGTGTCGTGTTCCAGCCGCACGCCGACCAGGCCGGCAATCTGCAGCACGCGCAGATCATAGAGGAGGAGGAAGAAGCCGGGCGATCCGGCGTTGGCGGTTCGGGTGAACGAGGTCGCGTTTTCGAGCGCGTTGATCGACTGCACGCCGAGCCGGAAAAGTACGTCTATGGGCAGGCCGCTGAGCACAAAGGGCAGCAGTTCGGACGGCGGCAACGGGCGCATGAAGGTGTCGGCGAACTGCTCTCCGGTGACGGGCTGGAAGGTGAAGGTCGGGCTCTGCTGCAGTTGCACCGAGCCGCCGGCGCTGACGTAGGTGCTGGGATCGGCGGCCGGGAAGGCCTCGAAGCCGCTGGTGGCGTTGGTCTGGAGCTGGTAGCCGGAGATGATCTGGGTGGTCTGCAGGAAGGTGGGCGTATCGGCGTAACGGAGCCGGACGACGTTGAGCAGGGTCTGCCGCTTTTCAGCGCTGCCGAAGGCGCGTGAGAATCCGATCTGGTCCTGGTCGAGGCGTTCCGGACCGAGGCGGAAGCAGCCGGAGAGGAGAGCGGGCAGGATCAGCGCTGGAGCGAGGCGGACCGGGCGAATGGGCTTTGAACTCCTCGTCCCGCGGGCGTCGCAAGCTGGTGACAGATGTGACGTGCAGGCGAGGCCGCGGGTTGCAGAACCGCGCAGGACACAAGAGAGAAGCGGCGTCGCAGGGGGTCTGGGAGATCGGCTTCGATCCCCCAGCCTTTCTTGTCGCTAGGTCCTGCCGCTGGTGGCGAGCTTGTAGATCAGGTCGGTCTCGGTTGTGCGGTATGGCGTGCCGTCGGGCTGGAAGATGTCGTGGTGCCACACGACCGGACCTTCGGACGCGTAGGGCTGCACCGTGGTGCCGCCGCCGGCGGGCGGCGGGTTGCCGGACGGCAGCAGCACCATCTGGTAGTCGGTCGCGTCCAGGCCCGGATAGGCGGAGGCCGCGGCATAGGGGTGCTGCCACGAATCCCAGGTGATGATGGTCTGGGTCTTGCCGTTCACGAGGCCCCAGTTGATCGCCATCACGTTCTGGTGGTGGGCGATCGGCAGGGACAGGTCAAAGACGCTGCCAGCGTCGCGCGCCATGTATTCGGAGCAGAGCACCGGGCGGCCATATTGCTTGAGCTGCTGGATGGCGAGGCGGAAGCTCTCGGGAAATCCGTAATTGTGGAACGTCAAGACGTCGGACTGGTCGAATTGGACCATCTGGGTCGGGTTGAGCAGATCCGGCGAGGACCAGTCGCCGGCCCAGAGCGGACTGGTCAGCGGCTGGCTCGGGGCGGCGGTGCGGGCGGCCGCGAACATCACCGGCAGCAGGGCGGTGACGCGCGCGACCTTGGCCTTCGGCTCGAGGAAGCCGTAGCTGTTGCCGTTGGTGTTGTCGGGCTCGTTCCAGATGTCCCACAGCACGACGCGGGAATCGTTGGCGAAGGCGTGGACGATGCCCTTCACGTAGGCCTTCAGCCGCGGCGTGGTGGACGGATCGAGCAGCGCGTTCGCGCCCGGGGCCTGCACCCATTGCGAATTGTGGATGCCGGGCACGGGCGCCGGCTGGGTCCCGAGCTTGGGGAACGGGTTCCAGCAACTGTCGAAGAGGACGAACATCGTGCCGATGCCGTGCGACGACGCGATCGAGAGATAGGTGTCGAGACGGGTGAGGAAGCCGGTGCTGTCCTGCGCCCACAGCAGATCGTGAAGGAAGACGCGCATGATGTTCATGCCGATCGACGCGGCGAAGCCGAGCTCGCGGTCGATCGTTGCGGTATCGAACGTGTCAGCCTGGAACATCTCCAGCTGGTTGGCCGCGGTCGAGGGGACGAAGTTCGCGCCCACCAGCCACGGTTGTTTCTCATACCAATCGTTGGCGCGTTCGGCGGTCCATCGCGCGCTCGGGGCCGCGGCACTGGCGTGGCCGAGCTGCGAGACCATGGCGGCCCCGGCGGTCGCAGCCAGCAGGGCGCGGCGTTCGATGTCGGTCATTGTTTCCTCCGTTGTTGCACCGGCGGACGCCCGGGCCGGCGGCTGCATTGAGCCGGCCGCAGTGTGCGCGGCCGGGACGACCGCGCAACCTGGACGTTGTGATTTGTGTGAGTTCTCACCCGGATGTGTTGGCCGGCTGTGCGGGATCAGTGGCCGCCGCCGGGGCGGCCGCCGGCCTTGCTGGGTGCGAACAGGAGGCACAACGGTGTGACGACGAAGGCGAGGATGCCCACCATGCTGAAGACGTCGTTGTAGGCGAGGATCTGCGCCTGCTGACGGAAGTTGGTGTAGGCCTGGTTGGTGGCGGTCGATGACAACAGGCCGCGCGCGACGCCGGCCGCCTGTGCGGTGGCGTGATAGTTGTTGATCAGGTTGTTGTATTGGTACCGGAACGGCGTCGCCCAGTGGGCGAGATAGGCTTCGCGTACCTGCGTTCGTTCCGTCACCTGGCTGTTGGCGACCGAGATGCCGACCGCGCCGATCACGTTGCGCCCCATGGTGAAAAGCGCCGACGCGTCGCCGTTCAGGCGGCGCGGAATGGTCGAGTAGGCGATCGTGCTGATCGGAACGAACAGGAAGGCGAGACCCACGACCTGGCCCGCGCGGATATAGACGAGCGAGCGGAAATCGATCTGGGGATTGAGGCTGCTCGAATAGAGCATCGAGAGGCCGGTCAGGAAGAAGCCGGTCGCGATCAGGAACCGGGTCTGCACCTTGGGCAGCAAGCGGGTGATGAACGGGATCAGCATGATGATCACGACCGCGCCGGGCGAGAGGACGAGACCGGCCAGGATGGCGTTGTAGCCGAGCACCTGCTGGGCGAATTGCGGAATGACCACGGCGGCGGCGTAGAGGACGAAGCCGAGTGCCGAGATGGCGAGGAAGCCGGTCGCGAAATTGCGGTCTGCCAGCACGCGCAGATTGACGATCGGTTTCTTGGCGACCAGCAACCAGCCGATCGCGCCAAGGATGCCGAGTGTCGCCATCCCCGCCATGAGCTGGATGAAGGACGAGCTGAACCAGTCGTCGTCCTCGCCGCGGTCGGCCATCACCTCGAGGCAGCCGAGGCCGATGGTGATCAGCGACAGGCCGATCGCGTCGAGGCCGGCGCGCTGCTTCTTGGCCCAAGGCGGGTCCTCGACCAGGATCGAGACCATGAAGGTCGCGAACAGGCCGATCGGGACGTTGAGGAAGAACACCCAGCGCCAGTTGTAGTCGAACGTGAGGTAGCCGCCGAGCGTCGGGCCGAGCACGGGGGCCACGATGGTGGCGATGGCGGTCAGGCCGAAGGCGGCGCCGCGTTTCTCGGGCGGGAAGGTATCGAGGATGATCGATTGCTGGTTCGGCTGCAGGCCGCCGCCGAAGAAGCCCTGGGCGAGACGGAACAGGATCAGCTCGGGCAGGTTGGTGGCGATGCCGCACAGGAACGAGCAGACGGTGAACATCGAGATGCAGATGAGGAAGTAGCGCTTGCGGCCGAGGACGCGCGCGAGCCAGCCGGACACGGTGAGCACGATGCCGTTGGCGGCGAGATAGGAGGTCAGCGTCCAGGTGCTGTCGTCGTAGGAGGAGGCGAGGTCGCCCGCGATGTAGGGCAGCGAGACGTTGACGATGGTGGTGTCGAGCACCTCCATGAAGGCGGCAATGGTGACGACGACCGCGATCAGCCATGGATTGGCCTTCGGGCGCCACTCGGCATCGCTTCTCGCACTCACGCGATGATGCTCACTGGACGGGCTTGGTGCCGATGAGGACGGTGGGCTCGACCGACAGTCCGATCGGCAGCGGCAGGTCGGGATCGAGACCACTGTCGATCAGGATTTTCACCGGGACACGCTGGACGATCTTGACGAAGTTGCCGGTGGCGTTCTCGGGCGGGAAGGCGCTGAACTGGCCACCCGAGCCGAGCTGGACGCTGTCGACATGGCCGTGCAGATGGAGCTGCGGATAGGCGTCGACCGTCATGTCGACGAGCTGGCCGGGCCGCATCTGGGCGAGCTGGGTTTCCTTGAAGTTGGCGGTGACCCAGATCTCGGGCTGGACGATCGCGAACAGGGTCTGGCCCACGTTGACGTAGTTGCCCTGCTCGACGTTGCGCTGGGCGACCCAGCCGTCGTGCGGCGCGCGGATGACGGTCCAGCCGAGATTGAGCCTGGCCTGTTCGAGCTGGGCGCGCGCCACGTCGAGCGAGCCCGCTTGCTGGGCGACCCGGGTCTGGGTGACGCCGATGTTCGGCTTGACGGGTGTGGCCTGCTGCACCTGGGCCTGGGCGATGGCGACCTGGCCGCGGGCTTCCTGCAGGGAAGCGGTGGACTGGTCGACCGCCTGCTGCGTGGTGGCCGCGCGGGCGACGGCGTGCTGGCGCTTGTAGTCGGTTTCGGCCTGGAATTCGGTGCCCTGCGACTGGAGCAGTTGTCCCTTGGCTTGCGCCAGTTGGGCGGGAAAGGTCTGTTTGGAAACGTCAGCCGAGAATTTGGCGCCCTCGAGCTGGCCCTGGGCTTGCGTCACCTGCGCCTGGTCCATGTCGACGCTGGCCTGGTAGGTGCGCCGATCGATGCGCGCGAGCACCTGGCCCTGGTGGACGAACTGGTTGTCGTTGACGTCGAGCTCGGTGATGTAGCCGCTCACCTGGGGCGCGATGTTGACGACGCGGCCGGCGGTGTAGGCGTCGTCGGTGGCCTGCTTGCCTCGTGTGGTCAGCCACAGGAAGAAACCGCCGCCGGCGAACAGCAGGATGATGACGACCAGGCCGATGCGGACAAAGGGGCGGGCGCGGGCGCGTTGACGCTCGTCTTCCTTGGCCTGGTTGTCGGCGGCTTTCTTGTCGTCGGCCTGGTCCTGCTTGTCCTGCTTGTCGCCGGCGTCCGACTTTCGCGTCTTGTCATCGTCGGACTGCTGATCGTCTTCAGCCATGCATCTTCCCCAGGCGTGTCGAGGCGGCGACCCGTCGCTGACCGACCGGTTCGGTCAGGTGTCGCACGAACCTTTGGAGACGGCAAACAAGGGATATATCAAGCCGCCAGCGCCTGGCTCCTGACGAGCCGCGCATAGAGCCCGTCGACCTCGATGAGCTCGGCGTGGTTGCCGATCTCGATCGCCTCGCCGTCCGCCATCACCACGACGAGGTCGGCGGAGCGGACGGTGCTCAGCCGGTGGGCGACGATGATGGTGGTGCGGCCGCTGCGCAGCCGGGCGAGTGCGACCTGCACCGCCGCCTCGTTCTCGGCGTCGAGCGCGCTGGTGGCCTCGTCGAGCAGGAGCACGCGCGGGTTGCGCAGCAGGGCGCGGGCCAGCACGACGCGCTGGCGCTGGCCGCCCGAGAGGCGCTGGCCGCCGTGGCCGACACGGGTCTCGTAGCCGGCGGGCAGTCGGGCGATGAAGTCGGACGCGGACGCGGACGCGGCGGCGGCCTCGATCTCGGCCTCGGTGGCGTCGGGGCGGCCCATGCGGATGTTGGCGGCGACGGACGCGTCGAAGAGCATCGTCTCCTGGCCGACATAGGCGATGGCGCCGCGCAGGCTCGACAGGGTGAGGCCGCGCAAATCGTGTCCGTCGAGGGTGATCCGGCCGAACGCCACGTCGTGCAGCCGGGGGATCAGGGCGAGCGCCGTCGACTTGCCGGCACCCGACGGACCGACGAGCGCCACCGTGCGGCCAGGGAGTGCCTCGAAGCTGAGCGACCGCAGGCCGGCGCGGCCGTCCGGGTAGACAAAGCCCACCTTGTCGAAGCGCAGATGACCGCGTCCCGCGGGCAACGGCGCCGCCCGCGGGCTTTCGACGACCGAGGTCGGCTCGTCGAGCACGTCGAAGACCCGGGTCAGGCCGGCGAGGCCTTCCTGGACGGCGGCGTTGAGCGAACCCAGCGCACGCAGCGGACGCGCCGCGAGCAGCAGGGCGGCGACGAAGCCCGAGAAGTCGCCGAGCGTGCTGCCGCCCATCGAGGCGCGCCACCCGGCGAAGCCGAGCACGGCGGCGACCGCGCCGCCGCCGAGCACCTCGAGGACCGGCTCGACGCGGGCGCGGCCGCGGGTCATGCGAAGCAGCGCGTGGTAGAGCGCGTCGAAGGCAGCCTCGGCACGGTCGCGTTCAGTGTGCTCGAGGCGATAGGCGCGGACGGTGCGCGCCTGGGCGAAGCTCTCGTTCAGCAGGGCAGCGGTCTCGCCCATGCGCTCCTGCATGCCGCCCGAAGCGCGGCGGACGCGCCTGCCGATGCGCTGGATGGGCAATGCCGCCAGCGGATAGAGCAGGGCCGCGATCAGGCTGAGCTCCCAGTCCATCCAGAGCATGGACGCGACCAGGCCCACGATGGTGACGGCGTCGGCGAGCGCGTTGACGGCGCGGATCAGCGCCTCGCGGATGACGGTCGCGTCGGTCGTGAAGCGCGCGCCGAGCTGGGCGGGTGCCTCGCGCTCGATGCGCGCGATGTCGGCGTCGACGAGATGGGCGAACATGCGGTTCTGCAGGCCGCGGATGACGAGCAGGACGAGCTGCTGGACGCTGGTGGTCTGGCCGTATTGCGCGGCCGCCTTGCCGGCGGTGATCGCGACGACGAGCGCCGGGACCTGATAGAGGATCCTGGGATCGTGGGCGGTGAACATGTCGAGCGCGCGGCTGATCACCAGCGGGTAGAGACCGGTCAGGCCGGCCATGACGACGGTCAGGACGAGGACGGTGGCCAGGCGCGCGCGGTGACCGGCGACGTCGTCGCGCCAGAGACGGCGCAGCGGGGCCCAGGTCCCGCCCGCGGTGTCGCGCGGTGCCGTGTCGGGCGGGAGGGCCGGGTTGATGGCATCCATGAGCGCCCCTAGTGCACCGGCGGCGGCGGCGCAAGATGCGGGGCTCCGCCCCGCGCCCCGCCAGGGGCCGGGCCCCTGGACCGCCAATGATTCTAATGTGTTGCGGGTCCGGGGGCGCCTGCCCCCGGTGGGGTTTGGGGCAAAGCCCCAAAAGCTTCTGATGCTGTCAGTGCAAAAGCCGATCGAGTTCGGCGATACAGGCGTCGCGGCCGTCGCGCGCGCCGCGGGCGAGCCACCAGGCGCGGACGGTGCGCAGGAGGTCGCCCACCGGCCGGCCGGCCGGGACGCCGCGCGCGCGCACGTCGCGGCCGGCGAGCGGGAAGACGGGGACAGGAATGGACGCGATACGACGGCGCAGCGCGTCCCAGGACGGATCGGGCGCGCGGCCGGGCTGCGCCAGCCAGGTGCTGCCTTCGAGGATGGCGTGGGGAATGTCGGCGAGCAGGCGCCGCAGCGCGTCGTCGTCGAGCGAGGGGTCCGGCGCCGGTGGCACCGCCAGGGCGGCGAGATGGACCGCCTCGCCGGAGGACAGGCGCAGGCGGGCGGCGAGGCGGCCGGCGTCGCCGGTCAGCAGGAAGGCCGTGCGCAGGACGGGATCGGCGGGGGCGCCGATCGCTTCGGCGTCGTCGAGACGGGCGGGATCGGCGCCCTCGGGGATGATTACGGGAAGGACGCCGAGATCGGCCATCAGGTGGACGGCCGCGGCTTGCCTGGCCGCCGAGAGCAGGCGCTTGAGCTCGCTCCAGACACGTTCGGCCGACAGGCGGGCGATCAGGTGGGCGCGGGCACGGATCGCGCGCGCGGCTTCGGGATCGGGGTCGCCGGCGCGGAAGCGGCTGTCGAAGCGGAAGAAGCGCAGGATGCGGAGATGATCCTCCTCGATCCTCGTCGCGGCGTCGCCCACGAAGCGGACGCGGCCGGCGGCGAGGTCGTCGCGTCCACCGAAATAGTCGTGCAGGGCGCCCTCGCGGTCGATCGACATGGCGTTGATGGTGAAGTCGCGACGGCCGGCATCCTCGCGCCAGTCGGATGTCCATTCGGTCTCGGCGTGCCGGCCGTCGGTGCTGACGTCGCGCCGCAGGGTGGTGACCTCGAACGGGCGGCCGCCGACGATGGCGGTCAGGGTGCCGTGGGCGAGCCCGGTGGGCACGGTGCGTATGCCGGCCGCGGCGAGACGTTGCGCGACCTCATGGGGCGGATCGGGCGTGGCGAGATCGTGGTCGGCGACCGGCAACCCGGCGAGCCGGTCGCGCACGGCGCCGCCGACGAGGCGGGCGGACGGCAACGCGTTCCAGAGCATCTCGAGCGCCGGGTCGATGTCGGACAGCATCATCGAAGGATAGCTCAGGCGCGCAATCGCTCGGCGAGGTTTGCGAGGATGCCGGCGGTGGCCCCCCAGATGACGTGCTCGGGGTGATGCCAAACCCAGTATTCGTGCCAGACGCCGCGGAGGCGGGCGCGCTCGCGCCGGGCGGCGGTGGGATCGAACAGGCTGGCGATCGGCAGGACGACGATTTCGGCGACCTCGGCGGGGGACGCCTCCCAGACCGCGTCGGGCTCGACGACGGCGACGACGGGCGTGATCGCGAAGCCGGTCGTGGTGGGGATGTTCGCCAGGCGGCCGACGATGGAGCAGTGGGCCGGATCGAGCCTGATCTCCTCGTGGGCCTCGCGGAGTGCGGCCGCCTCCGGCCCGTCGTCGGTGAGGTCGATGCGGCCGCCGGGGAAGCTGACCTGGTTCGGATGACGCCGCAGCAGCGGCGAGCGCCGCGTCAGGAGGAGGAACGGCGCGCGCGAGAGCACGATCGGCACGAGGACGCTGGCGCGGACCAGGCCCGGGGCGAGCGGACCGGCGACATCACCGGACCCGGCGAGGGCACGGACGAGCCGGCGGCGCAGGGTGGCCGGCTCGATCGGGCGCACCGTGGATCAGGCTTCGCCGGGCAGCATGTCGGCGATGCGGAAGAAGCGGCCCGAGCTCCAGACGCCGTAGCAGGGACGGCCGTGGCAGGTGCCGGGCTCGGCCAGGGCGGCCAATTCGTAATAGACCGGGCGGGCGATCCTGGCCTCGAGCGGGATGCTGCCGAGACCGTTGCGCACGTGGATGTAGGGGGTCGGGGCGCAGTGGGACTTGTCGTGCTGGATGCGCAGCGGATGCTGATCGCCGGCCACCATGACCTGGTCGACGTTGGTGCGGAACGAGAGGACCTGGTTGGGGCCGGCGCCGCGCCAATCGAGCTCGACGGCGAGCCAGGGTGTGTCCTCGACCTCGATCCGGCCGCGCTCGGCGGGGGTTTCGAGCCAGTAGGCGCCGGACGGGTCGCGCTTGAGCACGCTCGAGAACAGGCAGACCAGTTCCTTGCGCAGGATCGGCGAGCCTCGATAGAGCCAGGTTCCGTCGCGCTTGACGAGGAACGGGAGGTCGCCGCACTCGACCGGGATGCGGGCGCCGGCATGACGGTGGGGATCGAGAGACGTCGTGCCGGCCCGACAGGTGGTTTGCGCGTCCCCGAGTTTGCCGTCGTTCAAGTCCCACGCCTCCCCGGCTGACCCGGTTCGGATATAGGGAGCCGGTTCGGCTTGATGAAAGCCCCGGACGTGGCAGATTGGCCGTATCGGCCGACTGGCGCTTGGGCCGGAGGCGGATCCGGACCGGATCCGGCGCCGCCTGGCGCGCGGTCGAAGGCGGCGGCGAAAAGGCGGGTGAGAATGACACCGAACGACCTCGATGATCCGACGCCCGCTCCGCTGCCAGTGCCAGGAGCGGTGCAGGAGGCCGACCGGCTCGCCGAGCGCCTGTCGCAGGTGCGCCAGTCGGTGCGTGCGGTGATTTTCGGCCAGGAGCTGGTCGTCGAGCAGGCGCTGGTCAGCCTGCTGGCGGGCGGTCACACGCTGCTGGTGGGCGCGCCGGGACTGGGCAAGACGCTGCTGGTCGATACGCTCGGCCGTGTGCTTGGGCTATCGGCGCGGCGGGTGCAGTTCACGCCCGACCTGATGCCGGCCGACATCATCGGCAGCGAGGTGCTCGACGAGGACCCGGTGGAGCGCGGCGGCTCGGGGCGGCGCTCGTTCCGCTTCGTGCCGGGGCCGGTGTTCTGCCAGTTCCTGATGGCCGACGAGATCAACCGCGCGAGCCCGCGCACGCAGTCCGCACTACTGCAGGCGATGCAGGAGGGTCGCGTGGCGGTGGCCGGGGTCGACCGGCCGCTGCCGCAACCATTCCATGTGCTGGCCACGCAGAACCCGATCGAGCAGGAGGGCACCTATCCGCTGCCGGAGGCGCAGCTCGACCGGTTCCTGCTGCAGATCGACCTGACGTATCCGGCGGCGGCCTCCGAGCGTGCGATGCTGATCGCGACGACGGGGGAGGCGCGGACGCCGCCCGCGCCGGTGCTGCACGGGGACGAGCTGCTGGCGGCGCAGGCGCTGATCAGGCGTCTGCCGGTGGGCGACGCGGTGGTGGACGCGATCCTGCGGCTGGTGCGCGAGGCGCGGCCGGAGAGTGCCGCGGACGCGACGATCACGCGGCATGTGGCGTGGGGGCCGGGACCGCGGGCGGCGCAGGCGCTGATGCTGGCGACGCGGGCGCGGGCGCTGCTGGACGGCAGGCTTTCGCCGAGCCTGGAGGATGTGGCGTCGCTGGCGGCGCCGGTGCTGCGCCACCGCATGGCGCTGACCTTCGCCGCCCGGGCGGAGGGGGTCGGGCTGTCGGACATCGTGGAAAGGCTCGCGGGTCGGCTCGGGTGACGGGACCCGCGCTCGCGCGCGAGGCCGAGGAGGCCGCGGGGCGGCTGCCGGCGCTGCTGGTGGACGCCGATCGCGTCGCGATCACGGTCGCGGGCGGCGTGCACGGGCGCCGGCGTGCGGGACAGGGCGACAGCTTCTGGGAATACCGGCCGATCAGGCCGGGCGAGGCCGCGAGCCGGATCGACTGGCGGCGCTCGGCCCGGAGCGGGCGCAGCTTCGTGCGCGAGACGGAATGGGAGGCTGCGCAGACGGTCTGCCTGTGGATGGACGGATCGGCGCGGATGGACTGGCGGTCGGCCGCGTCGCTGCCGCGGCGGCGGGAACGGGCATCGCTGCTGCTGCTGGCGCTGGCGTCGCTGCTGCTGCGCGGCGGCGAGCATCCGCGGCTGCTGGAGGCGGGACATGGGATGTCGCCCTCGTTCTCGGGACGGCAGGCGCTGGAGCGGCTGGGGATGCGGCTGATGAGCGAGACGGGCGGCGAGCGGCCGGCGCACCATGCGATCCCGTCGCATGCGCGGGCGGTCCTGTTCAGCGACTTCCTCCATCCGATCGAGGAGGCGACATCGATGCTCGCCTCGCTCGCGGCGGTGCCGGTCAAGGGCGTGCTGGTGCAGGTGCTGGACCCGGCCGAGGTGTCGCTGCCGTTCCGCGGGCGCGTCCGGTTCCGCGGCTTGTCGCGCGAGGACGAGGTGCTGGCGCCGCGCGCGGAGAACCTCCGCGACGCGTACGCCGCGCGTCTGGCCGCGCACCAGGCGGCGTTGTCGCGCCTGTGCATCGGCGCGGGCTTCGGTTTCGTCGTCCATCGCACGGACGAGCCGCCGGAGACGGCGCTGCTCGCGTTGCACACGATGATGAGCGTCTGATCGCGTGATCCTCGCAGCCCCCGCCCTGCTCGGCGCCCTGCTGGCGCTGCCGCTGCTGTGGTGGCTGCTGCGTGCGACACCGCCCTCGCCACGCCTGCAGGACTTCCCCGCGATCCGGTTGCTGACCGGGCTCAGGCAGAACGAGGAGACGCCGGCACGCACGCCGTGGTGGCTGCTGGCGCTGCGTCTGCTGGCGGCGGGATTGATCGTGGTGGGCGTGGCCGGGCCGGTGCTGCAGCGGAACGGCGGACCGGCGGGACGCACGCGTCCGCTGCTGCTGGTGGTCGACGATGGCTGGGCCTCGGCGCATGACTGGCAACGCAGGCTCGCCGCGTGCGACGGGCTGCTGGCGGATGCTGCCCGCGCGAGCCGCCAGGCGGCGCTGCTGACGACGGCGCTCGACGACGACGGTGCCGCACCCTCGGTGACGGCGTTCGAGCCGGCGGCGGCATTGCGGGCGAAAGTGGCGGCGCTGCACGCGCATCCGTGGTCGGTGGACCGGGCGATGGCCGCGCGCGCGCTCGGCGGCCTGCCGCCCGGGCGGGCGGACGTCGCGTATGTCGGCGACGGCGTGGCGGGTGCGGCCGACCGGTCGTTCGACCGGGCGCTGCACCGGATCGGCGCGGTCGACGATTTGCGCGACACCAGGGTGCCGGCGCGCCTGCTGCTGGCGCCGGTCGCGTCCGCCGACGGGCTGCTGGTCCGGCTGGTGTCGGCGGCGCCGATCAGGCCCGCGACCGTGCTCGCGATCGATGGCCGCGGCGGGGCGCTCGCGACCGTGCGGCTCGACGAGGCGTCGCGGTCGGGTGCTGCCTGGTCGGAGGAGGGCCGGATCGACCTGCCGATCGAGCTGCGCAACCAGCTCGCGCGGCTGGTGGTGGTCGGCGCGCCGACGGCGTCGACCACGCGGCTGCTCGACGAGAGCGACCGGCGCCGGCCGGTGGGGCTGCTCGATGGCGACACCGGCAGCGACACGCCGCTGATCGGGTCGCTGTTCTACGTCGCGCGTGGGCTCGAGCAGGATGTGGCGCTGCGTCGCGGCGGCCTCGACGCGCTGCTGTCGCGGCCGCTGTCGGTGCTGATCGCGGCGGACCGGACGCTGGCCGATCCGCAGACGCATGCCAGGATCGAGAGCTGGGTGAGAGCGGGCGGCATGCTGGTCCGGTTCGCGGGACCGAAGGTTGCCGCCGTCGACAGCGGCGAGGCGGGCGACAATCCCGTCGACGATTCCGATCAGGCCGGCACGGATGATCCATTGCTGCCGGTGAGCTTGATGCCGGGATCGCGCGCGCTGGGCGGGGCGATGTCGTGGGGCAAGCCGCAGCGCCTGGCGCCGTTCGCGCCCGGCTCGCCGTTCGACGGATTGCGCGTGCCGGCCGAGGTCACGGTGTCGCGTCAGGTGCTGGCGCGGCCATCGCTCGATCTGGCGGCGCACACCTGGGTGATGCTCGCCGACCGCACGCCGCTGGTGACCGAGCGGCGGCTGGGGCGCGGACGGGTGGTGCTGTTCCATGTGACGGCGAACGCGGACTGGTCGAACCTGCCGCTGTCGGGCCTGTTCGTTCAGATGCTTGAGCGGCTGACGCGGCTGGCGGCCGGGATCGCGTCGCCGGGGGACCGTACGCTGCTGGCGCCGGAGCTGACGCTGGACGCGAACGGCACGCTCGGGGCGCCGACGCAGGCGGCGATCGGGCTGGCGGCGGACGCCTTCGGGACCGTGAGCGCGTCGCCGCGCCATCCGCCCGGGCTGTATGGGGGCCTGGCCGAGCGGCGGTCGCTCAATCTGGCCGACGCGATGCCGCCATTGGCGGCGGAGACGGCGATGGGCCGGACGATGTCGCTCGAGCGGCATCGGGCGGATCTCGCGTTCGGGCCGTGGCTGGTCGGTGCGGCCTGCCTGCTGCTGGCGGTCGACCTGGTGACGTCGCTCGCGGTCAGGGGGCTGCTCGGCCGTGCGGCGCTCGCTTCGCTGCTCGCGATGGCGATGTTCGCGGGCTCGGGGCGGGCGCGCGCGACCGAGACGGCGCCGCCGGCCGGCGCCTCGCCGCGGGCGGCGCTCGAGACGGAGCTCGCCTATGTCGTGACCGGGCACGACGACGTCGACCATGTCTCGCACGACGGGCTGGCCGCGCTGTCGGACTACGTGAACGCGCGCACCGCGGCCGTGCTCGGCACGCCGGCCGCGGTGGTGCCGGGACGCGACGACCTGTCGTTCTATCCGCTGATCTACTGGCCGGTGCTGCCGGACGCGGCCGCCGATCCGAAGGCGGCGGCCGCACTCGACGCCTACATGCGCACCGGCGGCGTGGTGCTGGTCGACACCGAGGGCGGGGACGCGACGAGCCCCGGGTCGGGAGCCGGTTTCGCGCCCGGCGCGCCGGCGGCGCTGCGCCGGGTGGCGGCGGGGCTCGATGTGCCGCCGCTGACGAAGCTGTCGGCGAGCCATGTGCTGGCGCACAGCTTCTACCTGCTGCGCGACTTCCCGGGCCGGTTCGTGGGCGCGCCGGTGTGGGTCGAGCAGGGCGGCGATCCGTCCAACGACGGGGTCAGCACGATGATCATCGGTGCCAACTCGTGGGCGGCGGCGTGGGCCACGGGCAGCGACGGGCAGCCGGAGTTCTCGGCGCTGCCGGACGGCGAGCAGCAGCGGCTGACGGCGTTCCGTTTCGGCGTCAACATGGTGATGTACGCGTTGACCGGGAACTACAAATCCGACCAGGTGCATGTGCCGGCGCTGCTGCAGCGGCTCGGGCAGGATGGCGGGGCGGCCACGTCGGCGCCGGATGACGGCCAGTGACGGGTTCGTTGCGGTTCGATCCGACGCTGCCATGGGCGGTGCTGATCGCGCTCGGGGCGGTGTGCGCGCTAGCACTGATCCCGGCGCTTGCGCGTCGGGCGGCGGGCGCGTGGCTGCGGGTGCTGGCGTTCGTGGTGATTCTCGTCACTCTCGCGGGACCGGTGCTGCAGCACGAGGACCAGCGCTTCCTGCCCGACATCGCGCTGCTGGTGACGGACCGGACGCCGTCGATGGATCTGCGCGGGCGGGCCGCGATCGCGGAGGCGGCGCGCGCGAGGATCGAGGCGGAGGCGCGCGCGCTGCCCGGCCTGATCCTGCGCGAGACGACGGTGCCGGCGGGGGGCAACGGGACCCGTTTGTTCGAGGCGGCGGGGCAGACGCTGGCCGACATCCCGCCGGGGCGGCTCGCCGGCATCATCGCGATCACCGACGGGCAGGTGCACGACCGGCCGCCGCGGGCGCTGGCGGCGCCGCTGCACGTGCTAATCCCGGCGCGCGGCGAGGAGGTCGACCGGAGGATCCGGGTGGTCGAGGCGCCCCCGTACGGCATCGTGGGCCAGACGGCGACGATCAGGGTCGTGGTGGAGGATCTGGGGGCCGACGACGACGGCGCGCCGGTCACGGTCACGGTCAGGCGCGACGGCGAGGCGCCGGGAACGATCGAGGCGCGGGTCGGCCGCAAGCTCGATATCGGCGTGCCGATCCGGACGGTGGGCCCGAGCCTGCTGCAGCTTTCCGCGGCCCATCTCGACGCCGAGGTGTCGGACGTCAACAACAGCGCGGTGGTGCAGATCAACGGCGTGCGCGACCGGCTGCACGTGCTGCTGGTGTCGGGACAGCCGAACCAGGGCGAACGCGCCTGGCGGCGGTTGTTGAAGGCCGATCCATCGGTCGACCTGGTGCATTTCACGATCCTGCGGCTGCCGGATCGCGACGACATGACGCCGCTCAACGATCTCGCGCTGATCGCCTTTCCGACGCGCGAATTGTTCCAGGAGAAGATCAACGATTTCGACCTGATCATCCTCGACCGGTTCGAGGATCGCGGCGTGCTGCCGGTGCAGTATCTGGAGAACATCGCCGACTTCGTGCGCCGCGGCGGCGGGCTGCTGCTGACGGCGGGACCGGAGTTCGCCGGCAGCGGCAGCCTGCAGAACACGCCGCTCGGCGACGTGCTGCCGGTCCATGTTCCCGTCGACGGTGGCGTGATCGAGACGCCGTTCCGGCCGACGCTGACGGAGACGGGACGCGCGCATCCGGTGACGGCGCATCTTGCCGAAGGTTGGGCCGGAGGTCCGGCCGGGCGCGCGGTCGCGAACGCGCCGGGCTGGGGGCCCTGGTATCGGGCGCTGGCCACCGACCAGACCGAGGGCGAGGTCCTGATGAACGGCCCGGACGGGCGGCCGCTGCTGGTGCTCGATCACCGTGACCAGGGGCGGGTCGCGGTGCTGCTGTCGGACCAGATCTGGCTCTGGTCGCGCGGCGAGGATGGCGGCGGCCCGCAGACCGAGCTGCTCCGGCGGGTGTCGCACTGGCTGATGAAGGAGCCGGATCTCGAGGAGGAGCGGCTCACGGCCGCGATCGAGAACGGCGTGCTGCATGTCGAGCGGCACACGCTGGCGGCCGCGGCACCGGTGACGGCGACCGTGACGGCGCCGGGCGGTGCGGCGCAGGCACTGACGCTGCGGCCGGCCGGCGCCGGCCACGAGACCGGCCAGATGCCGGCGATCGATGCGGGCATCTGGCGGGTGCAGGTGGCGGGGGCGAAGGCGTTCGCCGCGGCGACGGAAGGCGACCCGCTCGAGGATTCGGATCTGCGGGCGACCGCGCGCGTGCTGGGCCCGGAGATCCGGGCGTCGGGCGGCAGCGCACGGTTCCTGGCGGCCGACGGGGTGCCGTCGCTGCGGATGGTGGCTGCGGGCGGGAGCCTCTCGGGTGACGGCTGGATCGGGCTCAAGCGCAACCAGGCGCATGTCACGACGGGGGTGAGCGAGACGGCGCTGGTGCCCCCGCTCGCCTCGCTGGTGCTGCTGCTGGGGATCGCGGCGCTGGCGTGGTGGCGCGAGGGCCGCGCCTGACGTGAAGCCGGGGTCAATTGCCGCCAGCGTTGGGGGCCGGTGCGGCCCCAGGTCCTTCGCGTCGTCTGCCGAAAAAGGTCGATCTTCGATGACGGTGGCGTTATTGCTCCGCCAGATCGGGATGTGACCATGAACAAAGCCATTCGTCTGACGATCGTTGCCGTTGGCCTGTCGTGGGCCGCGACGGTTCCGGCGTGGGCGCAGCTCGGGCCGGGCGGCGGGATCGGCGGCGGTCACGCACCGTCGCACACGGAATCCGACGAGCCGAAGGCGGTGGCCCCGCCGCCGGCGATCCCGGGCGCCGCGGCGCCCGACCAGGTGGCGCCGGCGAGCAAGACCGCGAAGGATCTCGATCCGAACGCCGCCCTGTTCGACGCGATCGACCGCGGCGACCTGACGGCAGCCCGGGATGCGCTGAACCGGGGGGCCGACCTGAACGCGCGCAACGTCCTGGGTCAGCGGCCGCTCGACATGTCGATCGATCTGAGCCGCAATTCGATCACGTTCCTGCTGTTGTCGATGCGTTCGCAGGTCGGCGATCCGGATGCCGGCGCGCCGGTGCAGGAGACCGACACCCCGCCGCCAGCCGAGGAGCATCGGGTCGCGCATCGGCGCCAGGCGAGGCAGGTCGAGATCGCGACGGCGCAACGGCGGGCGACGGTCGACGCCCAGGCGCCGCAGCCGAGCGCCGGGTTCCTCGGTTTCGGCTCACGCTGACCGGGTGCCGTCCTCGCGGCGGGTGACGACACGCGCGGCGCGGCCATGGGTCGCGTAGCTCCATAGCCAGTCGAGCGAGACCACGACCCGGTCGCGCAGCGTGACCAGGAAGAAGATGTGGGCGACGCTCCAGAACAGCCAGGCGATGCGCCCGGTGAGCTTGACGCGGCCGATCCTGACGACGGCGGCGTTGCGGCCGATGGTCGCGAGTTCGCCCTGGTCGCGGTAGGCGAAGCGCGGCTCGATTGGTCGCGAGGCGGCAGCGGCCGCGATCCGGCGTCCGACATAGCGGCCCATCTGCTTGGCCGCGGGTGCGACGCCGGGCACCGGGCCGCCGTCGGGGCGCGCGGCCGAAGCGGTGTCGCCGATCGCGTAGATGTCGGGATGGCCGGTGACGGTGAGGTCGGCTTCGACCGGGACGCGCCCGTTCCTGCCCGGGGCGATGCCGAGCCAGGCGGCGGCGGGAGAGGCCTGCACGCCGGCCGCCCAGATCAGGGTGGCGCTGTCGATCCGGCCGGCGGAGGTGTCGACGCCGTGCGCGTCGCAGCCGGTGACCCGCACGCCGAGACGCACGTCGACGCCGATGCGCCGGACCGCGGCCAGAGCGTAGTCCGAGAGACTGTCGGGCATGGTGGGGAGCACGCGCGGACCTGCCTCGACGAGGATGATCCGGGCGCTGGCGCTGTCGATGACGCGGTAGTCGTGGCGCAGCGTGTCGCGGGCGAGTTCGGCGATCGCGCCCGACATCTCGACGCCGGTCGCACCCGCGCCCACGACGACGAAGGTGAGCAGGCGGGCGCGCTCGGCGTGGTCGGTGGCGAGTTCCGCGCGCTCGAAGGCGAGCAGGATGCGGGCGCGCAAGGCTTCGGCGTCCGCGACCCGCTTGAGGCCTGGAGCGAACGGGGCCCAGGCCTCGTTGCCGAAGTAGGAGTGGGTGGAGCCGGTGGCCAGCACCAGCGTGTCGAAGGGAAAGCTCGGACCGTCGGTCAGGACCGTTCGTTGCGCGGTGTCGATGGCGCGCACCTCGGCCATGACGATGGTGAGATTGGCCTGCCGCAGCAGGCCGCGCACCGGCCATGCGATCTCGGTGCTCGAGAGCGCGGCGGTCGCGACCTGGTAGAGGAGCGGCTGGAAGGCGTGGTGGTTCTCGCGGTCGATGAGGGTGACGGCGACATCGGCGTGACGCAGCGCCTGGACGGCGGCGAGGCCGCCGAAGCCGGCGCCGACGATGACGATCCGGGGGCGCTCCGGGCCGGTCACGCCGGCGACCGCCGGCTTACGATGCGGTCTCGAGATGCGGGGCGATCAGGGTGAGATCCTCGCCCGACAGGCGGTCCGAGGCGGTCGCGGCCTGGTGCCAGTAGGGGTAGAGCAGCGGCGGGGCACTGACGCGGTCGAGGGTGGCGCGCTCGTCGGAGGTGAGCTCGAGGTCGGCGGCGGCGAGATTGTCGGCGAGTTGCGCGTCGGTGCGCGCGCCGATGACGAGCGTGGTGACGGCGGGACGCTCGAGCAGCCAGGCGAGTGCCACCTGGGCGGCGGAGACGCCGCGGGGCTCGGCGATGGCCACGAGCGCATCGACGATGTCGTAGAGCTTGCCCTCGTCGCGCACCGGCGGCTCGTTCCAGTCGGTCAGGTGGCGGGAGCCTTCGGGGTGGGACTGGTTGCGGCGGTATTTGCCGGAGAGCAGGCCGCCGGCGAGCGGGCTCCAGACCATGATGCCGAGACCCTGGTCGAGGGACAGCGGCACGAGCTCGTATTCGGCCTCGCGGCACTGGAGCGTGTAGTGGATCTGCTGGCTGACGAAGGGGATGCCGTGCTCGACCTTGGCGACGCCGAGATATTTCATCAGGTGCCAGGCGGAGAAGTTCGAGGCGCCGATATAGCGGACCTTGCCGGCGCGGACGAGGCTGTCGAGTGCCTCCATCGTCTCCTCGGCGGGGGTGATGCCGTCGCGTTCATGGACCTGGTAGAGGTCGATCACGTCGGTGCGCAGACGCTTGAGGCTGGCTTCGCAGGCACGGATGAGGTGGTGGCGCGACAGGCCGGCGTCGTTCGGACCCGGTCCCATGGGAAAGCGGGCCTTGGTGGCGAGCAGCACGTCGTGGCGCCGGCCTTCGAAGACCTCGCCCACGATCTCCTCGGAGGCGCCGGTGGAGTAGATGTCGGCGGTGTCGAACAGGTTGATGCCGGCGTCGAGGCAATGGTCGACCTGGCGTCGCGCGCCGGCGACGTCGGTCTTGCCGACGAGGCCGAACTTGCCGCCGCCGCCGAAGGTCATCGTGCCCATGGTCAGGGTGGAGACCATCAGGCCGGAGCGGCCGAGCTGACGATATTGCATGTCGTTTCTCCCGTATGATGCAAGCAAACGCAGCGGGACGCGGAGGTTGCGCGGCGCTGGCCTTCCTCGTGGCGAGCGCCGCGCAGGCCGAGACGTGCCGCTTCGATGGCGTGACGAGCTACGATGGGCATCTGGCGATCACCGCGGAGGCGACGGAAGCCGGTGCCTCGGTGCGCGTCGATGTCGGGTTGCGCCTGGACGCGCAACCGCTGCCGTTGCTGCACACGCACTATCGGATGGAGGAGATCAGCGTGGCGGACGCGGGCGGCGTCCGGCAGGTGGCGGTCAACAGCCGCTACAGCGTCGACGGGCATATCGTTCGCCAGCAGTGGGATGTGTTCGATCGGGCGGCGGACGGGCTCGATGCGCACCGGATCGAGGGCAAGCGAGCGGGGGAGTTCGCGCGGCAGCATCCGTCGTTCGCGCGGCATTGGGATCCGGGAACGTTCGGGCAGGCGTGGCTGACGGATTTCGAGCACGCGTCGCCGGAGCGCCGGCCCGATCTCGATCTGCGGGAGATGTCGGCCGCGGTGCGGCCGCCGCTGGCGCTCGGGTTCTACTGGCTGCGCTGGCTGCCCGAGCACGCCAGCGTCGTGCCGGTGTTCCTGCCCGGCTTCAAGGACCGCAAGCGGGTGGACCTGACGATCGGTCCGCCCGAGACGGCGGCGGGGCAGCCGACACGGCGGGCGCCGCTGGTCTATCCCGAACTGCGGGCGGACCAGCCCTCGGTCGCGCTGGCGTGGCTGTCGCCCGGACGGCAGGTGCTGCAATTGTTCCTCGACCTGCACGGGCGGCAATACAGCGCGCGCGGCACGATCAGGGCGCTGGGCTGCACGGGCGCGCCGGTGTTGCCGCCCTAGACGGGTTGACGTTCCGACAGGCGCGCGCGAACGGCATCGAGACGAGGACCACCGAACAGGACCTCGGCGCACGGGTCGTTCGCGGCGGCCTCGATCGGGTCGTAGCCGAACGGGCAGTTGCCGAAACGGGCCCGGTTGCCGGTGTCGAGATAGCTTTCGGCGGGGGCGCCCTCGGCGAGCAGGACCGCGTGATGCTCGAGTTCGACGTGGTGGTAGATGACGCGCGTGGCGGCATCGCGGACGATGGTGCCGCCGTTGACGAGACGCTCGGCCGGGATCAGGAGGCCGTCGATAAACAGGGCGTGGTCGGGAGAGACGACGAGGTCGCGCCTTGGCGTGCCGGCACCGAGGGCACCGGCACGGATGCGGATGGGCGCGTGCTCGGGATTGGCACGGCAGTCGGCGCGCCGGTGACCGACCCAGCGGACACGCAGCGCGGCGCCGTCGGCGGACAGGACGAGATCGCCCGGGCGGATGTCCTCGACGGGGATTTCGTCGTCCGGAGTGGCGATCAAGGTGCCGCTGACGAAGCAAGGCGCGCCGCCCGAGGTGTCGGTGGTGATGGTGAGCGTGACGGGGTTGCCGCCGAAGCCGTTGTTGCCGCTGAACGGATCGGGCGACCAGGCGACGTGGAAGCTCGACGGGTCATAGGTGCCGCCGAGCTTGAAGTCGGCGACCGTCTGCGAGGTCGTGCCGCCGCCGTAGAACGAGGAAATGGCGACGGTTTCGATGATCCGCAGGTCGTTTGGTGGCCTGGACCCAGTTCGCTCCGAAGCTGAAGACGCCCCTTGTGTCGATGGCGGACAGGACGCCGGGGACCAAGGTGACGTCGATCGCGTCGCCGGCGCGGAAACCGTCGATCGGTGTTTCGATGTCGCCGGCGATGGTGTCGATCTCGGGGTTGGTCAGGCTGCTGGTCGGGAACGCGATGACGCCGTGGTTGTCGGCGAACGTGATCGAGCCGCCGTTGAACTGGTTGTCGAACTGGGGCGCCGCCATGGCGTCATGGTTGTGCTCGACGAGATCGAGCGTCGCGTTGGCGAGCACGATGCTGGTGCCGGTCTCGCCGTCGGCGATCGTGGCCGTGGTGGCGCCCGGATCGGTGGCACTGCCGCCGTTGACGTTCAGGGTTCCGCCGACCAGCGGTTCATCGGACATGAAACTGATGGTGGCACCCGCGCTTCCGTCGACATTGATGGTGCCCGCGTTGTTGAACAAGGCGGGCACGTAGTTGCCGTTCTCGGCGGTCGGAACCTGAAGGATGCCGGGTGCGCCATAGATGTTGGCCGTGCCGCCGGCCTGGATGTCGATGGTGCCGTTGTTGTTGAACGCGGTCCGCTCGGGCGGGAAGTCGTCGACGAGGGTCTCGGTGGGCGTCTGGACGTTCTGGAACAGGCTCTCGTCGACCGCCTTCAACTGGATGTTCAGCGCGCTGCTGGCGGCGACGTCGATGGTGCCGTTGTTGGTGACCGACGGGACATAGCCGGACAGCGCGTAGGCGCCGTTGTTGTAGGTCCAGGAGCCGTTGGGCAGGACTGCGATGTCGAGTTCGTTGACGTGCTTGCTGGCGTTGGGTGCGGGCGGGGGCACCGGGCTGCCGTCGACCGAGAGGGGCGCGCCGATCGAGATCGTGCCGTTCAACTGGTTGGTGAACTCGCTCTGCCAGAGCGACGTGCCGCTGACGTTCACGGCGGTGCTCGCATCGAGCGTCGAGTTCTGGTTGTAGAGGGCGGCGACGCTGCCGCCGCCGATCAGGTCGATCGTCTGATGGCTGATGGCTGATGGTCTCGCCTTGCGTGTTCTGGCTGCCCGCCGATACATCGGGGTAGTACTGGAAATAGACGACGGGGTTCGCGGAGCCCGGCTCCTGGACCAGGATGGGCGACGGGAGGGCGATATCGGTGCCGGTCAGGCTGGCGGACGTGTCGCCGGTCGCGAAGCCGAAGATGTTGGTGTTGTTGGGATCGATCATCGCCAGCGGGTCGCCGGTGCTGTCGATGACGGCGGTATCGCCGGCGGCGGGTGCCACGCCGCCGACCCAGTTGGCGGGATTGGCGTAGTCGCTGTTCGCCCCGTTCTTGAAGGTGAACGTTGCCATGTCCGACGCCCTCGGGAGGATGAAATTACACGCATGAAACTTCTGGCGGAACGACGTCTCCAAGCAAGGCGGCACCGATCAACATCGCGCTATCATGCTTGTGACATACAGTGCCCCGAGGCGTTCGAAAGGCGGCCATGTCCAGATCGGGGTCGGAGATGAGCGGGGCGATGTATCTGCCGCGGTCGATGCGCGTGGGCGGCGGCGCGATCGCCAGCAGCGCGGACGCGCTGCTTCAGGCGGGGCTCGAGCGGCCGCTGATCGTGACCGATCCGTTCATCGCGCGGAACGGCACGCTCGATGCGCTGCGGTCGGTGCTGACGGACGCGGGGCTCGCGAGCCGGGTGTTCGCGGGCGTGGTGCCCGACCCGACGGTAGCGTCGGTCGAGGCGGCGCTCTCCACGCTCGGGGCGCACGGGCATGATTGCGTGATCGGGCTCGGCGGCGGCAGTTCGATCGACACGGCGAAGATGGTGGCCGTGCTGGCGCGGCATCGGACGACGCCGCGGGCGCTCAAATTCCCGCATGTGCAGGACGCGCCCGGATTGCCGATCGTCGCGATCCCGACCACGGCGGGAACCGGTTCGGAAGCGACGAAGGTGACGGTGATCACCGACGAGACGACGGACGAGAAGATGCTCTGCATGGGGCTCGCGTATCTGCCGACGATCGCGATCGTCGATTTCGAGCTGACGCTGTCCAAGCCCTGGCGGCTGACGGCCGACACCGGGCTCGACGCGCTGACGCACGCGATCGAGGCCTATGTCTCCCGGCGCGCCAGCCCGTTTACCGACGGGCTGGCGCTGTCGGCGATGGGACGGATCTGGCCGCATGTCGCGATGGCGTGCCGGGAGCCCGAGAACCGGGCCGCGCGCGCGGCGATGATGCTTGGGGCCATGGAAGCGGGGATGGCGTTCTCGAACGCGTCGGTGGCCCTGGTGCACGGGATGAGCCGGCCGATCGGGGCGCATTTCCATGTGGCGCACGGCCTGTCGAACGCGATGCTGCTGCCGTCGGTGACGGAATGGTCGGTGCCGGGGAACGAGCATCGGTATGCGGCGTGCGCGCGGGCGATGGGGATCGCGCACGCGGCGGACGACGACGGGCACGCATCTTCGGCGCTGGTTGCGGCGCTGCGGGAGCGGAACGCGGAGCTCGAGGTCCCCTCGCCGGCCAAGTACGGGATCGATCGGTCGCGCTGGCTGGAGATGCTGCCGATGATGGCCGGACAGGCGATCGCTTCGGGTTCGCCCGGGAACAATCCGCGCGTGCCCGACGCGGAGGCGATCATCGGGCTCTACAACGACATCTGGAACCGGGGATGACGATGGAACTCGTTTCGCACTGGATCGGGGGCGCCCGGGTCGACGGCCATGGCACGCGACGTGGCGACATCTTCGATCCGACCAGCGGCAGGATGGCGCGACAGGTGGCGCTCGGAACGGCCGCCGACGTCGACGACGCGGTTCGCGCGTCGCGGCACGCGTTCCCGGCGTGGGCGGCGACGACCCCGCTCGGCCGGGCGCGTGTGATGTTCCGGTTTCGCGACCTCGTCGAGCAGCACGCGAAGGATCTCGCCGCGATCATCACGGCCGAGCACGGCAAGGTGCTGTCGGACGCGCTCGGCGAGGTGACGCGCGGGATGGAGGTGATCGAGTACGCGACGGGCGCGCCCGAGCTGCTGAAAGGGGATTTCACCGAGCAGGCGGGGCGCGACATCGATGCGTATTCGCTGCGCCAGCCGCTCGGGGTGGTGGCCGGCATAACGCCGTTCAACTTCCCGGTGATGGTGCCGCTGTGGATGATGCCGATGGCGATCGTCACGGGCAACTGCTTCATCCTCAAGCCGTCCGAGCGCGATCCGTCGGCGTCGCTGCTGCTGGCCGACCTGCTCAAGCGCGCGGGTCTGCCGGACGGCGTGATGCAGGTGGTGCATGGCGACAAGGAGGTCGTGGACGCGCTCCTGCACCACCCGGACATCCAGGCGGTGAGCTTCGTCGGATCGACGCCGATCGCGCGGTATATCCACCAGACCGGGGTGGCGCACGGCAAGCGGGTGCAGGCGCTGGGCGGGGCGAAGAACCACGCGGTGGTGATGCCGGATTGCGATCTGGACAAGACCGCCGATGCGCTGATGGGGGCGGCCTACGGATCGGCGGGCGAGCGCTGCATGGCGATCTCGGTCGCGGTCGCGGTCGGCGGCGTCGGCGACCGGTTGGTCGACGCGCTGGCGCCGCGGGTGCGGACGCTCAAGATCGGCGCTGGCACCGAGCCGGATGCGGAAATGGGACCGCTGGTGACGCGTGCGCATCTCGAGAAGGTGACCGGCTATGTGGACGCGGGTGTCGCGGAAGGCGCCACGCTGGTCGTGGACGGGCGGAACCTCAAGCTGCAAGGCTACGAGGGCGGGTTCTTCATCGGCGGGACGCTGTTCGACGACGTGACGCCGGAGATGAGCATCTACCGCGAGGAGATCTTCGGGCCGGTGCTGTCGGTGGTGCGGGCCCCTTCGTTCGACGATGCGCTCGCGCTGGTCAACGCGCACGAGTTCGGAAACGGAACCGCGATCTTCACCCGCGATGGCGATTCCGCGCGCGCCTTCGTGCACGGCGTGCAGGCGGGCATGGTGGGAGTGAACGTGCCGATCCCGGTGCCGATGGCGTTCCATTCATTCGGGGGATGGAAGTCGTCGCTGTTTGGGGACCACCACATGCACGGGCCCGAAGGCGTGCGGTTCTTCACCAAATACAAGGCGGTGACGTCGCGCTGGCCGACGGGGATCAGGGCCGGGGCGGAGTTCGTGATGCCGACGTTGGGGTGAGGCCAGGGGCGCTGCCCCTGGACCCCGCTGGGCGCAGCGCGCCCAGACCCGCTTCACGTCGCCAGTCGGAGCGCAGGATGCTTATCGTAAGGCGGTCCCAGCGTTCGGCGCCGATGGATACACGGCAGCGCATTCGGCTATAATGCCGCCCATCCACGAGGAAGGATGACGCTTGATGCCGCCCTCGCTGCTACAACCTCGCTGGCTGCGACAGGATGCCGTGGCTCTCCAGCTTCAGGAGGCTAACGGCAACGCCGCGCTGTTTGGCTCCGTGCCCGAACCGGAACGAGCAGCAAAATGCCTCGTCGGGCTCTGCTTCTACAGGTTCGATCCCAGGGTTGGACAAGAGATAACGAATAATCTTCAGTTCTATTCTTCAAAACCTGGCTCTGCCTCTATAGCAGCTTGGTTTCTCGGCCTGATGATGGCGATTGAAAACAGTCCGCAAGATTACCCTTTCTGTCTGTCGGAGAAAGAGATTGCCTTCTATGCGAAGCAAAACTTTGGCGATGAAATCAATGATATCGAGGGGATCTACCATCCCCCGAGTTTTTATCAGGCTCTCGCTCAAGACATAGTCGGCTACGTGCTCGGCGTCATCGTTGGTGCCGGAGCCGTAGCGATGTTCCCGGAAGCCGCTGCCGGCGCGACGGTTGGCGGAAAACTCGCTCCCCGCTTTGCGCAAGTGGCCGCCGGGAATGTCACGGGCTCGATCGTCACTCATCTCATTCCCGGGGACGCCTGGGATGCGGCGACAAAGTCGAGACGATGGCGCCGGTATGAACTAGACTGGAGAAGGCGCCAGCTTCGATGAGCGGCGCGGTCGGCAGTGCAATTGAGCGCTTTGGGTTTCTCGTCCTCCTTGTAGCTCTCGTCCCCACTTTCTGGGTGTATGTCCGGTGGGGCAACGGCGCAGAGCTCGGGCTGCTTTGCGTTGTCGGTTATGGATTACGAAAACGATGGCATGCCGATCCTAACGACAAAGCACCTTTCTACAGGCAAGACGATTTCTGGCTTATCTTTGGAATAGGCGCGCTTCTATTGGTCGCCAAGTGGATCGTGCTGATGATGCTCTTCTAGTCAAACTCGGTCTCCCGGCCTTGTCTTCCAGCGTAGGCGTCGTGTTGCCGACCGGGATCAGGGCGGGGACTAGGTCCTTGATGCCGAGCAGCCCCAGCGCCGCCAGACATGGGCACTGTAATTATCGGCGGTCCAGGGGCCCGGCCCCTGGCGGGGTGCGGGGTGGAACCCCGCATTCGGAGCGCAGGATGCTCATGGTCAGGCGGTCCCAGCGTTCGGCGCCGACACGGACGCAGGAGCGCTGGACGCCTTCGCGGACGAAGCCCAGACGTTCGTAGAGGCGGATCGCTATCGCGTTGATCGTGAAGACGTTGAGGTCGAGGCGCTCGATCCTGGGATCGGCGAAGGCTTTGGCGATGACGAGGTCCAGCATCGGAGCGGCGTGGCCGCGGCGTCGGTGGCGGGGTGCGATGGCCACGCCGCTGATCGTGGCGTTGCCGTTGCGCCAGTCGTAGCGGAGGTGAGCGTGGCCGACGAGATCGTCGCCTTGGGCTGCCATCCAGCAGCTTCGTTGCGGCGGCGTCGATCGGCCTTCGGCCAGGAAGGATGCGAGCTGCCTGGCGTCGACGGGATGGGTCGTGGCCGGACCGACCCAGAGGACCACCTCGCGCTCGCTGGCGAACCAGGATGCGAGTTCGGCGAAATGGTCCTCGGTGAAGGGGATCAGTTCCAATTCATTGCATGACGGGTGCGAGGTTGTTGACCTCTTCGACATCGTCGCCGAGCCAGGCTGCGTTCTTGGCGGTGCCGTCGAAGGTGGCGCTGGTCTTGAACAGCTCGTATTTCCCCACCGTCGCATGCGGCCGGCTGCGCTCGAGCAGCTCGGCGACCTCGGTCTTGTCCATCGGCTGGAAGGTCCGGATCGCCTCGTAGGCCTGGTCGAGATCGCGCTGGTTCTCCATGCCGGTGATGACGACGGAGGCCGGCAGATTGAGGCTGTAGTGGAGATATTCGACGGGCCGGATCGGTGCGCCGCTTTTCAGAATCACGCTGTCGGCGAAGGTCTTCATCGCGAGGACGGCGATGCCGTGTTCGACGAGGTAGGGCAGCACGAGGTGGGCGAAGCTGCGGAAATGGGCGTCCATGACGTTGAGCGGCATCTGCACGGCATCGAAATGGAAGCCGCGCTCGGCGGCGACGGCGAGCATCTGCAGATGGATGCGCGGATCCTTGTGGCCGGTGAAGCCGATATGGCGGAGCTTGCCGGCCTGCCTGGCGTCGAGGAAGGCCTCCATCGCGCCACCCTCGGCGAAGATGCGGTCGGGATCGTCGTAGCGCAGGATCTCGTGGTGCTGGACGAGGTCGATCCGGTCGGTGCGCATGCGCTGCAGCGAGGTGTCGATCTGGCGGGCGGCCTCCTGCCTGGAGCGTCCGTCGATCTTGGTCATCAGGAAGACGCGGTCGCGGTAGCCGCCCTGGTCGAGAGCGACGCCGACGCGCATCTCGGACTTGCCCTCGTTGTAGTCCCAGCAATTGTCGATGAAGTTGATGCCGCGATCGACGCCCTGATGGACGAGGCGGGTCGCCTCGGCGTCGGTGACGGATTTCTTGCCGAGATGGAAACCGCCCATGCCGATGAGCGAGATCATCTCGTCGGTGCGGCCGAAGCGGCGGTAGAGCATGTCGCCGCGACGCTCGCCTGGATCGGTGACGAACGGCAGGTCGGCAGGATCGGCCACAAGCGTCGTCGGAAGCCGATGGCTCGCAAGGTCCTGTTGCATGGTAGGCCTCCTGAATGGTTGCCGGGGGTCCGGGGGCCGGCCTCGGCCCCCGGGTTCTTCGCCTGTCGCGGTCAGGCCATACCCTCACGTAGTGCGTCGATCGGGGTGAGCACCCCTGCCCGCTCGAGGTGCCAGAAGGTCCAGCCGTTGCAGGAGGGGACGTTCTGCAGCGCGGCGCCGACCTGGTGGATGGAGCCGCGGGTGGCGCCGGCGACGAGGCTGCCGTCGGCGGCGACGGTGGCGCAGACGCGCCGGTTGCGGTCGGTGAGGATGGTGCCGGGGGTGATCAGGCCGGCTTCGACGAGGCGGCCGAACGGTATGCGCTTGGCGTCGCGCCGGGTGGGGGTGGTGGCGATGCCGGCGCTGGGCACGCGGCGCTGGTCGCGGATGCGGACGAGGGCGGCTTCGACATAGGCGGGATGGCGTTCGATGCCGATCCAGCTTCGGTGCAGGCGCTTGGCGACGACGGCGGTGGTGCCGGTGCCGAGGAACGGGTCGAGCACGACGTCCTCGGCCTCGGTGCTGGCGAGCAGGACGCGGTGGAGCAGGGCCTCGGGTTTCTGGGTCGGATGGAGCTTGAGGCCGTGGGCGTTGCGCAGGCGTTCGGGACCGGTGCAGAGCGGGAGCAGCCAGTCGCTGCGCATCTGCAGGTCGTCGTTGAGCGACTTCATCGCCTGGTAGTTGAAGCGGTAGCGGGCGGTGCGGCCGCGAGCGGCCCAGATCAGGGTCTCGTGGGCGTTGGTGAAGCGGCGGCCGCGGAAATTGGGCATCGGGTTGGATTTGCGCCAGATGACGTCGTTGAGGATCCAGAAACCGAGTTCCTGGAGAATGGCGCCGATGCGAAAGATGTTGTGGTAGGAGCCGATGACCCAGATGGTGCCGTCCTTGCGGAGCAGGCGGTGGGCCTCGGTGAGCCATTCGCGGGTGAAGCGGTCGTAGGTCTCGAAATCGTCGAACCAGTCCCAATCGTCGTCGACGCCGTCGACGAGGCTGTCGTCGGGACGGCGGAGCTCGCCGCGAAGCTGGAGATTGTAGGGCGGGTCGGCGAAGATGCAGTTGATCGAATTCGCGGGCAGCATGCGCATGTGGTGCACGCAGTCGCCAAGCAGGATCTGGTCGAGCGGCAGGTCGATGCCCTGGTCGAGATCGTCCTTCACGGCAGGCCGGGCATGTCAGGCGGAACAGAGCTCGAGTGCGAGCTGACGAACGGTCCCGAAGGTGGGGCGGTGGTGGCGGGTGGCGCCAAGCGCGCGCAGGGCGGCGCGATGCGGCGGGGTCGCGTAGCCGGCGTTGGTGTCCCAGCCATAGCCGGGGCAGCGCACGGCAAGGCGCGCCATGGCGCGATCGCGGGTGACCTTGGCGACGATGGAGGCGGCGGCGATGGAGAGGGAGAGGCCGTCGCCGCCGATCACGCAGCGGACCGGGCAGGCAAGCGTGGGCGGGATGTTGCCGTCGACGAGGGCGAGGTCGGGGACGGTTCGCAGGCGGGCTGTGGCGCGCGCCATCGCGAGCAAGGTGGCGCGCAGGATGTTGATGCGGCCGATCTCGGCGACCGAGGCGGCGCCGACGCCGACGATGGCCGCACCCGAGGCGAAGAGTGCCGTGTAGGCGGTGGCGCGTTGGACGGGGTCGAGCTGCTTGCTGTCGTCGAGGAGGGCGGCGAGTGGGGCCGGGACGCCGGCGGGGAAGATGATCGCGGCCGCGACCACCGGTCCCGCGAGTGGTCCGCGGCCGGCCTCGTCGATCCCGGCGACCAGCCCGCCATGGGCCGACTCGATGGTGAAGTCAGGCATGCGCAAGCTTGAACCCTCACGGACGGCTGCATGCAAGCGGTCCGCGGGACCGTTGCCCTTCCGTCGCGGCCGCGCCTAGGATGGTAGCGCTATCTTCGCGACGATTTGCGCGGATGAAAAACAACGGGAGGACAATTCGATGCAATCCGGTTCTTGCCGCCTGGCGGCCATGCCGCTGATCGCCACCCTGATCATGGGCACGAGCGGCGCCCATGCGGGACCGCTCGACGTGCCGGCCAAGGACCTGCCGGCGCCGACGGCCGACATCAGTCCCGGCATGCAGGCGTTCATCGCCAAGCCGCTCAACCCGAAATGGAACGATCTGTGGTCGACGGGGGAGGAGTGGCGCAAGGCCGCCGACGCGCAGGCGGCGACCGTGGTGCCGACAATCCCGGCGATGCTGGCGCGGCTGCAGGTCAAGAGCGCGCCCACGACGATCGACGGGGTGCGGGCGTATGTGATCACGCCGGACTTCATTCCCGCCGCGAACCAGGACAAGGTCCTGATCCATGTGCATGGTGGTTGCTACGTGCTGTTCCCGGGCGAGTCGGGGACGACGGAAGCGATCATGATGGCGGGGTTCGCGCACTACAAGGTCATTGCGGTGGACTACCGGATGCCGCCGGAGGCGTATTTCCCGGCCGCCCTCGACGACGCGATCACTGTCTACAAGAACGTGCTGAAGACCACGAAGCCGAAGGATGTCGCGTTCTTCGGCACCTCGGCGGGTGGCGCGCTGACGCTCGAGATGGTGTTGCGTGCGCGCCAGCTCGGCCTGCCGATGCCGGGCGCGATCGCGCCGGGAACGCCGATGTCGGATGTCACGAAGACGGGCGACACGTTCTACACCAACGAGAAGGTGGACAACGTGCTGGTATCGCGCGACGGGTTCTGCGACGCGGCGACCAAGGTATATGCCCAGGGGCATGACCTGGCCGATCCGCTGCTGTCGCCGGTGTATGGCGACATGCACGGCTTTCCGCCGACGATCCTGACGACGGGCACGCGCGATCTGCTGCTGAGCAACACGGTGCGCGTCCACCGCAAGCTGCGCCGTGCGGGGGTGCCGGCGGACCTGGAAGTGTTCGAGGGCGAGAGCCACGCCCAATACCAGTTCGACGACCGGGTGCCCGAGGCGAAGGAGGCGTTCACCGAGATCGGCGACTTCTTCACCGATCATCTGGGGCAATAGACAAGCCGGAGGTCCGGGGGCCGGCCTCGGCCCCCGGTGCTTTTGTGCCTTGCGCGGCCGCGCTGTTCGGGGGTGTTTTGCAGCATGCCCGATGCGATCACCGACGAGACGATCCGTGGGCAGACGCCGCAAGTACCCGCCAGGCGCGGCCGGACGGTGCCGCTGATCATCGCGTCGGCGATGTTCATGGAGCAGCTCGACGGGACAGTGCTGTCGACGGCGCTGCCGAGCATGGCGCATTCGTTCGGGGTCGACGCGCTGCATATGAGCGTGGCGCTGACCTCCTATCTGGTGAGCCTCGCGGTGTTCATCCCGGCGTCCGGCGCGGTCGCGGACCGGCTCGGGTCGCGGACGGTGTTCTGTGCGGCGATCGCGCTGTTCACGGCCGGATCGCTGCTGTGCGCGCAGGCCGACAGCCTGGCCTTCCTGGTGGTCTCGCGGCTGATCCAGGGCGCGGGCGGGGCGATGATGGTGCCGGTCGGGCGGCTGGTGCTGCTGCAGACGACGGCCAAGAGCGACTTGATCGCGACGATGAACTGGCTGCTGGTGCCGGCGACGATCGGTCCGCTGCTGGGGCCGCCGGTGGGCGGGTTCCTGGTGACCACGCTGAGCTGGCGGTGGATCTTCTACATCAATCTGCCGATCGGCGTGGCCGGCCTGGCGCTGGCGGCCTGGCTGGTGCCGCAATTGCGGGCCGAGCGGCGGGACCGGTTCGACGTGCGGGGGCTGGTGCTGTCGGGGGTGGCACTCGCGTGCCTGATCTTCGGGCTGGAGCTCGCGAGCCGGGGCTCGGTTCCGGCGACGCTGGCGGCCTGGATCCTGGCGGTCGGTGTCGCGAGCGGGGCGCTCTATGGCTGGCACGCGCGGCGGACGGCGCGGCCGATCCTGGATTTCTCGCTGATGCGGATCCCGACCTTCGGGCTGTCGGTGGTGGCGGGAGCGGCGACCCGGATCGCGGTGGGTGCGACGCCGTTCCTGCTGCCGCTGATGCTGCAGGTCGGTCTCGGGATGTCGGCCGCGCAATCGGGGGCGACGACGTTCCTGACGTCGGCCGGGGCGCTGTCGATGCGGGGGTTCTCGCGCCGGCTGCTGCGGCGGTTCGGCTATCGGCGGACGATGATCTGGAACGGCGCGGGCGCGAGCGCCTTCGCGTTCGCCTGCGCCTGCTTTCGGCCGGGGATCGGCCATGGGGTGATCTGGGTGGTGCTGTTCTGCGGGGGGTTCCTGCAATCGCTGCAGTTCACGGCCTACAACACGATCGCCTATGCCGACGTGCCCGCGGCCAGGATGAGTGCGGCGACCAGCCTCTATGCGACGATGCAGCAGGTGACGCTGACGCTGGGGATCTGCGTGGCCGCGGCGGCGCTTGCGATCGCGGCCGCATGGCGCGGGGTCGGCCATGCGGGGCTGGTGGAGCTGAGCATCGCGTGGGCGACCGTCGGCGCCGCCGCGACTGTGGCGCCCGTGCTGTGCGCGCGGCTGCGGGCGGATGCCGGCGAGGAGCTAAGCGGGCATCACGCCTGAGACGGCATCCGGAGGTTCAGACCGGCGCGCGAAAGTTCCAGAGGCCGCGCGAGTAGGACTGGCGGTTGATCGCGAGCAGTTCGCGGATCAGGCTGTCAGCCGCGTCGGGGCGGTTGGGCAGCTCGTCGAGCTGGTCGCGGAAGGCGCTGATCTCGAGGTTCAACAAGCGTCGGAACATGGCCGAACTCCATCCGTTCGGTCGGCCGTTGTGGCGAGGCGCTCTCGATGTCCGAAGGGACATGGCCTCCCGTGCGGCCGCCGTGGGTGATCCTTAACACGGCCTCGAAGTTGCCACAATCTCCACCGGCCTACCGCTGCGTTTTGCGCACATTTCGTCACAAGAAGCCGTGAGCGAGCGGAACCATGGGCGTTTTCCCGGAGCGGCTCGATCTGGTAGGGTCCGGCCGCCCATGGTCAGGCCCGGGGCACAGGGCGTTGGCACAGGAAGTTTGATGGACGAGCAGACGACGCCCTGGCCGCCCGTAGCGCCGGGTCGTGATCGCGAGACGAGCACGCGCCGCAAGCGCAATCTCTGGCCCTGGTTCATCCTGCTGCTGATCGGCGCGGGATTGCTGGTCTGGCTGCGCCCATGGGGGCACAAGGGCGCGCGGCATGCGGCGGCGGCGCCGCCGGTGTCGGTCTCGCTCGCGCCGGCCGCGCGCGGCGACATCGACATGGTGCTGACCGAGCTCGGCACGGTGACGCCGCTCGCCACCATCACGGTGCAGTCGCAGATCAGCGGCTATCTGCAGCGGGTGAACTTCGAGGAGGGCCAGGAGGTCGGGCGCGGCTTCCTGCTGGCGCTGGTCGATCCGCGTCCGTACGAGGTGCAGGTCGAGCAGTATTCTGCGCAACTGGCACGTGACACCGCGGCGCTGAAGCAGGCGCAGATGGACCTCACGCGCTACCAGACGCTGGGGCGGCAGCAGAGCATCGCCAAGCAGACGCTGCAGGATCAGGTGTTCACGGTTGCGCAGGACGAGGCGACGATCAAGATCGATCAGAGCCAGATCGATACCGCCAAGCTCGACATCACCTACTGCCATATCCAGTCGCCGGTCGCCGGAAGGGTGGGGTTGCGGCAGGTCGACGAGGGCAACTACGTCACGTCGTCGCTGACCAACGGCCTGGTGGTGATCACGCAGATCAAGCCGATCTCGGTGATCTTCACGGTTGCGGAAGACGACATCCAGCCGATCCTGGAGAAGCTGAACGGCAAGGCGACGCTGGCGGTCGATGCCTACGATCGGACCGACGTCATGAAGCTCGCGAGCGGCTCGGTGGAGACGATCGACAACCAGGTCGACACCAGCACGGGCACGGTGAAGCTGCGCGCGACGTTTCCGAACGCGGACGAGCGGTTGTTCCCCAACGAATTCGTCAACGCGCACCTGCTGCTGCAGACGCTGACCGGCGTGCTGATCGTGCCGACGCCTTCGATCCAGAACGGGCCGCAGGGAAACTTCGTCTACGTGATGAAGCCCTCGGCGGTGGACGGACACCAGGTCGACAAGGTCGCGGTGCAGGTCGTCAAGACCGGATACGCGCACGGCGACAGGACGGTCGTGACGTCGGGCCTGTCGGAAGGCGACCAGGTGGTGATCGACGGGACCGACCGGCTGCATGACGGGGCGGTGGTCACGGTGCCGTCCCAGCATGGGGGCGAGACGGGAGCTCCGGGCCAGCACAAGCACGCCGGATGAACCCGTCGCGGCTCTTCATTCTTCGGCCGGTCGCGACGACCCTGCTGATGATCGCGATCCTGCTGGTCGGGATCATCGCCTATCGGTTCCTGCCGGTCTCGGCGCTGCCGGATGTCGATTATCCGACGATCCAGGTGCAGACCTTCTATCCCGGTGCGAGCCCGGACGTGATGACGACGTCGATCACGGCTCCGCTGGAATACCAGTTCGGCTCGATGCCCGGCCTCGAGCAGATGATCTCGCAGAGTTCGGGCGGGGCGTCGGTGATCACGCTTCGGTTCACCCTGGATACGAGCCTCGACGAGGCGGAACAGGAGGTGCAGGAGGCGATCAACGGCGCCAACAGCCTGCTGCCGACCGACCTCCCTGCCCCGCCGATCTACCAGAAGATCAATCCGGCCGACGCGCCGGTGCTGACGCTCGGCATCACCAGCAGGACGATGAACCTGGTCGATGTGCAGGACGCGATCAACACGCGGCTGATCCAGAAACTGGCGCAGATCGGCGGTGTGGGCGCGGTGCAGGTGTCGGGCGGCAACGTGCGCGCGCTGCGCGTGCAGCTCAATCAGCGCGCGCTGTTCGCCTACGGGCTGTCGGCCGACAACGTCCGCACCACGATCGCCAACGTCAACGTCAATTCGCCGACGGGGGGCTTCGACGGTCCATTGACCTCGAGCACGCTGCGCGAGAACAGCCAGATCAACGATCCGGCCGTGCTGGCCAACCAGGTGATCGCCTATGTCAACAACGCGCCGGTGCGGATACGCGACGTCGGCCGGGTGATCGCGGCACCCGAGAACACGCAGCTTCAGGCATGGGAGAACAAGACACCGGCGCTGGTGGTCAATGTGCAGCGCCAGCCGGGTGCGAACGTGATCGCGACGGTCGATGCGATCAAGCAGGAACTGCCGCAGATCCAGGCGTCGCTGCCGGCGGGGATCACGGTGACGCCGCTGACGGACCGGACGGTCACGATCCGCGCGTCGGTGGCGGATGTCGAATTCGAGCTGGGGCTCGCGGTGCTGCTGGTGGTGCTGGTGATCTTCGTGTTCCTGCGCAGCGCGCGGGCGACGCTGATCCCGAGCCTTTCGGTGCCGCTGTCGCTGGTGGGCACGCTGGCGGCGATGTACCTGCTCGGCTACTCGCTCGACAATCTGTCGCTGATGTCGCTCACGATCGCGACGGGCTTCGTCGTCGACGATGCGATCGTGATGATCGAGAACATCTCGCGCTATCTCGAGGAGGGCATGTCGCCGCTGGAGGCGGCGCTGACCGGGGCGGGACAGATCGGGTTCACCATCGTGTCGCTGACGGTCTCGCTGCTGGCGGTGCTGATCCCGCTGCTGTTCATGGGCGAGGTGGTGGGAAGGCTGTTCCACGAGTTCGCCGTGACACTCGCGGTGACGATCGTGCTGTCGGCGGTGGTGTCGCTGACGCTGGTGCCGATGATGTGCGCGCGGATCCTGCGCGCGTCGCCCGCGCCCGAGTATGAGCGCGCGCGCGCGGGCGGGCGCTCCGAACGACGCAGCGCGATGACGCGCTTCTTCGAGGGCATGATCGATCTCTATCACCGGGCACTGCTGGTGGTGCTGGACAACCAGGGGCTGACGCTGCTGGTGACCGTGCTGACGATCGCGGGGACCGCGTTCCTGTATGTGGCGATCCCGAAGGGGTTCTTTCCGGTGCAGGACACCGGCCTGATCCAGGGCGTGTCGGTGGCGAGCCAGCGGATCTCGTTCGCGTCTATGGCAGCGCACCAGGAGCAGATGGCGGACGCGATCCTCACCGATCCCGACGTGGTCAGCCTGTCCTCGTTCATCGGCGTGGACGGGACCAACACGACGCTCAACCAGGGCCGGTTCGAGATCAATCTCAAGCCGCGCGAGATGCGGACCGACGGCGCCGCCGCGATCATCCGGCGCCTGACGCAAGAGACGGCGCATGTGGCGGGGATCCATCTCTACATGCAGCCGGTGCAGGATCTGTCGCTGGCGACACAGACGAGTGCCACGCAATACCAGTTCGTGCTGATGGCGCCGACCAACGCGCAGCTTGCGCAGGCGGCGCCGGGCCTGGTGTCGGCGCTGGCCAAGCGGCCGGAACTGGCCGACGTGACGAGCGACCTGCAGCAGAACGGCAACGGGGTGATGATCACCATCGACCGTTCGACCGCGGCGCGTTTCGGGATCACGCCGGCGACCGTGGACAGCGCGCTGTACGATGCGTTCGGGCAACGACAGGTCTCGACGGTCTACTCGCAGTCCGCGCAGTATCGGGTGATCCAGGAAGTCGAGCCGTCGCTCTCGAAGAGCATCGCCGCACTCGACCAGATCTACCTGCCGGCGTCGGGGGTGACGGCCGGCTCGTCGAGCGGCTCGTCGAGCGGTGCCACGACGACGCAGGTGCCGCTGAGCGCGATCGTGAGCGTCCATGTCGGACCGACGCCGTTGCTGATCACGCATTTCGGCGAGTTCCCGGCGACGACGATCTCGTTCAACCTCGCGCCCGGCGTGTCGCTCGGGGGGGCCGTCGATGCGATCGTCGGCGTCGAGCGGGACATGCACCTGCCGCGCGCGTTCCAGACCAGCTTCGAGGGCGAGGCGAGCGCGTTCCAGAACTCGCTGGGCAACGAGCTCTACCTGATCCTGGCCGCCCTGGCGGCGGTCTATATCGTGCTGGGCGTGCTGTACGAATCGTTCGTCCATCCGGTGACGATCCTGTCGACGCTGCCGTCGGCCGGCGTCGGCGCGCTGCTCGCGCTGATCATCGCGGGCGATGACCTCGACATCATCGGGATCATCGGGATCGTGCTGCTGATCGGGATCGTCAAGAAGAACGCGATCATGATGATCGATTTCGCGCTGCAGGCGGAGCGTCAGGACGGCATGGGCCCGCGCGAGGCGATCGAGCGGGCGGCGCTGCTGCGGTTCCGGCCGATCCTGATGACGACGATGGCGGCGATGCTGGCGGCGATCCCGCTGATGCTCGGCACCGGCACCGGATCGGAACTGCGGCGTCCGCTGGGCCTCGCGATCGTCGGCGGCCTCGCGGTCAGCCAGCTGCTGACGATCTTCACCACGCCGGTGATCTACCTGGCGTTCGACCGGATCGGACGCGCGGCGGCGCGGCGGTTCGGAGGACGGCCCACGCGCGAGGGACGCGCACCCGCTTGAACATCTCGGCGCCTTTCATCGCGCGGCCGGTGGCGACCACGCTGCTGGCGGTCGCACTGGTGCTGTCGGGGATCTTCGCGTTCATGCGGCTGCCGATCGCGCCGCTGCCGTCGGTGGATTTCCCGACCATCCAGGTGCAGGCGCATGATCCGGGCGCCAGTCCGGACATCATCGCGACGACGGTGGCCGAACCGCTGGAACGGCATCTGGGCGCGATCGCGGACGTCAACGAGATCACGTCGCAGAGCACGCTCGGCATCACGCGGATCACGCTGCAGTTCGATCTGTCGCGCGACATCAACGGTGCCGCGCGCGACGTGGAGGCGGCGATCCAGGCGGCGCGCGCCGATCTGCCGACATCGCTGCGGCAGAACCCGGAATACCACAAGTTCAATCCGGCCGGCTCGCCGATCATGGTGCTGGCGCTGACGTCGAAGACCAGGACGGCGGCACAGCTCTACGATTCGGCGCAGAACGTGATCAGCCAGCGCCTGAGCCAGGTCAAGGGTGTCGGTTTCGCCGATATCGGCGGCAGCGCGCTGCCGTCGGTGCGGGTCGAGATCAACCCGCAACCGCTGTTCCAGGACGGCATCAGCCTGGAGGTGGTGCGCGCCGCGATCGCGTCGGCCAACGCCGACACGCCGAAGGGCATCATCGACGACGGGTCGCAACGCTACCAGCTCTACACCAACGACATCGCGAGCAAGGCCGCCGACTTCAGGCGGCTGATCATCGCCTACGAGAATGGCGCGCCGGTCAAGCTGTCCGATGTCGCGGATGTCGAGGACAGCACCGAGGATCTGCGCCAGGCGGGCATGCTGGGCGGCGAGCCCGCGGTGGTGCTGATCATCTTTCCGACGCCGGGTGCCAACATCGTCAAGACCATCGATCAGATCCAGTCGCTGCTGCCGGATCTGCGCGCCGAGATCCCCGCCGACGAGACGCTGACGGTGGCGGCGAACCGGTCGATCGCGATCAGGTCTTCGCTCGCCGACACCGAGCGGACGCTGGTGATCGCGGTGATCCTGGTGACGATCGTGACGTTCCTGTTCCTGCGCAACCTGCGCGCGACGGTGATCCCTTCGATCGTGGTGCCGGCCTCGATCATCGCGACCTGCGGGCCGATGTACCTGCTGGGCTTCTCGCTCGACAACCTGTCGCTGATGGCACTCACGGTCGCGACCGGGTTCGTGGTCGACGATGCGATCGTGGTGCTCGAGAACATCTCGCGTCACATGGAAGACGGGATGGGCCGCCTCGAGGCGGCGCTGCTCGGATCGCGCGAGGTGGGATTCACGGTGCTGTCGATCACCGTGTCGCTGATCGCGGTGTTCATTCCGATCCTGCTGCTGGGCGGCATCGTCGGCAGGCTGTTCCGCGAATTCGCGGTCACGCTGTCGATGACGATCGTGATCTCGCTGGTGCTGGCGCTGACGCTGACGCCGATGCTGTGTTCGCGCTTCCTCAAGCCCCCGCGGCATGCGAGCGACGCCGGCGCGCGGCCGAACATCGTGCTGCGGGGGGCGGAAGCGGGCCTGAACGGCATGCTGCGCGGCTACGAGCGCAGCCTCGGCTGGTCGCTGCGCCACCCGAAACTGCTCTTAATGAGCCTGGTCGCGACGGTCGGGCTGACGGTCTATCTGTTCATCGCGGTCCCGAAAGGGTTTTTTCCCAACCAGGACACCGGCCTGATGATCGGCACCATGCAGGGTGACCAGAGCATCAGCTTCCAGAACATGCGGAGCAAGCTGTCGCGGATCCAGCGGATCATCGCGCACGATCCGGCGGTCAAGACGGTGATCGGGTTCACCGGCGGGCGCGGCACCAACCAGGGGCAGATCTTCGTCCAGCTCAAGCCGCTCGCGCAACGCGTCTCGGTCACCAAGGTGATCGAGAGGCTGCGGCCGCGACTCGGGAGTGTGGTCGGCGTGCGGACGTTCCTGTTCGGCGCCGAGGACGTGCGCGCGGGAGGACGGCAATCGTCGGGTGCGTATCAGTACACGCTGCAGGCGGACAACTCGCGGACGCTCTACGAGTGGGCACCGAAGCTGGTCGCGGCGCTGCAGAAGCGGCCGGAGTTGGCCGACGTCAATTCGGACCAGCAGCAGGGCGGCCTGGAGACGGACGTCAACATCGACCGCGATACGGCGGCACGGCTGCAACTGACGCCGGCCTCGATCGACGACACGCTGTATGACGCGTTCGGCCAGCGCCTGGTCTCGACGATCTACAAGCCGCTCGCGCAGTACTATGTCGTGATGGAAGTCGCACCACGCTACTGGCAGAACACCGACAGCCTGCGGCAGATCTGGGTCAGCACGTCGCCGGTGACGACGTCGGGAAGTGCCGCGACGCAGACGATCACGACGGGGACACGAACCTCGGCGGGGACGAATTCGCAGCGACCGGGGACGACGCAGACAGCGGCGGCCACGCAAAGCACGCAGGCGCAGCAGGCGGAGGCGAATTCGGCGATCAACTCGCTCGCCGTCAGCAGCAGGGCGAGTTCGGCATCGGCCAGTCCCTCGGTCGCGACCAGTGCATCGACGATGGTGCCGCTGAGTGCGGTGACGAGCGTCACGACGGGCTTCACGCCGCTCGCGGTCAATCACCAGAGCGAGTTCGTGGCGACGACGATCTCGTTCAATCTGCCGGCGGGACGGTCGCTGGGGGATGCCGGGCGAGTGATCCAGGAGACGATGCTGCAGATCGGCCTGCCGTCAGGGATTCATGGCGGGTTCGCCGGAACGGCGCAGCAGTTCCAGAAGTCGGTGAGCGACGAGCCGATCCTGATCTTCGCGGCCCTCGCCGCGGTCTATGTGACGCTGGGGATCCTCTACGAGAGCTACATCCACCCGCTGACGATCCTGTCGACGCTGCCGTCGGCGGGGCTCGGCGCGCTGCTGGCACTGCTGCTCACCGGCAACGAGCTCGACATCATCGGGTTGATCGGGATCATCCTGCTGATCGGGATCGTCAAGAAGAACGCGATCCTGCTTGTCGATTTCGCAATCTCCGCGGAACGTCAGCACGACATGGATCCGCTCGAGGCGATCACGGCCGCCTGCCTGCTGCGGTTCCGACCGATCATGATGACGAGCTTCGCGGCGGCGTTCGGCGCGCTGCCGCTCGCGTTCGGCTACGGCGAGGGCTCGTCGCTGCGCCAGCCGCTCGGCATCTCGATCGTCGGCGGACTGATCGTGAGCCAAGCGCTGACGCTCTACACGACGCCGGTGGTCTATCTGGCCCTCGACCGGTTGAGCCACCGTTTCAAGTCGCGTCGCGGTCCAGCCGCACGGCCCGCGGCACAGACATAAGGCAGCGACCGCGCACCATGAGGATGATCCGTCGACGTTCCGGCCTGTCGCGCGCGCGCGCGGCCCTGTTGTCCGGACTGGGCCTCGCCGGCTTGGGCCTCGCCGGCTGCATGGTGGGACCGGACTATCATAGGGTGCGGGTCGAGACGCCGTCACGGTTCAAGGAGGCGCGGCCGCTGCCGGGATGGGAGCTCGCCTCGCCCGCCAATGCGTCGCTGCCGAAGGGGCGCTGGTGGACGCTCTATGGCGACAGCGTGCTCGACGATCTCGAGGACCAGATCGACATCTCGAACCAGTCGCTGAAGGCGACCGAGGCGAACTACCGGCAGTCGCTGGCGCTCGTCGACGAGGCGCGCGGGCAGTTGTTTCCGGTGCTGGGCCTGACGACGTCGGCGCAGCGGAGCGGCAGCGGCGGCACCAGCATCAATGTCGGCACCGGCGGCAGCCTGTCGAACAGCGGCACGTCGTCGACGGGCCTGACGTCGAGTTCGGGATCGTCGTTGACCGGGACAGGCTCGACCGGAACCGGCCTGACGACGGGAGGCGGCACCGGCGGCACCGGCGGGACGAGCATCGGCGTCGGCGGCCGGAACACGAGCGCGCTGACGCTGCAGGGAAGCTTCAGTTGGGATCTCGATCTGTGGGGACGGATCAGGCGGCAGATCGAGAGCCAGGTCGCGACGGCGCAGGCCGACGCGGCACAGATCGCCAACGCGAGGCTGTCGTTGCAGGCGACGCTGGCGACGGACTATTTCGAGATGCGATCGTCGGACAGCCTGCAGAAGCTGCTCGACAGCACGGTCGCGGTCTACCGGAAGAACCTCCAGGTGATCCAGAACCAGACCAATGCCGGCACCGCGCTGCCGTCGAACTACTTCCAGGCGCTGACGCAGTTGCAGCAGACGCAGGCCGAGGCGGCCTCGGTCGGCGCCGCGCGTGCCCAGTACGAGCATGCGATCGCGGTGCTGACGGGTCATGCGCCGGCGGACGTCGCGGTCGCGGCGGGCGACCTGCAGGCCTATGTGCCGGAGGTGCCGCCGGGCATCCCGTCGACGCTGCTGCAGCGCCGGCCCGACATCGCGGAGTCGGAACGGCAGGTGGAGGCGGCGAATGCGCAGATCGGCGTCGAGATCGCGGCGTTCTATCCGGATGTCACGCTGAGTGCGAGCGGGGGCTACACCGGATCGCAGCTCAGCACCTTGTTCAACGTGGCCAACCAGTTCTGGTCCCTGGGCGTGGCGGGCAGCGAGACGTTATTCGAGGGAGGGATCAGGTCGGCGGCGGTGCAGGCGGCGGAGGCGAGCTACGACGCGAGCGTCGCGAATTATCGCGAGTCGGTGCTCAATGCGTTCGAGGGCGTCGAGGACGAACTCGCGGCATTGCGGTTCTACGGGCAGCAGGCGGCGTATGAGCGGCTGGCGGTCGACAGCGCCTACAAGACGGTGACGATCGCGTTCAACGAGTACGAGGCGGGAACGCAGGATTATACGACAGTGGTGACGGCGCAGACGACGGCGCTGAGCGACGCGCAGACCGCGCTGTCGGTCCAGCAAAACCTGTTGACGGCGAGTGTCGCGTTGATCGAAGCGCTCGGGGGCGGGTTCGATGCGTCGGACCTGCCGAGCAAGGACAGTCTGCAGACGAGCGATCCGTTCATTCCGGCGTTCCTGGAACGCTGACGGCTGGTCGGGCCCGGTCCAGGACCGGAAGATCGGCGAGGAGGTGGAGTTGGACAAAGGCAGGCGGCCGTTGATCATGGCGGTTCGCCACTCTTCGATCCCTGTCCTGATCGCGCTCACGTTCATCGGGCTGTGCGTCGCGATCCAGACGGGCACCGGAGCCTACATGTCCGATCGCGGATTGACAGGCGACGAGGCATCGCATTTCGTCAACTCGCTCCTGGTGCTCGACTATTTCAGGCAGGCTTTTCCCGGCAATCCGATCAGTTTCGCGCGCGACTATTACGTCCACCTGCCTCGCGTCTCGATCGGGCACTGGCCGCCGGCCTTCTATGTCGTCCAGGCGACGATCTTCGCCCTCGCCGGGCGGTCGAGCGCGGTCGCGATTGCATTCCAGGCGGTGATCGCCGGTCTGACGGCCACCACCGTCGCGGTGCTGATACGAAGCCGGATCGGAACCGTTGCCGGCTTCGCGGCCGGCCTGACCGTCCTGGCCTCGCCGACGCTGCTGCTGCTGCTGGATGCGGTGATGCTGGATACCGCCATGTCGCTTCTCGTGCTTTGGGCAGGGCTGTTCTGGGCGAAGTTCGCGGAGCGGCCAGCAGCGTGGCCAGCGATCGGGTTCGCCCTGTGCGCGATCATTGCGATCCTGACCAAGGGCAATGGGTTCGGGTTGGCGCTGCTGCCCCTGTTCCATGCGGCATTCACCCGGACGATACGCCCGCTGCTGACCTGGCAGGCCTGGCTCGCCGCGGCGGCGGTTGCGCTTTGTACATTGCCCTGGCACCTGATCACCTTCCGGATGCAGTCGGCCGGCTTCAACTATGCTTTCGGTTGGGACTACACCGGGCGGGCGCTGCGCTTCTACGCCGCCGCCGGTCCGCACGATTTCGGCATCGTCTGCCTGGCGGGCTTTGTCATCGGGTTGGCAACGGTCGTTTGGAACCGTGCCGGATCGCGGAGGGATCCGATGGTCGCCGCGATGGCGAGCGGCGCGCTGGCGATGACGGTGTTTGCCCTGATCGCGCCGGCCGACCTCTCGGCGCGATATTTCGTGCCGGTGCTTCCGTCCGCGGTGGTCGTCTCGGCGATGGGACTTGCCTGGACGACAAGCCTGGTTGGGCGGCGGCCCGTGGGTTCAAGGATGTTGACCGCCGGGCTGCTGCTGGCGAACGCGATGACGATTGTCCGCCTTCCGCACGTGGCGCCATTCGGCATGAGGAACATCGCGCGTCACGTGCTGGAGCGGTCCGGCAACCCCGTGGTGCTGGTGGCCGGTTCAACCAGGGCGGAGGGCGCCCTGATCGCGGCTTTTGCCGAATTGGATCCGACCCGCACGCATTATGTGCTGCGAGCGACGCAGCAACTGGCGGGCGGCAATTTCATGGGGACGCGGATTGCTTCCCGGTTCGCCTCTGTCGGCGAGGTCGGGCACTGGCTGGACGAGAGCGGGATAGGCTGGCTCGTTCTCGCCAATTCGGCCGAGGATCTCGAGATGGAACAGAACCGGCAGATCCTGGCGGTCATGCAGCGGCAGCCGCCGGGGTGGAAGATCGACGAGCGCCAGACGATCCGGGACGGCGAGGTCGACGTCTATCGTCACCAGATTCCGCCACCAACTTCGGAACAGCTCGAGGATCTGTCGAGGCGAGCCATGCCGAGCACCGGCTGATCCCGGCGAGCGGCGGGACTGGTGCGGAATCTACTTCTCGCCGACCATCGTCACTCCGAGGAGATTTCGCAACGCGGATTGTCGCAGGAGGCTCCGACGGACGCGTGTCGGGAGCCTCTCGAGGGCAGCCTCGGCGAACGAGAACAGTGCCACTGGCAGCATCGCTGTCCTGCCTTTGGCGCTCACCCGCGCCCTCACCCGGCCGAAGCCGGCTGATCGAAACGCCGCGGCGAGCGATCGATGATCGTATTCACGCAGATGAAATCCGGTCGGCTCGTAGCCGAAATACATCGATATGTCGTGCGGCCCGGTCAGGCGGTTGGGTGTGCAACACATGTACAGGCCACCGGGCTTCAATATCCTGACGATCTCTTGAAGTTGCGCGCCGGCGTCGTCGGCATGCAGATGTTCCATGAGCTGATTGGAAAAGACGAGATCAGCCGTGCCGGCCGGCAGATCGATGTTCACGCCATCGGAACGCAAGAAGTGGAAGGCAGACGGAGAGTTTCCGATCACGAGGACAGGCGTGACATCGACCCCGATCGCGCATCGAACGTGGGACGCAACCAGCTTCGTCAGCGCGGCGTCACCGCATCCGATCTCGACGTAGGTCGACTCGCCGTCAAGCAGACTGATCAAGAATTCGGTCTGTTGCTTCAGACGTCTCGAACGGATGTCGTCGCTGACATTGCGTTGCGGGTGATCTGGGACACTCTCGAACAGTTCGCCATACACCGTCCCATACAAGACCAGCCGTTGGTCGCGAGAGGAACTTGCCAATCTCGCCGCGAGGCGCTGTTCGATCTCGAAATGGGCCTGGAGGCGCTGGACAGATCGATGCTCGCCCCGCGCGCTTCGCAGCTTTTCCATGTCGGGCCTGGGAATGGCACTCATCGTTCTGCGCAAACCGGCGATGGGAGGGGCAGCAAACCACGGACAGTGCCTGTTCGGCAAGCGAACCGAAACCGGCCCTCCCCTGCTAGCGGCCGACCATCAGGCGGACGATCTCGTCGGGGTCGGCCTGGCCGGTCGGGCGTTCGCCGGCGACGATGCCACGACGGAGCACGACGATGCGGTCGGAGACCGCGAACATGTCGGCGAGGTTGTGCGAGATGAAGATGATGCCGATGCCCTTGCCTTTGAGCGTCCGGATCAGCTCCATCACCTTGCGTTGCTCGGGCACGCCGAGCGCCGCGGTCGGTTCGTCCATGATGACCACGCGGGCGTCCCAGTGGATCGCGCGGCCGATCGCGACGGCCTGGCGCTGGCCGCCGGACAAGGCACGGACGGGACGGTCGAGACGGTCGAGATGGACGTCGAGGATTTCGAGCGTGCGCGCGGCTTCGGCGCGCATGCGGGCGCGATCGACGCGCGGCAGGAAGAGGAATTTCTTGATGATCTCGCGGCCGAGGAACAGGTTGCCGCCGATGTCGAGATTGTCGGCCAGCGCCAGGTCCTGGTAGATCGTTTCGATGCCGCTGGTGCGGGCCGCCTGCGGGCCGTCGAACTCGACCGGCTGGTCGCGGTAGCGAAGCTCGCCCGAACTGGGCTTGAAGACGCCCGATATGATCTTGGTCAGGGTGGATTTGCCGGCGCCGTTGTCGCCGGCGAGAGCGAGCACCTCGCCTGCCTGCAGCTTCAGGTCGACATTCTCGAGCGCGTGGACGCCGCCGAAGCGCTTGGAGATGCGGCGGGTCTCGAGGACGATCTCACTCATCGACGCGGCCTCCGCCGAAGCGCCGCTGGCTCTGGTCGACGAGCACGGAGACGATGATGACGAGGCCGACCGCGACGAATTGCCAGAACGGTTCGACGTCGAGGAACACCAGCCCGTACTGGATGACGGCGATGATCAGCGCGCCGATGATGGTTCCGGCAATCGTGCCGGAGCCGCCGAACAGGCTGGCGCCGCCGATGACGACGGCGGCGATGCTGTCGAGCAGCAGCGGCTCGCCGGCCTGCGGGCTGCCGGCGGTGAAACGGCCGGTGTAGAGGACGCCGTCGATGCCGGCGCACAGTGCCGAGAGCATGTAGAGACGCACCGTGAGCCGGCTGACGTTCACGCCGGCGCGTGCGGCTGCCTGCCGGTTGCCGCCGACGGCGTAGGTGTACTGGCCGAACGGTGATTCCGCGAGGAGGTAGTGGACGGCCGCCACGATGACGAGGGTGACGATGACGACGACGGGGATGCCGGCGATACGGCCGTTGCCGAGGAACGACAGATAGCGGTTCTCGACCGGCACCGTGCCGCCGCCGGAGAAGAGATAGGCGGCGCCGCGGGCGACGCCGTACATGCCGAGCGTGCCGATGAAGGGTGGCACCCGAAGCCGGGCGACGAGAAGTCCGTTGATCCATCCAGGCACGAGCGAGGCCGCGCAGGCGGCGACGATGGCGGCGGCGAGGCCGGTCAAGGCTCCCGCCGAGGCGCCGACGATGTTGGCGATCTCGGCGGCGAGGACGGATGCGAGGCCCATGGTGAAGGCGACCGAGAGATCGATCCCGCCGGAGATGATCACCAGCGTCTGGCCGAGGCCCAGCAGGACGGGTGCGACGGCGAAGATCGCGATCGAACGCAGGTTCAGCGTGCTGAAGACGAAGCTGGCGCCGTAGGCGAGCCGCGCCCAGACCTCGAAGGTGACGAGCAGGGCCGCGAGGAACAGCCAGGCGCGCAAGGAGGCGAGGACGGCCAGGGTCTGGCGCATGAAGGCGACGGGTCAGGCGGCGTAGATGAAGGTCTTGATGGCCGGGTCGTCGACGTTGTTCTTGTCGATGACGGTGAAGCCGGTGGCGATCGAAGGCGGGATCGACTGGCCGGTCAGATGCGCATACGCGGCGGCCACGCCGAACCAGCCGATCTCGGCGGGGTGCTGGGCGATGGCGATGCTGAGCAGGCCGCTCTTGAGGCTGTCGACGATGGAGGTGGGGGCGTCGAAGCCGACGACCTTGACCTGGCCCTGCTTGCCGGCCTGCGACACGCCGTTGGCGGCACCGTTGGCCGAGAACAGATTGGCGCCGAAGATGCCGGCGAGGTCGGGGTTGCGCGCGATCACCGACTGGGCCTGCGAGGCGGCCTTGTTGGCGTCGTCGTCGTTGAACTGGGTCGACAGCACGGTGATGCCGGGATGGTTGCGCATCTCGGCCTTGAAGCCCGCCTCCCGCTGGTCGGTGGTCGACACGCCGGCCTCGATGTTGGCGACGTAGACCCGGCCCTTGCCGCCGATGGCGGCGGCAAGCGCCCGCGCCGCGATCTGGCCGCCGAGCGTGTTGCTCGATGCGATATAGGACAACGGGAAGTCGGCCGCGCCGGCGCCGGTCTGGTAGACGCCGTTGCCGATGAAGGTGTCGACGGTGATGACGGGAATGCCGGCACTGAAGGCGCCGCGCAGCGGGTCGACGAGCTGGGTCTTGTCGGTCGGTGCGATCAGGATCAGGTCGGGGTGGCGCGCGATGACGGCGTCCAGGACCGGGACCTGCTGGACGGGGTTGAAGGCGGTCGAGCCCTGGAAGACCAGGTCGATGCCGAGCGCCGCGGCGGCGGCCGACGCGCCGCGGTGCATGGTGATGTAGAAGGCATCCGTCGTGAGCCCGGGAATGAGGGCGACGGTGAAACGCTTGCCGGCCGCCTTGGCGGGCCGGCCGAAGGCGGTCAGGGCCACGCCGGCGCTGAAGCCTCCGAGGATCGTTCGTCGTTGCATGTCTCGCTCCCGTGTTTTCTTTTTGTCGGAGAAAGCATGGCGCAGCCTGCCCGGTTCGGGAAGTGGAGGGAGCGCGCTCCCTCCGCGCCGGACTAGAGGACGGCGTGGCCGGCGGTCAGCGCCAGGACGAGGAAGACGAGGAAGATCACGAGGGCGATCACGAACAGGAGCTTGGCGATGCCGGCGGTCGCGGCCGAGATGCCGGTGAAGCCGAACAGGCCGGCGATGATCGAAATGACAAGAAACAGGATTGCAAGCTTGAGCATGACGACTGGTCCATCATTGTCCTGTTGATCAACGCTGCTTGAATTGGACGGTTCCTGACAGTGCAGACCGGTCCCGATCGTTCATGTAGATATGCCACGGCGGTTGGCGCCATCATGAGGTTCGCATGCGTGCAGGGGCTTGGGCGCTCTGTCTGTGTCTGGCGGTGGGAGCGAAAGCCCTGGCCCAGCAGCCGGACGGGATGCTGCCGCCCACCAAGCTGCCGGGCGCCCCGCCCGCGAGCGGATCGTTCGTCTCGCCGGTGCCGCCGCCGGCGGAATTGCCGCCGCCGCCGGTGCTGACCGACACGGAGGCGCGCCTGGAAGGTGCGCGCATCGGCGCGCTGCTGCGCGCGGAGGTGCCTCAGGCGGTGATGGCGTCACGGATCCGGCGGGCAAGGATGGTGGCGTCGGCGCGGGCCGCGCTCGATGCGAACGCCCGCACGATCACCCGGCCGCAGCTCCTGGTGGTGGTCGACCGCAACCCGGCGGTGCAGTTGCTGGAACTGGTGGTGGCATACCCTGATGCGCCATGGGCCGCGATCGGAGGGACACGCGTCTCCACCGGACAAAGCGGGCGCAAGCTCTACTACATCACGCCGACGGGCGTGTTCGAGAACACCGATGCCATTCTCGGCTATCGCGCGCAGGGGACGTTCAACGAGCATCATATCCGCGGCAACGGCGTGAAGGGCATGCGGGTGTGGGATTTCGGCTGGCACGAGGCGGTCAAGGGTTGGCTGGCGAGCCATGAGACGGGCCAGATCAGGCTGGAGGTGCACGCGACCGACCCGCATTTCCTGGAAGCAAGGATCGGGCGACCCGCGTCGGAGGGCTGCATCAGGATCCCGTCGGCGATGAACCGGTTCCTCGATCTGCACGGCGTGCTCGACGTGGACTACGAGCGTGCGGCGGCCGAGGACATTCGCTTCAGGGCCCTGCTGTTGCCGAACCGCAAGCCGACGCCGCTCGCCGGCAAGATGCTTGTCGTGATCGATTCCGAGGACGGGCTCAGGACCTGACGGGCGGGGCCGGCGGCCCCGCCCCGATCGCCTCACATGCGGCCGATCAGCAGACCGATCAGCAGGCCGACGCCGGCGGCGGCGGCGAGCGCGGTCACGGGACGGTCGGCCGCGACGTCGCGCACGGTGTCGAGCGCCTCGCCGTAATAGGACTGAGCCTCGCCCGCATACTGGTTGGCCTTGCCGCGCACCTGGGTGTCGGTGTCGCCGAACACGCCACCGACGGTGTCCTGCACCTTGCCGGTGGCGCTCTTGATGGTGCCTTCAACGCGGTTCTCGTCGACCATGTGCCTGCTCCTCTGTGTCTTCGCCGGATGAACGCCGCGGGCGGCCCGGAGATGCGCCGGGACCTGGAACCGAGGCGCGCTTTCGTGCGCTGGAGCGACGGTCCGCCGATCGGAAACGCATGAGGCTGTTCAACTGCCAGAGCTGCGGCGCGATGCTGTTCTTCGAGAACCGGCAATGCGGCGCCTGCGGCCATCGGCTCGGATATGTGCCGGAGCTGTCGGTGCTGTCGGCGGTGGAGCCGGATGACGACCTGTTCGTGGCGCTCGCCCGCGCGGGAAGGACGTTCCGGTTCTGCGCAAACGCCGCGCATGACGTATGCAACTGGTTGGTGGGGTCGGACGAAGCGGACGCGGTGTGCGCGGCCTGCCGGCACAACCGGATCATTCCGGACCTGTCGCTGGCGGGCACGCGTGACCGCTGGGCCAAGCTCGAGATCGCCAAGCACCGGCTGTTCTACTCGCTGATCCGGCTCGGGATCCGGCTTTCGAACCGGAACGACGATGCGACGAACGGGCTGGTGTTCGACTTCCTCGACGAGCGCCCTGGAGCGGGGCGGGTGATGACGGGGCACGCCAGCGGCGTGATCACGATCGCGGCGAAGGAGGCGGACGACGCGGTGCGGGAGGAGCTGCGCCACGAGATGCACGAAACCTACCGGACGCTGCTCGGGCATTTCCGGCACGAGGTCGGGCACTGGATCTGGGACGTGCTGGTTCGGGACGGCGGCCGGCTCGACGAGTGCCGGACATTGTTCGGCGATGAGCGGGAGGATTATAAGGCGGCGCTTGCGCGGCATTACCGCGAGGGGCCAAGGGCGGACTGGCAGCGGCACACGATCACCGCCTACGCGTCGTCGCACCCGTGGGAGGATTTCGCCGAGACGTGGGCGCATTATCTTCACATCATCGACACGCTCGATACGGGGAGCGCGTTCGGGGTGGCGGTCAGGCCGGGGGCCGACCGGACGGGAGATCTCTCGACTGCGATCGTCATCGATCCGTATGTCGATCCCGACATGGACGCGGTGCTGGATGCGTGGCTACCGCTGGTGTTCGCGGTCAACAGCCTCAACCGGAGCATGGGAATCGCGGATCTGTATCCGTTCGTGATCAGCGACGAGGTGCGGGCGAAGCTCGCGTTCATGCACCGGCTGACGCATGGGTGAGGGCCGGTTTTCGGTCGACGAGGCGCCTCCGGTCAGGGCGCGGCAGCCCGGCAACTGGGCGGAATCTGGTTCTCGAAGAGATGGATGTCATCCCGGTATTCGGCGTCGCTGCTTCCGGACACCGACGCCGGAATGAGCAGGAAAATGCTGAATTGGTCGCTTGTCGGCATGCCTGTCGCCGAGACGCTTGAGATCACGAGCATTCGCGAGGGAATCTTCCAGCCAATTGTCGCTCCTGACTGCGGATCGGACTCGTCAACGCAGGGTGTCGGGAGAAGACGCCTCAGTTCCGCGACGAGTTCCTGATCGTCGCGTTTGACGTTGACCTCCATGACGAACAATTTCCTTGGCTGTCCCGCCGGGCCGTTGTTATTGAAGACGATCATACTGGCAGAAACCGGCAACGGAGAGTTGTACTCAGCCTTAAATACTGGAATGTCTGAATTGCGCGAGTAATTAGTCATGGTAAGCAGGCCAGTGAAATAGCCAGAGAACGTTTGGCTGTTGACTTCTACAATTGCCGGACTGCTCAGTTTTGATGCCACCAATGTCTCCAACGACTTACAATATACCGAAAATGACGATAACCCCGTTAAAGTCGAGGCAATGAGAAAGACAGTGTTTTTGACGTAGCGTCTTGTCAAGCGTAACTCCAGCCTCAGGAGACCAAGCTCATTCTATAGAACGCAACTTCTCCGCCGGCTCCCACCAACTGCGTTGAAAGGTTTATGCCCCAGCACAGCGCCGCCGCATTTATCGAAGTGGGCAAGATCGAGCCAAAACCAGGCGGGTCGGCGAAAACGAGCGCCGTCCCTCCGAGGGCACGGGCCGCCCCCACGGTCTGGAGCGAGATCGCATAGCACAAGCCGGCAAAATCCTGGGCGCGCATTGGATCGCGGGAAAATGGGCTCAGTAAAACTTCGCTACCCCCTCCAGGCAGATTGTTCCTGCTGAAGGTCATATTGAATGCGGGGAGTTGCAATCCGATGCCGGCACTTCCTCCCCAACCTTGCCCCTGGAGAATTGCCGTTTCGACCGGCGTTCCATTCTCAAATCGTCGGAGGGGACTGTGAGCAATCCGGCATTGATTGCGAGCTTTACTTCCGGTGTTCCAGCTGACACGTCCCAGCCGCTCGTGGAAGCAACCATCCAATCGGAAAGCTTCGGCATGTGAACGATGCCACTTTCAACGACCACGTCCAAGAGAGAGTACATGTGACAAACCCGCATTGTCATGCCGAACTCTATCAAACGTCTTCTCCTTAGTCGAAGTCGTTCGGGCTGTCGTTGTCAGAGCGGACCTGGACTGGCCCTATGCCCGATTCCGACATGGACGCGGGGCTCGAGGCCTGGTGACGTGAGCCCCAAAAACACCTCCAGTTTTGAGTAGAGTCCGCCTCAGCAGGAGGCGGAAGGATGCGGAAGTCGAGGTTTACAGAGGAGCAGATCATCGGCGTGCTGCGCGAGCAGGAGGCTGGTGCGAAGACCGCCGACGTCTGCCGCGAGCACGGGATCAGCCCGGCGACGTTCTACCAGTGGAAGGCGAAGTTCGGCGGGCTGGAGGTATCCGAGGCGCGTCGACTTCGCACGCTGGAGGCGGAGAACACTCGCCTGAAGAGGCTGTTGGCCGACGCGATGCTGGACAACGCGGTCCTGAAGGACATCGCCGCAAAAAAGTGGTGACGCCCGCGGCGCGGAGGAGCGCTGTGGCTGCTGCGCGCGAGGCGCACGGCATCAGCGAGCGGTGGGCGTGCACGATCCTCCAGGCTGATCGCGCCACAGTGCGCTATTGGTCGATCCGACCGAGCGACATCGCGGCGCGGGAGCGGCTGCGGGCGCTCGCGGCCGAGCGGCGCCGCTTCGGCTATCGGCGGCTTGGTTTTCTGCTCGAGCGCGAGGGCGTCCGCATGAACCATAAGAAGCTGCGTCGCCTTTATTGTGAGGAGCGTTTGCAGGTGCGCCGTCGCGGTGGACGCAAACGCGCGCTTGGGACGCGTCGCCCGCTGGTCGTGCCGAATGCAAAGAACGAGCGTTGGTCGATCGATTTTGCGTCGGACACCCTGTCGGATGGTCGCCGGTTCCGGATCCTGTGCGTCGTCGACGACTTCACACGCGAGTGCGTCGCACTGGTGGCGGACACGTCGCTTTCTGGCGCGCGCGTCGCACGAGAGCTCGACGCGGTCGTGGCCGCTCGCGACAGGCCAACGACGATCGTCAGCGACAACGGAACGGAGTTCACCAGCGTCGCGATCCTGCGCTGGAGCCAGCAGCGCGGCGTCGGTTGGCATTACATCGCACCTGGCAAGCCGCAACAGAACGCTTTTGCTGAAAGCTTCATTGGCCGTCTGCGTGACGAATGCCTGAACGAGACAATCTTCATGTCGCTCCGACATGCTCGTGCAACGCTGGCGAGCTGGCGCTTGGACTACAACCAAGCCCGGCCGCACTCGGCGCTGGGCGGCCGATCGCCCGGCTCAACGAGCCTGCCGCCGTGCTCACCCGCATCAAGGCCGCTGCGCGCCGGCTTCGCCGATGGCCCTCGGCCAGCCTTGACCCGGGCTGCGCGCGACGGCGACGATGAGGATGGCCGGAACGGAGAAACGGCGCTCGACCGAACAGAGAAACACCGGCAGGGTCGGAGCGGCAACACCAGCGGACTCTACTTTTGACTGGAGGCAAGTTGGGGCTCACGTCACTGGCTGCCGCTGGTGTTCGCGGTCAACAGCCTCAACCGGAGCATGGGTATCGCGGATCTGTATCCGTTCGTGATCGGCGACGAAGTGCGGGCGAAGCTCGCGTTCATGCACGGGATCGTCCATGCAACGACTGGACGATCGTGTTAGCGGAGGATGAAAACGTCAGGACTTATTGGTCGAGGGGGTCAGGTCGATATCATCGAGAAGACCGGCCCGGCGCTCGAGGCGCTCCATCCTATCCTCCATGCGATCCAGACGACGATTCATGGCACCCATATTCGCCTCGATCGAAGTGACGCTGATTTTGACGTCGTGCAGGTCGTCTAGCGCGCGGTCGAGCTTCTGGTCCATGCGCCGAAGCAGCGTCAGCGTTTGATTTGCGACATCATCGCTCATGGCGATACCGATACCATCCTATCGCCAATCAGTCGAAACCGTTCGGGCTGTCGTTGTTCTCGCGGGCCTGGATCGGGCCGCTGTCCCTTTCGTCGGCGGCGAAATCGCGGACGACGATCTGCGCGTTCGGTGTGACAATGCGGCCGGGCGCGGACGGACGTATGACCTACGGACCGAGATCGTCATCGACCGCTATGTCGAGCGGGGTATTAACGCAGTGCTCAATGCCTAGTCGCCGCTGGTGTTCGCGGTCAATAGCGTCAACCGCAGGTTGGGAATCGGGGATCTTCACCCGTTTGTGGTCAGCGACGAGGTGCGAGCGAAGCTGGCGTTCATGCACCGGCTGACGCACAGTTCTTGAAGCAGACGCCCTGCCCGAAGCGGCCTTCAGGGACCTGAGCGGCAGCCCGCGGGGATTTGGTTCTCGAAGAGACGCATGTCGTCTCGATACTCGGCGTCATTGCTGCCGGTGACGGAGGCGGGGACGAGAAGGAAGATGCTGAATGCCTCGGCGGATGGTTCACCCGTCGCCGTCACGCTCGTGATCACGAGCATGTGTGATGGCGTTTTCCACCCGATCGTCGTTCCGGACTGCGGGTCGGTTTCGTTGATGCAGGGGGCCGGAAGGAGGCGTTTGAGCTCATCGGTGACCTCGCGGTCGTTGCGTTTGACGTTGACCTCCATGACGAAGAGTTTCTTGGGAAATGCTGGAGGACCGTTCTGGTTCAGGCCGATCATGCTTGCTGCAACGGGCAAAGGGGAATCAAAATCGACTTTGAAGACGGGAACATCAGGATTGCGGGAATAATTGGTCAGTCTAAAGATGCCGGAAAAGTAGTCAGCAATATTGGCGCTCGTGATGTTTGCGACGGTTGGGCCAGCTAACTTGCTCGCCAACAGATGCTGCAGCGTCTCCGCGACCGCCGATCCAGAGTAATACGCCCGGCTTCATTGACTGACACACGCCCACTCTCTGCTACCAATTGAGGCTATGCGTTCTGGTTGTGCGATGAGCCAGTTCCATGCGGCGCAGCAGGCGTCGACGATGGCCTCGTAGTTGTTGAAGACACGGTTGCTGAGCTTGTTGCCGCGCAGAAAAGCCCAGACGTTCTCGACCGGATTCAGCTCTGGGCTGTAAGGCGGCAGGTGCAGGAGCGTAATATTGTCGGGCACGCGTAGCTTGTCGCCGGTCTGGTGCCAGCCGGCGCCGTCGATCGTCAGCACGGCGTGTGCACCGGCGGTCACGCTGGCGCTGATCTCGGCCAGGTGCAGGTTCATCATCTCGGCGTTGGCGAACGGCAGCACGAGCGCCGCACCGGTGCCGCGGGCCGGGCAGATGGCGCCGAACAGATAGGCCCAGGCGTAGCGTTGATCCCGCGGCGCCGGCGGCCGAGAGCCGCGCTCGGCCCACACGCGCGTCAGCGTGCCCTGCTGGCCGATGCGCGCTTCATCCTGCCACCAGAGTTCCAGCGGCTTGCCGCGGGCGTGCTCGGGCAGGGCGGCGTCTACAAGGGCGGCGAAGTCGCTCTGAAAGACGCTTGCGCCGCGGCGTCGTGGCCGGGATGGCGCGGACGCGCGACCAGGCGGCGGAAGCCGAGCCGGCGCAGCACGGTGCTGATGCTGCGCTCGGCCAGCACGACCCCGAACTTGGCCGCAATCGCCCGCGCCAGGTCGGCCCGGCGCCAGCGCACCACGCCGTGCGTGGCCAGGTCCGGTCCCTGCCGGACCCAGTCTGCGATCTCCGCCTCCTGCGTGGGCGAGAGCAGCCGCTTGGGGCCGAAATCACCATGCCGGTCCGTCAGCCCAGCCAGCCCCTCCTGGTTGTAGCGATGCACCCAATCGCGCAACGTCTGTCGGTCCATGCCGGCCGCCTGCGCCGCCTCGGTCCTCGATTCACCTTCCAGGACCAGCGCCAATGCCAGCATCCGTTGCGCGGCTGCGACACTGGCCGCTCGCCGCGCTGCCCGGCGTAGCCCGGCCGGATCGAGGTCGTTCCGCGTGATCTTGATCGGCGCTGCCATGATGAACTCCGCGAATCGGGTGCAGAGCACAGCGAATCACGTCAGCGCCGATCAGGGAATCCTTCGAGAGTCAGCCGATCATGCCGGGCGTATAAGCGATCGGGCCAGCAAACGAAGCTAATGTCACAAGGATACGTCGGGTGGTTGAGCACCCAACAGCGATAGGCATTCTCAAGACGCGACGCGAAGCAGGTATACAGCGACCTCACCACCGCCTCCAACTAACTGGCTGGAAAGGTTTAGGCCCCAACAAAGTGCAGCCGCGTTGATCGATGTCGGGAGTATCGATCCAAATCCTGGTTGGTCGGCAAAGATGAGTGCCGTCCCACCCAGTCCATGTGTTGCAGCTACCGTTTGCAGCGACATAGCATAGCAGACTCCCGCGAAGTCCTCCGCGCGCATCGGATCACGAGCGAACGGACTCAAGACGACTTCGCTTCCACCGCCCGGCAAATGGTTCCTACAGGTTGCGAAGTTCAAAGCGGGAATCTGCAGAGCTATTCCCGCGCTGACGCCGTATCCTTGCCCCTTCAGTATCGCGCCATCGATGACTTTGCCGTTGTGGCCGCGCTGGATCGGGACGGTGAGTGAGACGGCGTCTATCGCCAGCTTCACCTCAGGAGTTCCGGCCGACACGTCCTATCCGCTTGTCGAGGCCACCCACCAATCTGACAATTTGGGCAGATGCACATTGCCCCTGTCGAGAATGACGTCCAACAAGGAATACATACGGAATGTTCCGGAGTTGTCCGACAGAGCTAACGCATCGAAGCGAGGGGCATCAAGCGCCCGATTGACATACCATCCACGGCATCAGTCGAAGTCGTTCGGGCTGTCGTTGTCGGGGCGGACCTGGGCCGGGCCGCTGTCCTGGCCCTTGGCGGAGGGATCGCGGTCGACGAGCTCGATGACGGCCATGTCGGCGGCGTCGCCGTAGCGGGTGCCGGCGCGGAGCACGCGGGTGTAGCCGCCGGCGCGGGTCTTGTAGCGGTCGGCGATGGTGGAGAAGAGCTTGGAGACGATGACGTCGTCGCGGAGCTGGGCGAAGGCCTGGCGGCGAGCATGCAGCCCGCCGCGCTTGCCGAGCGTGATCAACCGCTCGGTGTAGGGACGCAGCTCCTTCGCCTTGGGCAGCGTGGTGGTGATCTGCTCATGCTTGATGAGGGCGACCGCCATGTTGCGGAACATGGCGAGCCGGTGGGACGAAGTCACGCCAAGCTTTCGGCCGGCAACACCATGACGCATTGAGGTGGTCCTATTGATGCGGGTCTGGGGCCCGCCTGGCCCCAGCGGGTCCAGGGCAGAGCCCTGGCTTGTTGCTAGAACGGTTCGTCGAGCCGCTTGGCGAGATCCTCGATGTTCTCGGGCGGCCAGGTCGGCACGTTCATGCCGAGACTGAGCCCCATCGAGGTGAGCACTTCCTTGATCTCGTTGAGCGACTTGCGGCCGAAGTTCGGGGTGCGGAGCATTTCCTGCTCGGTCTTTTGGACCAGGTCGCCGATGTAGACGATGTTGTCGTTCTTCAGGCAATTGGCACTGCGGACCGACAATTCGAGCTCGTCGACCTTGCGAAGCAGGTTGCGGTTGAACGGCAGGTCGTCCTGCGGCTCCTCGGCGCGGACCGGGCGGGGTTCGTCGAAGTTGATGAAGAGCTGGAGCTGGTCCTGCAGGATACGGGCCGCGAGTGCGACGGCGTCCTCGGGCGTGACGGCGCCGTTGGTCTCGACGGTGAGCAGCAGCTTGTCGTAGTCGGTGACCTGGCCGACGCGGGTCGGCTCGACGCGGTAGGAGACGCGTCGGACGGGCGAGTAGATCGCGTCGACCGGGATCAGGCCGATCGGCGCGTCCTCGGGCCGGTTGGCGGCGGCGGGAACGTAGCCCTTGCCGATCTGGGCGGTGAACTCCATGCCGAGCTTCACGCCGTCGTCGAGCGTGCAGATGACGAGATCGGGGTTCATGATCTCGATGTCGTGGCCGGCCTGGATCTGGCGGGCGGTGACTTCGCCGGGGCCGGTGGCGGACAGCATCATCCGCTTGGGCTCGTCACCGTGCATGCGCAGTGCGAGCTGCTTGATGTTGAGCACGATATCGGTGACGTCCTCACGGACGCCGGCGATCGAGCTGAACTCATGCAGCACGCCGTCGATCTGGACGGCGGTGACGGCGGCACCCTGGAGCGAGGAGAGCAGGATGCGGCGGATGGCGTTGCCGAGCGTCATGCCGAAGCCGCGCTCGAGCGGCTCGGCGACGACGGTGGCGACGCGCGCGGGTTCGGCGCCGAATTCGACCTCGAGCTTGTCCGGCTTGATCAGGCTCTGCCAATTACGTTGAAGCGCCACCGGGGCACCTCCTTTCAAATACGGGTCTTCAGACACGCCTGCGCTTGCGGGGGCGGCAGCCATTGTGCGGGATCGGCGTCATGTCGCGGATCGCGGTGATGGAGAAGCCGACGGCCTGGAGCGCGCGCAACGCGCTCTCGCGGCCGGAACCGGGACCGGAAACCTCGATCTCGAGGGTTTCCATGCCGTGCTCGCGCGCCTTCTTGCCGGCGTCCTCGGCGGCGACCTGGGCGGCATAGGGCGTCGATTTGCGGCTGCCCTTGAAGCCCTGGCTGCCGGAGGACGACCAGGCGATCGCGTTGCCCTGCGCGTCGGCGATGGTGATCATCGTGTTGTTGAAGGTCGACAGCACGTGGGCGACGCCCGAGATGATGTTCTTGCGTTCCTTGCGTCGGGGACGCGCGGTGTTGGCGGCGGGCTTGGCCATCAGCGGGTGACCTTCTTCTTGCCGGCGATCGCGACCGCCTTGCCCTTGCGGGTGCGCGCGTTGGTGTGGGTGCGCTGGCCGCGCACCGGCAGACCGCGGCGATGACGCAGGCCACGGTAGCAGCCGAGGTCCATCAGGCGCTTGATGTTCATGGCGAGCTCGCGGCGAAGGTCCCCCTCGACCTGGAACTCCCGGTCGATCAGCTCGCGGATGCGCAGCACCTCGTCATCGGAGAGCTGGTTGACGCGCCGCTCGACGGGGATGTTGAGCTGCTGGCAGATCAGATCGGCCTTCGCCGGCCCGATCCCGTAGATGTATCGCAACCCGATGACGACACGCTTGTTCGTCGGGATGTTCACGCCGGCTATACGCGCCACGCCTTGTTCTCCACGAAACACTTGCCGGCGCCGCCCCCGATGGTGGAGGCTGCGTCCGGCGGATCATCGACGGTCATTCTGTGCGGCGGACACCCCGTGTGCGCCCATGCCGAGGGCGCGCACTATAGGGGCGCGGGTGTCCGAGTCAACGCGACATGGTCAACTCTTCGCGACCGTGGGTCGATGCTCGCGCACCAGGATGGCTTCGATCGCGGCGCTGACCTGGTCGATGTCGGCCATGCCGTCGATCTTGAACAGGCGGCCTTGCGCTGCGTAGTGCGGCAGGATCGGGCGGGTCTGCGCACGGTAGGCCTCGAGCCTGGCGGAGACGGTCTCGCGCCTGTCATCCTCACGATGGATGAAATCGTGGCCGCCGCATTTGTCGCAGGTGCCCGGAACAAGCGGCGGCTTGAAGGTCTCGTGGTAGCCGGTGCCGCATGTGGCGCAACTGAAACGGCCGGCGATGCGCTCGACGAGGAGCGGCTCGTCGACCTCGAGCTCGATGACGGCGTCGAGGGCCACACCCATCGTGTCGAGGAGGCTGTCGAGTGCCACCGCCTGGGCCGCGGTGCGCGGGAAGCCGTCGAGAATGAAGCCGTTGGTGGCATCCGGGCGTCGGAGACGCTCGCCGAGCATGTCGATGATGATGTCGTCCGACACGAGCTGGCCCTGGTCCATGACCGCCTTGGCCTTCAGGCCGATCGGGGTTCCGGCCCGCACCTCGGCGCGCAGCATGTCACCGGTGGAGACCTGGATGACGCCGTGACGCTCCTCGAGACGCTTGGACTGGGTTCCTTTGCCGGCGCCGGGAGGTCCGAGCAGGATGAGGTTCAACGCGCCCTCCCCCTGCCGGCGTTGCGCGGACCGGCCCGCTGCTTGCGGATCAGGCCCTGGTATTGATGGGCGAGGAGGTGGCTCTGGATCTGGGTGACGGTGTCCATCGTGACCGACACGATGATGATCAGGCTCTGGCCGCCGAAATAGAACGGCAGGTTGTAGCGGCCGACCAGGACCTGGGGCAGCAGGCAGATCAGCGTGAGGTAGAGGGCGCCGACGGTGGTCAGCCGGGTGAGCACGTAGTCGAAGAACTCGGCGGTGTTGCTGCCAGGGCGGCGGCCGGGGATGAAGCCGCCGCTCTTTTTCAGATTGTCGGCGGTCTCCTGCGGATTGAAGGCGACCGCGGTGTAGAAATACGAGAAGAAGATGATCATCCCCGCGTAGAGCGCCAGATAGAGCGGCTGGCCCTGGCCCAGTTCCTGGCCGAGAAAGGAGAGCCAGCCTGGCTGGTTGGCCGACGTGCTGGAGAAGCCGATCAGGGTGGCCGGGATCAGCAGGATCGAGCTCGCGAAGATCGGCGGGATGACGCCGGCGGTGTTGACCTTGAGCGGCATGTAGGTGGTGTCGCCACCGTACATGCGGTTGCCGACCTGGCGCTTGGGATGCTGGATGACGACGCGCCGCTGGGCGGTCTCCATGAAGACGATGAAGGCGATGGCGGCCAGCGCGATGACGAAGAACGAGACGACCGCGATCGCCGAGAGGCCGCCGGTGTAGCCGAGCTGCAGCAGGCTGGAGATGGTGTGCGGCAGGTTGGCGACGATGCCGGCGAAGATGATCAGGCTGATGCCGTTGCCGACACCGCGGGCGGTGATCTGCTCGCCGAGCCACATCAGGAACATCGTGCCGCCGACCAGTGTGACGACCGACGAGAAGACGAAGAATGGGCCCGGATCGATCACCGCGGGGCCCGACGCGCCGTGCATGCGCTCGAGGCCGACCGAGATTCCGTAGGCCTGGAACAGGGCGATCAGCACGGTCAGGTAGCGGGTATACTGGTTGAGCTTCTTGCGGCCCTGCTCGCCCTCCTTCTTCAGCGTCTCCAGCGTCGGGATCGCCGAGCTCATCAACTGGATGATGATGGAGGCCGAGATGTAGGGCATGATGTTCAAGGCAAACACGGTCATGCGGCCGAGCGCGCCGCCGGTGAACATGTCGAACATGCCGAGGATGCCGCTGCCATGCTGGGCGAGCAATTGGCCCATGACGGCGGCATCGACGCCAGGGACCGGGATGTAGGTGCCGATCCGGTAGACGATCAGCGCACCGAGGGTGAACCAGATGCGCTTCTTGAGCTCGGTCGCCTTGGCGAAGGTGCCCAGGCTGAGATTGCCGGCTAGCTGTTCGGCGGCCGAGGCCATCGGTCAATCCCCTCTCAAAGGTCGGGGCTCCGCCCCGAACCCCGCCGGGGCCTTAGGCCCCGGACCCCTCTACTTTAGGTTCGCCGCGCGGGACAGTCGTGGTGACCTCGCCGCCGGCTTTCGCCACCGCTTCGATGGCGGCGGCGGAGGCGCCGGCGACGGTGATGCGGATCGCCCTGGTGATCTCGCCCCGCGCGAGCAGGCGGACGCCGTCCCGCTTGGCGGTGGAGATGATGCCGGCGGCGCGAAGGGTGGCCTCGGTGATCGGCTCGGCCGCGCTCAGCTTGCCGGATTCCAACGCCGCCTCGAGTGAGCCCAGATTGACCGGCGCGTAGACCTTCCGAAAAATGTTCTTGAAGCCGCGCTTGGGCAGGCGGCGGTAGATCGGGAGCTGGCCGCCCTCGAAGCCGTTCAGCGAGACGCCCTCGCGCGCCTTCTGGCCCTTGACGCCCTTGCCCGATGTCTTGCCCTTGCCGGAGCCGATGCCGCGGCCGAGACGCTTGGACTTCAGTCTGGCGCCGTCGTTGTCGCGCAGTTCGTGCAGCTTCATGTCAATCCTCCACCCGCACGAGATGCGCCACCTTGCGGATCATGCCACGCACGGCGCTCGTGTCCTCGAGCTCGCGCATGCGGTGCAGCTTGTTCAGGCCGAGGCCCACGAGCGTCGCGCGCTGCGACTTCTCGCGCCCGATCGGCGATCCGGTCTGGGTGACGCGGACCTTGCCACGGTGCTGCTCAGGCATCGGTCACGGCCTCCTGCACCGGCGTGCCCTCGCGCTTGCCGACGATGTCGGACACCTTCTTGCCGCGCCTGGTCGCGACCGAACGGGGGCTGGCGCAGCGTTCGAGGGCGGCGAAGGTCGCCTTGACCATGTTGTGCGGGTTGCGGCTGCCGAGCGACTTGGCGACGACGTCGCCGATGCCGAGCGATTCGAAGACGGCACGCATCGGGCCGCCGGCGATGATGCCGGTGCCGGCCTCGGCGGACCGAAGCACGACGCGGCCGGCGCCGTAATGGCCCTGGACGTCGTGATGCAGGGTGCGCCCTTCGCGCATCGGGACGCGGATCATGGTGCGCTTGGCACGGTCGGTCGCCTTGCGGATCGCTTCGGGCACCTCGCGCGCCTTGCCGGCACCATAGCCGACACGGCCCTTCTGGTCGCCGACGACGACGAGGGCCGCGAAGGCGAAACGCCGGCCACCCTTCACGACCTTCGCCACACGGTTGATGGTGACGAGCTTGTCGATCAGTTCGTCGCCATCGCGGTCCCGCTCGCGATCGCGCCGGCCACCGCCCCGGTCATCACGTGCCATCGTCTTGCCCTTCAGAAATCGAGACCGCCCTCGCGGGCAGCCTCGGCCAGCGCCTTGACGCGGCCATGATAGAGATAGGAACCGCGATCGAAGACCACCGCTGACACGCCGGCCGCGAGCGCGCGCTCGGCGACGAGCTTGCCGACGGCGGTCGCGGCCGCGCGGTCGGCGCCGGTGCGGGCCTGTTCCTTGACCGAGGCGTCGAGCGACGAGGCGGCGGCGAGCGTGCGGCCCTCCTTGTCGTCGATCACCTGCGCGTAGATGTTCTTGCCCGAGCGGAACACCGACAGACGCGGCCTGCCGCCGGCCTTGCGGCGAAGCTGGAAGCGGAGACGCTGACGCCGGCGCTCCCGGAGATCCTGATTGGCGCTCATTACTTCTTCTTGCCTTCCTTGCGCCGGATCACCTCGTCGTCGTAGCGGATCCCCTTGCCCTTGTAGGGTTCCGGCTGACGATAGCGGCGAATGTCGAGCGCCACCTGGCCGACCTGCTGCTTGTCGACGCCCGAAATGGTGACCGCCGTCGGCCGCGGGGTGGTGATCGTGATGCCGTCCGGGATCGGGTAGACCACCGGGTGGGAGAAGCCGAGATTGAGCTCGAGGTTCTTGCCGGACACGGCGGCGCGGTAGCCGGTCCCGGTGATCTCGAGCGTCTTGGTGTAGCCGACCGAGACGCCCTTGACGAGGCTGGCGACGAGCGCACGGGTGGTGCCCCACATCATCCGGGTCCGGCGTTCGTTGTTGCGCGGAACAACGCTGACGCGACCGTCGGCGAAGCTGGTCTCGATGTTCTCCGACAGCGGAAAGCTGAGCGAACCGAGCTTGCCCTTGGCGGTCAGGACCCCGTTCGCGATGGCGATCTCGACGCCCGCTGGGATCTCGACAGGATATTTGCCGATACGTGACATGCGTCGCCCCTCAGAATACGCGGCACAGCACTTCGCCGCCGACATTGGCAGCGCGTGCTTCCGCATCGCTCAGGACGCCGCGCGGCGTCGAGAGGATCGACACCCCGAGTCCCGCATAGACGCGTGGCAGTTCCTTGATCTTGGAGTAGACGCGCCGACCGGGCTTGGAGACGCGGTGGATCTCCTTGATGACCGGCTCACCCTCGTTGTATTTCAGCTCGATGCGCAACTGGGCGATGCCGGGCTTGAGTTCCTCGGTGGTGAAGCCGCGGATGTAGCCCTCGCGCCTGAGCGCATCGAGGACGTTGGCGCGAAGCCTGGACGCGGGTGCCACGCAACCGGTGTGGCGGCTGCGCTGGGCGTTGCGGATGCGTGTGAGCATGTCGCCCAACGGATCGGACATCGACATGGCGGTTCCTTACCAGCTCGACTTGACCATGCCCGGGATCTGACCCGAGCTGGCCAACTCGCGCAGCGCGATGCGGCATAGCTTGAACTTGCGGTAGTTGGCGCGCGCGCGGCCGGTCATCGCGCAGCGCAGCTTGACGCGCGTGCGGCTGCCGTTGCGCGGAAGTTGCGCCAGACGCATCGACGCCTCGAAGCGCTGCTCGACCGGCACGTCACGATCCTTGACGACCGACTTGAGCGCGTCTCGCTTGGCGCGGTCGCGGCCGGCCATTCGCTCGCGCTTCTCGTTGCGATTGATCTGCGACAGCTTCGCCATGTTCTATCCTCCGGAACCTGCCGAGCCGATCAGGCACGGCGGTTTTCCCCAATGCATCGTCATCAGGCCGCGAACGGCAGGTCGAACGCCTTCAGCAGCGCCTTGGCTTCGGCATCCGTCCGCGCGGTGGTGACGAAGATGATGTCCATCCCGCGCACCTGGTCGACCTTGTCGTAGCTGATCTCCGGAAACACGATCTGTTCCTTGAGACCCATCGCGAAATTGCCGCGACCGTCGAACCCCTTGCCCGCCGGCAGCCCGCGGAAGTCGCGCACGCGCGGCATCGCGATCGTCACCAGCCGGTCGAGGAACTCGTACATGCGTGACTTGCGCAGCGTGACCTTGCAGCCGATCGGCAGACCTTCGCGGATCTTGAAGCCGGCGATGGCCTTCTTGGCGACCGTCTTCACGACCTTCTGGCCGGCGATCAAGGTGAGCTCGGCGACGGCGGCGTCCAGCTTCTTCTGGTCGCCCGCCGCGTCGCCGACGCCCATGTTGATGACGATCTTCTCCAGGCGCGGGACCTGCATCTCGTTGCCGTAGTTGAACTCCGTCCGCAGCGCGGGGCGGATCTGCTCGACATAGCGCCGCTGCAGGCGGGTCTTGGTGCCGGCGACGTTCGGGTTGGTGTCTGACATGTCAGGTCTCGATCAGTTCGCCGGTCGCCTTGGCGACACGCGCCTTGGTGCCGTTCTCGAGGAGGCGGAAGCCGACCTTGGTCGGCCTGCCGGTCTTGGGATCGATCAGCTTGAGGTTGGACAGATGGATCGGCGCCTCGCGCTCGACGATGCCCCCGGGCTGCCCCATGCCACGTGGCTTCTGGTGACGCTTGACCAGATGCACGCCGCGGACGACCGCACGCTCCTCGGCCGGGATGACCTGCAGCACCTCGCCGCGGTCGCCCTTCTGCCTGCCGGTGATGACGACCACCTGGTCGCCTTTCTTGATGCGGGCCGCCATCACAGCACCTCCGGCGCCAGCGAGATGATCTTCATGAAGCGCCGGGCGCGCAACTCGCGCACGACCGGGCCGAAGATGCGGGTGCCGATCGGCTCGGACTGCTTGTTGATCAGCACGGCCGCGTTGCGATCGAAACGGATGGCGCTCCCGTCGGGACGGCGAACGGCGGCCGCGGTGCGGACGATGACGGCCTGATGCACGTCGCCTTTCTTGACCTTGCCGCGCGGGATCGCCTCCTTGACGGAGACGACGATCACGTCGCCCACCGAGGCGGTCTTGCGCTTGGACCCGCCAAGCACCTTGATGCACTGGACGCGGCGCGCACCGGAATTGTCGGCGACGTCGAGGTTGGTCTCGGGATGGATCATGTCTCTCTCCCGGCCTCAGGCCGCGACCGCTTCGGGCGACGGTTCGACGGGCGCGTTCGCGAACACTTCGCCGTTGCGCGTCACCACGGTCCACGTCTTGCGCTTGCTGATCGGTGCGCACTCCTCGATGCGGACGGTGTCGCCGACGCGGCATGCGTTCGCCTCGTCGTGGGCCGCGTATTTCTTGGAGCGGCGAATGAACTTCTTGTAGAGCGGATGCATCACGCGACGCTCGACCGACACCGTCACGGTCTTGTCCATTTTGTCGCTGGTGACGCGGCCTGTCAGGATACGCTTGGGCACTTCTCGTCTCCCTTCAGGATGCGCGGGCGCGCGATTGATGTTGCAGGGTCTTGATGCGCGCGATCTCGCGCCGGACGACGCGCACGCGCGCGGTCCCTTCCTGCTGGCCGGTCGCGCGCTGGAAGCGCAGGTTGAACTGCTCGCGCTTGAGGTCGAGCAGGAGCGTCGACAGCTCGTCGGCAGTCTTGGCGCGCAGGTCGGATGCGGTGTTCCTGGCCGCCATCTCAGGCCTCCCCCACGCGGGTGACGAGCTTGGTCTTGATCGGCAGCTTGGCTGCCCCGAGGGCGAGCGCCTCACGGGCGACGTCGGCGGGGACGCCGTCGATCTCGAACATGATGCGGCCCGGCTTGACGCGCGCGACCCAGAATTCGGGACTGCCCTTGCCCGAGCCCATGCGGACTTCCGCGGGCTTGGTCGAGACCGGCACGTCGGGAAAGATGCGGATCCAGACCCGGCCGGCACGCTTCATCGCGCGCGTGATCGCCCGCCTGCTGGCCTCGATCTGGCGGGCGGTGATTCGCTCGGGCTCGAGCGCCTTGAGGCCGAACGCACCGAAATTGAGCGCGGTGCCGCCCTTGGCGAGGCCGTGGATGCGGCCCTTGTGGGCCTTGCGGAACTTGCTCCGCTTGGGGGACATCATGGTCCGTTACTCTCAGCGTTGGGGCGCTTGTTCGGCGGCGCGCTTGTCCTGCGCCGACGGATCGTGATGGAGGATCTCGCCCTTGAAGATCCACACCTTCACGCCGCAGGTGCCATACGTGGTCTTGGCGGTCGCGACACCGAAATCGATGTCGGCGCGCAGCGTGTGTAGCGGCACCCGGCCCTCGCGGTAGAACTCGGTGCGGGCGATCTCGGCGCCACCGAGGCGGCCGCCGCAATTGATCCGGATGCCCTGCGCACCGAGACGCATCGCCGACTGGATGGCGCGCTTCATCGCGCGCCGGAAGGCGACCCGGCGCTCGAGCTGCTGGGCGATGTTCTCGGCGACCAGGGTGGCGTCGATCTCGGGCTTGCGGATCTCGACGATGTTGAGCGCGACCTCGGCCTTCGCCATCTTGGCGAGCTCGCGGCGAAGAACCTCGATATCCTGGCCCTTCTTGCCGATTACCACGCCCGGCCGCGCGGCGTAGATCGTCACGCGCGGTTTCTTGGCGGGACGCTCGATGACGACGCGCGAGACGCCCGCGCCTGACAGACGCTTGCGCAGATGCGTGCGCAGCTTGAGGTCGCTCAGCAGCAGCTTCGAATAGTCCGCGTCGGCGTACCAGCGGCTGTCCCAGGTGCGGTTGATGCCGAGCCGGAACCCGATCGGATTGACCTTGTGACCCATCTCAGGCGGCCTTCTCGGTTTCGGCGACCGGAGCGTCGGTCTGCTCGGCCACGACGATCTTCAGATGGCTGAACCATTTCTCGATACGCGAGGCCTTGCCGCGGCCACGCGCATGGAAGCGGCGCATGACGATCGACTTGCCCACCTCGGCGCGGGTGACGACGAGGCGGTCGACGTCGAGCTGATGGTTGTTCTCGGCATTCGCGATGGCGCTTTCGAGCGCCTTGCGCACCGCGTGCGCGATCCGGCGCTTGCTGAAGGTCAGGCGCGCGACGGCCTGGCCCGCGGGGACGTTGCGAATGGTCTGCGCCACCAGGTTCAGCTTGCGCGGACTGACGCGCAGGTTGCTGAGCACGGCTTGCGCCTCGTGGTCGGCGATGGCGCGCGGATGCTTGGGCTTGCTCATGTCAGCCGCGCCTCGCCTTCTTGTCCGACGAATGGCTGGTGAAGGTGCGGGTCGGCGAGAACTCGCCGAACTTGTGACCCACCATGTTCTCGTTGACCTGCACGGGCAGGAACTTGTGGCCGTTGTAGACGCCGAAGGTCAGGCCTACGAACTGCGGCAGGATCGTCGAGCGGCGCGACCAGATCTTGATGATCTCGTTGCGGCCCGACGCGCGTGCGCGGTCGGCCTTCTGCAGCATATACCCGTCCACGAACGGGCCTTTCCAGACGGAACGTGCCATCGTCTCTCTCGCCTACTTGCCGGTCTTGCGACGGCGGATGATCAGGCTGTCGGTCCGCTTGTTGACGCGCGTCTTGTAGCCCTTGGTCGGAATGCCCCACGGGGTGACCGGGTGACGGCCGCCCGAGGTGCGGCCCTCGCCGCCGCCGTGCGGATGGTCGACCGGGTTCATCACGACGCCGCGGTTGTGCGGCTTTCTGCCCATCCAGCGCGCGCGGCCGGCCTTGCCGAAATGCTGGTTCATGTTGTCCGGGTTCGAGACCGCGCCGACGGTCGCCATGCACTCGCCGCGCACCACGCGGACTTCGCCCGACTGCAGTTTCACCTGTGCGTAGCCGGCGTCCTTGCCGACGAGCTGGGCGAAGGTGCCGGCGGCGCGGGCCATCTTGCCGCCCGCGCCCTGCTTGAGCTCGATGTTGTGCACGATCGTGCCGACCGGAATGGCCGAGAGCGGCATCGCGTTGCCGGGCTTGATGTCGGTGCGCGCGCCGGCCACGACCTGGTCGCCGACCCGAAGGCGCTGGGGTGCCAGGATGTAGGACAACTCGCCGTCGGCATACTTGATCAGCGCGATGAAGGCGGTGCGGTTCGGGTCGTATTCGAGGCGCTCGACGGTCGCGGCCATGTCGAACTTGCGCCGCTTGAAGTCGACGAGCCGGTAGGACTGCTTGTGGCCGCCGCCACGAAAGCGCGAGGTGATGCGGCCGTGGTTGTTGCGTCCGCCGGAATGGGACTTGCCCTCGGTCAACTGCTTGACCGGCTTGCCCTTCCAGAGCTCGGAGCGGTCGATCAGGATCGTGCCGCGAAGGCTCGCCGTGACCGGGTTGAATTGCTTGAGTGCCATGGTCCGGATCCCGTCAGGCGAGCTTGCTGGTGGGATCGATGGTCTGACCCTCGGCGAGCTTCACGTAGGCCTTCTTGATGTCGGAGCGGCGCCCGGGGCGCCCCTTGAACCGCTTGGTCTTGCCCTTGACCACGAGCGTGTTGACGCCGAGCACGCTGACGCCGAACAGCCCCTCGACGGCGGCCTTGATCTGGAACTTGGAGGCTTCGAGCGAGACCTTGAAGACGACCTGGCTTTTCTCGGAGAGCAGCGTCGCCTTTTCGGTGATGATCGGCGCGCGGATGATGTCGAACATCGCTTCGCGCGACATGAGAGACGCCGCACGGCGTTCGGCGAGCACGTTGGTCATGCGTGTGATCCCTTGCCCAACCGCTCCCTCAGCGCCTCGACGCCGGCGCGGGTGATGGCCAGCACGTCATGGTTGAGGATGTCGTAGACGTTGGCACCCACCGTGGGCAGGACGTCGATCCGGTGCAGGTTGCGCGCGGCGCGCGCGAAGCCGGCGTTGGCGATCCCGTCGACGATCAGGGCCGAATTCCAGCCCAGTGCCTTGACGCTCGACGCCAATGACGCGGTCTTGCCGTCGTGCTCGGCATGATCGAGCACGACGAGCTTGCCGTCGGCCGCCTTCTGCGACAGCGCGGAGATGAGGCCGAGGCGGCGGACCTTCTTCGGCAGATCGTAGCCGTGGTCGCGGACGACCGGACCGTGGACAGCGCCGCCGGTGCGGAACTGCGGCGCGCGCAGCGAGCCTTGGCGGGCGTTGCCGGTTCCCTTCTGGCGGTAGGGCTTCTTGGTGGTGCCGGACACTTCGCCCATGCCCTTGACCTTGTGGGTGCCGGCGCGCCGCTTCTGCAACTGCCAGTGGACGACGCGCGCCATCACGTCGGGGCGCGGTGCGACGCCGAAGATCGCCTCCGGAAGCTCCATCGTGCCGGCGGCGGCACCGGCGAGGGTCCTGATCTCGACTTCCATCATCAAGCCTCCGCGGCCGGGGCGATGCCGGCGGGATAGGGAGCGTCGGCGTGACGGGCGCGCTTGATCGCATCGCGAACGGTGACGAACTCGCCCTTGGAACCGGGGACCGCGCCGCGCACCATGATCAGGCCGCGCGCGGCGTCGATCGCCGCGATCTCGAGGTTGAGCGTCGTGATGCGGTCGTGGCCGAGATGGCCGGCCATCTTCTTGTTCTTGAAGGTCTTGCCGGGATCCTGCCGGTTGCCGGTGGAACCGAGGCTGCGATGACTGATCGAGACGCCGTGCGAGGCTTCGAGCCCGGCGAAGTTCCAGCGCTTCATGCCGCCCTGGAACCCCTTGCCCTTGCTGATGCCGGCAACGTCGATCTTCTGGCCGACCACGAAATGCGACGCCGACAGGGTCGTGCCCGGATCGAGGACCGCGTCGGCCGCCACCCGGAACTCGACGAGGCGCTTCTTGGGCTCGACCTTGACCCGGGCGAAATGGCCACGGTTCGGCTTGCTGACGTTCTTGACCTTCGCGCGGCCGGTCCCGAGCTGGACGGCGGTGTAGCCGTCGCGCTCGATGGTCCGCGCGTCGACGACCTGGAGTTCGTCGAGACGCAGGACGGTGACCGGCACATGGGTGCCGTCGTCCTTGAAGATGCGTGTCATGCCAAGCTTCTTGGCGATCAATCCGGTGCGCATGGGCTCAGATCTTGATCTCGACATCGACACCGGCGGCGAGGTCGAGCTTCATCAGCGCGTCCACGGTCTGCGGCGTCGGCTCGACGATGTCGAGGAGGCGGCGGTGAGTACGGATCTCGAACTGCTCACGGCTCTTCTTGTCGACATGCGGCGAACGGTTGACGGTGAAACGCTCGATGTGGGTGGGAAGCGGGATCGGTCCCCGAACGCGTGCGCCGGTCCGCTTGGCCGTGTTGACGATCTCCTTGGTGCTGTTGTCCAGCACACGGTGATCGTACGCCTTGAGGCGTATGCGGATGTTCTGGTTGTCCATCAATCAGTCCAATCGGGTGATACGCGCGCGTGAAGCCGTCCGGTCAGTTGGTGATCGTCGCGACGACGCCGGCCCCGACCGTGCGGCCACCCTCGCGGATGGCGAAACGAAGACCTTCGTCCATCGCGATCGGTGCGATCAGTTCGACATCCATCGAGACGTTGTCACCCGGCATCACCATCTCGGTGCCTTCGGGAAGCTGGACCACGCCGGTGACGTCGGTGGTGCGGAAATAGAACTGCGGCCGGTAGTTGGTGAAGAACGGGGTGTGGCGGCCGCCCTCCTCCTTGGTCAGGATGTAGGCCTCTGCCTTGAACTTGCTGTGCGGCTTGATCGAGCCGGGCTTGCTCAGCACCTGGCCACGCTCGACGTCCTCGCGCTTGGTGCCGCGCAGCAGGGCGCCGATGTTATCGCCGGCCTCCCCGCGGTCGAGCAGCTTGCGGAACATCTCGACACCGGTGACGGTCGTCTTGACGGTCGGCTTGATGCCGACGATCTCGACCTCGTCGCCCACGTTGACGATGCCGCGCTCGACGCGGCCGGTCACGACCGTGCCGCGGCCGGAGATCGAGAACACGTCCTCGATCGGCATCAGGAACGGACGGTCGATCGGTCGCTCGGGCTGCGGGATGTAGTCGTCGACGGCCTTCATCAGCTCGAGAACGGCCTGCTCGCCGATCTCGGGCTGCTTGTCCTCGAGCGTGCAGAGCGCGCTGCCCTTGACGATCGGGATGTCGTCGCCGGGGAACTGGTAGGACGAGAGGAGTTCGCGGACCTCCATCTCGACGAGCTCGAGCAGCTCGGGATCGTCGACCTGGTCGACCTTGTTGAGGAACACGACAAGGGCCGGCACGCCGACCTGGCGGGCGAGCAGGATGTGCTCGCGGGTCTGCGGCATCGGCCCGTCGGCGGCGGAGACGACGAGGATCGCGCCGTCCATCTGGGCGGCGCCGGTGATCATGTTCTTGACGTAGTCGGCGTGGCCGGGACAGTCGACATGGGCGTAGTGGCGCGCCTTCGTCTCGTATTCGACGTGGGCGGTCGAGATCGTGATGCCGCGGGCACGCTCCTCGGGGGCCTTGTCGATCTGGTCGTAGGCCGTGTAGGTGGCCCCTCCGCTCTTGGCCAGCGTCTTGGTGATCGCGGCCGTCAGCGAAGTCTTGCCATGATCGACATGGCCGATCGTGCCGATGTTGCAGTGCGGCTTGTTCCGCTCGAATTTCGCCTTTGCCATCGTCTACTCTCCGCTACCGGCCCCAGGGTGCCGGGCTTCGGTGGTTGGGTGTCGTCTGCCGGTTGAAGCCTACCAGCGGTAGTGGCTGAACGCCTTGTTGGCTTCGGCCATGCGGTGGGTGTCCTCGCGCTTCTTGACCGCGGAACCACGGTTGTTGACCGCGTCGTTGAGCTCGTTGGACAGCCGGTCTTCCATCGTGTGCTCGCCGCGCTTGCGCGAGGCGTCGATGATCCAGCGGATCGCGAGCGCCTGGCGCCGTTCCGTGCGCACCTCCACGGGCACCTGGTAGGTGGCGCCGCCGACGCGACGCGAACGGACCTCGACGGCCGGCTTCACGTTCTCGAGCGCCTCATGGAACATGCGCACCGGATCGGCCGAGCCGCCGCCACGGCGGCGCAGCGTCTCGAGCGCACCATAGACGATGCCCTCGGCGGCGGACTTCTTCCCGTCATACATCAGCGCGTTCATGAAGCGCGTGATGACCTGGTCGCCGAACTTGGGGTCCGGGAGGATCTCGCGCTTGACGGCGCGGCGGCGGCGGCTCATGCGGTCTGCCCCTTACTTCGGACGCTTCGCGCCGTACAGCGACCGGCGCTGACGACGCTTGGCGATGCCCTGCGTGTCGAGCACGCCGCGCAGGATGTGATAGCGGACGCCCGGAAGGTCCTTGACGCGGCCGCCGCGGATGAGGACGACGGAGTGCTCCTGGAGGTTGTGGCCCTCGCCCGGAATGTAGCTCACCACCTCGTAGCCGTTGGTCAGGCGCACCTTGGCGACCTTGCGGAGCGCCGAGTTCGGCTTCTTCGGCGTGACGGTGTAGACGCGTGTGCACACGCCACGCTTCTGCGGGCAGCCCTGCAGCGCCGGCACCTTGTTGCGCTTGGCGGCGGGCTCACGCCCGCTTGCGATCAACTGATTGATGGTCGGCATACGCCCTCGTCCACGCTCACGTTCTGGTCTACGCCCGTCCGCCGGTTCGCCAACACAGCAAGGCCGCACGACGATGGGCGTTGCCCATCCGCACGGGGGATTTCCATCGAGATCGGCCTGAGCCCCTCGGGGCGGCGCCGATCGCGCAGGTTCTAGCTATGCGACGGCCGGACCGCCGAAACAGGGGTCGACCGAGGGGCGGACATCTACGGGTCGCCCGGCGCTTAGTCAAGCACTTCGGGTGAGGTCGCCGCCTGCTCCGCGACGCGCAGGAAGGCGCCGACGTCGCGCTCGAGGAGGAGCGGGATGAACCGGTCGACACGTTCGTCGGGCCAGTTCCACCAGGCGACGGCGAGCAGACGCTCCACGATGTCGGGCGTGAAGCGGACCCGGGTGACCCTCGCCGGATTGCCCACGGCCACCGCGAACGGCGGCACCGGGCCCGCGATGACCGCCCCGGCGCCGATGATGGCGCCGTCGCCGATCGCGCTCCCCGGCAGGATCGTCGCGCCCTGGCCGATCCAGACCGAGTGGCCGATCGCGACCCCATTCCCGGTGTGATCGGCCTTGTCGTCGGGCGCAGACGGCCAGAAACGGGCCAGGGCCGCGAACGGATAGGTGGTGACGCTGTCGATGGCATGATTGGCGAGCACGATGTGCACGCCGCCCGCGATCGAGCAGTAGCGGCCGATCGAGAGCGGCGCGAATTCGCCGTCGATGATCGCCGGATTGCCGTAGGTGTGGTCGCCGACTTGCCAACCATGCGCGTCGATCCCCGACGCGAGGTGGGCGCGGGTGTGCCAGGGGCTTCGTTCGGGGCCGCCGGACAGGGCGCGGCGAAGGGCCGTGAAGATCGGGACGAAGTCCGGGCGTTCGCCGAGCGAGACGAGAGCGCGACTCCGGACACGGGCGTTCGCCTGGGCGAGACGATTGGCGAGGATGGCGGGCGCCGACATGTCGTGCGGGAGGGCGGGCGGGAGGAAGAGGGCGTCTTCGGCGCGCCGTTCGGGCTCGAGCGTGAAGCGCTCCCACTGGCCGATCGTATCCCGGTCGAGGGCCACGCCGCCGCCGGGGAGGGCGGTGACGATGCCGCCGGGGACGAGACGCAGGGTGATGCCGCCGTCGTCGGGAACGAGACGGCACGACAGGAGCGGGCCGGCGTTCGCGCCCGTGACGGTCGCCGAGAGCGGACCGCCGTCGCGCCGGACCAGCAGGCAGGAATGCTCGTCGAGCGCGAGTGCCAGCACGTCGATGCTGTCGGTGAGCGTGTCGTGGCCGAGCCTGCCGGTGTTCGGATCGGCGACGAGGCGGCTGCCGTGGTTGGTCCGGATGAGGCAACGCGTTTCGGGCATGCAACGAGTCTAGCATGGGCGCGCGGGCGTGTAATCAGCGCTCCCGTTCGGCCTGGTCGAGGAAGGCCTCGATGCGGTCGCCGAGGAGCAGCGGCATGAACCTGTCGACCTTCTCGTCCGGCCAATCCCACCATCGCAACGCGAGAAGGCGTGCGATGACGGACTTGTCGAAGCGGCTGCGGCCGACGCGCGTCGGGTTGCCGGCCACGACCGCGAAGGGCGGGACGGGTTTGGCGACGATGGTGGCTGCGCCGATGATGGCGCCATCGCCGATCTCGGCACCCGGAAGAAGCGTAGCTCCCTCCCCGATCCAGACGCCGTTGCCGATGACGACGCTGCCCGCGTCGCGTCCGGACGCATGGTCCGGGGCGGACGGCCAGAACTGGTGCAGGGCGCCGAACGGGTAGTTGGTCACGCTCGCCGCGGAAGGCTCGGCGAGAACGATCCGCACGTCGTCCGCGATGGCGCAGTAGCGGCCGATCTCGAGACGGCCGAACGCGCCGTCGACGATCGTGGGCGTGCCGTAGCTGTGATCGCCGATCGCCCAGCCATGGGCTTCGATGCCCTGGCGGAGGTGGGCGCGCGTGTTCCGGACGCTGCGTTCGAGGCCTCCCGAGAGGACACGGCGGAGGGTGGCGAAGATCCGGTCATAGTCGGTCCGGACGGCGATCTTCGGCAGCAGGACGCTGCGGCGCTCCTGCGGCAGAAGGGCGAGGAGACAGGCGACCGCATAGAGATCGTGCGCCGGGTCGAGACAGTAGGCATCGAAGGCGTCGTCGTTGGCGAAGGCGGCCGAGATCGGCGGCCGCTTGCCGCCGTCGGGCTCGAGGGTGAACAGTTCCCAGTCGGCGATCAGGGTGCGGTCGTGCATCACCTGGCCGTCGGGGAGAGCCGTGAGCAACGGCCCCTCGATATGGCGGAAGGCGACCCGCGAACGGTCGGCGTCGGTGATCAGACGGCAGGGGAGCAGCGGCGCGGTCAGGTCGGCGCCGGCGACGGCAACCGACAGGGGACCGCCATCACGTCGGGTCAGCACGCAGGAATCCTCGCCATGCCAATGGGCGAGAACCCGGTTTCCGTCCGGACCGCTCGCGGTATGGCGGAGGGTTCCCTTGGCGGGATCGACCGAGAGGTAGGTCCGGTGCGAGGTGCGTACGGCGAATTGCGTGACACTCATGGGATGGAGCATGCCACGAGTCCGGGCGATGGGCGATGCGGTGCTCTGCCGCCGGTGTGGCTGGAGACGCGGCGCCGAACAAGCCGGTCACTCGTGGTAGTCGGGCCGGTCGATATCCGCGATGAGGCGGAGCTCCCTGGGTTCCCATCCGAGCAGCTTCCTGGTCCTCTCGCTGGAGGCGGGACCATGGCCCGCCACCCACATGGCGAGGCCGCCGAAATGCGTCTCGGCTTCCTGGGGTGTCAGCGACTTCGCGGGGAGGCCGAGCTGGCGGCCGATCGCCTCGGCGATCAGCCTGAACGGCACGCCCTCCTCGGCAACGGCGTGGAATGCCTCGTTGCGGGCGCCATGTTCGAGGGCGAGGCGGAAGACGCGCGCCGCATCCAGCCGATGCACGGATGGCCAGAGGTTCCGTCCGTCTCCGACATAGGCGGACACGCCCTTCTGGCGGGCGACGGCGGCCAGCATGGGAACGAAGCCATGATTTTCCCCGACGCCATGGGTCGAGCGCGGGAGGCGAACCACGGAGGCCCGCAACCCGCGCTCGGCGAGGGCGAACGCCGTCTGCTCCGATGCGCGTGGAAACGAGGGGATGACGGGCGGCCTGGCGTCTTCGATGAATGTCTCGCCGGGAGGCAGCAGGCCCAAGCCGCCGGTCACGACGATCGGCCGGTCCGAACCCGCGGATACCGTCGCGAACGTCTCCAATGCCTGACGCTCCTCCTCGGCCAGTTCGACGATCCTCGAGAGGTCGAGACCGAATGCCGTGTGGATGACGCCGTCGGCACCGGCGGCGCCGTCCCGTATCACGTCCAGGTCGCGCAACGAGCCGAGCAGCGGCGTGGCACCGGCGGCGGCAAGCGCCTCGCCCTTCTCTCTCGAGCGCACCAGGCCGACGACAGTATGGCCCGCGTCGAGCAGTTCACGGGCGATCGCCGACCCGACCCAGCCGTTCGCTCCCGTCAGAAATACGCGCATGCTAACTCCTTGACTTGCATGGGCGGGGACGTGCTATCGCCGCCGCGTCAGTGACTGACGTGGGCGCCCGTCAGTCACTGACAAGAGGAGAAATGGACCGTTGGCGAAAGGCGAGGAGGATGTGCGCGTTCGTCTGCAAGAGGCGGCGTTGGCGCTGTTCCGCGAGCGCGGCTACGACGGGACAACGGCTGCCGAGATCGCGGCACGAGCCGGCGTGACGGAGCGGACGTTCTTTCGTCATTTTCCGGACAAGCGGGAGGTCCTGTTCGACGGCGAGGCCAAGTTGCGAGGGGCGCTGACGGCCTCGATCGCCGACGCGCCCGACGGGCTCGGACCGCTCGACACGCTGTTGCGGGCGTTCCGGTCGGTGCGGCCGTTGCTGGAAGACAACCGGCCGTTCTCGAAGCCACGACAGGAGGTCATCTCCAGCACGCCCGCGCTGGCGGAGCGTGAGCTGGCAAAGATGGCAGCATTGGCCGATGCGCTGGCCGGCGCACTACAGGGGCGCGGTGTTGCTGACCTGCTGGCTGTCCTTGCGGCCCGGACCGGGATGGCTGCGTTCGCGCATGCCACGATCTCCTGGCTCGACGATCCGGGGCTGGGTCTCGGCGAGCGTCTCGATCTCGCCGAGCGGGCGCTGAAAGCGCTGTTAACCGGAATCGAGGGCTGATCCGCTGGCCGGCGTGCCGTCCGAAGCGCTCCCGCTTTGACGATTGGCGCCGGCGGGATCTGGAGCCTGCGGTTTGGACCGAGCGGGCGTCCGGGAGCCGATCCAGGCGACCGTCAGTCCGGTGACCGGGTTTGCGCTCGGAGCTCCGTGACGGTCAGAAGGCGCACGGGTAGAATGTGCCGGAGCTGGGTGAGGTCCGTGTCGCCGGAGACGAGGGCATCGGCTCCTGAGGCGGCGGCGAGTTCGATGAACACGACGTCATCACGGTCGCGGCATGCGGGCGGGACGGCAGGGCGATGCCTCGGGATCGTGGTGGTCTCGGCGTGCGGAAGGAAATCCTGCAGCAGGGCCTCGCGGTCAATCTTGGCGAGGCGGAATTTAGGGTAGACGAGAACGCGGAGCAATTCGGCAGTGGTCTCGCGACAGACGATCGGGACAAGCGCGCCGTTGGCCCAAGCGGTCCGAAGCCAGGCGAGGCGACGACCAAACACGAGGGCGGAGACGACGAGATTGGTGTCGAAAACGATCCGCACGGAGGCGGTTAGACGGTCCTGCGGGCCGAGTTGACAGCGTCGCTGATGTCGGCGTCGGTCAGATCGAGCTCGGCGAGCTTGCGGCGAACGGCCTCCGCGGCGCCGAGCCGCGCGGGTGTAAGGATCAGGCGCCCATCGTCGAGCTCGATCTGAAAATGAGAGGTCGGGCCGACAGAGTCGAGCGCCTGCTTGGGAAGGGTGAGCTGGTTCTTGGATGTAAGCTTAGCTAGCATGCACACATAGTAAGGAAGTAAGGTGGACGACGCAAGCTTGATGGCGCCGCGGGTTCTCGATTAGATCTGGGTGCTGAGGCTCACACATGAGCAGGGTTAAGCAAGCGCACGGAAGGTGAAGACCAAGGTGAGATGAAGAGGCGGGATGACCGTTGCGGTCATGAAAGCACGATGAGCCGACGCTTACTCGGTAATTCAAGGCGTTTCCGGCGTTTGGTGGACGAGTGCTACGAGTTGTTCACCGCTCGGACGGCGGTGCTGATCGATTTGTCGTCGCCGCTCACTGCGGCAGAGAATCCAGAAGATGATCAGGACCCCCTACGATCCAAAGGCCGACGTCCTGCACGTGGCTTTCGGCCCCCGAGCGAAGCCGGTCGAGCAGTTTGGCCGAGATTGCTCCGGGCGTGCTCGTCGAGTTCGATGAAGGCGGCGAAGCGGTCAGTGCGGAGGTGATCAGCACTCGGCGACGGACGGAGAGCGAGGATGTTCGGCCGAAGGCGGCCTACGCGGGTGCCATTCACAGGGGACTCATGTTAGGTTGATGATCTAGAGTGATGACCTTGGTGGCAAAGAGCTTTGTAAGCTCGATCATGACCGCGTAGACCCGGCCACCTCGCTTGAGCAGGCCGAAGACCGGCACCTTCCCGGCCGCCCCTCTGCCGCGTTTGCCTTTGCGTGCGCCTCCAAAATAGCTCTCGTCGACCTCGATCTCGCCGGCAAGAAAGGGCGCCTCGCGGGCAACGTTCTCTGCGATCAGCTCTCGCAGCTTATGATAAACAGGATGGCCGTGTTGCGGTTGACACCCAGTAGCTCAGCCGCCGTGCGTTCCGGCACACCTGCGACGAACTACACGATCAACGCCCGTTGGATACTTGTGAGCAGCCTGCTCCGCCGCCGCGCCCTATCCATCTGACAAACATAGCCTTTCTCAGCTATCTATGTCAGCCCCTTTCTATAAACAGTGCAACGAGGCAGCCCAATGTGTGGGGTCTGGGCCTCAGGCCCAGCGGGGTCGAGGGGCAGGCCCCTCGCCTTCCGCTGGCCTTTCGACTGACTACTCCGCGGCGCGGGAGGGGAGCGCCGGGGTTTCCTGACGGGGCAGGCTGCGGGCCTTGTCGCGGCCGGCCGCGACCTGCTTGAGGCGGTTCATCACCGACCCGGTGCCGGCGGGGATCAGGCGACCCACGATCACGTTCTCCTTGAGCCCATTGAGCGTGTCGACCTTGCCGGCTGTCGCCGCCTCGGTGAGCACACGCGTGGTCTCCTGGAACGACGCGGCCGAGATGAAGCTGTGGGTCTGCAGGCTCGCCTTGGTGATGCCCTGCAGCACCGGCATTGCCTGGGCCGGTCGCTCGTTGTCCTTCAGGCGCTTGGCGTTCTCGCCTTCGAACTCGATGCGGTCGATGGTCTCGCCGATCAGGTAGGTGGTATCGCCCGGATCGAGCACTTCGACCTTCTGCAGCATCTGACGGACGATGACCTCGATGTGCTTGTCGTTGATCTTCACGCCCTGCAGCCGGTAGACGTCCTGGATCTCGTTGACGAGGTAATCGGACAGCGCCTCGACGCCGAGCACCTTGAGGATGTCGTGCGGGACGCGCGGACCGTCGACGAGCGGATCGCCGCGGCGGACGAAGTCGCCTTCCTGGACCGAGACGTGCTTGCCCTTGGGCACCAGGTATTCGGTCTCCTCGGTGGTCTCGTCGTTCTTGACGATGATCCGGCGCTTGGCCTTGTAGTCCTTGCCGAATTCGACGCGGCCATCGGTCTCGGCGATGATCGCGTGGTCCTTCGGACGGCGAGCCTCGAACAGTTCGGCGACGCGGGGTAGACCGCCGGTGATGTCGCGCGTCTTGCTGCCCTCGCGCGGGAGACGTGCGAGCACGTCGCCGGCGTGAACGACGGCGCCGTTCTCGACCGAGAGGATCGAGTCGACGGTGAGGAAGTAGCGAGCTTCCGCGCCGTTGGGGAGTTTGACGACCTCGCCCTTGTCGTCCTTGAGCTGCAGCCGGGGACGGAGATCGATGCCCTTGGCGGCCTGCTTGTAGTCGACGATGACCTTCGACGAGAGGCCGGTCACTTCATCGACCCGCTCGACGAGCGTGATGCTGTCGATCAGGTCGAGATATTCAACCGTGCCGGCGCGCTCGGTGATGATCGGCAGCGTGTACGGGTCCCACTCGGCGAGCTTCTGGGCGCGCGCGACGATCGCTCCCTCATCGGTGAGCAGGCGCGCGCCATAGGGAACGCGGAAACGGGCCCGTTCGGTCTTCTTGTCGTCGACCAGCACGATCTCGCAATTGCGCGACATCACCACCGGCACGCCCTGGCTGTTGGTGACGACGGCGCGGTTGCGGATGCTGACGGTGCCGTCGTGGCTCGCCTCGACCATCGACACCTCGGCGCCGCGCTGGGCAGCGCCGCCGATGTGGAAGGTGCGCATGGTGAGCTGCGTGCCCGGCTCGCCGATCGACTGGGCGGCGATGACGCCGACCGCCTCGCCGATATTGACCGGCGTTCCGCGGGCGAGATCGCGGCCGTAGCAATGGCCGCAGACACCGACCCGGCTGTCGCAGGTGAGCACGGAGCGGATCAGCAGGCTTTCGACACCGGCTTTCTCGACGAGCTCGGCCTCGGCTTCACCGATGAGAGTGTTGCGCGGCAGAACGACGTCGTTGCTGACCGGATCGAGCACGTCGGCGGCCGTGGTGCGGCCGAGGATACGCTCGGAGAGCGAGGCCACGACTTCGCCGCCGTCCATCACCGCGCGAACGGTGAGCCCGCGCTCGGTGCCGCAATCGTTCTCGACGATGATGCAGTCCTGGGCCACGTCGACGAGACGGCGGGTGAGATAGCCGGAGTTGGCGGTCTTGAGTGCGGTGTCGGCGAGACCCTTGCGGGCGCCGTGGGTGGAGGTGAAGTAGTCGAGGACCGAGAGGCCTTCCTTGAAGTTGGCGATGATCGGCTGCTCGATGATCTCGCCCGAGGGCTTGGCCATCAGGCCGCGCATGCCGGCGAGCTGCTTCATCTGGGCGGGCGAGCCGCGGGCGCCGGAATGGCTCATCATCCAGACGGCGTTGGTGGGCTTGCCCGGCTTCTGGGTGGAGATCTCCTTCATCATCGCGGCCTGGACTTCGTCGGTGCAGCGCGACCAGGCGTCGACGACCTTGTTGTAGCGCTCGCCAGCGGTGATCAGGCCGTCCTGGTACTGCTGCTCGAACTCCTTGACCTCGCCCTGGGTGCGCTCGACGAGAACGTGCTTCTCGTCGGGGATGATGAGGTCGTCCTTGCCGAAGGAGAGGCCGGCCTTGGCGGCGTGCCGGAAGCCGAGACCCATCAGGCGGTCGGCGAAGATCACGCACTCCTTCTGTCCGCAATGGCGGTAGACGGCGTCGATGACGTCCGACACGTTCTTCTTGGTGAGCTGCTTGTTGATCAGCGCGAAGGGCACCTGTGCGTGGCGCGGCAGGATCTGCGCGATCAGCATGCGGCCGGGGGTGGTGACGACAGTCTCGCGGACGCGCGCGCCCTCGGCGTTGATCAGGTCGAGGCGGCCGCGGATCTTGTCGTGCATGCGGATGAAGCCGCCATGCAGGGCGGCCTCGATCTCGCCGATCGAGCCGAAGGCGGGCGCGCCGCGCTTGAGGGTGTTGCCCTTCTCGTCAAACGCGTGATGGTCGGGCGTCGCCCGGAATTCGGCGGTCTCGAGGCTGAGGTAATAGAGACCGAGCACGATGTCCTGGCTCGGCACGATGATCGGCTTGCCGTTGGCCGGGCTGAGGATGTTGTTGGTGCTCATCATCAGCACGCGCGCCTCGAGCTGGGCTTCGAGGCTGAGCGGGACGTGGACGGCCATCTGGTCGCCGTCGAAGTCGGCGTTGAAGGCGGTGCAGACGAGCGGGTGGAGCTGGATCGCCTTGCCCTCGATCAGCACCGGCTCGAAGGCCTGGATACCGAGACGATGGAGCGTGGGGGCACGGTTGAGCATCACGGGATGCTCGCGGATGACCTCCTCGAGGATGTCCCACACTTCGGGACGCTCCTTCTCCACCATGCGCTTGGCGGCCTTGATGGTGGTGGCGTGGCCGTACTTCTCGAGCTTGCTGTAGATGAACGGCTTGAACAGCTCGAGCGCCATCTTTTTCGGCAGGCCGCACTGGTGCAGCTTGAGTTCGGGACCGACGACGATCACCGAACGGCCGGAATAGTCGACGCGCTTGCCGAGCAGGTTCTGGCGGAAGCGGCCCTGCTTGCCCTTGAGCATGTCCGACAGCGACTTGAGCGGACGCTTGTTGGCGCCGGTGATGGCGCGGCCCCGCCTGCCGTTGTCGAACAGCGCGTCGACGCTCTCCTGGAGCATGCGCTTCTCGTTGCGCACGATGATGTCGGGCGCGCGCAGCTCGATCAGGCGCTTGAGGCGGTTGTTGCGGTTGATGACGCGGCGATAGAGATCGTTCAGGTCCGATGTCGCGAACCGGCCGCCGTCGAGCGGGACGAGCGGACGCAGCTCGGGCGGGATGACGGGAACGACGTCGAGGATCATCCACTCGGGCTTGGCGCCGGATTCGGAAAAGGCCTCGATCAGCTTGAGGCGCTTGACGAGCTTCTTGCGCTTGGCCTCGGATGTGGTGTCCTTGAGGTCGGCGCGGAGCTGCACCTTCTCGGCATCGCAGTCGATGTTCTGCAGGATCTGCTTGATCGCCTCGGCGCCGATGCCGGCCTTGAAGCCGTCGTCGCCGAATTCGTCCTGCTTGGCCATCAGCTGGTCTTCGGTGAGCAACGAATGGAGCTTGAGGTCGGTCAGACCCGGCTCGAGAACGACGTAGCTCTCGAAATAGAGGATCTTCTCCAGTTCCTTCAGCGTGAGGTCGACCATCAGGCCGATTCGGCTCGGCAGCGACTTGAGGAACCAGATGTGTGCGACGGGGCTGGCCAATTCGATATGGCCCATGCGCTCGCGACGCACCTTGGCCAGCGTCACCTCGACGCCGCACTTCTCGCAGATGATGCCGCGGAACTTCATGCGCTTGTACTTGCCGCACAGGCACTCGTAGTCCTTGATCGGACCGAAGATGCGGGCACAGAACAGGCCGTCACGCTCGGGCTTGAACGTGCGGTAGTTGATGGTCTCCGGCTTCTTGATCTCGCCATAGGACCACGAGCGGATCTGCTCGGAGGACGCCATCTGGATCTTGATCTGGTCGAAGGTCATCGCCTGGCCGGTCTGGCCGAGGATCTTCATCAGTTCGTTCATCTTGTGCCTTTCGGAGGAAGGCCAGGGCTCTGCCCTGGACCCGCTGGGGCGAGCCGCCCCAGACCCGCCAAACACAGGCGGGTCCGGGGGCGCTGCCCCCGGCAGGGTCCAGGGGTGGAACCCCTGGTCAGGTCGCGCTCTGTTCCAGGTCGACGTTCAGGCCGAGCGACTTCAGCTCCTTGACGAGAACGTTGAAGCTTTCGGGGATGCCGGCCTCGAAATCGTCCTGCTCGCGGACGATCGCCTCGTAGACCTTGGTGCGGCCCGACACGTCATCGGACTTGACCGTCAGCATCTCCTGCAGCGTGTAGGCGGCGCCGTAGGCTTCGAGCGCCCAGACTTCCATCTCGCCGAAACGCTGGCCGCCGAACTGCGCCTTGCCGCCCAGCGGCTGCTGGGTGACGAGGCTGTAGGGTCCGATCGAGCGCGCGTGGATCTTGTCGTCGACCAGGTGGTGCAGCTTGAGCATGTAGATGTAGCCCACCGTCACGCGGCGCTCGAAATGCTCGCCGGTGCGGCCGTCGGTCAAAACGACCTGGCCGGAGGTGTCGAGGCCGGCGCGGGTCAGCATGTCCTCGATGTCGGTCATGGTGGCACCATCGAACACCGGTGTCGCGATCGGGATGCCCTTGCGCAGGTTTCCACAGAGCTCGATGAGCTGGGCTTCGCTCATCTGCGCGATCTCGTCGGAGTAGACTTCCTCGCCATAGATCTCCTTGAGGCGGTCGAGGAGTTCCTGACGCGCGTTGCCGTTGCGCTGGTAGGCGTCGACGAGTTCGCCGACCTGGCGGCCGATGTTGGCGCAGGCCCAGCCGAGATGGGTCTCGAGGATCTGGCCCACATTCATTCGCGACGGCACGCCCAGCGGGTTGAGCACGATGTCGACCGGGGTGCCGTCCTCGAGGAACGGCATGTCCTCGACCGGCGTGACCCGGCTGACGACGCCCTTGTTGCCGTGGCGGCCGGCCATCTTGTCGCCGGGCTGCAGCTTGCGCTTCACGGCGACGAAGACCTTGACCATCTTCATCACGCCGGGCGGGAGCTCGTCGCCGCGCTGCAGTTTTTCCACCTTGCCGTCGAAGCGTTCCTGCAGACGCGAGACGGAGGCGTCGAACTCACGCTTGAGCACCTCGATCTCGGCGGTCGCCTGATCCGAGGAGACGCCGATGTTGCGCCAAGCGCCGCGCGGATGCTCGGCGAGCACCTCCTCGGTGATGAGCGTGCCGGACTTGATGCCCTTGAAGCCGGCAGCCGCCTTTTCACCGAGCAGGGCCTCGCGCATGCGGTTGAGGAACGAGCGTTCCTGGATCGCGCGCTCGTCGTCGCGATCCTTGGCGAGACGCTCGATCTCGGCGCGCTCGATCGCCATCGCGCGCTCGTCCTTGTCGACACCGCGGCGGTTGAAGACGCGGACGTCGACAATGGTGCCGGTGGTGCCGGGCGGCAGCTTGAGCGAGGTGTCGCGGACGTCGGAGGCCTTTTCGCCGAAGATGGCGCGGAGGAGTTTTTCCTCCGGCGTCATCGGGCTCTCGCCCTTCGGGGTCACCTTGCCGACGAGAATGTCGCCGGGATTGACCTCGGCACCCACGTAGACGATCCCCGCCTCGTCCAGATTCCGCAGCGCCTCTTCGCCGACATTCGGGATGTCGCGGGTGATTTCCTCCTGGCCGAGCTTGGTGTCACGCGCCATCACCTCGAATTCCTCGATGTGGATGGAGGTGAACACGTCGTCGCGCGCGATGCGCTCGGAGATCAGGATGCTGTCCTCGAAATTGTAGCCGTTCCAGGGCATGAAGGCCACGAGGACGTTACGGCCCAGCGCCAGCTCGCCCAGTTCCGTGGACGGGCCGTCGGCGATGATGTCGCCGTTCGCCACGAAGTCGCCGACGCGGACCAGCGGACGCTGGTTGATGCAGGTCGACTGGTTGGAGCGCATGTATTTGCGCAGACGGTAGATGTCGACGCCCTGCGTCGCCCCATCGTCATTGGTCGCACGCACGACGATGCGCGCGCCGTCGATCTGGTCGACCACGCCGGGACGCCGCGCGACGATGGTCGCACCGGAATCGCGGGCGACGGCCGCTTCCATGCCGGTGCCGACCAGCGGCGCGTCGGACTGGATCAGCGGCACCGCCTGGCGCTGCATGTTCGAGCCCATCAGCGCGCGGTTGGCGTCGTCGTTCTCGAGGAACGGGATCAGGGCGGCGGCGACCGAGACGAGCTGGCGGGGCGAGACGTCGCAGGCGGTGACGTCCTCCGGCTTGACGAGGCGGAAATCGCCCGAGCGGCGGACCGAGACGAACTCGTCGGTCAGGCGGCCTTCGAGGGTGTGCGGGGCATCGGCCTGGGCGACGACCAGGCGCTCCTCCTCCATCGCGGAGAGGTATTTCCAGCCGTCCTGCAGCACGCCGTCCTTGACCAGGCGATAGGGCGTCTCGATGAAGCCGTATTTGTTGACCTTGGCGTAGGTGGCGAGGCTGTTGATCAGGCCGATGTTCGGCCCCTCGGGGGTCTCGATCGGGCAGATGCGGCCGTAATGGGTGGGATGGACGTCGCGGACCTCGAAGCCGGCACGCTCGCGGGTCAGGCCGCCCGGGCCAAGTGCCGAGAGACGGCGCTTGTGGGTGACTTCCGAGAGCGGGTTGGTCTGGTCCATGAACTGGCTGAGCTGCGACGAGCCGAAGAACTCGCGCACCGCGGCCGCCGCGGGCTTTGCGTTGATCAGGTCGTGCGGCATCACGGTGTCGATGTCGACCGAGCCCATGCGCTCGCGGATCGCGCGCTCCATGCGGAGCAGCCCGACGCGATACTGGTTCTCCATCAGCTCGCCCACCGAGCGGACGCGCCGGTTGCCGAGATTATCGATGTCGTCGATCGTGCCGCGGCCGTCCTTGAGCTCGCACAGCACCTTGACCGCGCGCAGGATGTCCTCCTTGCGGAGCACGCGCACAGTGTCCTCGGCGTCGAGACCGAGACGCATGTTCATCTTGACGCGGCCGACGGCCGACAGGTCGTAGCGGTCGGGATCGAAGAACAGGCCGCGGAACAGGGCTTCGGCGGTGTCGGGGGTCGGCGGCTCGCCCGGTCGCATGACGCGGTAGATGTCGACGAGCGCGTCATCGCGCGACGTGTTCTTGTCGATGGCGAGCGTGTTGCGAATCCACGGGCCGTTCGATTGGTCGACGGCGAGCGTCGGCAGATGGTCGATGCCGAGGCCCTCGAGGGCGACGAGACGGGCCTCGGTGATCTCCTCGCCGGCCTCGGCGTGGATCTCGCCGGTCGCTTCGTTGACGAGGTCGATCGCCATGAAACGGCCGAGCAGGTCGGCACGGCCGACGAGGACCTCCTTGGTCTTTTCGGCGATGCGCCTGGTCATGCGCTGGGTGAGCTTGGCGTCGGCTTCGGCGACCACTTCGCCGGTGTCGGCGTCGATCAGCGGCTCGAGCAGCTTCATGCCGCGGAATGCGTCGGGATCGAATGGACGCGCCCAGCCCTTGGGGGTCTGCACGAACACGACCTGGCCGTAGAAGAAGGACAGCATGTCCTCGGCGTCCATGCCGCGGATGTCGAGGGCTTCGACGTCGCCGCCCTCGGCGAGCTTGGCCGCACGCTCACTGGCGGATCGGTCACTCTCGAGCGCGTAGAGCAGCGTCGTGACCGGAAGCTTACGCTTGCGGTCGATGCGGACGTAGACGAGATCCTTGCTGTCGAACTCGAAGTCGAGCCACGAGCCGCGATAGGGGATCACCCGGGCCGCGAACAGGAACTTGCCCGACGAGTGCGTCTTGCCCTTGTCGTGGTCGAAGAAGACGCCGGGCGAACGGTGCATCTGGCTGACGATGACGCGCTCGGTGCCGTTGATGATGAAGGTGCCGTTGTCGGTCATGAGCGGCATGTCGCCCATGTAGACAGGCTGCTCCTTGATGTCGCGGATCGACCGGCTGCCGGTATCCTCGTCGACATCCCAGACGATCAGGCGGAGGATGACCTTGAGCGGCGCGGCATAGGTCAGGCCGCGCTGGATGCATTCCTCGACGTCGTATTTCGGGTCCTCGAGCTCGTAATAGACGAACTCGAGCCGGCCGCGGCCGGCGAAGTCGTTGATCGGGAAGACGCTGCGGAAGACCTCCTGCAGCCCGGTCTGGGTGCGGCTGTCAGGGGCGGTGTCCTTCTGGAGGAAACCTTCGTAGGAGGACCGCTGCACGTCGATCAGGTTCGGCATGGGTGCGACCTCGGGGATGCGCCCGAAGCTCTTGCGGATGCGCTTCTGCCCCGTGAACGACTTGCTGATTGCGTTCATGCCCTGCCCCATCTTCTGCGCAACGGTTCTCTACGCCACAACGGCGGGCGGGCGGGAACCGACGCTCGATTCCCGCCCTGCCATGTCGGTCGGTGCATCGCCCCAAGGGGACGACGCACCGCGGATCATTTGACTTCGACAGAAGCGCCCTGATCCTCAAGCATCTTCTTCAGCTTCGCTGCCTCATCCTTGTTCACGCCCTCCTTGACGGTCTTGGGCGCGCCCTCGACCAGGTCCTTGGCTTCCTTCAGCCCAAGACCGGTGATGGTGCGGATTTCCTTGATGACGTTGATCTTCTTTTCGCCGGCCTTGGTGAGGATGACCGTGAACTCGGTCTGCTCCTCCACCGGCGTGGCTGGAGCCGCTGCACCGCCGGCCGGTGCGGCCGCGGCAACCGGCGCGGCCGCGGATACGCCCCACTTCTCCTCGAGAAGTTTCGTCAGCTCCGCCGCCTCGAGGACGGTCAGCGTCGACAGCTCGTCGACGATCTTCGATAGGTCAGCCATTCTGTATGTCCTTATCTAAACCCTGGTGCGTCTCTTGCAAGCCGGTTCCACCGGCCTGCGATCAACTTTCACTTGACGTCGGCCGCAAACCCGCGGTGGGTCAGGCGGCCTCGGCCGCTTCGGTCGCTTCATCCTTCCTGGCATAGGCCCCGAAGACCCTCGCGAGGCCCGCGGCCGGCGCCTGCAGCACGCATGCGATCCGTGTGGCGGGCGTGGCGAGAAGCCCCACCAGCTGAGCGCGCAGCGTGTCGAGCGACGGCAGGTCGGCGAGCGCCTTGATCCCATCCGCGTTGAGCGTCTGGGTTCCGAGGGCGCCGCCGAGCACGACGAGCTTTTCGTTGGTCTTGGCGAACTCGATGGCAGCCTTGGCCACGGCTACGGGGTCGTGCGACCACGCCAGCGCGGTCGGTCCCCTCAGCAATGGCATGATGCCGTCGAACCGGGTCCCATCCAGAGCCAGATTGGCGAGCCGGTTCTTCGCGACCTTGTAGTTCGCGCCCGCGGCTCGCATCCGCCTCCGCAGATCCGTCACCTGCGCGACCGTCAGCCCGTCATTACGGGTGACGACCACCATCGACGTCTCGGCGAAGACGGCGGCAAGCATCGAGACGAACTCGCGCTTCTCCGTACGGTCCAAATCCCGTCTCCGTTGGTTGGTCCGCCGCTTCAAGATGCGGAGGACCGGTTCCCTTCTGGACGCGCGGGTGTCCGCGCATCCGGTTCGCCTGTCCGGAAGAAGGAACCACCAGGGTTCCGACCCCGTCTCCCACCCGCCGGGGTTGCCCCCGTTTAAGACCCGGTTCTGGCCGGCTCACGTGCGGTCTCGGACAGGACGGAGGACCGGACCCGTCTGGGCCGGCCTCCTGCGCGCCGCACTGGCGTGCGGCGAATCTCTGGTTCAGGCGGCGAGCGAGGCGACGTCGACGGAGACGCCAGGGCCCATGGTCGAACTCAGCGACACGCGCTTGAGGTAGGTCCCCTTGGCGCCCGTGGGCTTGGCCTTCTGGATCGCGTCGACGAAGGCGCGGATGTTCTCGGCCAGCGCGTCGGGCTCGAAGCTCGCCTTGCCGATGCCGGCGTGCACGATGCCGGCCTTCTCGGCGCGGTATTCGACCTGGCCGGACTTGGCGGCGGTGATGGCACCGCGAACGTCCATGGTGACGGTGCCGAGACGCGGATTGGGCATCAGGCCGCGCGGCCCGAGGATTTTTCCCAGCCGGCCGACGAGAGCCATCATGTCCGGGGTGGCGATGCAGCGATCGAACCCGATGTCGCCGGCCTGCACCTTTTCGGCGAGATCGTCGGCGCCCACCACGTCGGCGCCGGCGGCCAGCGCCTCCTCGGCCTTCGGACCGCGGGCGAAGACGCCCACGCGAAGGGTCTTGCCGGTGCCGCGCGGCAGGCTGAGCAGGCCGCGCACCATCTGGTCGGCGTGACGCGGGTCGATGCCGAGCGCGAGCGAGATCTCGACAGTCTCGTCGAACTTCGCCCGCGCGCCGTTCCTGATGAGGTCGATCGCCTCGGGGAGCGGATAGGCGCGGGTCTTGTCGAAGCTGGCGTAGGCCGACTTCAGGCGCTTGGCGTGGGCCATGATCAGCCCTCCACCACGGCGAGGCCCATCGAACGAGCGGACCCGGCGAGCATGCTGACGGCGCCCTCGACCGAATTGGCGTTCATGTCGACCATCTTCTGGGCGGCGATCTCGCGCAACTGCGTCATCGTGACCGAGCCGATCGTCGTCCCCTTGCCGACGGTCGGGCTGCCCTTCTGGATCTTGGCCGCCTTCATCAGGAAATAGGTGTTGGGCGGCGTCTTCATCACGAAGGTGAAGGTGCGATCGCCGAACGCGGTGATGACGACGGGAACCGGCATGCCGGGCTCCATGCCCTGGGTGACCGCGTTGAACTCCTTGACGAAGGCCATGATGTTCAAGCCTCGCTGGCCGAGCGCCGGACCCACCGGCGGCGACGGGTTCGCCTTGCCGGCCGGTATCTGCAACTTGATGTAACCGACGATCTTCTTGGCCACGCTGGCGCTCCCTCACGAGGAGGACCGCGGTTCATGCGACGCAACCCGCAGGCTCGCGCCCGCAGGGCTGGTCTCCCGCGTTCCGGAAAGGCGGGGAATTAGCCCCGTGGGGTGACCGCGTCAAGGTCAGCCTGCGCGTTACGGCGCCGGCGACGGGCTCCTGGATTGGGGGGATCGCCCTTTCGGCTTGCCGTCGTCTCGATCCCGATAACCGGGCCTCTCAATCGGCGGTTTGTTCTGGCGCTGCGCGCCTGATCTGGGCGACCTCGGTCGCCCAGCGCGATCTCGATGTCAGGCTTTATCGGCGGCCCTTACAAGGACTGGCTGCGGATATTCCACCGACGCTCGAGGGATCATCTGGCGGAAAGAAAGTCTTGCAGACTGTGTATATCCGGACTCGATACGTCATCGATCCGCCAGCCATTCCCGGTTTCCAAGAGCCTGAGGCGGACGGCTTTGATGACCATCCCGAGCTGGAATGTGACCTTCGCCTTGGCTTGTCCGGTCCCGATGGTTTGAACGGTCACGTCAAGAAGCTTGAGACCGTCAGGGTCCTGGCAATCGCATACCGGATCGGTGTCAAGTCTGCCGACGTTGCCAGGCTTTTGCGTCTGGTCAGTTCTGATGAGCGCTGACAAGGGCGGGGAGAACGTTCGGTCGAGCATTGCGGGATCTAGCGGACTGACGCGGTCCGAGCCGCTATAGGTTCGGTAGAGGTCGAGGATGAAGGTGCGAGCGTCGCGGGATGTTGCACTGGCCGCGACAATCGGTTGTCCCAACAAGATGAGGAACGTGAGGATCGTCCTCATGGGCGAAAAACCTGGGCGGCGGGCTTGTGTTGTCGGTAGCCAGGTCCGGCCCAGATGTCCTGCTGCGTGAAGTCCGACACCCATTGATGACCGTCGTACATCGCGATGTGACCGTTCGGATTGCCGCCGGGATAGTTCTGGATGACGACAACGTCGCCCCTGCGTGGACGATAACCGCCTGCAGGAACGGGTGAGAAACCGTTGTTCCTCAGATACGGTCCGTAATCCTTGGCCGACACGGGATGCGGCTCGATGTCTATCCCTCCCGCTTATATGGCGCGTCGGATGTAAAGCGCGCATTCGCCGAGCGAATGACCATTCGCGTGCTTGTCCAAATATTCGACCGCCTCGTCCGTGTTCAGGCGCATGTGGTGCAACGCTTATGCTGGCGGAATGGACCGCGATTGTGCCTGTGTCTTTGATCGCTTGTTACGCTTCGCGTCCGTAACAGAACCCCGATTTTTTTCAGAGGCGCGGGCGCGGGCCCCCGGTCGCCCAGTCGAGCAACTCCACGGTGTGAACGACGGGCACGCGCGTGCCCGAGGCGATCTGGGTGATGCAGCCGATGTTGCCGGTGGCGATCAGGTCGGGTCCGGTTGCCTCGATGTTGACGACCTTGCGGTCGCGCAGAGCGGTCGCGATCTCGGGCTGCAGGATGTTGTAGGTGCCGGCCGAGCCGCAGCACAGATGGCCCTCCGGCACGTCGACGACCTCGAACCCGGCGGCGGCGAGCAGGCGCTTGGGTTGGAGACTGATCTGCTGGCCGTGCTGCAGCGAGCAGGCGCTGTGGTAGGCGACGCGCTGGCCGGTCGTGATCGTGGGCGGCAGCAGGCCGATCTCGGTCATGAGCTCGGTGATGTCGCGGGCGAGCGCGGAGATGCGGGCGGCCGGTCCGGCCAGCGCCGCGTCGTCGCGGAACATGAAGCCGTAATCCTTGACCATCGTGCCGCAGCCCGAGGCATTGACGACGATGGCGTCGAGGTCCGGCTCGCGGCTCCAGGCTTCGATGTTGGCGCGCGCATAGTCGTGGCCGCCCTGGCCGAGATGGTGGGTGAGCGCGCCGCAGCAGCCGCTCGCCGAGACGATCACCTCGCAGCCGTGGCGGGTCAGCAGGCGGATGGTCGCCTCGTTGATCTGTGGCGCGAGCGCCTTCTGGGCGCAGCCGGTCAGCAGGGCGACGCGACGGGTGCGCGGGCCGATCGAGGGGAAGATCTGCGGGCGGTCGGTGAGGCTCGCGCGGGGCACGCGCCGTGGCGCCAAGTCGAGCATGGTGCGGAGCGGGCGCGGCATGAGGCGGGCGGCCGGCTTGGCGAGCGATGACGCGATCAGCGACAGGCGGAACAGTTTCGGGCGCGGCAGCACGAGGGCGAGCAGACGGCGGTGCAGGCGCTCGCGCAACGGGCGCCGGTAGGTCCGCTCGATGTGCGCGCGGGCGTGGTCGACGAGATGCATGTAGTTCACGCCCGACGGGCAGGTGGTCATGCAGGAGAGGCAGGAGAGGCAGCGGTCGATGTGCTTGACCGTGGTGGCGTCCGCCGGACGGTCGTTCTCGAGCATCTCCTTGATCAGGGTGATGCGGCCGCGCGGGCTGTCGAGCTCGTCGCCGAGCAGGACGTAGGTGGGACAGGTCGCGGTGCAGAAGCCGCAATGGACGCAGGTGCGCAGGATCTTTTCCGAGCTCGCCATCGCGGGGTCGGCGAGCTGGGCCGGGGAGAAGCTGGTCTGCATGAGGCTAGCGTTCCTTCCGGAGGCGGCCGGGATTGAGGATGAGATGCGGGTCGAAGCCCTCCTTGATCCGGCGACTCAATGCGTCGAGCGGGGCGGGCTCGGGTTCGAACACGGCGACGGCCTCGCGTATCGCGTCAGGGGCCACGAACAGGGTGGCGTGGCCGTGGCGGAGAGCCGCACGCACGACCGCGGCACCCGCGTCCGGGCCGGCGTCCCCGGTCTCGAGGCCGAGCCAGACAAGGCCGCCGCCCCAGTCGTAGAGGGCGTCGGCGGACGGGAGGGATGCTCGGATCCGCCGGACGATTTGCGGCGCTTCGGAAGGCGTCGGGCACAGACGCCAGAGACAGCGGTCGCCGGTTTCGAGTCCAGGCTTCGGGAGGGGGCGGACCGCGCCGATGCCGGACCAGAAGCGGTCGGTGTCGGTGGCGTCGAGCCGCTCTGCGATCGGGCCGAGCAGATGCGCGAGCGCATCCGCCCGGAAGGCGACCGAGGGCGCGGGTCCCTCAAGGCGGAGCGCGGTCAGCCCGGATCCGGGATTGTGGGCAGCGGCCGAGACCTCGTGCGGCGTGTTGAGCGCGCGTGCCATCAGGGCGACGGCGCCCTCGTCGTCGAGACCGGAGAGGAGGAGCGTGCAGGCGGATTCGGGCTTGGGCATGACGCGAACGGAGAGTTCGGTCAGCACCGAGAGGGTGCCGAAAGCCCCCGCCTGGAGCTTGCACATGTCGTAGCCGGTGACGTTCTTGACGACCTTGCCGCCCGCCTTCCAGGCCTCGCCCCAGCCATTGATGGCCGAGAAGCCGAGGAAATGGTCGCGCGGCGCGCCGGCGCGGACGCGGCGCGGGCCGGCGGCGTTGGTGGCGATGACGCCGCCGAGGGTGGGGAAACAGCGGCCGAGGAGGCCGGACCAGTCCGGCGGCTCGAAGGCCAGCGTCTGGTGGCTGGCATCGAGCAGGGCCTCGATCTCGGCGATCGGGGTCGCGGCGCGTGCTGTCAGCACCAGTTCGGAGGGCTCGTAGTCGACGATGCCGGCGATGCGGTCGAGTGCCAGGACATGATCGGTCGGCGCCGGGCGTCCGAGCCGGCGCTTGCTGCCGCCGGCCACGATCTCGAGGGTCTGGTTGTCACCGACGGCCCATTCGATCGCCCGCCTGGCTTCCTCGGCGTCCGCGGGACGGAGCGCGGTCAAAACCTGGGCAGTTCCGGGAAGCGCGTCGCGCCGCCATGGACATGGACGCGGCCCATCTCGGCGCAGCGGCACAGGTTGGGGAACACCTTGCCGGGGTTGAGCAGGCTGTCCGGGTCGAAGGCGCATTTGAGCCGCATCTGCTGATCGAGGTCGGTCGGGGTGAACATCGTGTCCATCAGGTCGCGCTTCTCGACGCCGACACCGTGTTCGCCGGTCAGCACGCCGCCGACCTCGACGCAGAGCCGGAGGATGTCATGGCCGAACTCCTCGGCGCGTTCGAGCTCGCCCGGCTTGTTGGCGTCGTAGAGGATCAGCGGATGGAGGTTGCCGTCGCCGGCATGAAAGACGTTGGCGCAGCGCAGGCCGTGCTGCGCCTCCATCTGCTTCATCCGTGCGAGCACCTCGCTCAGCCGTTTGCGCGGGATGGTGCCGTCCATGCAGTAATAGTCGGGCGAGATGCGGCCGACGGCCGGGAAGGCGGCCTTGCGGCCGGCCCAGAACAGCAGACGTTCCTCCTCGGATCGGCTGGCGCGGATCGAGCTCGCCCGATGATCGATCGCGATCGCGTCGACGCGGTCGACGAGGTGGTCGACCTCGGCCTCGCAGCCGTCGAGCTCGACGATCAGCACGGCCTCGGCGTCGAGCGGATAGCCGGCATGGACGAACGCCTCGGCGGCCTCGGTCGCGAGCCGGTCCATCATCTCCATCCCGCCAGGGATGATGCCCTGGCCGATGATGCTTGCCACGCATTCGGCGGCACTGGTGGTGTCGGGGAAGCCGATCAGCAGCGCGCGCGCGCCGGGGGGCTTGGGCAGGATGCGGACGGTGACCTCGGTGACGACTCCGAGCAGGCCCTCGGAGCCGACCATCAGGCCGAGCAGGTCGTAGCCGGCGGCGTCGAAATGCTTGCCGCCGAGACGGACGACCTCGCCGTCCATGGTGACGATCTCGAGGCCGATGACGTTGTTGGTGGTCAGGCCGTATTTCAGGCAGTGCACGCCGCCGGAGTTCTCGGCGACGTTGCCGCCGATGGAGCAGGCGATCTGGCTCGACGGGTCGGGGGCGTAATAGAAGCCCTGGTCCTGGACCGCATGGGTGATGCCGAGATTGGTGACGCCGGGCTGGGCCACGACGCAGCGATTGGCGATGTCGATGTCGAGGATGCGGTTGAACTTGCCCAGGGCGAGGAGGACGCCGTCGGCGAGCGGCAGCGCGCCGCCGGAGAGCGAGGTGCCGGCGCCGCGCGGGACGATCTTGACCTTGCTGGCGGCGCAGTAGCGCAGGATGGCCACGATCTGGGCGGTGGTCTCGGGCAGGACCACGACCATCGGCAGCGTCCGGTAGGCGGTCAGGCCGTCACTCTCGTAGGCGCGCCTGCCTGTCTCGCCATCGATCACCCCTTCGCCGGGGACGATCTGGCGGAGTGCGGCCACGATGGAGGCCCGGCGATGGAGCACGGACTGGTCGGGATGCGGCATGGTCAGCATCGACGTTCCCTTGTTCTTGTCGTGGGCCGGCGTCTACCGGTCGATCAGGATGGCGCGGAAGTCGTTTACATTCGTGCGTGTCGGGCCGGTGACAACGAGATCGTCGAGGGCGGCGAAGAAAGAATGGCCGTCATTGTCGGCGAGCATGGCCTTGGCGTTCAGCCCGAGGCGGGCGGCGCGCGCGAGGCTGTCCGGGGCGAGGATGGCGCCCGCATTGTCCTCGCTGCCGTCGATCCCGTCGGTGTCGCAGGCGATGGCATGGATGGCGGGATAGCCGGCGAGCGAGACGGCAAGGCCGAGCAGGAACTCCGCGTTGCGGCCGCCCCGCCCCTCGCCTCGGACGGTGACGGTGGTCTCGCCGCCGGAGATCAGCACGCAGGGCGGGGCGGCGGGCTGGCCATGGCGCGCGCATTGGCGCGCGATCGCGCCGAGCACGCGGGCGACGTCGGTTGCCTCGCCCTCGATCGCGTCGCCGAGGATGACGGGCAGGATGCCGGCTTCGCGCGCGACGGCGGCGGCGGCCTCGAGGGAGGCCTGCGGGGTCGCGATCAGACGCGTCTCGGCGCGGTCGAAGGCCGGGTCGCCCGGCTTGGGGGTCTCGGCGTCCGGATGGCGGAGCCAAGCGGCGACTGAGGCGGGGATGGGCATGCCGGTGCGTTCGAGGATCGCGATCGCATCCGCGCGGGTGCCGCGGTCGGGGACGGTCGGACCCGAGGCGATGACCGATGGATCGTCACCCGGCACGTCGGAGATGAGCAGCGAGACGATCCGGGCCGGCGACGCCGCGGCGGCCAGGCGGCCGCCCTTGATGGCGGAGAGGTGCTTGCGGACGCTGTTGATGTCGTGGATCGAGGCGCCGCTGCGCAGCAGGATGCGATTGACGGCCTGCTTGTCGGCCAGCGTGATGCCGGGCGCCGGGAGTGCCAGCAGCGACGAGCCGCCGCCCGAGATCAGGCATAGCAGCAGGTCGTCGGCGCCGAGTTCGGCGACCGCGGACAACATGCGCCGAGCGGCGAGCTGCCCTGCCTCGTCGGGGACCGGGTGGCTCGCTTCGAGGGTTTCGATCCGGGCGAGCGGACCCACGCCGTGGCCGTAGCGGGTGACGACCAGGCCGGAGAGAGGTTCGCTTGCCGGCCAGTGACGCTCGACGGCCTGCGCCATCGCGGCGGCTGCCTTGCCGGCGCCGACGACGAGCGTGCGGCCCGATGGCGGCGGCGGCAGATGCGGTGGAAGACAGGCTGACGGCGAGGCGGCCCGGACCGCCGCGTCGAACATCCGTCGCAGGAGAGTGCCCGGCTGCATGCAGGGTCAGCAGACCGGTTCGCAGCTGGCGCCGATCACGCGGTGATTTCCTGGCTGCCGCGCAGCGAGATCGAGGGGTCGAGGCACAGTATGTCCTCGAACTCGCCGACGTTGTCGAGTTCGGTTCCCATCGCGACATTGGTGACGCGTTCGAGGATGAATTCGAGGACCACCGGCACCTGGTGTTCCTCCATCAGCGCGTGCGCCCGGGCGAAAGCCTCCTTGAACTGGTTGGGACTGGTGACACGGATCGCCTTGCAGCCGAGGCCCTCGGCGACCACGACGTGATCGACGCCGCGCGAACCGTCCTCGGCGGGCGAGTTGACGTTCTCGAAGGCGAGGCTGACCTCGAAATCCATCTTGTAGCCGCGCTGCGACTGCCGGATCAGGCCGAGGTAGGCGTTGTTCACCACGATGTGCAGGTAGGGCAGCTTGTGCTGCGCGCCGACGGCGAGTTCCTCGATCATGAACTGGAAATCGTAGTCGCCGGAGAGGGCGACGATGCGGCGCTCGGGATCGGCCGCGCGCACGCCGAGCGCCGCGGGAAGCGTCCAGCCGAGCGGGCCGGCCTGGCCGCAATTGATCCAGTGGCGCGGGCGGTAGACGTGCAGGAACTGGGCGCCGGCGATCTGCGACAGGCCGATGGTGCTGACATAGCAGGTGTCGCGATCGAGGCTCTCGTTCATTTCCTGGTAGACGCGCTGGGGCTTGAGCGGGACGTCGTCGTAGTGGGTACGTCGCAGCATGTTGTTCTTGCGGTGCAGGCAGGCGGCCGACCATTCGCGCCGGTCGGGCAAGAGGCCGTCCCGTCCCATCTCGCGCGCGACCTCGACGAGGACGTGCAACGCGGCACCCGCGTCGGAGACGATGCCGAGGTCGGGCGCGAACACGCGGCCGATCTGCATCGGATCGATATCGACATGGATGAAGCGGCGCCCCTTGGTATAGACCTCGATCGAACCGGTATGGCGGTTGGCCCAGCGGTTGCCGATGCCGAGGATCAGGTCGGATTGCAGGAAGTTCGCGTTGCCGTAGCGATGGCTGGTCTGCAGGCCGACCATGCCGGCCATCAGGTCGTGGTCGTCGGGGATGGTGCCCCAGCCCATCAGGGTCGGGACGACGGGCACGCCGGTGAGTTCGGCGAATTCGACCAGCAGGTCATGGGCGTCGGCGTTGACGATGCCGCCGCCGGCGATGATCAGGGGCCGGTCGGCGGCGTTGAGCATCGCGAGCGCGCGCAGCGCCTGCGCGCGATTGGCGGCCGGCCGCATCACGGGCAGGGGCTCGTAGGTGTCGAGGTCGAATTCGATCTCGGCGATCTGGACGTCGATCGGCAGGTCGATCAGCACCGGCCCGGGACGGCTGGAACGCATGATGTGGAATGCCTGCTGGAAGGCACGCGGCACCTGGGCGGGCTCGCGCACGGTGACCGACCATTTGGTGACGGCGGCCGCGATGGTCTCGATGTCGACCGCCTGGAAATCCTCCTTGTGCAGCTTCGCGCGCGCCGCCTGGCCGGTGATGCAGAGGATCGGGATCGAGTCGGCCATCGCGGTGTAGAGGCCGGTGATCATGTCGGTGCCGGCGGGGCCGGACGTGCCGATGCAGACGCCGATATTGCCGGCCACCGCGCGGGTGTAGCCGTCGGCCATATGCGAGGCGCCCTCGACGTGGCGCGCGAGGATGTGGCGGATCGACCCGGCGGCCCGGAGTGCCGCATAGAGCGGATTGATCGCAGCACCCGGGACGCCGAACGCGACGGTGACGCCCTCGCGCTCGAGAACACGGACGGCCGCTTCGATCGCCTTCATGATGGCCATTGGTCCTCCGTCGTTTCTCGATGTCGTTGACGGACAGTAAACGCGCGAGGCATTTTTGCGGGACTTATCCCGTATGTCGGAAACAGACGCGGTTTCGTTAGTCGGAACAGCACGTTGCGGAGTTCCATCTGGTGCGGACGGTGGATGCAGGCGAGGATCGGGTGCAGTCGCTGTCGCGCGCACTCGCGTTGCTGAACCGGATCGCGGAGGCGCCGGACGGGCGGGTGACGTTGACCGAACTCGCCCAGCAGGTCGGGCTTGCGTCCTCGACGGCGCACCGGCTGCTGACGACGCTCGAACAGGAACGCTATGTCCGGTTCGATCCGGATGGAAGGACCTGGTCGGTGGGCGTGCAGGCGTTCATCGCCGGCTGCGCGTTCACCAGGACGCGCAGCCTCGTGGGGCTGGCCAGGGCGCCGATGCGCCGGCTGATGGAGGCCTGCGGCGAGACGGTCAATCTTGCGGTGGAGGACGAGGGCGAGGCGGTCTATCTCGCGCAGGTTGAATGCCGGCAGATGATGCGCGCCTTCGCGCGGCCAGGCTCGCGGGTGCCGCTGCACTGCTCGGGCGTCGGCAAGGCGATCCTGTCGGCGTTGCCCGACCGCATCGTGTCGAAGATCCTGCATCGGCACGGAATGCCGCGGCTCACGGTCAAGACGATCACCTCGCCCGAGCGGCTGCGGGCCGATCTGGTTCGGGCGCGCCTGGATGGTTATGCGCTCGACGACGAGGAACATTCGGTGGGACTGCGCTGCCTCGCGGCCCCGGTTCTCGACGAGGGCGGCAATGTTCTCGGCGCGGTCTCGGTCTCGGGGCCGATGGCGCGGATCGAGGACGGCAGCCTCGCCGTGCTGGGCACGCGCGTGCGCGACGCGGCGCGGAACATCTCGGCGGAGCTCGGCGCCGCCTGATCGTCCTCAATGTCCGGCGACGAGGGCGCCGGATTCGCGGTCGGCGGCGACCTGGGCCTCGACATCCGGGTCGAGCGTGAGGAAGGACGCGATGACGGCGCTCGCGAGATAGATCGCGGAATAGATGCACATCACGCCGAGAACACCGACCAGGCCCTGGAAGGAGGCGACGATCGCGGGTCCGATCCAGACCGAGGCGCCGGCGCCGAGATTGAGCATCGACATTGCGGCCGGCTTATCCTCGGGCGCGAGGTAGGGCATCAGCGCGGAGAGCGGGACGTAGCCTGCGAGCGTCAGGCCGTAGAAGGCGCCGGCCGCCAGGGTGAGCGCCATGCCGTCCGGGCCGAAGCGGGTCGGCACGTAATAGAGAACGAGCGTGGAGACCGCGCAGCCAAGGCCGCCGACCAGCACGATGGTGCGGCGCCAGGTGAGCCGGTCGCTGACCACGCCGGAGAGAAGATTGCCCACGATGTTGCTCGCGAAGATGCAGGTGGTGACTTCCAGCCACTGCGCGAGCGTGAAATGCAGCGTCTTGGTGAAGTAGATCGGCAGCATCACCAGAAAGCCGAACTCGGCCGACGTGTTGATCGCGCGCACGATGCAGCCGAGCCCGACCTTCGGGTGGGTGCGCATGATGGTGAAGCTCTGCAGCAGGGTCCGGAACGGATGATCCGACGCGCCCTCCTGGCGCTCGCCGCCGCGCGTGTCGGCGATCCCGAAGATCGCGACGGCAGCGCCGATGATCACCAGCCCGAGCGCCAGCCACAGGGTCAGGTAGGTGCCGACGACCGGGATGGCGCCGCGCGCGACGAGCGAGCCGAGCGTCGGCAGGCCGCCGGTGAAGGCGAACCAGAACCAGCCGACGGCGGACCCGAGGCGCGAGGGATGGACGGTCACCACGATCCAGATCAGGAAGCCGAAAGTGAACAGCGGGTAGCCGAAGCCGCGCAAGCCGTAGAACAGGATCATCAGCGGGTAGCTGGTGGCGGGAATGGCGAAGGTCAGGAACAGGACCTGGAACACGACCCAGATCGCGACCCCGATCATCATCACGCGTTTCGGTCCGATCATGTCCGACAGGGCGCCGGACAGCCACGACGAGATCGCGGCGGCGACGCCGTAGACGGTGACCAGGATCGCGACCGCATGTTCATCGATGCCGCGATGGACGAGGAACGGGGAGAGATAGGCGCTCTCGACGCCGTCGCCGATCATGAACAGGAGCGTGCCGACAAAGCCCCAGAAGAGGAAACGCGGCAGGCCGATCCGTTCGAGCATCCCATCCGTGGTCGTCGCTGACATCCCGCTCCTCCCGCCGCCGGTCGGTAACACGTGGCCGGCGGTCGGGTTCGTGGCGCCGCGACCCGTTATCGGCTCGGCGATGCGCCGTGGTGCGTGATGTGCGTCTGGGTCGCGGCGGCGGGCGCCTGCCGATGATGGGGCAGACCGAGCGTGAGACCGGCGAGCAGCAGCGCCAGCAAGCCGACCAGCAGCCAGCCGCGCTTCGCCTCCGAAGCGGGCATCCCGAGCGTCCGCGAGGACATGGCTCGACCCGGCAGGAGCGAACGCCAACGGTCGTTGAAGGATTGTTGCGTCCGACGGGACGCGGCTGCCGGCACCGCCTCGCCGCGGCCGGGAAGCAACCGGACCAGTCGCGCGGCGATCTGGGCAGCGTCGGGTGCCGACCAGAGACCGGCAGGGATGGTCGCGATCATGGTCGCCAGCCCGTCGGTGGCGGCCACCGGCGGCATCCTGGCGAGCCGGGCTGCCTCCTGCCATGGATCGAGACCTCGCCGCGCCAGGATGGACAGGACGCTCAGCGTCATGCCGCTCGCCTCGATCCCGATGTCGGCATAGAGGAAGCGGTTCAGGTCCGAGTTCTGCAGGGCGTAGGCGTCAGTGTCTGCCATGATTGGTCACCGGATTTACATCCCCTATTTGGGATGTATTTCGTATCCACCATGTCCTGACGATGGTTCGGGCAGCGGGCCTCAACCGGGAACGAGCGGATCGAACGGGCGGATTTCCTTCTCCGTCGGCAGTTGCGCTGTGCTCCAGCCGCCGCCGAGCGCGCGGATCAGGTTGATCGAGGCCTGGAGCGCGCGGGTCTGGGTGTCGACCTGGGTGATCCCGCTGGTCAGGGCGGTGACCTGGGCCACGACGACGCTGAGGTAGTTGTCCGCGCCCGCGGTGTAGAGCTGCAGCGCGAGGTTCTGGACGCTCGCGGCGGCAGCCACGGCCTCCTGGTCGCGCGCGGCTTCCTGGGACAGCAGGCGGACGCTCGAGAGCTGGTCCTCCACGTCCTGGTCGGCCGCGAGCACGGTGGCGCGGTAGCCGTCGCGGGTCTGGGCGTAGGCGGACTTCGCCTGCTGGAGCACGGCGGTACGCAGGCCGCCCTGGAACAGCGGCTCGGCAAGCGACATGCCGACCGACCACATGCTGTTGGGCAGGCTGACGAGATCGAAGCTGCGGGCGACGAAGCCCGCGGTCGCGCCCAGCGAGACGTTGGGATAGAAGGCGGCCCGCGCGACGCCGATCGAGGCGTTCGCCGCCGCCATCAGGCGTTCCGAGGCTGCCACGTCCGGCCGTCGCTGCAGCAGGGCCGAGGGGAGCCCGGCGGGAATGGCCGGCTCGGCGAGGATGGCGTCCTGCTGCGGCGGCAGCGAGAAGCTGCTGGCCGGCACGCCGATCAGGCTCGCGATCGCGTGCTGCAGCAGCGCGCGCCGGGCGATGATGTCGAGCAAGGCCGCCTGCGCGGACGCGAGCTGGGATTGCGCACGCCCGACATCGAGCGCCGAGCCGATCTTGTCGGCCAGGCGGAGCTGGGTGATCGAGACCGCCTTGCTGTAGAAGCCGATGGTCTGCTCGTAGACCCGGGCATCGCCGTCGAGGCCGCGGAGTGCGATGTAGTCATCGGCGAGTTCGGCCTGCAGGCTCAGATCGAACGATGCGACATCGGCGGCGACCGATTGCGCGACGCGCTTGCGCGCGCGCGCCGCGTTGGTGATCCGGTCCCATATGTCGATCTCCCACGAGGCGGCGAGGTCGGCGCTGACCAGGGATTGCTCGAGCGGGAAGTTGGTCGGCGAGCGGAACAGGCGGTTCACCGACTGGCGATTTTCCGACATCGAGTAGCCGGCGCCGAGTTGCGGATAGAGGCCCGACTCCGCTTCGGCCGCGATGTCGCGCGCCTGGGTGAAGCTTTCGGCGGCGGCCTTGAGGTCGGGATTGGCGGGCAACTCGCGTTCGAGCTGGTCCAGCGTCCGATTGCCATAGAGTTCCCACCAGGGTCCGCGCGGCATCGTGTCGCTCGGATGGGCGACCTGCCAGGGCCCGTGGCCCTGGTAGCCGTCGGGGAGCGCCATCGACGGCGCCCGGTAGGAAGCGGCGAGGTCGCAGCCGGAGAGGCCGCCTGCGAGCACGCAGGCGGCGAGCAGCCTCGGATGTCGGCTCATGACTTGTTCGGAGCGGAGGAGGCGCCCTCGTTCTCGTCGTTGGCGTTCTGGGCTGGCACGTCGACGACGCGCACCATCTCGCCTTCGACCAGCCCGAGCGACGGGTTGGCGATCAGGCGGTCGGCCGGTTGCAGGCCGCCGACAATCTGCACGGTGGGGCCGAAATTGAGGCCCAAGGTGACCTTCTGCAGGTGAACTTTGCCGTCGGCGCCCACGATCGCCACCTCCATCCCGCGCGAGCGGAACAGCAGGGATTGTTCGGGAACGATGAGGATGTTCCGGTCGAGCGGGACATGGAATGTCACGCTGGCGAAGGCGCCGGGCAGGATGACGTGAGCCGGATTTTCGACGGTGAGTTCGGTGAGCACGGTGCGCGATTGCTCGTTGACGGCCTGGGCGTTGCCCAGGATGCGGGCGGCGAACGTGCGGTCCGGAAATTGCGGCAGCGTCAATGTCGCGGTCACGCCGTGCACCAGAAACGCCGAATAATCCTGTGGCACCGACACGAAGACACGAAGCGCGTGGATGTCGGCGACGCTGAACAGTTCCTGACGCGACGCGCCGGAGTCGCCGCCGCCGGCGTTGACATAGTCCCCGACATCGGTCAGCCGCGCCGTCACCACCCCATTGAACGGTGCCACGACCCGCTTGAAGCGTTCCTGCGCCTGGAGCGCACCCAGATGAGCCTGGGCCGCATCGACCTGCGCTTTCTGCGCGCGTGCGGTCGCCACCTTCACGTCGACATCCTGCTCGGCGACGGCCTGCGTGCCCGAGAGCTTCTGGTATCGGCCGGCGGTGACCTTCGCGAGTTCGAAATTGGCTTGCGCCACTTCGAGCTGAGCGCGCGCTTCGGCCACCTGCTCGTCGAGGCTTGGCGTATCGATCGTCGCCAGCACATCCCCCGCCTTCACCGGCGAGCCGTAATCCTTGTACCAGCCCTGCACGTAGCCGGTGACCTGGGCGAACATCGGCGCCTGATACCAGGCGTGCACGTCACCCGGCAGAACGAGGTCGCGCGTCGCGGGACCCCGGCTCGGCGAGACCACGGCGACGGACGGCACCGCGCCCTCGTCTGCTTCGATCGCGAGTGCGGTGACGCTCGCATGCCGCTGCCAGATCCCCCAGCCGGCGAGGACTGCCAGCAGCAGCAGCAGGCAGAACAGCCACGTCTTGATCCGGCGCATCAGGCCAATTTCTCCCTCGCCGCTTCAGGCGCGCCCTTCGGCTTCGCGTGCAGCAGCGCAAACACGGCCGGCACGAAGAGCAGGGTGGCGATCGTGGCCACGACCAGGCCGCCCATCACCGCGCGTCCGAGCGGCGCGTTCTGCGAGTTGCTGATCGACATCGGCAGCATGCCGACGATCATCGCGAGCGCCGTCATCAGGACCGGACGGACGCGGGAGTAGCCGGCGTCGACCGCCGCGCGCGCCGCGTCGCCGTGAACCGCCAGTGCCTCGCGGGCGAACGAGATGACGAGGATCGAGTTGGCGGTGGCGACACCCATGCACAGGATCGCGCCGGTGAGTGCGGGCACCGACAGCGTGGTGTGGGTGATGAACAAGGCCCACACGATGCCGGCGAGTGCTGCGGGCAAGGCGGTGATGATGATGAAAGGATCAAGCCAGGACTGGAAGTTCGCCACGATGATCAGATAGACGAGGGCCACCGACAGGACGAGGCCGAACAGAAGCTGCGAGTAGGCGCTCGTCATCGTCTCGGCCTGGCCGCGCACCTCGACGCGGGACACGTGCGGCAGCTTGCCGGCGGTGGCGGCGATCGCACGGCCGACCGCATCGCTGACGGCGCCGAGGTCGCGGCCGGCGTTGGACGCATAGATGTCGATCGTCGGGATGATGCTCTCGTGGGAGACGACAAGCGGCGATCCCCCTTGGCTGATTCCGCCCAATGCACCGAGAAGCTGCGTGCGGTCGGCGGGATTGCCGTTGCCGTTGTCGACCGGGATGGTCTCGAGGTCGTTCATCGTTGCGAGCTGGTCCTGCGGCGTCTGCAGGTTGACGAGGTAGGAGACGCCATTCTTGTTGTTCAGCCAGAAGCTGGGGGCGGTCTGTCCGGACCCCGACAGGCTCGCCAACGCGTTGTGGGCGACGTCGGCTTCGGTCAGGTTGGTGCGCAGCGCGAAGGCGCGCGACGTGGCGATTCGCAGCGTGGGGGCGCCGAAAGCCTGCTGGATGCGCGCGTCGGCGATACCCGGAATGCGCCTGATATGTCCGAGCAGCAGCTTGGCGTACTCGTAGTTCGCGGCGGTGTCGCGTCCGATCACCTGCACGTCGAGCGGCGAGGGCAAGCCGAAATCGAGGATCTTGGCGGTGATGTCGCCGGGCAGGAATGCGAACGACGTTCCCGGAAAGAGCGCCGGCAGATGGCGGCGCAGGATTTGGCGGTAGAGGTCGACGGGCGAGGCTTCGTCGCGCAGGCTGATGGTGAGATCGCAATCCGACGGGCCAATCGTGCCGGATGAGCCGTAGGCCTCGTTGATGCCGCTCACGGGCAGGCCACAATTGTCGGTCACACCCTCGACGTGGCCGGGCAGAAGCCTCTGGATCTGCTGGTCGACGAGAGCGGCGAGCTTGGCCGAGTCCTCGATGCGGGTGCCGATCTGGGTGCGCATGTGCATGTCGATCTCGCCGGAATCGATGCCCGGGAAGAAGTTCTGGCCGAGGAACGGCACCAGCAGCATCGACACGACAGTCAGGCCGAGGAAGCCCACGATGAAACGGACCCGATAGAGAACGGCCAGTTCCAACAGGTCGCGATAGCCGCTCCTGAAGCGGGTGAAACCGGCCTCGAAGCCGCGCTGGAACCGCGCGAACGGACCTTTCGAGACCGCGTGTTCATGGCCCTGATGGACGGCGTGGTGTTTTGCGGCCTGGCTTCGCAGCATCCAGTTGGCCATCGTGGGCACCAGGGTCCGCGACAGGATGAAGGACGCGATCATCGCGAAGACGATGGCCATCGCCAGCGGTGCGAACAGGTAGCCGGCGACGCCGCTCAGCGTGAACAGCGGCAGGAAGACCACGCAGATGCAGAGCGTGGCGACCAGCGTCGGCACGATGATCTGGTTGGCGGCGTCGATGATCGCCTCCTCGAGCGCCTGTCCGCTTTCGATATGGGTGGCGATGTTCTCGATCATGACGGTCGCGTTGTCGACGAGGATGCCGACCGAAAGTGCGAGGCCGCCGAGCGTCATCACGTTGATGGTCTGGCCGAGCCAGGACAGCAGCACGATGGAGGCCAGGATCGACAACGGGATGGAGGCGACGACGATCAGCGTCGATTGCCAGCTTCCGAGGAAGACGAGAACCAGCAGCCCGGTCAGGACCGCGGTGATGCCCATTTCGCGCACGACATCGACGATCGAGTTCCGCACGAAGGTCGAGGCGTCGTTCAGCGGCTTGATCGACACGCCGGGCGGCAATGTCTTCTCGATCTTGGGCAGCAGGCGCTTGATGCCGTCGACCACCGCGAGGGTGGATGCGCTGCCGGTCTTGAGGATCTCGATCAGGACCGCCTGGTGGCCGGCGACGAGCACGATATTGGCCTGCGGCGGGCCGCCGCGATGGACGAAAGCGACGTCACGGAGCGTGACGATGGCGTTGCCGACCTGCTTGATCGGCATGTCGTTGAACGTGTCGACATCGATCGGGGTCGAGTTGGTCACGACGAAATAGTCGAACTTGCCGATCTTCTGGTCGCCCGCCGGCAGGACGATGTTCTGCTTGGCCAGCGCCGCCTGCACGTCGTCGGCCGACAGGCCGTGCTCGATCAGCTTCTGCTGATCGAGATCGACGTCGACATATTTCGACGTGCCTCCGTATGGCGTCGGGATCGCGGCGCCAGGGACGGTCACCAGCTGCGGGCGGATGAAGTTCGAGGCGAGATCGTAGATGTCCTGCACCGGCATGTTGTTGCCCGACACCTGCAGGTCGAGGACGGGCACGCTGGACGCGTTGTAGAGCAGCACCTGCGGCGGCGTGATGCCGGCGGGCATCTGCTTGAGGACCGTCTGCGACGTGGCGGTGATCTGCGCCTGGGCGGCGGCGACGTTGGTGCCGGGCTGGAAGAAGATCTTGACGATGGCGCGTCCGTAGAGCGACTGGCTCTCGATGTGCTGGATGTCGCTGACCGACGTGGTGAGGTTGCGTTCGTAGTAGTAGACGACGCGTCCGGACATGTCCTCGGGCGAGAGACCGTTGTAGGTCCAGACTACGGCGACGACCGGGATGCCGATGTTGGGGAAGATGTCGGTGGGCGTCCGGAACGCGGCCAGGCCGCCGAAGACGACGATCAGGATCGCCAGCACGACGAAGGTGAGCGGCTTTCTCAGTGCCATGACGACGATGGCGTTCACGCGCGGACCCCGATCGATGTTCGCGCCCTGCGGTTAGCCACGCGGGCCGGCCGGCTCAACGAAATTCGATTTTAGTACTCCGTGCGTTTGAAGATGCGGTTCAGGACTTGTTGCCGGGGTTGACCGGCCCCAGGCCATTGATCATTTCATGTCGGGTCCGCATCTCGCAATTCGGCACGTTCTCGAATTGGCGCAGCGCGCTTTGGTAATGGCTGCAGGTGCCGACGTGGGTTTGCGGCGGATCGTCCGGATCGGATCCTTGCGCGCAGGCCGCGAGCATCAGCACACTCGACATGCCCAGAAGGTACCTGACCTGCATGACGTTCCTCCTTCTGGAGCAGGAACGTTGTCGGAAGCCGGGTGGGGAATCTTAAAACTAAAATTAAATCAGCGGGGCGGACAGGTCGAAGCGCAGATGGATACGGACGCCCGGCGCAAGGGGTTCGACGCCGATCTCGGCGCCGTGGAGGTCGGCGATGGCGGCGACCAGGCTCAGGCCGAGTCCGCTGCCCGGGATGTGACGGCTGCGGTCGGCGCGGTAGAAGCGCTTGAGCACCGAGACGCGGTCCTGCTCGGACAGGCCGATGCCGTCATCGGCCACCGCGATGGATGGCATGCCGGCCGAACGCCCGACGACGATGTCGACGTGACCGCCGCCTTGCGTGAACTTGACGGCGTTGTCGAGCAGATTGGCGACGGCCTCCATCAGCAGGTCGCGGTCGCCCTCGACGGTGACGGGCTCGTCGACGCGGAACGAGAGGGTGATCGCTTTCGCTTCGGCGAGCGGTTCGTAGAGCTCGATCGCATCGGCGGCGATATCGGCGAGCGAGGCCTGGGCGAAACCGGCCCGGCGGCGCCTGCCCTCGATCTCGGCGATGCGTAGCAGTGCGGTGATGACCACGAATGCGCGGTCGAGATCGCCGATCGCGCGGTCGATCCCGGCGCGAAGCTGGTCGGGATCGCGGTCGCGCGTGCGCTCGAGCGTCGCCCGCACCCGAGCGAGCGGCGTTCGCAGATCATGGGCGATGTCATCGCTGACGCCGCGAACCTCCGCGAGCAGGCGCTCGATGCGGTCGAGCATCCGATTGACCGAGCCTGCCAGGCGTTCGAGGTCGTCGTTGGCATCGCTCGACGGAAGTCGCTCGTGCACGCCGCCGGCGACGATCCGCTCGATGGCGCGGTGCATGTCGCCCACGCGCATCAGCGCGCGGTGGCCGAGCCAGGCGCCGCCGGCAAGCGACAAGGCGAGGCCGGGCAGCGAGGAGAGCAGCAGCGCGCGACGCATGATGCGGCGCAGCTCGACAAGTTCGTCGAGGGCACGGCCGATGATCAGACGGGCACCGTCCGGAAGGGTTCGCGCGGCGGCGTGGATGGCGAGAAGCCTGCCATCGGCGAGCGCGACCTCGACCGGCCGGGCATGTCCGTCGAGCGGCAGCAGGGCCGGGTAGCGCGCGACGTCGCCGTCGATGCGCGAACCGTCGCGGGCAAACAGTCCGGCGACCGGCAGGGTGCGAAGCGTGTCGCGAAAATGCTCGCTCACATGTCCGGCGAGATCGGCCGAGGGTTCGCGCACGAGGTCGGCCAGCTCGCGCTCGATGAGACGGTCGATGCGGGCGTGCTCGAAGCGGCCGGTCTGCCAGCCGATCAGGCCGAATTGCAGCAGGCTCGCGCCGGCCAGGATGATGCTGGCACCCGCCGCGAGCCGGAAGCTCGCGGTGCGGAAGATGTCAGTCCGGAACACGAAGACAGAAGCCGGCGCCGCGGATGGAGTGGATCAGCGGGGGCTCGCCCGGCGCGTCGAGCTTGCGCCGGAGCTTGCCGACATGGACGTCGACGAGGTTGGTCTGCGGGACGAACCGGTAGCGCCAGACATCCTCGAGCAGCATCGCGCGGGTCAGCAGCTGGCCGGGGCGGCGGGCCAGGTATTCGAGCAGCTTGAATTCGCGCGGCAGCAGCTCGAGCGTGCGGCCGTCGCGCGTCACGCTGCGCTCGATCAGGTCGATGACCAGCGGACCGACATGCAGCACGGTCTCGCGCGTCTCGGCGGGACGCCGCAACAGCGCCTCGACTCGCGCGATCAGCTCGGGCATCGCGAACGGCTTGGTCAGGTAGTCGTCGCCACCGGCCTTGAGGCCGCTGACGCGGTCGTCGACGGCCGAGAGCGCGCTGAGGACGAGGACCGGTGTCCGGACCCCCTCGCCGCGGAGAGTCTCGATCACGCTGATGCCGTCGAGGCCGGGGAGCAGACGGTCGATGACGAGAAGATCGAACCGCTCGGCCCGAGCGCGCGCGAGACCCGCGTCGCCGGTCGGCGCCAAGGCGACCGCGAAGGCATGACTTTCCAGCTCGTCGGCCACCTCGCGCGCGATCTCCTCGTCGTCCTCGACGAGCAGGAGCCTGCGGTCGTGTGCGGCCGTGTCCATGGCGAGCGCTGTCGCAGAGGGCGCGCCCGGTGTCGACTAAATAGGAGTTTCGAGGAAGGTGCGGGTGAGGGCGAGGAAGGCGTCGAGCCGGTCATGATGCACCCAGTGGCCGCAGCCTTCGAGGTCGGCTACCTGGGCGTTGGCGAAATGGTCGAGCAGGCCGCCTTCCTTCGGATGGCGCACCCAGCTCTCGCGTCCGTGGACATGAAGCACCGGACAGGTGATGCGCGACCAGAGCCGGTGCACCTCGTCGCGCGTGAGGTCGGTGGGCTGGGGGAAGCGGGTGTAGTTGTCGAACTTCCAGCTGTAGGTGCCGTCCTCGTTCTGCATGATGCCGTGGCGGGTCAGATGGGCCGCCTGGCGCTCGGAGAGATGCTTGTTGGCCTCCTGCATTCGGGCGGTGGCCTCGGCGATGCTCGGATAACGGCGCGGAAGGCGCGCCGAGGCGGCACGCTGCTTCTCGACCCAGTCGGCCATCCTGGTCTCGACCGATGGGGGATCGTCGAGATCGCGAACGAAGCCGAGGCCCTCGATGACGACCAGGCGACGGACCAGGTGGGGGAACACGCCGGCGAATCGCAGCGCCGCCATGCCGCCGAGCGAATGCGCGATCAGGTCGATCGGAGCGAGCGCCTGCTGCTGGACGAGCTGATGCAGGTCATAGACGATCGCCTGCAGCGAGTAGAAGCCGTCGATCGACCAGTCGCTGTCGCCGTGGCCGACGAGATCGGGGGCGATGACATGATGGTCGCGCCTGAGGTCGGCTGCGACCCAGTCCCAGTTGCGGCAATGATCCTGGCCACCGTGGACGAGCAGCGCGGTCGGCGCGGCCTCATTGCCCCAGTCGACATAGTGCAGGCGCAGGCGGCGCGCCCGGTAGGTGTGCGAAGTCGGACCGGCGACGGCTTCGCTGGCCGGGGTCGGCATGCCGGGGGTTGTCATGGGTTGTCTCGTGACGGTTCGGCTGCCGACAACGAGAAACGCCCGCGTTCGTTTCCGAACGCGGGCGTTTCAGGAGTGAGGATGGCCGGATCAGGCCTTGTTGTGGTCGGTCAGCTTGATCACGGAGACATGCGAATCGCCGAGCTGGATCTGGGTGCCGGCCGCATGCGACGGAGCCGGAGTGACGGTCGGGGCGGCCGCCGGAGCGGTCGCAGGCGTCGGCTTGAGCAGCTCGGGATCGAGCAGCTTGAGTTCGGACGATGCGCCGCCGAGCGAGACGTTGTTGGTCGCCGCGGCGAGAGCATGGCTGAGCGCGGAAGACGCGCCACCGGGTAACGTGTCGGAGTAGGGCGTCGAATAGAGGGATGTGGTGGAGCTGCCGAACACGAAATTGATGCCGACGGAGCCGCCGATGACAGTGTCGCCACCGAAGCTCGCGGAGATGGTGTCGGCACTGGAAACGACGAGATTGCCGAACTTCGACTTCAGCGTGAGGCTGCCGTTGTCGACTTCGGTGTAGGAACTGCTGGTGAAGTGGAACTGGTCGGACAGGAAGCTGGAAAACTTCGTGAACGGGCTCAAGTTCACCGCACCGTGATCGTGGAAGACCGCGCCGGCCGACCCGCCGTGAATAGTGATCGTGCCTGTCAACGCCATGGGCCGAGATCCTTTGTGGTTAGTTCCGGTGTTAAGCGTGTTCTATCGGGCGAACTTGAGCTTGGTTTAACAACCCCTCGCGCTGCGGCGCAACAAAAACATTCGTGAGCCCTCGAATGGTCATCCAGGTGTCACGGGCGACGGCCCGCCGACGGAGGCGAGTTTGCGTCCAAGGGCGCGGGTACGGCGCCTCGCCTCCTCGATGGCGGTGGCCGTGCCGCCCTCGTGGCGGGCGAGCTTCTCGAGCGTCTCCTCCAGCCCTTGCAGGTCGTGCCGCGTCGCCCCGAGCAGGCGCGCGATCGTCTCGGCCTGCTCGCCAAGGGCCAACGTCATGGCGCCCAGGTGGATCGTGCGGAGGAGGCCGGGAAGGATCGCGGGACCCATGACCAGGACCCGCTGGACGCGACCGAGCTCGTCGAGCAGGCCCGGAAGCCGCGTGGCCTCGACGTAGAGACCGTCCGTCGGAAGATAGAGGATGGCATAATCGACGGTGACAGGCGGGACGATGTATTTGCCGGCGATCCTTCTCGCCTCGGTCCGGAGCGCCGTCTCGAGCGCACGGCGGGCGAGACGCGCCGCGATGGGGTCGCCCGCCTCGTCGGCCGCGAGCAGTCGCTCGTAGGCCTCGGTCGGGAATTTCGCGTCGATGGCGAGCAAAGGGCGCCGCGCGGAGGCCGTTCCGGGGGCTGGCATGCGGACCGCGAACTCGACCATTTCAGCCGAGCCGTCGCGCAGACGGCAATCGGTCTCGTAGGCGCCGGCGGGCAGGATGTCGTCGAGAAGGGCACGCAGTTGGCCTTCGCCCCAGGCGCCGCGGGCGCGGACGCTCGCGAACACACGGCGAAGGTCCGCGATCTGGGCGGCACTCGACTGGACGTCGCCGACGGCCTTCTGGACGGAGGCGACCTGCTCGTTGATCCGGGCGAAGCTCGACTGCAGATGGCCGCCGACCGCCTCGTCGAGGCGCCGGGACAAGGTGTCGTGCAGGCCGCCGAAATGCGCCGCGTTGCTGTCGGCGAGCACGGCCAGACGCGTCTCCACCGTCAGACGAAGCTCGGCGCCGTCTCGAGCGAGGTCGGCGGCCAGGCGCTCGATCCGTCCGGAGCCTGGACGGAGCCGAAGCGCCAGCAGCAGCAGGACGAGTGCCAGCGCGCCGAGGCAGGCGGCGGTGGCGAGCTGGAAGGCCGGGATCACTGTGGTCGAACGGCCTAGGCCGCGTCGGTCTCGATGGTGGCGAGGTCGATCGGCTGGATCGAGAACCAGACCGGATCCGAGCTGCGGGCGGCACTGCGAAGCACCGGCTTGATCGCGGTCAGCAGGTCATCGAGCGAACGGAAGGGCGCGAGACTTTCCTCGCCGTCGGCGGTGCGCATCGCCAGACCAAAGCCTGGCTTGGCGAGCTTGGCACCGATGCCGCGATCGGGCGGGGCGGCCGGACGATGGACGGACATGTCGGTGACGGTGCCGGACGCCGGCTTGGAGGATGGAGCCGCCGCGAACAGATCGATCGGCGTCGCGGGCGCAAGCGTCGGCGCGGGTGCGGACTGCTCGGCGGGCTCTGTCCCCTTCCCCGCCCGGCCGCGGAGCCTGCCGAGGAGCGCGTAGATGTTGGCCGGCGTGCAGCCGAACTCGGCCGCGATGTCGGCGACCTTGCGTCCGTCGACATCGGCCATGTGAAGGATGCGCTGGTGATCCGCCTTGCCGATCCTGGCCATAGGTGTCCCTCCTCGTTGACTAGAACGAAGAGTGAACATTGCCACGATCTTTCGTCGGGTCACAAGATCAGGAACGCGATGCTCGCCGCCAGCATCAACAGGGTGGCGGCCCATCCGCCGACGCGGAGGGGGACGGACAGGGTGAGGCGGCCCATGACGCGGCCGTTGCTGGCGACCAGCATCATGACCGCCATGACGGGAGCGGCGAGCAATCCGTTGAGGACCGCGCTCCAATACAGCGCGCGGACCGGATTGAGCGACGTGAAGTTCATCGCGACGCCGGCGAGCGTCGCCACCGCGATGGTCGCGTAGAAGGATTTCGCCTGCAGCAGTCGCCGGTCGAGGCCCTCGCGCCAGGAGAACGCCTCGGAGAGCGCGTAGGCGCTGGAGCCGGCGAGCACCGGCACGGCGAGCAGTCCGGTGCCGATGATGCCGGCGCCGAAGACCACGAAGGTGAAGGCGCCGGCGATCGGACGCAGCGCCTCGGCGGCTTGCGATGAGGTTTCGATGATCGTCACACCGTTCGCATGAAGCGTGGCGGCTGTGGCATAGATGATGAAGAGCGCGACCAGGTTCGAGATGCCCATGCCCACGATCGTGTCGCTCCGGATGCGCCTGAGTTCCGACGCGGCACCCGTCGGGATGACACAGAGCGGCCGGCGGCCGTGCCGGCGCTGTTCCTCGACCTCGAGAGCCGCCTGCCAGAAGAACAGATATGGACTGATGGTGGTGCCGAGGACGGCCACGAATGCCATGGCACTGTCGTGGTCGAAGGCGATCCTCGGCACCGCGGTCGACGCGAGGGCCCGTGCCCAGGGCAGATGGACCGAGAAGACGACGGCGACATAGGCGAACAGGGACACGGTCAGCCATTTGAGCAGTCCTGCATAGAGCCGGTAGCTGGCGAGGATCTCGGCCAGCACGCAGACGACGCCAAAAAGCAGGGTGTAGAGGCGCGCGCTGCCGCCGAGCAGCAACCGCATCGCCGCTCCCATGGCGCCGACATCGGCGCCAAGGTTGATCGTGTTGGCGAGGAGCAGCATCAGCACGACCGTCCTGACCAGCCAGATCGGATAATGACGCCGCAGATTCTCGGCGATGCCGCGTCCGGTGACGGCGCCGATGCGGCCGCTGATCTCCTGGATGACGATCATGAAGGGCAGGCTGAACGGCATCGTCCAGGCGAGACCGTAGCCGAACTGGGCGCCGACCTGGCTGTAGGTGGCGATGCCGCTCGGATCGTCGTCGGCGGCACCGGTGATCAGGCCGGGACCAAGACGGCGCAGCAGGCTGGACGGCGGCGGGGCCGTCGGCAGGACCGTTTCGGGGATGGATGTGACCGGCATCTTCTCGCCGTGGACGTTTCCGCCCCGGAAGGCAAGGGTTGATGGTTTCCAAAGGCGCCACGCCGACAGGCGTGCTTCGCACGGGGCTTTGGCGGGGATTCGGGGCAGAGCCCCGTGTTCGGTCCCGGCCGGTTGCTAGGCGACGAGCCTGAACAGCAGGAGCGAGCGGCCGACGGCGGCATACGTGGTTCCGATCGGGTGCAGTGCGCCGTCGTCGATGTCGGGGATGTTGGTGTCGAGCACGAACTGCCACTGGGTGCCACCGGTCGAGGGAGGCATGGTGACGGTGACCATGTCGTGGTGTCCGTTGACGATCATGAGCAGGGTCGCGTCGTTGCCGGCGCGACGGACGCCGGTCGCCTGCGCGCGGCCGTCCATCAGCATGCCGAAGCAGCGATTGGTGTTGCTCGACCAGTCCTGCGGAATCATGTCGATGCCATCGGCGTTCACCCAGGTCACGTCGCGCACGCCGAGGTCCTCGCTGTAGTCGCCGGTGAGGAAGCGGCGCCTGGCGAGCACGGGATGGTCGCGGCGGAGACGTGTCAGGCGGCGGACGAAATCGATCTGGGTGCGCGCGTAGAGATCGAGGTTCCAGTCGATCCACGAGATCTCGTTGTCCTGACAATAGGCGTTGTTGTTGCCGGACTGGGTGCGGGCGAACTCGTCGCCGGCGAGCAGCATCGGCGTGCCCTGGGCCAGAAGCAGTGTCGCGAGCAGGTTGCGCATCTGGCGCTCGCGCAACCGGATGACGGCGGGATCGCCGGCCGGGCCCTCCGCGCCGCAGTTCCAGGAGAGGTTGTTGCTGTGGCCGTCGCGGTTGTCCTCGCCGTTGGCCTCGTTGTGCTTGTCGTTGTAGGTGACGAGGTCGTTGAGCGTGAAGCCGTCATGGGCGGTGATGAAGTTGACCGACGCCCAGGGCTTGCGGCCGCGGCGGTTGAACTTGTCGGCCGATGCGCAGAGGCGCTGGGTCAATTCCGCCGGCAGTTCGTCGCCCTTCCAGAAACCGCGCACGGTGTCGCGGAAACGGTCATTCCACTCGGCCCAGCCAGGCGGGAAGCCGCCGACCTGATAGCCGCCGGGCCCGCAATCCCACGGCTCCGCGATCAGCTTGAGATCGGACAGGATCGGATCCTGACGGCAACTGTCGAGAAACCCGTTTCCCTCGTCGAAGCCGTATTCCTCGCGTCCGAGAATAGTTGCGAGATCGAAGCGGAAGCCGTCGACATGCATCTCGGTCGCCCAGTAGCGCAGGCTGTCGGTGACCATCTGCAGCACGCGCGGATGGCTCATGTTGAGCGTGTTGCCGGTGCCCGTATCATTGATGTAGTAACGGCGGTTTTCCGGAAGCAGGCGGTAGTAGCTTGCGTTGTCGATGCCCTTGAAGGAGAGGGTCGGGCCGAGCTGGTTGCCTTCCGCGGTGTGGTTGTAGACGACGTCGAGAATGATTTCGAGACCGGCATCGTGCAGATGGGCGACCATCGCCTTGAATTCGGAATGCGCGCCGGTGGTGCCGCTGGCGTAGCCCGGATGCGGCGCGAAGAAGCCGATCGTGTTATATCCCCAGTAGTTCGACAACTTCGTGCTGTGCAGGTGATCGTCGTCGACGAAGGTGTGGACGGGCAGCAACTCGACGGACGTGACACCGAGCGACTTGACGTAGTCCACGATCTCCTTGACCGCGAGGCCGCCGAACGTGCCGCGCAATGCCTCCGGCACCAGCGGGTGGCGCTTGGTGAAACCCTTCGCGTGCATCTCGTAGAAGATGGTGCGTTCCCAGGGCACGCGCGGGCGCTGGTCGCGTCCCCAGGTGAAGGACGGATCGACGACGCGGCATTTCGGCATGAAGGGCGCGGAATCGCGCTTGTCGAAGCCCAGATCGGCGGCCTCGCGGCCGATCGTGTAGCCGTAGAGAGAAGGGTTGCGGATCAGCGCGCCGACATGGGCCTTGGCATACGGGTCGAGCAGGAGCTTGTGCGGATTGAAGCGGTGACCGTTGGTGGGATCGAACGGTCCATGCACGCGGTAGGCATAGACGGTGCCGGGACGCGCGTCGGGCAGATAGCCGTGCCAAACTTCATCGGTATATTCGGGAAGGTCGAGACATTCGATCTGCTCGCGGCCCTCATAGTCGAAGATGCAGAGTTCCACACGCGTCGCGTTGGCCGAGAAGAGCGCGAAGTTGACGCCGAGGCCATCCCAGGTGGCGCCGAGCGGATGCGGCAAGCCCTCGAGGATGCGTGCGGATCGGATGATGTTCAGCATCGCTCGTCGGTCCGTTAGTGCCTGTTCATCTCGCTTCGATCGGCCGGTCGTCAAGTCAGTGCGTCAGCAGGCCTCGTAGCACGCCGGGAAGCAGCGCCGCGAGGGGATTGACCGAGACCGCCGGCGTCGAGGCCGGTCCCTTGAGGCTGAAGGTCGCGGCGAACAGGCCGCCGCCCCGCTCCGGGCTGAACAGGTGGCCGACGAGGGGAAGGCGTCCGGGCAGGGTGTTGAGGATGTAGGCCGGCACGATGGTGCCGGTCAGATCGAGCGTGTTCGCGCGCGTGTCGATGGTGCCCTTGGCGGTCAAACCGAGGGCGGGCTGCCAGGCGCGCGCATGATCGAGCGTCAGCACGCCGTCTCCCCAGCGGAACGGGACGGTGACCTTGGAGACCGAGATGTTGGGTTTGATGGCGGGGTCGGCGAGACCGTAGACGGTGAGGTCGCGCAGCAGGAGCACGACCGCCGGGACGCGCAGCAGGGTGAAGTTGTCGAGCCGCGCCGTACCGTCGATTCCGTCATCGAGGCCCCCCTCGGTCAGTGTCGCGGCGATCGAGAGCGAGCCCTGGCGGACGCGATCGGTCAGATCGAACGCGGTGAGGAGCTGGCCGGCGTCCGCCGTGCTGAGATCGAGCGATCGTCCGGTCGGGGTCTGCCTGAGCGAGCCGGTCATCGGCACGGGACCGGTGGCGCGCGCCTGGGCCAGGCGCAGATGCGCGCCGCTGCCGCTCGCGCCGGCACGGACGCCGCCGATCTCGACGTGGTTGGCGAGCGTGACGTGTGCGAAGTCGAGGCTCGCGGACCAGGGTTGCGCGCCAGCCTTCGCGGCGCCAGCCTTGGAGATGCCGGCCTTCGCGGTCGGAACGGCACGGCGCGGCGATGGCGGCCGGGGAGCCTGCGTCGCGGCGGGCTGTCGCGCGAACACCGATGACAGATCGAGCTCGCTGCCCGAGAGCGCGAGGCGGAAGCTGCCGCCGGTGGCGGCAGGGAAGTCCAGCCTGCCGCCGGCACGGGTGCGTCCGACGACGATCCGGTCGAGTGCCAGGCCGGCGAGACCGTCCGGGCCAGGGATGCCGTGACTGGCGATGTCGAGGTCGGGGCCGTTGGCGCGCAGATTGTCGATCGCCGACAGCCTGCCGCGATCGAGCGAGAGGTCCGCATGCAGGACCGCGGGCGGACCGGCCGCCTTGCCCCAACCGAACGGGGTGGTGATGGAGGCGGACGCGAGGTCGGCATCGAGTGCCAGCGCCGCCTGCCTGTCGCGCGACAACTTGTAGTCGGCCGACAGGGCGACGACGCCGCCGAGCACGCGACCGAACTCGGTGCTGGCGCGGCGGATGGCGGCCTCGTCGGCGTGGGTCCCGGCATGGACGTGTTCGGTGATCTCCTCCGGCGGGCCGCCGCGGAAATCGAGGTCGATGGCGAGCGTGATCGGCAATCCGGCGAAACCGGCATTGCCGCGCATGGTCAGGCCGTCGCTGCCGGCATCGAGGACGAAGCTTCCGTCGTCGATCGAGTGGCCGAGGGCGACATCACCGAGATGGACATGCGCGAGTGCCACATGCGCGCCGATCGTGATCTGGTCCATCGTGACGCGGTCGTCGAGCGGCAGGGCGATGTGGAGCGTGGCATCGACGGTGCCGGACGGGTCGTTCAGCGGGAGCGGCTGGCGCGAAAGCAGATGCAGGCGCTTCTCCCCGAGTACCGCCAGCACGGCGGCGAGCGGTCCTCGGATGCGGGCGTTGATGTCGCCCGGCTGATCCTTCGCCGACAGGCCGGTGATGCGCATCCTGGTGCCGGCGACGTCGAGCGGACCCTGGTGGCCGGACTGGAGCAGGATGGAGAGGCTGTCGATGCTCTCGACCTGCAGATGCGCACGCGCGTTCTCGATCGGCGGGATCGGCCGCAGCCAATGCAGCGCCACGCCGGTGCCGTCGAAACCGCCGGTGACGGCACCGACCGACAGGCCGGCGGCGCCGTCGCGGCTGGCGAGCACGATGTGGGCCGCGATGTTGGACGCGGTTCCGTTGGGCAGGTTCTCGAGCGACCAGTCGCGCGCGCCTTTCGCCACTCCGGGGGGCCACCAAAGGCGCAATCGCGGGATCGCGAACGGGGTCGATCGCACGTCCAGCGTGCCGGCGAGCCGACCGCCCCGGCCGCCATCGCCGTCGAGCCCAATGACGGCGTCGACGACTGGACCGGGCGCGCCGGGGTCGGCCAGTGTCACGCCAAGATCGAGCGAGGCGTGGCCGGACGGGCGCCACGCGGCATTGTCGAGCCGGGCGGCGAGGTGGGCGCGCGCGGCCGCGATCGGGATCGCGCCGGCCGCCGCGAGAGTGCCGGCGCCGGAGAGGGCATCGGCCACGAGGGATCGCGGAACAAGGTCGTGATCGAGCGAGACCGACAGCGTCAGGCTGGTCGCGGCATGCCAGGCGCCGAGCGGCAGCAGCGGCGCGAGGGTCGACGGGTCGAGCGGGCCGGCCCGGATGTCGAGCCGGCTGCCTTGCGCGTCGGGCGAGATGATGGCGAGGACCGAGGTTCGCGCGGCGGCCGCCGCGAGCATGGCGGACGCCGTGCCTGCAAGGGCCGCCTGGCGGCGGGAGATGTCGGCCGAAAGTCCGGTCGCAGCACAGGTGCGGCCGCTCGCCTCGTCGAAGAGGGTCACGGCGAGGCCCGATAGGTGGACGCGCTCGAGAGCGCGCAGGAAGGACGGTGGCGGCGGCCCCTTGACGGGCGCATTCGTCGACCGCTCGAGCGGGAAGCCGGACGCCAGGTCGAGCTCGCCGTCGGGCCGGCGGTGCAAGTCGAGCGAGCCGCCCTCGGCGGTGATGGCGGCGGGAAGCAGACGCCATCGAAGCAGGTCGGCCGGCCTGACCGACACCGACGCGTCATCGAGCCGACCCAGGACGATGCCCGATGACGAGCGGATGTCGAGATGCGAGACGGCAAGGATGACCGGCGAGGCCGGGTCGCGCCAGCCGTTCCAGGCGATCGTGGCCCGGCCGACCGCCAGCCGGACCGGCCGATGCGCGCCCGCCTCCGCGTATTGCAGCAACGGCGTGACGTCGATCGGGCCCACCGACAGGCGCCAGGCGATGACGGAAAGCGCCGCCAGGGCGGCGAGGCCGATGCCGGCGCCGAGGGTCGCCAGCCAGCCGAGAAGACGCAGCGTGCCGCGCGAGAGGCCCGACCGCGCGCGGGGTTGACCGCCGCCGGACGCGCGGATCTTCATCGGCGATGCCGAACGAGCGCTCGCCGATCTGGCTGGAACCGGGCGACGCGCAAGCGGCCTCGCTTCTCGCGGTGCGCGTGGCCGAAGCGTCCCGGCGCCTGTCGGCCGCCGACCGGAGGATCCTGCGGACGCGGGACGCGGCAGGCTTGATCGCCTGCCTTGGCGGCAACAGCCGCTATCTGGCGGATCTCGCGGTCCGCGAGCTCGACGTGATGGCCGCACTGCTCCGCGACGGACCCGACAGGGTGGTGGCCGATGCGCTGGCGACGCTGGACGGCATCGACCGCTCGTCGGCGCGGCCGGCGATCGCGGCAGCACTCCGGTCGGCCAAGCGGCGGGTCGCGCTCGCTGCCGCGATCGCCGACCTGGGTGGCCTGTGGATCCTGGAGGAGGTGACGGGCGCGCTCAGCCGGCTTGCCGGATTGGCATTGTCGGTCGCCGTCGAGCACCTGCTGGGGGAGGCGCGGCGCGCGGGGCGGCTGAGGGATCGGGACACCCGATTCGGCCGCGCCGCCGGCCTCGCCGTGATCGGGATGGGAAAGCTCGGCGCCGGCGAGCTGAACTATTCCAGCGATGTCGACCTCTTGCTGCTCTACGAGCCGGACGCCGTCGCCGAAGGAGCGGCGGCCTCTGTCTTCTCACGGATCGCGCGCGATCTCGTGGCTCTTATGCAGGCGCGCGACGAGAACGGCTATGTCTTCCGGGTCGATCTGCGGCTGCGTCCCGATCCGGAAGCGACGCCGCCGGCGCTCTCGTCGGACGCGGCGCTGACCTATTACGAGGGACAGGGCGTCACGTGGGAGCGGGCGGCGCTGAGCAAGGCGCGCGCGGTCGCGGGCGATATCGGGTTGGGCGAGCGGTTCCTGGCGGCGCTCTCGCCCTTCGTCTGGCGCCGTCATCTCGATTTCGCCGCCATCGCGGACATGCGCGAGATGAAGGGGCGGATCGACAGGCGGCAGGCTTCATTGGGGGCGCCGACGCTGTCGTCGGCGGGAGGGCTGCTGGGGCACGATCTCAAGCTCGGGGAAGGCGGGATACGCGAGATCGAGTTCGTGGCGCAGACGCTGCAACTGGTATGGGGCGGCCGCGAGCCGGATCTGCGGGCGCGCGCGACGCTGCCGGCGCTCGGCGGCCTCGCGTCGAGCGGGCGGCTGCCGGAGGCGGACGCGAGCGTGCTGGCGCGGGCCTATCGGGCGCTGCGCCAGGCGGAGCACCGGCTGCAGATGGTGGCGGACCGGCAGACGCACGCGCTGCCGGACGATCAAGCCGGCTTCGAGCGGTTCGCGCGCCTGATGGGCGAGCGCGACGGGGAGGCGCTCTCGGGACGGCTGCTGTCGCTGCTGCTGCCGGTGCACAGGATCTTCGCGAACATGTTCGCGGGCGCAGGCGACGGGTGGGACGCGGCGCTCGCGTTCCTGCCGTCGTCGGGCTTCGCGCACGAGGGGGCACGGGCGTTGGTCGGCTCGTGGCGCGCGGGCGCCCCGCGGGCGCTTCGCCATGAGCGCGCGCGGGCGTTGTTCGGCGAACTGCTGCCCGGGCTGCTCGCGGCACTCGGCCGCCAGCGCGATCCGGCCGCGGCACTCGCGCGGTTCGCCGGCCTGCTCGACCGGCTGCCGGCAGGGATCCAGACCTTCTCCCTGCTCTCCCGCCACCCGCCGCTGGTCGAGCGGATCGCCGACATGCTGGGAGCGTCACCGCTGCTGGCCGACCATCTCGCGGCGGTGCCGGCGGCGCTCGAGGGCCTCCTCGCGGCCGACGAGATCGACGGCGAGCCGGGACGGACGCTGGCGCGCGAACTGGCGGGAACGAGGGACGGCGACATGGTGGAGGTCGCGATCGAGACGACGCGGCGCTTCGTGCGCGGCGAGGAGTTCCGCCTGGCCTTGGCTCAGCTCGAGGGGCGGCTCGATGCCGATCGCTCCGGCATCGCGCGCACGGCACTCGCGGATGCGGCGATCACGGTGCTGCTGCGACGGGTGGCCGGCGCGCATGTCGCCCGATTCGGGCGAGTGGCAGGCGGCGGGCTCGCGGTGGTCGCACTGGGCAAGGCCGGATCACGCGAGATGATGGGCGGCTCGGATCTCGACCTGATGATGGTCTACGCGGCACCGGACGGCGCGCAGAGCGAGGGGCACTCGGCGCGCAGCCTTCCGGCGAGCGTGTTCTTCGGGCGTCTGTCGCAGGCGCTGGTGGCGGCCGTCACGGCGCGCGGGATCGACGGCGCGCTGTATGACGTCGACATGCGGCTGCGCCCGTCCGGGCGTCAGGGGCCGGTCGCGGTCTCGCTGGCAAGCTTCAGGGACTACCATCGCCGGTCCGCCTGGACATGGGAGCGGATGGCGCTGACCAGGGCACGGCTGGTCGCCGGACCCGCCTGGCTGCGGACGCGGGTCGCCGCCGCGATCGGCGAGGCGCTCGACGGCGCGGGGCCGACCGAGCGGACGCGCGCCGACGCGACAGCAATGCGACGGCGACTGCTTCGCGACAAGCCGCCCGAGGGCGGATGGGACGTCAAGATGCGCGCGGGCGGGCTGATCGAGGTCGAGTTCATCGCGCAGGTGCTGCAGCTCGACCCCGCGCTGCCGTCGGGGCGCCGGCACCCGGTCACACGCACGGCCCTGCGGCGGCTGGCATCGGCCGGGCTGCTGTCATCGTCGGACGCGGCCGGCCTGGTGGAGGCGGACCGCCTGTGGCGCACGATCCAGTCGAGCCTGCGGCTGATGCTCGGCACCGCGGTGCCGCAGGCATTGCCGGAGCGGACGCGCGAGACGATCGCGTCCGCGCTCGGGATCGCGCCGGAGTCGATCGACAGGCATGTGGACGGGGTGGCATCGTTCGTGCGCGAAAGGTTCGACGGGATCGTCGGGCGGCTCGAGCCAGGAGGGGATTGAATGGTCGAAGGAGACGCGTCGCCGGCATTCAGCATGCCGGCGACGGGCGGGCGGGCGGTTCGCTTGGCGGACTATGCGGGACGAAAACTGGTGCTCTATTTCTATCCGAAGGCGGACACGCCGGGCTGCACCAAGGAGGCCTGCGCGTTCGAGGAGGCGCTGCCGTCGCTCGGCAAGCTCGGGCTCGACGTGGTGGGCGTGTCGAAGGATCCGGTCAAGAAGCTCGAATCGTTCGCCTCGAAATACAAGCTGACCTTCCCGCTCGCCTCCGACGACAGCGGCGTGGTCGAGGCCTTCGGCGCCTGGGCCGAGAAATCCATGTACGGCAAGACATACATGGGTATCGACCGGTCGACGTTCCTGATCGGACCGGACGGCAGGATCATCAAGATATGGCGCGGGGTGAAGGTCCCGGGTCATGCGGCGGAAGTGATGAAGGCGGCCGCCTGAGGTCGGGGCGCCCGCGGGCGCCCCGATCCGCAGATCCGCCCGGGCAGATCAGTAGCCCGGGTAATAGCCCGGAGCGGCGTAGGCGACCGGGGGCGGCGGGGCCGCGTAGACCACCGGCGGTGGCGCGTAGACCACCGGCGGCGGCGCGTAGGCCGGCGCATAGGGACGGGCGATCGCGGCACCCGCCAGCGCCCCGACGGCGGCTCCCGCCAGAAGGCCGACACCGAGGCCGGGGCCGCGATGGTAGTACGGGTGGTAGTATCCGCGATGCCAGTAGGCCTGGGCCGGGGCGATGGTGGCGAGCCCCAGCGCGAGGGCCGTGCAGCCGGCGAGAACGCGTGTCTTGGTGAACATCCGAAAATCCTCCTGCCGATCAGTTAGGGGGCGGGACATGGCGTTTTCGAGGCGAAGTTTGTTGCGAAGCTTGACGGTCCCGCTCAACGCGCGATCCGGCGCCAGGAGGGCGGCGGCTGGAACAGGGCCGGATCCTGCGTCGCGTGATCGACCGAGGACGCCTCGACGAGGATCTGCGTGCCGGCGCGTGCGCGCAGCAGCACGCCGTCGGCGGTCAGGCAGACGGTGACGGCGTGGCCGGCGGGATCATGGGTAGACCATTCGGTGCAGGAAAGGCCCGCGACGGTGGCGTCGCCGTCGCGCACGTAATCGCCGGGCGCGCGCCTGCCGCGCATGTCGGCCGTCCCCGGCGGGGCGGCGCCCTGGCTGAAGGTGTGGGCCGTCTCGTCGAGCACTGTCATGGTGCGACGGACGGTGTCGGTGATGACCGCCATGCCGCCGCCGGGCGCATCGACGCGCTGCAGACCGAGGGACGCCGAGACGCGCAAGGTCTGCCTGACCGGTGTCGCACCTCCGACGACGTAGACGATCGTCGTGTCGGATTGCGGGAAGACGTACGGCATCGCATCGGCCCGCGCGGGTCGTGCGGCGAGGGTGAGCAACGCTCCGAGCGACACGGTTGCCGTCCGGTTCATGGCCTGACCGCCGGCTGGGCGATGCGCTGGTAGCCTGGGGGCGGCGCGAAAATGTCAGGGGACAGTGGCGCGGTCGAGACGCTGGTCGCCCTCACCTCACCGGCGGCACCGGTCCCGTCGACGCCGCTCGCCGCGAGCAGCAGCCCGTCGGGCGTGACGCATGCGCGAGCGTGGCCCTTCGGCGCGGTGACCAGCCAGTCATCGCAGGCGAGGCCCGCGATGGTCTCGGTCGAGCCCGCGCGCTGATAGGCATCCGACGGGTCGAGCAGGAACGGGTCGGCGATCGGACCCTTGGACGGAATGACGATGAAGACACGCTGGTCGTTCATCACCACGGTGAGCGTGCCGGTGGCGCGGTCGAGCACGGTGTCGCCGACACCATTCGGGCCGTCGGAGCGCAGCAGGTCGCCGTGCCGGCCGAAATAGACGCGGACAAGCTGCGAACGGCCTTGCGCCTTGACCTGATAGAGGATGGTTGCATCCCGGCTCGGCATCGCCGGCGGCTTGTCGCTCGCGGCGAGAGCAGGCCCGATCGCGATCATGACGATGGCCGTTCCGATGGCTGCGCGCACATGCCCTCCTCAGTCCAGGCGGTCGATCTCGGCGGCGACATCCCGGGCGTCGGGCTCGTCGGTCCACGATGCCGGTGTCGCGACCGCACGCGCGAGCATCGCCTTGTAGTCGGCGCGCGGGATCTCGAGCGCCCCGAAGCGCGCGAGATGGGGGGTCACGAACTGCGTGTCGAGCAGCGCGAAGCCACTCAGGCGAAGCCTGGCGACGAGATGGACGAGTGCCACCTTCGAGGCGTCGGTCACGGTGCTGAACATGCTCTCGCCGAAGAAGGCGCCGCCGATGACGACGCCGTAGAGGCCGCCGACGATGGCACCGTCGAGACGGGTCTCGACGCTGTGGGCGTGGCCGCGGCGCGCGAGCTCGGTGAAGAGGCGCTCGATGTCGGCGTTGATCCAGGTGTCGTCGCGGCCCTCGCGGGCGCTGGCGCAACTGGCGATCACGGCAGGGAAGTCGCAATCGACGGTGACGCCGAATCGCCCGGAGCGGACCAGACGGCGGAGCTTGCGCGGGAGATGGAAGCGTTCGAGCGGCAGGATGCCGCGCTGCTCGGGATCGAGCCAGTAGAGCCGGTTGCCGTCACGGGTCTCGGCCATCGGAAAGAGGCCGAGGCGGTATGCCTTGAGCATCATTTCCGGCGTGACCTCGATCGGCCGTCGCGTTACGGGCATCGGCATGGCGCTCGATCATGGATGCGGGGCAGCCGGAGGACCAGATGGCGACGATACGGTTCGTGCTGATCATGCTGGCGATGGCGGGCGGCTTCATGGCGGTGCGCTGGATGATCCCGCATTTCATCGACGGGGTGTCGGTCTATGTCGCGGTGACCCTTTGCGGCATCGCGATGTTCGCGGCCGTGGTGGGGGTCGTTCGCGGATGAGGCACGGCACCTGCGGACGGCGCCATCAGGTCGTGGCGACCCTCGATGCGAGGCGCTCGCGGATCAGCTCGGCGACCTCGCGCACCTTGGCGCCGTGGATCCGCTCGAGCCGGCGGACGGTGAAATGGGCGCGCGCGAGTTCCTGATAGTGCGAGAGGAAGGCGGCGTTGAGCGAGGCGCCGCAGAGCGCGCCCGCGACAGGCATCATCTGGACGGCGAATTTCTGGCCGATGACGATGCCGTAGCGCGACGCGACCTCGGAGATGAGCATCACCATCGGCGTGCCGCGCATCATGGAACGGGCAGAGAAATAGCCGAGCCCGCTTTCGTCGGGCTGGCTGCCGAGGCCCTTCAAGGCGAACACCTCGAGGCAGGCCCGGCGCGAATCGAGCGTCGCGAGATCCTCGCCTTCCTCGCGCGCGATGCGTGCGATCTCGCGCATGATCGCGACCGTCGAGAAGCCGATGTCGGGGATGAAGCCAGCGAAACCCGACATGCCTCCGGCCGCGCCGGAAGCGACGACCGCGACCTGCGTGGCACGACCGACGGTGCGGTCCTGACGCGGGCGCACGGCCGCGCCGTCGCGCATCCCGACCACGGCGACGTCGTAGGCCCGGGCAAGCGCCGTCTCGGCGATGCCGCGAAGCTTGCCCTGCAGATGGGGCGCGAGCCCGAGGCTGCGCGCGCCCATCGTGCTCATGCGCCCCACCGCGCCGCCCATCAGGTCGGCGAGGCGGACGAGCAGTCCCCGGCCGGCCTCGAGTCGGGCCAGCGCATGCTCGAGTTCGCCCTGGGCTTCGCCTTCGAGTGAGGGGACCGTCGCGAGCGACGTGCTCGACCAGTTCTCGCCTGCGCTTGCGCTCATGTCCCGGCTCCGACTGCTGCCTGTCCGATGCGAACGCACGACGCGGCCTTCCGTCGCGTCGGCGTCGACCGGGACGGCTCAGCGCGGATCGGAGCGATGCGTGATGATGGTCGCGAGCTTGCTGGCGACGTGGATGACGCAGGCCTGGTCGTCCGCGTCGAGTTCGCGGAACATGCGGATCAAGGCGATCTCGTCGCTCGAGATGAGCATCGGGTCGCGCAGCCGCAGCGGCGGCTCGGCGTGTTGACCCGGCTGGAGCTGCCGCATCGGCACGTCGAGGGCCTCGGCGATCAGGCGGGCCTTGGCGCCGAAGCCGGCGCGGCCGGTCTCCCACTGTGCGACGGCACTGCGCGAGACGCCGGTTGCCTGCGCGAGTTGGTCCTGGGTCCAGCCGCGGCTGCGGCGGAGCGCCTTGATCCGCTCCCCGGCGGACAGCGCGCCGGATTGGCGGCGGCCCTTCGCGGAGGGTTGGTCGGCGCTCATGGCAGCCCGATCGAAGGCGTGGGGCATCCGGTGGCGCAACCCGACGATGTCGTTAATTGCATGCCCCATTGTTATTACGAATCAATTAAAAGCGAAAGATCGAAAAATATAAAACCCATTCCTCGGCCGAACCGGTGCCGGTCCGGCCAAGGCGGGTCCGCTAGACACATACGATGTAGAGCAACTTATCCCAGCCCGACAGGAACGCAGCGGGTTCCAGTCAGGCTGGGGTTGCTCTAGCGGCGTTCGATCAGCTCGATCTTGTAGCCGTCGGGGTCCTCGACGAAGGCGATGACGGTGGTGCCATGCTTGACCGGACCGGCCTCGCGCGTGACCTTGCCGCCGCCGGTCCGGACATGCTCGCACGACGCGGCGACGTCAGGGACGCCGACGGCGAGATGGCCGAAGCCATTGCCAACTTCATAGGCGACCTCCTGGTCCCAGTTGTGGGTCAGCTCGATCTCGGCCTGGCCGTGCGAATTGTCGTCGTAGCCGACGAAGACGAGCGTGTAGCGGCCGCCCGGGACCTCGTTGCGTCGAAGTTCCTTCATGCCGAGCAGGTCGGTGTAGAAAGCGACGCTGCGGTCGAGGTCGCGGACGCGAAGCATCGTGTGAAGATATCCGGCCACCGTGGGCTCCCTTCAGATGTCGTGTTGGTCGAGGCCGAACAGGAAGAGCCCGGCCGCGTCGGCGTGCACGATCGCTTCGGGCTCGTCGATCAGCAGGGTGCCGCCGGCCTCGAAGGCTATTCCCCGCAGGCCAGACGCGGCGGCGGCAGCCACGGTTTCCGGTCCGATAGCCGGCATGTCGGCGCGACGTTCCTGCCCCGGCTTGGTGAGCTTGACGAGGACGCCGCCGGGGCCCGGAAGTGCCAGTTCCGGCACGCGCCGCAGCATGCGGTCAGTGCCCTCGATGGTCTCGACGGCGAGCACGGCGCCCTGCTGGACGACGCAGCCCTGGCCGACATCGACGCGGCCGAGGGCACGGATGACGGCAACCGCGCGCTCGATGTCGGCGAGGGCCTGGGCATCGGGCGCGTGCCTGCCGAGCGGCCCCGGCTTGCCAAGCGCGCGCGGCAGGAACTCGTGCGCACCGCGGACGGAAAACCCCTCGTCGCCGAGCACCCGGACGATCGCCGCGAGCAGGCCGTCGTCGCCGGTGAAGAAGGCGCGGCCGATCCGGGCCAGCAGACGCGCGCCCTCGGCGTCCGGCCTGAGATCGCGCAGGCCAGGGCGCTTGATCGGACCGATCAGCACGATGTCGCGGCAGCCATTGCCACGGAGGAGGGAGAGGATGCGGCCGGCGGCGGCAGGCCGCGCCCAGGCGTGCGGGTAGGGCCCGATGACGGCGGCTTCCGCGAAGTCCTCGAAGGCCACGATGAAGACCGGCCGGCCTTCGCCGACGACGGCCTCGGCGACGCGGCCCGGAAGCGGGCCGCCGCCGGCGAGGATGCCGACCGTGTCGTTGACCGTCATGACATGCTCAGACGTCGGGATCGTCGTCCTCGACGATCCGGGTCGCGGCGGGCACCAAGCCGCGCTTGCCGCCGGCATCGATGAAGGCGAGGATCTCGGCGACCTTCGCCTCGTCGCCGAATTCGGCCCGGACGGTCGCGAGCCGGTCGGCGAACGCGCCCGTGTCGCTGGAACGGGGGAAGAGGGTGCGGAAGGCATGCCGCAGACGCTGCAGCGATTGCGCGGACGCGCCGCTGCGCCGCAGCCCGACCCAGTTCAGTCCGACCAGCCGGGCGCGGTTGCCGAGCACGCTGCCGTAGGGAATGACGTCGCGCTCGACGCCGGCCACGCCGCCGACGACGGCACCGGTGCCGATGCGGACGAACTGGTGCAGGGCCGCCGAGCCCATGATCCGCGCGCCGGGCGCGATCACGACATGGCCGCCCATGACGACGTTGTTGGCGATGATGACGCTGTCGCCGATGTCGCAGTCATGCGCGACGTGGGTCACGGCCATCAGCAGGCAGTCGCGCCCGACCCGGGTGACACCGGTGCCGGTCACGGTGCCGCGATGGACGGTGACGTGCTCGCGCAGCACGCAGCCGGCGCCGATCTCGGTGCGGGTCGGCTCGCCACGGTATTTCAGGTCCTGCGGCGGCAGGCCCACGGTAACGAAGGGATAGAGTGTGCAGCGGGCGCCGATGGCGGTCTCGCCATCGACGACGACATGGGAGACGAGCTCGGTGCCGGCTCCGATCCGGACGGACGCGCCCACGCGGCAGAACGGCCCGATGATGACGCCCGGATCGAGGCGGGCGCCTGCCTCGACGATGGCGCTCGGATGGATCGATGCGCCCACCTCGAACGCGGCTTGGATGTGCAAGAGGCTGGCCTCCCAAAATGCCGCTCGGCCGCGGCCGACACGCTATCCGCCAAGCCATGTCGGTCAAAATGACACCGTGTTTCGGTGAGTAACCGGGCCTAGTCGCCCATGATCATGGCGGAGAAACTGGCCTCGGCGACGTCGATGCCGTCGACGCGCGCGATCCCGCGGAACTTCCAGACGGTGCCACGGTGCCGTTCCTTGTCGACATGGATGCGCAACTGGTCGCCGGGCCCCACGGGCCTGCGGAACTTGGCGCCCTCGATGGTCATGAAATAGACGAGCTTGCCCTCGGCTCGGGGGCCGAGGGTGAGGACGACCAGGGCGGCGGCGGTCTGGGCCATCGCCTCGATGATCAGCACGCCAGGCATCACCGGACGCTGCGGGAAATGGCCCTGGAAGAAGGGTTCGCCGACGGTGACGTTCTTGATGCCGATGGCGGACTCGTCGAGGTGGACGTCGACCATGCGGTCGATCATCAGCATGGGGTAGCGGTGCGGGATCGCGCGCATGATGCCTTCGACGTCGACGGTGTCGATCGTGCGTGCGTGGTCGGCGCTGTCCGGGTCGCTGCGGCTGTCGTCGCCAGAGATGTGCATCAACGTGATCTTCCGCCCGGGCCGGCCTTAATGACGCTTGGAGAGCCTGCGGAGCGTCGCCACGTTGCGAAAAAATTCGCGCACGCCCATCGCCGGCGAACCCACGACGTCGGTCGCCTGCTCGACGTCGGACATCACGCCCGCCTGCGCGCCGATCCGGGCTTTCGTTCCGATCCGCAAATGGCCGGTCAATCCCGCTTGAGCCGCAACGGTCACGAAATCCTCGAGGATGGTGGAACCGGAAATGCCCGCCTGGGCGACGACCACGCAGCAGCGCCCGAGGCGGACGTTGTGCGCGATCATGACCAGGTTGTCGAGACGCGAGCCGGCGCCGATGACGGTGTCGGCGGTCGAACCGCGGTCGATGGTGGTGTTGGCACCGACCTCGACGTCGTGCTCGAGGATGACGCGGCCGAGCTGGGGGACGCTGATGAAGCCCCCGGGCGTGATCGCGAAGCCGAATCCGTCCTGGCCGACGCGCGCGCCGGCAAGGAGCGTGACCCGGTCGCCGAGCAGGGCGTGGCTGATGGTGGCGAGCGGACCGATCCGGCAGTCGGCGCCGATGACGACGCCGGGACCGATGACGGCGCCCTCGCCGATCCGGGTGCGCGCCCCGATGCTGGCGCCGGGACCGATGACGGCCAGGGCGGCGATCTCGGCCGACGCGTCGATCGTGGCGCCGTCGACGATGGCCGACGGATGGCATCCGGGTCGGACCGGGACGGGCGGATGGAACAGGGAGGCGATCCTGGCCCAGGCGAGATAGGGGTCGGCGGCGACCAGGGCGGCGGCTCCGGCGGGCCGACGATCGGCATGAGCCTCGGTGACGATGACCAGGCCGGCAGCGGTGGTGCCGAGCTGGTCGAGATATTTGCGGTTGTCGAGGAAGCTCACCTTGTCAGGGGCCGCGGCCGAGAGCGGGGCGACACCGCGCAGCGGCGGCGGCTCGCTGCCGTCGGCGGCCGGCAGGAGCGCCGCCCCGACGGCGGCCGCGAGGTCGTCGACGGTGTGGGGGCCGGCGCACGTGAAGAAACGTGGGTCACCCGGCCCCTGCTGGACGGGACCGCCGGGGTCGGACGCGTCCTGCAGCTACTTGCCCTTCGGCGGCGCGCTGGGCGCGGGCGCGCCGGCGCCAGGTGCCGAGACCTGCACCGGACTGCCGCCCGGGGCCTCCGGCTGCGCGGTGGTCGGGAAGGTGCCATCCTTTGCCAGCTGTTCCGGATCGACGCCGTCGGCCGGGATGAACACCGACGGCAGCACCGAGTTGAGCTGGTTGACGACCTGCTGGGAGATGTCGAACGGCTGGATGTTGAGCGCGATCTGCTCCTGGTGGAGCACGAGGTTCATGCCGCGGCTGGCGGAGACCTGGCGGATGACCTGGACCAGTTCGCGCTCGATCTGGCCGAGTGCGACCTGGGCCGCTTCCTGGATCACCCGCTGGCGGTTCTTGAAGTCCTGCTGCTCGCGGATGACCCGCTCCTGCAACGCGCGGAGCTTGCCGCGGGCCTGGTCCTGGCTCTGGTTCTTGGCTTCCTCGATGGAGGCCTGCATGTCGCGCCAGACGAGCTGCTCGCGCTGGACGTCGCCGGTGAGCTTGTCGCGCCGGGCGCCGAGCACACGCTGGACCTGCTCGGCGGCGGTCGAGGCGCGCATGATGTCGGGGACGCTGATCACACCGATGACGGCCGCCGGCGGCGGCGCGCCCTTCGGCAGCTCGGTCGGGGACGGCACCGGCGGCAGCGGCAGGACGGGCGGCGGACCTTGCGGCGCTGCCTGGCCCTCGGGCCCTGCCGCCATTTCGGCCGGCGGGGCGACCGGTGCCGCCTGGGAGACATGATGGCCATGCCGGGGGGCGTCAGCTTGGGCCGGGGCCGCCTGCTTGGGCACGAACCAGCCGGGGGAGGATTGGGCGGAAGCGGCGTGCGGGACGAGCAGCAGCGCCAGCGCGGAGAGGGAGGCGGCACGGGTCGCTGCGATCAAGGAAGACATGGTCACCTCAGAAATTCGTGCCAAAGCCGAAGCGGAAGACCTGGGTCTGGTCCTCGCGCTGTTTCGCGACCGGTGCCGCGACGTCGATGTTGATCAGTCCGAACGGGCTCTTCCAGGAGACGCCGACGCCGGCGCCGACTCGCGGCGAGAGGGAGTTGCCGACGATCGGCTGGATGAGCTGATCGCTGGAGGGCGCATTCGTGCGGATGCCGGACAGGCCGCCGACATCGACGAAGGCGCGCCCGGAGATGCCGAGATCCGGCGGCAGCGGCAGGGGGAAGTGAAGCTCGGTCGATTCGGTATAGATGAAGCGGCCGCCAAGGCTGTCGGCCGAAGGATACGCGTTGGTGGGAATAGCATGCGGTCCCACGCCGCCGTCGAGGAACCCACGCAGCGTGTCGCCGCCGAGATAGAAATTGTCGATCAGGCTTTGGCGGCCGCCGCTGTAGTCGGCGATGTAACCGGCGCCGGCGCGCTCGACGAGGGTCCAGTCGCGGTTGCCGCTGAAATAATCGAGCGGGAAGTAGTAGCCGCCGTCGAGCTTGCTGCGAATGTATTTCTCGTTGCCGCCGAGGCCGGCCACATCCTCGCCGAGCCTGATGATGAAGCCCTTGTGCGGCTCGACCCTGCTGTCGCGGGTGTCGAGGCTGAGGGTCGTGCCGACCTGCGACAGCAGGCTGCGGCCGGATTCGTCGAGGACGTAGATGCTCGATCCGGTGTTGATCTGCGAGACGTTGCGGTTGACGATCGTGTAGTTCCACGACTGCGACAGGAAATTGTTGAAGGCGTAGCCGATGCGGAAGGTGCCGCCCTCGCGGACCTCGTCATAGTTGGCGTAGCCGAGGGCGGCGTAGTTGTTGGCGGTGCGGTAGACGTCGATGCCGCCCACGAGATTGCGGTCGAGGAAATAGGGGTCGGTCACCGACAGGTCGATCTGGTTCTCGTACTGCGCGAGCGTGCCGTTGATGGAGGCGTCGATGCCGGTGCCGATGAAGTTCTTCTGCTCGATGCCGGCGTTGGCGAGCGCGCCGGCGTCGGTCGAGTAGCCGCCGCCGAGCGTGAGCTGGCCGGTCGCCTTCTCCGACAGGTTGGCGTTGACGATCGTCCGATCGGGTGCGGAGCCGGGGGACTGGTCGATGTCGACGGTCTGGAAGTAGCCGAGGTCGGTGAGCGACTGCTTGGTGCGGCGGACCTGGTTCTCGGTGAACGGATCGCCCTCGGCGAAGGAGAATTCGCGCCGGATGACACGGTCCTCGGTACGGGTGTTGCCGTTGATCTCGATCCGATCGACATAGACGCGCGGACCGTTCTCGAGCGGGAAGACGAGGTCGACGATGTGGTTCGCCTCGTCGCGCCCGATCTGCGGCTTGACCTCGGCGAACGGAAATCCCTTGGTCTGGAGCAGCGCCTGCATGTTGTCGGCGTCGCGCTGGACCTCGTCACCGTCATACCACTGGCCGCGGCGGACCTCGAGGTAGGGCCGGACGATTTCGGGCACGGCACCGCGGATGTCGGACGTGATCTTGACCGAACCGACGCGGTAGCGGGCACCCTCGCTGACGGTGAAGGTGATGTAGAACGACTTGCGGTCGGGCGAGAGCTCGGCGGTCGCGTCGACGACGTTGAAGTCGATGTAGCCGTTGCGCAGGTAGAAGCGGCGCAGGAGCTCCTTGTCGAAGTTCAGGCGCTCGGGATTGTATTCGTCATTGGTCGAGAAGAACTTGTACCAGGCGGTCTCCTCGGTCGTGATGACCGAACGCAGCTTGCCCTCGCCGAAGGCGTGGTTGCCCACGAAGCTGATCCGGCTGATCAGCGTGAGGTTGTTTTCCTTGATGTTGAAGATGACGTCGACCCGGTTGTCGGCGAGGCGGATGATCTGCGGCTGAACGGTGACGGCGAAACGTCCGCTGGCGGCGTAGAGCTCGAGCAGCTTCTCCCGGTCGCGCTGCGCCATGTCGGTGGTGAACACCGCGCGTGTTCGCAGGCTGAGCACGTCGCGCAGCTTGTCGTCGGTGAGTGCGTGATTTCCCTCGAAGACGATGCGGTTGACGATCGGGTTCTCGATCACGTGCACGATCAAGGTGCCGCCCTCGCGCGAGAGCGAGACATCGTGGAACAACCCGGTGGCGTAGAGGGTCTTGAGGCTGCGGTCGAGCTCGGCCTGGTCGAACGGCTCGCCCGGTGCGACCACCATGTAGGAGAGGATGGTCGAGGTCTCGATCCGCTGGTTGCCCTCGACCCGGATCGCCGAGATCGTGCCGCCGGTGGCGGTGGTCGCGTGCTCGCCATTGTGCGTTGGATGAGAAGCTCGGGCGGTGGCGGGCGACATCGGCATCAACGGCAGGCAGACAATCGCGAGAAGCGCCAGGCGCTTGGAAGTCCCCAGGGGCGTGAAAGTCAACGTGTCGATCCCCTCAGCCGCCCGCATCCCTGGCTGGAAAGCGGCGTGCATGCCGCGCACACCGTTGTGATGGGCAGCGGCGTGAGCTAGCCGAACTCGTCCGCGTTCCGCAAGTCGCGTCCGTCGTGGGATTGCTGGCCGCGCTCAGCGCCGGAGGTCCAATCAAGCTCGACGCGGCGTGGGCCAGGGGCGCGAAGAGGTTCTCTTTTCCGGGACGAGGCACCGTCGGGCCGACGGAAACGGGTGTCGACCGAAGCGGTCACGCCATGACGTTGCGCGGGACTCGCCGGGCCGAGCTTTCCGGGACCCGCGTGAACGCACGACATGACTTCAGCCGATATCAGATGTTGATGCGAGTTCAGGCGACACTCGAGGGTCAAGGCGGGAGAAAAGGGACAAGAGCACACAGTATCAACCCGACCGAGCCCGCGAAAATCGTGAGATGCAGGACGGCTTTGCGCAAATGCCTTGGCAGGCTCTGGTCGTAGCCTGCGTGAGGATAGAGGCACCACGAGAAAAGCAAGGCGACAAGGCATCCAGCCGAAGCCAGGACATAGGATCGGTAAGTCAGAAACACAATGAACGATACGACAATGAAAGTCCCGAGGACCCGATGATATCGATATAGAAAATTCCGAGCGGTGCTCATCGGAGCGTTCGTCTCTGAAGATCGAGTTTATAGCGCTTCCAGCGGTCTGTCTTTTCATAAGCATCGATCGGGTCTCCTCCCAGCACATGGCCGATCACCAAACCAGTGACTTGACCAGTGGCCGCGCGGGCGAGATCGGGCGCGAACTTTGAGATTGCCGCCGCGCCTATGGCAGCTTCCGGCAGGACGCTGGAGACTGCGCCTGCGGCTGCGACCCCCAACAGCAAACCAATACTGAACTTGACCAAAGATCCGTAAAAATCGGGTGGATGATAAATACCTTCTGCGTTCTCTACGTCTTCTCCGAAGTTTTCCTTGCTGTAGTAGACGAACTCGCGCTCCGAAAGGCAGAAGGGAAACGCCTCGGGCTTGTCCTCGATTTGCATCATCGTCGCGAGGAACCAGCCGATGAGCGCCGGTCCACTTGGCTTGGTCGCGTAGAAATTGAGGTTCTGCTTTATGATCTGGCCGACACCGAGGTCGAAGCGGTAGAAACAGAGCGCGACAAGGCATTTGATTGCTCGGTCGGGTTCGGGAATCCCGCAAACAGCGACGGATTGGCGTCGGCCTCCTTCATGAGAAGAGACACCGCGTCCGGCTGAAGCCATCGGTGCGGAGGTGGCGGAGGTGGCATGGTCGATGAGGCCTCTGATCTGTCGCTCGTCGCTCTAGATCAAAGCTGGTCTCCGTTAGCGTGTCAAAATGGTAAGCCGGGGGTCCGGGGGCCGGCCTCGGCCCCCGGCTCTGCCTTCAGCCCGACAGCGACTGGATCCAGTGGAACAGACCGAAGCTGTTGAGATCGTTGAAGGTGGTGAACAGGATCAGGCCGGCGATCAGGGCGAGGCCCGCCTGCAGGCCGAGCGCTTGCGCGCGCCGTGACAGCGGCCGGCCGAGCAGGGCTTCGGCGGCGTAGAAGATCAGATTGCCACCGTCGAGCACCGGCACGGGCAGCAGATTGACCATGCCGAGATTGACCGAGATCATCGCGATCAGGAAGGCGAGCGTGGCCGGACCCGCGCTGGCCGCCTGGCCCGACACCTGGGCGATGCGCAGCGTTCCGCCGAGATTGGCGGCGCCTCCCTGCCCGGAGACGATGCTCCAGAGGTTGGTGACGATCTGCCGGCCGATCTCGACGGTGGTGACGGTGCCGGCCATCAGGGCCGCGGGCAGGCCGAGCCGGACCGGCGCTCCGCCGGAGATCTCGATGCCGAGCTGGCCGACACGGCGGCCGGCGCGGAGGACCGCGTCTGGGCGCGCGGTGAGCGTCAGCCTGTGGCCGGCGCGTTCGAGGGTGATCGCGATCGGCTCGGCGGGATGGCCTGACACGCGCGCCGGGATGTCGGCGATTCGGGTGACGGCCGCGCCATCGACGGTCAGGATCGCGTCGCCCGGCAGGATGCCGGCCCTCGCCGCGGCACTCGGCTGCAGCACGCTGGCCACGACCGGACGATCGGATGGCTTGCCGGCGAGTGCGTAGACGGCGGCGAAGACCAGGACGGCAAAGATGAAATTGAAGATGGGTCCGGCGGCGACGATGATCGCGCGCGAGGCGACCGATTTGTCGGCGAACGAGGGGCTCGATCCGTCACGCCGGGCCAGCGAGGGCGCCGGCTCGTCGTCGAGTGCCAGATCGGACTGGCCGAGCATGCGGACATAGCCGCCGATCGGGATCGCGGAGATACGCCAGTCGGTGCCGGCCCGGTCGGTCCAGCCGCAGACTCGCTGACCCATGCCGACCGAGAAGACCTCGACGCGGACGCCGCGCCAGCGGGCGGCAAGGTAGTGGCCAAGCTCGTGGACGAACACCAGGACGCCGATCACGATCACGAACGACAGGATCGTGTGCGCGAGATGGGTCATCGCCGGTCTCCGTTGGTCAGGCCGACCGCAATGCGGGCGCGGTGGTCTTCGCGACCGCTCCGGCCACCACGCGCGCCTCACGGTCGAGCTCGAGCACGGCGGGCAAGGTGTCGGCTCGTCTGCTGCCCATATGGTCGAGTGTTGCCTCGACGACGACCGCGATGTCGAGAAATCCGATCCGTCGCGCGAGAAAGGCGTCGACCGCCACCTCGTTGGCGGCGTTGAGGATGGCGGGGGCGCCACCGCCTTCGCGCAGTGCCGCGCGCGCGAGACGGAGTGCCGGAAAACGCACCGGATCGGGCGGCTCGAAGGTGAGGCTGCCGAGGGTGGCGAGGTCGAGCCGCGGCGAGCGGGTCGGGATCCGTCCGGGCCAGGCCAGGCAGTGGGCGATCGGGATGCGCATGTCGGCGGCACCGAGCTGGGCGATGACGCTCGCGTCGCGGAACCGCACCATGCCGTGCACGACGGATTGCGGATGGACGAGGATGTCGATCACGGTCTCGTCGAGGCCGAAGAGGCGGGCGGCCTCGATCAGTTCGAGGCCCTTGTTGAACATCGTCGCGCTGTCGATCGAGATCTTCGCACCCATCGACCAGGTGGGATGACGCAGCGCCGCTTCGGGGCTGGCGGCGCGCATCGCCTCGTGCGAGGCGTTCCGGAACGGACCGCCCGATGCGGTCAGCACGATGCGTTCGACGGCATCCGTGATGAAGGTTCCGCCGAGCGCCTGGAAGATGGCGTTGTGCTCGGAATCGACCGGGAGCAGCGTCGCGCCGGCGTCACGGATGGCCGCCAGCATCACCTCGCCCGCGCAGACCAGCGCCTCCTTGTTGGCCAGCGCGATCGCGCCGCCACGGGCGATCGCGGCGAGCGTCGGACCGAGGCCGGCGGCGCCCGTGATCGCGGCCATCGTCCAGTCGGCCGGGCGCGCGGCGGCATCGAGGACGGCGTCCGGGCCGGCGGCGACCTCGATCCCGCTTCCGGCGAGATGATCGGCAAGCGTTGCGCGGCAGGACGGATCGGCGATGACGGCGAGGCGCGGGCGGAGGGCACGTGCCTGCTCGGCGAGCCTGGCCGCATTGCGGCCGCCGACGAGCGCTTCGATGCGGGTGTGCTCCGGCTGGGCGAGAAGCAGGTCGACCGTGCTGCAGCCGATGCTGCCGGTCGAACCCAGGATGGTGATGGTGCGTGGAACGGTCATCGGACCCTCGGGTCAGGCGAGCATGAGCAGGGCGGCCGTGGGGGCGGCGGCCATCAGGCCATCGAGCCGGTCGAGCAGCCCGCCATGTCCCGGGATGAGCCGGCCGGAGTCCTTCACGCCGAAATGGCGCTTGGCGGCACTTTCGGCGAGATCGCCGATTTGCGACGCGATGCCGAGGAGGCAAGCGAGCAGGATGGTGTCGCCGACGCGATGCATCGGAGCGTGCGTGGCCCGCAGTACGGCGAAGAGGGCCCCGAGCAGGCAGGCGGCGAGCAGACCGCCTGCCGCGCCCGACCAGGTCTTGGAGGGCGAAACGGCGGGCGCGAGCTTCGGACCGCCAATGGCGCGGCCGACGATGTAGGCGCCGGTGTCGCTCGACCAGACGGTCAGCATGACCAGCAGCACGATCGCGAGGCCGCTTGGTTGGGCACGCAGCCATACGAGGGCCAGGGCCGGCAGGGCGACATAGGCCGCACCGCAACTGGTCGCGGCTCCGGCGCGCCGCAGCACGAGAAGGAGCGCCATGGCACCGGCCAGGATGACGAGGGCGAGACGCGGATGGCCGAAGGCACCGCAAGCGGTGACGAGTACGACCGCCGCGATCAAAGCGATGCGTGCCCGGGGCGGGGTGCTGCTGATACCACCCCATTCGAAGCACACGCCGGCGGCGGCGAGGGCGATCACGATGTCCCAGACCATGCCGCCGACGAACAAGGCGGCAAGGCCGACGGGCGCCAGGATTGCCGCGGAGGCGATCCGCTTGACCGTCTCGTCCGAACCGCGCGCCTGACGGCCCGACGATTGGATCGCGGTGCGGTCAGCGGGGACGGGCACCGAACCGCCGCTCACGCCGGGCGAATTCGGCCAGCGCCTGATGGAAGTGGGTGTCGGCGAAATCCGGCCAGAGCACGTCGAGGAACACCAGCTCGGCGTAGGCCGTCTGCCAGAGCAGGAAGTTCGACAGCCTGCGCTCGCCGCTGGTCCGGAGCACCAGATCGGGATCGGGGATGCCGGCGGTCGAGAGGAAGCCGGAGAACACGTCCTCGTCGATCCGGTCGGCCGCGAGCACGCCCTGGCGCACCGCCTCGGCCATGCGGCGCGCGGCCTCCACGATTTCGGCGCGGCCCCCATAGGAGAGCGCGATCGTCAGATTGAGCCTGGTGTTGGCCTCCGTCAGGCGCTCGGCGCGCGCGAGCTCGGCCACCATGTCGGCGTCGAAGCGCCGCCGCTCGCCGATCACCCGCAGGCGGACGCGCTCGCGGTGCAGTTCGGCGACCTCGGTGCGGAGATAGTGGCGCAGCAACGCGGTGAGGTCGCGCACCTCTCCCTCGGGACGGCGCCAGTTCTCGCTCGAGAAGGCGAACAAGGTCAGCCAGCCGACACCGCCGGCGATCGCGGCCTCGATCGCGCGCCTGACCGCGGCCGCGCCGGCGCGATGGCCCGCGACACGAGGCAGCCGCCGCGCCTGGGCCCAGCGTCCATTGCCGTCCATGATGATGGCGACGTGGCCTGGGACGACCGCATCGCCCAGACCGGGGTCGCCTCCAACCTCCGACAGCGCGCCCAAGTCGCCTGCCAGCACGCTCGCACCGATTTGCCCCAAAGACCGTTCCTCAGACCTGCTTGATCTCGCGTTCCTTCTCGACGAGCGACTCGTCGATCCGCTTGACGTAGCTGTCGGTCAGCTTCTGGATCTCGTCGGACCAGTCCTTGACGTCATCCTCGCTGATGTCGCCCTTTTTCTCCGCGGCCTTGGTCTGGTCCATGCCGTCACGGCGGACGCCGCGCACGGCGATCTTGGCGGCTTCGGCGTAGCGGCCGGCGGCGCGGGCGAGCTCGGTTCGCCGCTCGGCGGTCAGGACGGGGATCGGGACGCGGACGATCTGGCCGTCGGTCATCGGGTTGAGGCCGAGATTGCTGTCGCGGATGGCGCGCTCGACGGCGCCCACCAGCGTCTTGTCCCAGACCTGGACGGTGATCATGCGCGCCTCGGGAACGCCGATCGTGCCGACCTGGGTGATCGGCATCTCGGAGCCGTAGGCCTCGACCTTGATCGGCTCGAGCAGCCCGGGACTGGCGCGGCCGGTGCGCAGACCGCCGAAATCGCGGCGCAGGGTTTCGAGCGCACCGTCCATGCGGCGGGTGAGGTCGTCCTTCAGCGCGTTCAGTTCGGCAGGCACGTGTGTGTTCCCTTAAGACATGGGGTCTGGGCCTCGGGCCCGGCGGGTTCCAGGCGCACCGGCACTTTGCGCCGACTCACGCCGGTTCGACGATACGGGTGAACTTGCCCTCGCCGCGCATCACGGCGGCGAAGGCGCCCGGAGCGTGGATGTTGAAGACGACGATCGGCAGGCCGTTCTCGCGCGCCAGACTGATCGCGGCGGCGTCCATCACGCCGAGATCGCGCGCGAGCACGTCGTGGTAGGTCAGCTCGTCGTAGCGCTCGGCGGTGGGATGCTTGCGCGGGTCGGCGGAATAGACGCCGTCGACCTGGGTGCCCTTGAGCAGCATGTCGCAGCCCATTTCGGCCGCGCGCAGGGCGGCCGCGGTGTCGGTGGTGAAGAACGGGTTGCCGGTGCCAGCGGCGAAGACCACCACCCTGCCCTTCTCCATGTGGCGGACGGCGCGGCGGCGGATGAAGGGCTCGCAGATCGACGCCATCGGGATCGCCGACAGCACGCGGGTCGGCGCACCGCCACGTTCGAGCGCGTTCTGCATGGCGAGCGCGTTCATCACGGTCGCCAACATGCCCATGCTGTCGGCCTGGCTCCGCTCCATGCCGCTCGCGGCGCCGGAGACGCCACGGAAGATGTTGCCGCCGCCGATCACGAGACAGACCTCGATGCCCATCCGGAACACGTCGGTGACGTCGGCGGCGATCTTCGAGACGGTTTCGGTGTCCAGGCCATACTCGCGGCGCCCCATCAGCGCCTCTCCGGACACTTTGAGAAGCACGCGCTTGTTGGCGGCCTGTTGTGGCATGATTCTCGCGGCCGTGTTGCGGTCGATGGCGGGACCGTTCTACCGATCGCCCTGTTCAGCGACAAGGGCGCGACCAGCCCGGGAGGAAGGACGATCGGCACGACCGTACATGGCGAGCGTGTGCTGCTGCCTGATGGGTTGGGGCCGGCGAACGTCATGATCGAGGCCGGCTGGATCGAGCGTGTCGTGCGCGGACGCTCGGCCACGGATGCGCGGCCGTTGCCCGCAGGCGCGATCCTCGCGCCGGGGTTCATCGACGTCCAGGTCAATGGCGGCGGCGGTGTGCTGTTCAACGATGCGCCCTCGGCGCAGACGTTGCGGAGGATGGCAGGCGCGCATCGCGCCGGCGGGACGACCGGGATGCTGCCCACCCTGATCACCGACGCGCCCGGCCTGATGGAAACGGCGGCCGGTGCGGTGCGGGAGGTTCGCGCGGCGCCGGGCAGCGGGATCCTCGGCCTGCATCTCGAGGGGCCGTTCATCAGCCCGGCGCGGCCGGGGGTGCATGCGGCGCGCTTCATCCGGACGATGACGCGCGCGGACCGGGACGCGCTGATCGCGATCGCCCGATCCGACGATGTCGGCGCGTTGCTGATCACGCTGGCGCCGGAGATGGTGGACCTCGACGATCTGGGCGCGCTGGCGTCGGCGGGCGCGGTGCTGTCGGCCGGTCACACGGAGGCGAGTGCGGCGCGCATCGAGGCGGCCCGGCGGGCCGGACTACGTGGCTTCACCCACCTGTGGAACGCGATGCCGCCGTTGGCCGGCCGCGCGCCAGGCCCGGTCGGCGCATGTCTCGCGGACCGCGAGGCCTGGTGCGGGGTGATCGCCGACGGCTTGCATGTCGATCCGGTCAATCTGGTCGTGGCGCTGCGGTGCAAGGCGGGACGGCTGTTCCTGGTCACCGACGCGATGCCGCCCGCCGGGACCGGGATGTCCGGCTTCATGCTGCAGGGCCGGCCGATCGACCGGTCGGGCGGGCGACTGGTCACGCAGGACGGGACGCTGGCCGGCGCAGACCTGCTGATGATCGACGCCGTGCGCGGGATGATGTCGCACGCGGGCGCCTCGCTGGAGGAGGCGCTGGGCATGGCGTCGGCGATGCCGGCGGCTTTCCTCGGTCTCGAGCGGCGCGGCCGGATCGAGACCGGCCAGCATGCGGATCTCGTTCTGCTCTCGGACAACCTCGCGGTGCTCGATACGGCTGTCGACGGCACGTGGACAGGTGCCTGGACAGATACCGTTACGTAATGATAACAGTCGCGGTCGCATGAACGTCGGGCCGCGGCAATGATTTGCGATGCCACCTACGCGATGGACGAATTCCGGCTGCTGCAGGATGGAGCGGGCGACTGGCGGATCCTGCTCAGGGGATGGCTGCATGCGCGGACGCGGTCCGAGCAGGAGCCGCATCGGTCGATGCGGCTGTCCGTGAGGGTGCCGGGCGATCCGCCGGTCGAGTTCCCGCTCGAGGAGATGGACGAGCCGAGCGACGATGTCGCGTCCCTGCTCGGGCCCACCGCCGCTTCCGTCCGGTTCCGGCTGCGATCGCCGGTGATCGACATCGCCTTGCCGCTTGCGGAAAGCCGGCTGGTGGCCGTCTTCGAACATGGTGACGAGTTGTCGATCAATGTCGGGCGCCTGCTGTCGGGGCATCCGGCGTGGCGGGTGCTGGTCAAGCAGTTCGAGAGCATCGGCAATAATTGTGAACTCGGATTGCTGCAGCGGGATCTGGGCTTCGAACGGATGGGGTTGTTCCGGTTCGCGGGCTCGGAGGACACGCGTGCGGTGGCGAGAGCGATCGCGGCGGATTTCGAAGGCCTGGCGACACCGGACGATCTGGAGTTTGGGCAGCGCGGCGAGGAATGGATCGCCGTCAGCCGGCGCTACGCGCTGGAGGTCCATACGTGGCGCACGAGGTCCGAGCTGTCGGAAGTGCAGATCCGGGCGGCCATGTCGACGACGTTGGGGTATCAGATCGAGATGTTCCGCGAGCTGATGGCGAGCGGCGAACGTATTTTTGTCAGGCGGGTCAGGCGAAGCGACAACATCGACGGCCTGGCGGAACTGCACGCGGCGCTGCGCTCGCACGGACCGACGCGGTTGCTGTGGGTGACGGATCCGGAGCCGGGAGAAGCGCACGCGGCGATCGAGCGGCTCGAGGACGGCTTCTACCGCGGCGCGCATGCCTCGATGAATGCGACCCACTGGCCAACGCCATGCGATCGGCATGCGTGGCTGTCGCTGCTCGACGCCGCCGCGCGGACGATCGCGGGCGATCGGTGTGTCCGGGTGCCGGACCCGGTTGCCGACAAGCGGCCGGCCGGCCTCATGGGCCGGATGAGGTGGCACGGCGCGCGCCTCCGGGCCTGATCGCTGCGGGCCGTCCTACTGCTTGGGGACCTCGAGCCCGATCGCACGCAGGCGGGCGCTCTCCTCGTCCCAGCCGGCGCGTTCCTTGACGTTGAGGAACAGATGCGCCGGACGCTCGATCAGGGCCGACAGGCCCTTGCGCGCGCGGGTGCCGATCTCGCGGATGCGGCTGCCGTTCTCGCCGATCAGGATCGCCTTGTGGTTGGCGCGTGCCACGTAGACGGTGATGTCGACGCGGACCGAGCCGTCCGGCCGTTCGGTCCAGCTTTCGGTCTCGACGGTGGCGCCGTAGGGCACCTCCTCGTGGGTCTGCAGGAAGACCTGCTCACGGACCAGTTCGGCGGCGAGCAGGCGGTCGGGCAGGTCGGTGAGTTCGTCCTCCGGGTAGAGGAAAGGGCCTTGCGGGAGGCGCGCCGCGATGGCCGCCAGAAGTTCGGCCACGCCGTCGCCGTTGGCTGCGCTCACCATGAAGGTCTCTTCGAGCACGAGGCGGGCGTTGAGCGCGGCGGTGAGCGGGAGCAGTGCCTGGGGGGCGACGAGGTCGCTCTTGTTGAGGATCAGCCACGTGCGGCGCTTGAGCGCGGCAAGACGGTCCACAATCGGCTCGACCTGGGAGTTCAGGCCGGCCTTGGCGTCGACCAGCAGCAGGGTGAGGTCGGCGTCGTCGGACCCGGTCCAGGCGGCCGCGACCATGGCCCGGTCGAGCTTGCGCCGCGGGGTGAAGATGCCGGGCGTATCGACGAGGATGATCTGGGTGCGGCCGTCCTGGGTGTCGCGCATGACGATGCCGAGCAGGCGGGCGCGCGTGGTCTGCGCCTTGGGACTGACGATGGAGAGCTTGGCGCCGGCCATCCGGTTCAGCAGCGTGGACTTGCCGGCGTTGGGCGCGCCGACGAGAGCGGCAAAGCCGCAGCGCGTCGTCACCCGCGCTTCCTTGCACGACCGGCCTGGAGGAGGGCCAGCAAGGCTGACGCGGCATCACGCTCGGCCGCGCGCTTGCTGCCGGCTTCTCCCCGGCCGGTCAGGCCGAGAGCGGACGCCTCGATGACGAAGCGCGGGGCGTGCGACGGGCCCTCGCTGGAGACCACGGCGTAGTCGGGCAGCGGCGACGCGCGCGCGAGCAGCCATTCCTGCAGGGCGGTCTTGGCATCCTTGGGCGGGAGCGCGTGCAGGGTGAGCGCATCGGCCCATTCGGCGCGGACCAGCCGGCGCACCGGATCGAGACCGGCGTCGAGATAGAGTGCGCCGAGCAGGGCCTCGAGCGCGTCGGCGCGCACATTCTCGAGCGAGGCGACGCCGGCGCGCGCCGCGTCGGGTGCCACCGCGATGACGCGGTCGAGACCGAGCGCATCCGCGATGGGAGCGAGTACGGCACGCGAGACGAGGCGCGCGTGACGCGGACCCAATTCGCCCTCCTGCTCGTCGGGGAAGCGCTCGAGCAGCCATTCGGCCATGACCAGGCCGAGGACGCGGTCGCCGATGAATTCGAGGCGTTCGTTCGATCCGGTGCCACGCCGCAGGCCGCCCTGGCCGTGGTCGCGGGCGACCGAGCGGTGGGTCAGCGCCTCGCGCAGCAGGGCGGGCTGGCCGAACCGATGGCCGATCCGCGCCTCGAGCGCGTGGCGGCCGCCTTCTATGTCACCACCGTGAACAGCCGGCTCCAGCGTATCTCGAACGGCCATTCCCAGAATTCCCAGAGCGGGTAGCGCGAGTCGACCGAGAAGAAGACGATCTTGGCATGGCCCACGAGGTTCTCGATCGGCACGTAGCCGAGATCCTCCGGTCCCGCGCCCTGGAAGCGGCTGTCGGCGCTGTCGTCGCGGTTGTCGCCCATGGCGAAGAAGTCGCCTTGCGGCACGATATATTCGGGCGTGTTGTTGACCCAGTCGTCGCTGTTGAGCTTGAGGATCTGGTGGGCGACGACGCCGCCGGTGCCGGGGAGCAGCTCGCGGTAGCGGCGTCCATCGATGTGGGTGGCGTGTTCGTCGATCGCGACGTAGTCGCCGAGGTCGTCGCGCGGCACCATCGCCCCGTTGAGATAGAGCTGGCCCTGCTTCATCTGGATCCGGTCGCCGGGCAGGCCCACGATGCGCTTGATGTAGTCGACCGAGGTGTCCTTGGTCTCGCGGAAGACGGCGACGTCGCCGCGATGCGGCGCGCTGTAGAAGATGCGGCCGGAGAACAGGTCGGGCGCGAAGGGGAAGGAGAAACGGGAGTAGCCGTAGGCGTATTTGGCGGTGAAGACGTAGTCGCCCACCAGCAGGGTCGGGATCATCGAGCCGGAGGGGATGTTGAACGGCTCGAAGAGAAAGGTGCGGACGCCGACCGCGATCAGCAGCGCGTAGACGATCGTCTTGATGTTTTCCCAGAGGCCGGTGCCGGTCCGGCCAGTGTCCGTCGCTCTGGTGGTGTTGGCCATCGGGTGATCCGGTTGGGATGAAGGGCGTAGAAGCCGCCGGCTGTCGGGCGTGTCAAGGCCGTGGCATGATGGAGTGGCAGCGGGAGGGAACGACATGGACAGCACGATGAACCGGCGCTGGCTGTTGGCACGACGGCCGCGCGGCGCGATCAGGGACGACGACTTTCGCCTCGATGAGCAGGCGATGCCGGAGCCGGCGGACGGCGAGGTGGTGGTCAAGGTCGCGATGCTGTCATGCGATCCGACGCAGCGTGGCTGGATCGGCGGCGACACTTACCTGCCGGCGGTCGAGATCGGAGCGCCGGTCAGGTCGGTGGGCGCGGGGCGGATCACCGCTTCCCGCCATCCGGATTACGCGGTGGGCGACGTGGTGACCGGGCTGCTTCGCTGGGAGGAGTATGTGCGGACGGCGCCGGTGGGCGCCTATCGGCTGGCCAAGCTGCCGGAGGGCTTGCCGCTCGAGCGCGCGCTGAGCGTGCTCGGACTGAACGGGACGACGGCCTATTTCGGCCTGCTCGAGATCGGCCGGCCGCAGCCGGGCGAGACGGTGGTGGTGTCGGGGGCGGCCGGAGCCACGGGATCGCTGGCGGGGCAGATCGCAAGGATCAAAGGGTGCCGCGCGGTGGGGATCGCGGGCGGCCCGGAGAAGTGCCGCTGGCTGACCGAGGTGGCCGGTTTCGATGCGGCGATCGACTACAAGTCGGGCGACATCGCGGCGGGCTTGCGGGAGGCGTGCCCGAACGGGATCGACGTCTATTTCGACAATGTCGGCGGGGAGATCCTGGACGCCGCCCTCGCCCAGCTCGCCATGCATGCGCGCGTCGTGATCTGCGGCGCGATCGCCGACTACAACGCGACCGAGCAGCCACCTGGGCCGAAGAACTACCTCAACCTGTTGATGAAGCGGAGCCGGATGGAGGGTTTCATCGTGCTCGACTATGCCGCGCGCCAGGGCGAAGCCATTGCGGCGCTGTCGGGGTGGCTCGCGGATGGCAAGCTGACCGAGAAGGTCGACGTCCAGGAAGGACTGGAGCGTGCGCCGGCGACGCTGCGGCGGCTGTTCGATGGCTCGAACGACGGCAAGCAGCTGCTTCGAGTGTCGTCGCTCTAGGACATGATGAGGAGTGTGGACGTGGCCGAAGCGTAGAGCTTGCCGGCCGCGTCGGTGAGGCGCGCTTCGGCGAAGGCGGCACGCCGGCCGAACGACAGCAGCGTGCCTTCGGCGCGGACGGGTCCGGTCTCGTCGGTGAGCGCCTTGTGGTAGGCGACCTTCAGTTCGAGCGTGGTGTAGCGCTGACCGGCCTCCAGTCTGGAGTGGACGGCGCAACCACAGGCCGAGTCGAGCAGGGTGGCGGCATAGCCACCGTGGACGGTGCCGATCGGGTTGTAGGCGTGCCGTCCGGGCGTGCCCTCGAAGACGGCGCGACCCGCCTCGATCTCGACGAGCTGGAAGTCGAGCGATCGGCCGATGCCCGGCCGCTGCCCGGCCTCGATCAGGGCACGAAGCTGTTGCAATCCGGTCAGGGCGGACAGGTCGGTGCTCACCTAAGCCGTCCGCTCGAGGCGCGCCCGCATGCGATCGTCGGCGGCCGGACCGGCGACGAGACGGAAGACCGGATCGCTCATCGGCCGGCCACTGACGCAATCGACGACGGTCGGCTCCGCCGGCCGGCCCGTTTCTCGATTAGCGTAGAGTACGCTCAACCCCTCCGGCGCGAAATGCCGGTTGCCCCAAGCCAGCATCGCCTGCATCACCGGGCGGAAGTCGCGTCCGCACTCGGTCAGGCAGTAGTCGTCGCGGGGCGGACGCTCGCTGTAGCGCCGGCGCTCGAGCAGACCGGCCTCGACAAGGGCGTCGAGCCGCCGAGCGAGCATGTTGGGGGCGATGTCGAGACTTCGCTGGAACTGATCGAACCGGGTCAGCCCGTAGAAGGCGTCGCGCAGGATCAGGATGCTCCACCATTCGCCGACCCGTTCCAGACTCCGGGCGACAGGGCACTGCATGTTGCCGAAGCTCTTGCGTTGCATCACACGGGTGTAACCTGGAGGATTGCATCATGCAAGCCAGTCGGGCGCCTATCGTGCCTCGATGATGACGGCGGCGAAGGCGTAGGGCGGCTCGTCGGTCATCGTCAGCGCGATGACGCTGGTCTTCCCGGCCGGGGTGAGGGCTTCGAGGCGAGCGAGGGCGCCGAGGGTGAGTGCCATCGTGGGCTGACCGGACGGCAGGTTGACGACCCCGAGGTCGGAGTGGAAGACGCCCCGCGAGAAGCCGGTGCCGAGCGCCTTGGCGCACGCCTCCTTGGCGGCCCAGCGCTTGGCCAGCGAGCTGGCCCGGTTGTGCCCCCCGCCGCGCTCGGCGCGCGCGCGCTCGGTGGGCGTGAAGACGCGCTCGAGGAAACGGGTGTTGTGACGCTCGAGGACGCGCTCGATGCGCCGAATGTCGATCAGGTCGGAGCCGAGCCCGATGATCAGGGATTCACGCCTTGGCGCGCTCGACCTGAGTGATGCCGGTGGCGGCGCGCAGGCCGGCGATCACCGACGACAGGTGGCGGACGTCGCGCACCTCGACGTCGATCAGCACTTCCATGAAGTCGAGCTGGCGGTTGACGATGCGCAGGTTGGTCACCGTGCCGTCCTGCTTGGCGATGCTGTTGGTCAGCGTGGCGAGCGCATCGGGTTCGTTGGCGGTGATGACGCTGACGCGGCCCAGATGCTGTTCCGCCTCGCGCATCGGCCCGAGCGCGTCATAATCCCAGTCGATGTCGAGGAAGCGCTCGGGGGTGGCGGCGAAGCTTTCGAGCGTCTGGCAGCCGGAGGTGTGGACGGTCACGCCCTTGCCGGTGGCGACGATGCCGACGATGCGGTCGCCCGGCAGCGGACGGCAGCAGCCCGCATAATGCACGCTCATGCCGGCGATGATGCCGCGGATGGCGATGCCGCTCTGGCCCGACGAGGATCGCTGGGTGGGCCGCGCGGGCAGGCGCGGCATCACGCGAGGCGGACGCGCCGGGTTGCGCATCTCGGGATAGGCGGCCTGGACGACCTCGCGCGGGCTGATATTGCCGTTGCCGACGCCGACATAGAGGTCGGGGAGGGTCGCGCACTTGAGCGGCTTGAGCACGGTCTCGAGCACGCGTTCGCTGCCATCGAGGCCGTCCTGGCGGAAGCTCTTGGCGAGCGTGGCACGGCCCTGGTCGATGTGGTTCTGCCGCTGCTGCAACGCGACCCAGCGCCTGATCCGGGCGCGGGCCTTGCCGGTGACGGCGAAGCGCTCCCAGGCGGGCGACGGCGTGCCGCCGCGCGCGGTCATGATCTCGACCTGGTCGCCGTTGGCGAGCTCGTGGCGCAGCGGCATCAGCCGGCCGTTCACCTTGGCACCGACGCAGGTGTCGCCGACCTGGCTGTGCACGGCATAGGCGAAATCGACCGGACAGGCACCGCGCGGGAGCTGGATCAACTGACCCTTGGGGGTGAAGCAGAAGACCTGATCCTGGTAGAGCTCGAGCTTGGTGTTCTCGAGGAATTCGCCGGGCGACGCCGAGTTGTCGAGGATTTCGAGCAGGTCCTGCACCCAGCGGAAACGCTTGAGTTCGACGTCGCCGGGCCTCGCTCCCGTCTGGTCGGCGCCCTTGTAGTGCCAGTGGCAGGCCACCCCGTTCTCGGCCACGTCGTGCATGTCGGGCGTGCGGATCTGGATCTCGATCTTCTGGTTGCGTGGCTGGCGCAGCGTGACGCCGGTGTGAAGGCTTTGATAGCCGTTCGGCTTGGGTGTGGAGATGTAGTCCTTGAAGCGGCCGGCGATGACCGGGTAGGCGGCGTGGACGGCGCCGAGGGCCGCGTAGCACTCCTCGCGGGAGGGAACGAGGACACGAAAGGCCATGATGTCCGAGAGCTGCTCGAAGGCGACCGAGCGGCGCTGCATCTTTTCCCAGATCGAGTAGGCGGACTTCTCGCGTCCCAGGACGTCGACCTGGGCGTGGCCGGCCTCGCGACAGATCCGGGTGAGCTCGTCGCGGACCTCCTCGATCACGTCGGCGCCGTGGCCGCGAAGATAGTTCAGGCGGGCCTGGATGGTGCCGCGTGCCTCGGGCTCGAGCACGCCGAAGGAGAGATCCTGGAGCTCGCTCTTGATCGCATCCATGCCGATCCGCTCGGCGAGCGGCGCGTAGATGTCGAGCGTTTCGCGGGCGATGCGCGTGCGCCGCTCCGGTTCGCGGACATGGTGCAGCGTGCGCATGTTGTGGAGGCGGTCGGCGAGCTTGACGATCAGCACGCGGATGTCGCGGCTCATGGCGAGGACGAGCTTGCGGAAATTCTCGGCCTGCTTGGTCCGGTCGGACTGGAGTTCGAGGCGGGTGAGCTTGGTGACGCCGTCGACGAGGCCGGCGATGGTGGCACCGAACCTCTCGCCGATCGCCTCATGGGTGACGCCGCTGTCCTCGATCGTGTCGTGGAGCAGCCCGGTGGCGATGCTGGCCGCATCGAGCTTCAGGCCGGCGAGGATGCCGGCGACCGCGAGCGGGTGCGTGATGTAGGGATCGCCGTTGTCACGGGTCTGGCGAAGATGGGCGTCGGCGGCGACCGCATAGGCCCGGCTGACGAGGCCGACATCGGCGCGGGTGTCATAGGCGGTGATGCGGCGGATCAGCCCGGCGGGAGGCATCTCCGCCAGGGCGTGACCGATGTTGGTAGGCGCGGACGTCTCCCCGATGCCGAGACCGTCGGGGGCAAGGTGAGGCTGGTTACGGGGGATGCCCCGCGTCAGCGACGCCTCCCACCCAACTCGGCCTCGATGGCCGCCTCGAGATCCTCGGGCGAAAGGTCGGCGAGCGCGTTGGCAGCCTCCTCCTCGGCAGAGACATCCTGCAGACCGAAGATGTTCTGGTCGGTCGGGATGAGGTCGAGAACCTCCTCGTCGGCCGGCTCCGGCTCGGGCGCCCGCGACAGGGACTTGATCAGGTCCTGTTCAAGCGCGCCGTAGCTGACGCGTTCCTCGGCGATTTCGCGCAGCGCGACGACCGGGTTCTTGTCGTCGTCGCGGTCGAGCGTCAGTTCCTCGCCCCGCGACAGATTGCGGGCGCGCTGTGCCGCGAGCAGCACGAGCTCGAAGCGGTTAGGGATTTTTTCAACACAATCTTCGACAGTGACGCGCGCCATGCGCTCAACCTCCGCTCGCCGTCGCTTTTGGAAACATACAATGTATCAATCCGCCGGGCCGTCCGCAAGGCGACGCGTGCCTCCCTTGGGAAGGGACGCGATCAGCGCATCGAGATCCGTCCCGAGGACGGGATGCCGCCAGCCTGGCATGACGTCGCGCAGGGGCTCGAGCACGAACCGCCGCAGATGCGCGCGCGGATGCGGCAGGATCGGGTCGGGGGCGTCGCGAACGAGGCCGCCGATGGTCACGATATCGAGATCGAGGGTTCTGGCAGCATCACGTTCGCCGCGCTCGCGGCCGGCCAGATGCTCGATGCGCTGGAGGATACGCAGCAGGGACGCCGGCTCGAACATGCGGTTGGTGGCAGCGAAGATCGCGACGCCATTGACGAAATTCGGCTGCATCGACTTGGGCACCGGCTCCGTATCGTACCAGGCCGACTGCCTGATCCGGCGCAACTTCGCGTGCGCGACAACAAGGTCGACCGCGCGACGGCAGGTTTCGAATGGGGACCCGAACGGCCCTGCCAGATTGGAACCGATCGAAATCACGATCGGAGGATTGGATTGATCATTGCCGGCACTCGCGCCGGCCTGTTTGCGATCATCAGCCTGGAGATCCGTGCACATGTTATTTCTTCCAGAAGAGCGCGTCTGTCTTTTCATCGATGGCGCCAACCTCTACTCCACCTCGCGCCATCTCGGTTTCGACGTCGACTATCGAAATCTCCTGGCATTCTTCCGCGGTCAAACGAACGTGATCCGCGCCTACTACTATTCCGCGATCCTTGACACGGAGGAATACTCCCCACTCAAGCCGCTGACCGACTGGCTGGCCTACAATGGCTACATGCTGGTCACCAAGCCCGCGCGCGAGTTCACCGATGCTTCCGGCCGGCGCCGGGTGAAGGGCAACATGGACATCGAGCTTGCGACCGACATGCTCGAGATGGCAACGCGGATCGACCACGCGGTGCTGTTCTCGGGCGATTCCGACTTCCGCAGGGTCGTGGAGGCGGTCCAGCGACAGGGGGTGCGGGTGACGGTCGTCTCCACGCTGCGGACCTCGCCGCCGATGGCCGGGGACGAACTGCGGCGGCAGGCTGACCAATTCGTCGAACTGGCGAGCATCGCGCCTGAGTTCACCAGGCGGCAGACCGAGCCGCGCCTGCGGTCGTCAGGCCGCCCGGGAAACGGCGACGAAGGGCCACATGACGTCAAGGGCGGGACGAACGGGGAGAATCATGCCACCTACTCGGAAGCATGATCGAACGCCCTGGAGACGACGACAGCCTTCCTTCGGGTCCTGACCGTCCGGACCCGGATTGCCCGCTATGTCCAAGGTTGGCCGACTACCGCGCGCGCAATCGAGTTGCCGAACCTGGCTGGTTCAATGCGCCGGTCCCGAGCTGGGGACCTCTCGACGCGCGTCTGCTGATCGTGGGGATGGCGCCGGGCGTGAAGGGTGCCAATCGCACCGGTCGGCCATTCACCGGCGATCATGCCGGATGGCTGCTGTATCAGACCTTGATGCGCTTCGGGCTCGCGCACGGCACCTATGCGGCGGCAAGCGACGATGGGCTGGCCCTGACCGGATGCAGGATCGCCAACGCGGTCCGTTGCGTGCCGCCCGCGAACCTGCCGTCGCCCGCCGAGACGCGCACCTGCAATCGCTTCCTCGTCTCCGAAATGGCCGCGATGACCGGGCTGCGCGCGATCCTGTCGCTCGGCAAGCTCGCCCATGACGCGGTGCTTCGCGCGCGAGGGTCGCGGCTGACCGCACACCGTTTCGGGCACGGCGCTCTTCATGCGCTGCCGGACGGAATGCTGCTCGCCGACAGCTATCACGTGTCGCGCTACAACACGAACACCGGGCGTTTGACCAGCGGGATGTTCGAGGATGCCGTCTCGGTAGTCATGGCGAGGCTCGGACAGTCCGGGACCTGAACCTCGGCCGCGGATCACACGCGTCGTTCCACTATCGATCGAACAGGACATCATGATCGTTCACGGGCAAGCGGCGAAATCCCCTTGCGCGGAACCTTTTCGTTGCGTTACTGGTTCGTTGCGGTACTGGATTGTTTACTGGGCGGAGCTGCTGCACGCCGGATCTCCGACGCAGAGGATCTCTCGATGTCCCTTTCGATTTTCGACGCAGGCGGCGAGCTGGCGCCGGACCTTCTCCGGACGCCCCCCAGGCAGGTCAAGCGATCGCGCCACCATGCGCGCATGGCCAAGGAGACGATGGCGACCTCGATCCCGCGCGACGGTCTGCGCGTCGAGACGCCGCGCACGAGCGCCGCCGTCGAGAGCCCGCCGAGCCCAGCGTTCCTCGACCTGTTCCATGCGATCGACGCGCTTCGGACCGGTGCCGACCCGATCGTCGTTCAGTTCGCGGCCACCGATCAGCATGCGCCGACCGCGCAGGTGGTCTCGGCCTTCGCCCGCACCGCGGCGCGGGCGACCCATGGACCGATCCTTTACGTGGACGCGACCGGCGGCGGCATCTGGGCGGGTCCCGACATGCTGCGCGCGTTCCGCGAGGGGATGACGCCGGCCGAGATCGCGCTGCCGACCCACGAGCCGCGCATCCGCTGGGCGGCAACCGGGCGGATGCTGGCCCTCGCCGGCGAGGATTCGAGCCGGCTGCTCGATGCGATCCGTCAATGCTTCCCGCTGACGGTGATCGATTGTGGGTCGATGGGCAGCGGCACCAGCGCCATTCCGCTCGCGCGCCATTGCGACGGGTCGGTGCTGGTCACGGAGGCGGACAAGACGCGAGCTTCCGCGATCGGCTTGTCGCGCACCGCGATCGAGCGCGCCGGAGGCCGGCTGCTCGGCGCGGTGCTCAATGGTGGCGACAGCGCGCTGCCGCGCTGGCTCGCGGCCAGGATCTGAGCCCGTGCCGCCGTCCGGTTCGGGTCGCCGCCGGTTGATCGCGGCGGGCGCCGCGCTGGCGGCCGGATGGGCGATCGACGGAAGGCGGCGCACGCGCGGCGCCGCGCGTGCGCCTGGCGCGGTCGGCGGACTCGACGCGCTGGCCCGGCGGCGCGGGCTCCGGTTCGGGTCCGAGCTGCTGGCGGACGAGCTTGGGGACCGGGCCTATGCCGACCTGTTCGTGTCGCAATGCGGCCTGCTGACGCCGGGGTGGGAAGCCAAGTGGGACCACGCGGAGCCGGCTCCGGGAGCATTCGATTTCGAAGCGCTCGATGCGGTGCTCGGCTTCGCGGCGAGGCATTCGATCGGCGTGCGCATGCACACGCTGGTCTGGGGCCTGGCGATGCCGCCATGGCTGCGCACGACGCTGCGGTTCGGGACCGCAGCGGACGCGCGCCGGTGTCTCGAGCGGCATGTCGCTTCTCTCGTCGGGCATACGCGCGGACGGGTGCTGTGCTGGGACGTCGCCAATGAGGTGAGCGACCCGGTCTGGCATCGCGGACCGGAGGGATTGACCTTGTCGCCGTGGCGACGCGCGCTGGGCGCCGACTACGTGCCACTCGCATTCCGGCTCGCACGCGACGCTGACCCCGACGCCAGATTGTTCCTCAACGAGGATGGGCTGGAGTGGCGCGGTGCGCGCTTCGACGAGAAACGCGCGACCTACCTGCGGCTGATCGAAGGCTGGCGCCGGATCGGCGTGCCGCTCGACGGTTTCGGCTTGCAGACGCATCTGTCGGCCGAGTTTCCGGTCGACGACGCTGCCTACCGGCGCTTCCTGGGCGAGCTCGCGGGTTTCGGGCTCGAGATCCACCTGACCGAACTCGACGTTCGCGATCGCGACATGCCGCCCGGAATCGACGCACGCGACCGGCAGGGTGCGGATCTGGTGCGCCGCGTACTCGATGTCGCGCTCGACGAGCCGGCGGTCACCACCGTGATGACCTGGGGCCTGACGGACCGGCACACCTACCAGGCACGCGACCCGCAATTCGCGCGCGCCGACGGGCTGCAGCCCCGTGCCCTGCCCTACGACGGCGATCTGCGGCCGACGCCGATGCGCGCGGCGATCGCCGCCGCGTTGATGGCGGCACGCGGCCGCATTCCGCGCGCGACGGCCTCGCTGTGAGCGGCACCCCGGAAATCTGGGTGATCTCGCCCGGTGGGCGCGCTTCGACGGGCGGTATCTGCCGGATGGTCGACGAGGCGGCGACCGCCTGGGCGCGATCTGGCGGCACGATGCGGGTCATCGACAGCGGCGGCATGGCGCGCGGCGCAAGGATGGTCGCGGCTTTCATCGGCGCCCTGCTGACGGTCGGTTGGGCCTGCGCGGGACGCCGGGTGGGCCTGCTGCACGTGCACGTGGCCGCGAACGGCAGCGTCGCGCGCAAGGCGGCCTTCGTGCTGCTCGGGCGGGCGCTGCGGGTCCCGGTGGTGCTGCATCTGCATGGGGCAGACTTCGAGACCTTCTTCGAGCGGCTGGGGGCGGTGGGACGGCGGCTGGTGCGCGCGGTGTTCCAGCATGCCTCGATGGTGGTGGTCCTCGGCGCGCGGTCGCGCGCGCACATGATCGATCGTGTGGGAGTGGATCGCCAGTCGGTCGCGGTGCTGGCCAATGCGGTCACGGCCATGGCTCCACGAGCAGCGCGGGCGCCGGGCTGCCGGTTGCTCTTCCTCGGCGCGCTCACCGAACGCAAGGGATTGGCGGAACTGTCCGAGGCCCTGGCCTCGCCCGGCCTCGCCGGTCTCGACTGGAGCCTCGATCTGGTCGGCAACGGCGATGCGGCCTCGGTGGCCAAGGAGATGCGGCGCTTCGGTCTTGATGCGCGGATGCGCGTGCATGGCTGGCTCGAGAGCGAGGCCGCGCGCTCGATGCTGGCCGGGTCCGACCTGCTGGTGCTGCCGTCGCGCCAGGAAGCGCTGCCGATGGCGATCCTGGAAGCGATGGCGGCCGGCGTGGCGGTCGTCGCGACCGACGTGGGGGATGTGGGCGACGCGGTGATCGACGGCGTGACGGGCGCTCTGGTGCCGGCGCGCGACCCCGCGGCGCTGGCCCGCGCGCTGTCGCGGCTGATCGCCTCGCCCGGGTTGCGGGCATCCCTCGGCCGTTCGGGCAGGGCCCGGTTCGAGCGGATGTTCGACATCGAGACCTATCCCGAACGGCTCGCGGCGATCTTCGCGCGGGTCCTGGCGGATCGAGGAACGCGAACCCTTTGCACACGAGCGGGGACGGAGACGCCATGAGCGCCACGACGGTTTCCGAACTCGGGCCTCGGGCGTCGACCGGCCGGGCCGGCCACGGCCCGATGCATGTCGCCTGCTATATCCATTCGCTCGCGGGCGGCGGCGTCGAGCGGATGCGGCTGCACCTGCTCGCGAGGCTGCGCGAACTGGACGTGCGGACGACCCTGTTGCTGCACGCCGATGAGGGCGAGTTGCGCGCCGAACTGCCGGCCGGACTGGATGTGCGCGTCTTCGGGACCGCGCGAACGATGTCCGATGTGCGGCCGCTTGCGCGTTTCCTGCGCACCGAGCGGCCGGATGTCCTGCTCGCGAGCCTTGGCCACAACAATATCGCCGCCATGCTGGCCAAGATCCTGGCGCGATCGGATTGCAACCTGATCGTCTGCCAGCACAACGCGTTGTCGGTCGAGATGAGGACGAACGCGCGTTACCGTGCGGTGCCGCTGCTCTACAGGCTGCTGACGCCGGTTGCGAACCATGTCGTGGCAGTCTCGAGCGGCGTTGCCGACGACATGGCGCAGCGCGCCGGCATCATGCGCTCGCGGATCGAGGTGATCCACAATCCGGTCATCACGTCCGATTTCGATGTGCGCGCCGACGAGGCGGTCGATGATCCATGGTTCGCCGGCGGGGAGCTGCCGGTGTATGTCGCGGTCGGCCGTCTGGTGGCGCAGAAGGATCACACCACCCTGCTGCGCGGGTTTGCGGCGCACCGGCGTCAGCATCCATCGCGGCTGATGATCCTCGGCGAGGGGCCGCTGCGCGAGGCGCTCGAGATGCTCGCGGGCGAACTCTCGATCACCGAGCATGTCCGCTTCGCGGGCTTCAAGCGCAACCCGCTGCCCTACATGCGCCGGGCGTGCGCCGTCGTGCTGTCGTCGGTCTACGAAGGGCTCGGGAACGTGCTGATCGAGGCTATGGCCTGCGGCACGCCGGTCGTGTCGACCGATTGCCCGTTCGGCCCGTCGGAAATCCTCGGCGGCGGCCGGTTCGGCCGACTGGTGCCGACCCGTGATCATATTGCGCTCGCCCAGGCACTCGACCCGTTCCTGAGACAGGCGTTTCCGTCGGGGATGCTGCGGGCGCGCGCGGGCGAGTTCACCGTCGAGCGCGCGACCGAGCGCTATCTGGCGATCGCGCGCGATCCGTACCGGACGAAGGCGTTCGCGTGAGGCAACGGCGCGCCGTGTTCGGCTTCCTGCCCAGCGATCGCGATCTCGGCGCGGTCGCGGACGCCGTGTTGACGCCGGCACCCGAGATCCGCCTGGTGGTCACGCCCAATCTCGACCATGTCACCCGGCTGCGTCGGGACGAAGCGTTCCGCGAGGCCTACAGACGCAGCGCGATGGTCTTGTGCGACGGCTTCCCGGTGCACGCTTATGCAAGGCTCCATGCGCACAGGCTGCACCGGGTGACCGGCTGCGACTTGACGGAAAGGCTGATGCGCGATGGGCCGGTCGACGGACGGCGCTGGTTCTTCGTTGTCGATGGAAGTCGGACCGAGCGGGCGGTCGAGCATTGGGCGGCGCTCGTGGCGCCCGGACGCGTCGGCGTCGCGGTGCCGCCGCGCGGGTTCATCGACGACGCGTCGGCATGCGATGAACTCGCGCGCCGCATTGCCGCCTTCGAACCGAGCCTGCTGGTCATGGGGGTCGGCGCGCCGCAGAGCGAGATCTTCGTCGACAGAAGCCGGGACCGGCTGCCCGCCTGCTGGGCGATCTGCGTCGGCCAGGCGGTCAAGGTCACGCTCGGGCTGGTGCGGCGCGCGCCGCTGCCGATGCGGACGCTGCATCTCGAATGGCTCTGGCGCATCGGCCAGGAGCCGCGCCGGCTCGGACGGCGGTATGCGTTCGGTGCGATCGCCTTTCTCGCCGCCGTCGCCGAGGACCTGCTCGATCCGGAGCCATCGACGCGGGCGAGCGACGCTTGAGGGCGGCGTTCGGTCTCGCCGCCTGGTCGCTGGCCTTGTCGCTGACCGTGTCGGCCAACCTCCTGTATGTGGCGGGCATCGATTACGCCCATCCGGGCGGCAACCCGCTGGTCAAGCTGCACCCGTCGACCTGGGCCGTGATCGCATCGCTCGGATGCATATTGCTCGGGCGTGGCGCGCCGCTGCGGACGCTTGCGGGGATGCTGCGGCGCGCGCCGGATCTTGCCGGCTTTCTCGCGCTGATGAGCGTTGTCGCCGCCTACTCGGCGGCGAGTGTCGGGGTATCCGGCGTCGCGGTGTATGTCGAAAGCTACCTGTCGGCCGGTCTGCTGGCGCTCGTCATCGGCGAGATGCCGGCGGCGCGGCGGCGCGCGCTCGGGTGGCTTGCGCTGGCCCTGCTCGGGCTGAACGCGTCGCTCGCGGTCGCGGAGACGGTGGCGCAATTCCACCTGGTTCCGATCTATCTGGAGGAGACGGCCCTCGTCGACGAGCCCGGCGCATTCCGAAGCTCGGCGCTGTTCGACCACCCGCTGACCGGCGCGATGCTGACGATGACCGGCCTGTTCACCGCGGTCGCGCTGCGACCGCGGCGGATCGTGCTGTGGCCCTTGCTCGCCCTGTTCGGCGTGGCGTTGCTCGCGTTCGGCGGCAGGGCGACACTGCTGGTGACACTTGGCGCCTCGATCGGCGCGGCGGCCTGGCGGCTGCTGAAGGACTTGCTGGAACGGCGGCTGACGGCAGCCCGGGCGGCACTTGCGGCGTGCGCCTGCGCGCTGCTGCCGGCGGCGACCGCGGTGTTGCTGACGACGACCGGTATCGGCGCGCGGGTCGCGGGAAAACTCTATCTCGACAGCAGCGCGCAGTCGCGCGGCGCCGAGTGGATGGTGCTCGGCCTGCTCGATACGCGCGCCTTGCTGTTCGGCAGCCCGATCTCGGAGACGCCCGGGTTGATCTATCAAGTCGGGCTGCAGAGCGCGCTCACCGACATCGAGAACTTCTGGCTGCTTGCGTTCGTCAATCTCGGCATCGTCGGCTTCGTGGTGTTCGCCGCCGCCCTCGCCTGCCTGCTGCGCCATCTGTGGCGGGTCGCGTCGCCCTACGGCCGGCTCGGCATCGTGGCGCTGATGCTGGCCGCATCGACGAGCAATTCGCTGGGGCGAAAATCCAACGTGCTCTTCGTCCTGGTGGCGTGCGTCCACGCGGGCGGGCTCGTCCGGCCGCGGCTTGCGCGCGAGCGGCAGAACCACGTGGCGACGGGGGCACCGACGCGTTTCGGCCTGTCGCTGCCCGGGGATGCGCGCGCGTGACCTCGGAGGACCAAACCCAGGACGGGATGGCGTGGCGGGGCTTCGTCGAGCATGCGTGGCGGTCGAGACGGCGGCTCGCGGCACTCAGCGGCGGAATCCTGCTGGCGGCAAGCCTGCTTGGCCTCGTGCTGCCGCCGCGTTACGTGTCGCACTCGACGCTGGTGCTGCTGCTCGGTCCCGAATACACGGTGCGCGCGCCCGCGGGATCGGGTCCGGCGCCGAACACCGCCTTCGATGCCGACCATATTCTCGGCACCGAGACCGAGATCCTGTCGAGCGACGATCTGCACCGCGATGTGATCCGCTCGATCGGGCTCGCGCGCCTCTATCCGAAGCTGTTGCAGCCGCCGAGCCTGCCGATGCGGATGCTGGCCGCGATCAAGGGCGCGCCGGACATGCTGGCACGGCTGGCTGGCTCGGAGCCGGCGCATCACGCGGACGATCCGCTCGAGGAAGCGGTCGCGATCTTCGCGGCCAAGCTCGACATCAAGCCGTCCAAGCTCGCCAGCGTGATCACGCTCGGCTTCAGCCATCGCGACGCCTCGGTTGCGCGTGACGTGCTGCGCACGCTCGAGCGTCTCTATCTGCAGCGTCGACGGGTGCTCTATTCGAGACAGGACAGCCGCGCGATGCGTGCCGATGTCGAACGCGCGCGTCGGGCCCTCGACGTGGCGGAGGCGGCGCTTGCGTCATTCCGGCTGTCGCATGGGCTACCCGATTACGGGACGCAGCTCGCGAGCCTGCTGCGCGAGCAGGGCGACGTCGAGCAGGATGCGATCGCGGCTCGCCGGGCCGAGGCGGCCGGACAGGCACGGATCGCCGAGCTGGAGATGCAGCGGTCGCGGCTCCCCGCGATGGTGGCCGGAGGCAGCGATACGAGCCTCGACGCGCATACGGCGGCGTTGCGCAACGGCATCGAGGAATTGCGGGCGCGCGAGGCCGCGACGTTGAGCCGTTATCGGCAGGACAGCCCGGCGGCGCGTGACATCGAGACGCAGATCCAAGCCAGGAACGGCGAACTTGCGTCGAGCCGTCCGGCCACGTTGTCGGCGAGCCACACGGTGCGCAACGGCGCGTTCGACGCTGTGGTGTCAAGCCTGCTGCAGCTGCAGGCCGAGCAGCGCGGGCTCGATGCGCAACTTGCCGACGACGATGCGGAGGATGTCGCGATCACCCGCCGGATCGCAACGCTGGGGCAGGACGAACGGGCGCTCGACGCGCTCATCACGCGGCGGAGCGTCCTGCTCGACGATCTGCGCGGTCTGGCATCGGCGGAGTCGAGCCAGCAGGATGTCGAGGCGGTCGAGGCGGCCTCGCTGCCGAGCGTCCGCGTCGCCGCCGCACCGAGCCTGCCGATCAGGCCGAGACCGCTTCGTTTGCTGCTGATGATGGCGGGCTTCGCCTTCGGCATGATCGGATGCATGGCGGCGGCCTTGGCCGGGCACGCATGGCGGCGGACCATCCTGCTTGGCGACGAGCTCGAGACGCTCGGGATCGCGATGCTGGCACGGGTGCCGCACGGTGACGCCATGATGGGGCAACCACCGATCATGCCGCTCGCCGCATGACGAGGCAGGGTCACATGCCCGCGCTCGACGGCTGGCGAGGGGTGTCGATCCTGCTCGTTCTGGCAGCCCACGCCGGGATGGGCCCGCTGGTTCCGGGCGGCCTCGGGGTCACGATCTTCTTTTTTGTCAGTGGCCTGCTGATCACTGGACAGTTGCTCAACGAGCATCGGCTTCGAGGGCGGATCGACCTGGCGCGTTTCTACAAGCGGCGGGCGCTTCGTCTGCTGCCGGCGTCGACAGCGTTCGTGGTGATCGCCGGACTGGTGTTCATCGCCTGCGGCGGCGTGATGCGCGTGGCGGCGTGGCCGGCGGCACTGCTGTACGGCGCCAACTATGCCCAGCTCACCTCGCACGCTTTCGACACGAACATCAGCGGCCTGGTGCATCCGTTCGTGATCCTCTGGTCGCTTGCGATCGAGGAGCAGTTCTATCTCGTCTGGCCGGTGCTGCTGCTGATCCTGGCACGCCTCGGCGGCCGGACGGCATTGCTGGTGGGACTTACGGTTTGCATTCTCGGGTGCCTCGCCTGGCGTTGCCACTTGGCGCCGATCTGCGAGGCGTCGCGGGGCCTGGCGTGCGGTCCGCACGGGAATGACTGGATCAGCAAGTCGACCGACACGCGCGCCGACAGCTTGGCCTTCGGGGCGTTCGCCGCCGTCTTGATTCGTACGCAGGCGGGGTGGGCGCTGACCGCGGCCCGGTCGCCGGCGGTCATCGCGAGCGCCTTTGTGCTGCTGGTCACGTGCGCGATCAGGAACGAGGAATTTCGCGATACAGGGCGCTATACGCTGCAAGGTGCGGCATTGCTGGTGCTGGTGCCGGCCTCGCTGCAGCCTGGACTTCTGGCGGCCTTGCTGTCGCGACCGTTGCCGATGGCGATCGGACGGCTCAGCTACGGTCTCTATCTCTGGCACTGGCTGGCGTTGATGGTGGCTGGCCGCATGGCGCCGGACGGCCCGGCGTTCGATGCGATTTTCGTGTGCTTGACGCTGGCGTTCACGTTCGCCTGCTGGTTCGGCATCGAGCGGCCGATGGTGGCGCTGCGCCGGCGCGCCGGGTCGGAGGCGACGGCGGCCCTGATGCAGGCCGGCGCCGCGCGACGCGCGCTGGCTGCGGATCCGGCGCTTGCCGGCTGATCCGGCCGGCCGGATGGTCAGGCGCGCGGGCACGCTGCTGGTTGGCTCCGGGGGGAGCCAGCTCGTCGCACTCGGTCTGGCGCCGCTGCTGACGCGGCTCTACGACCCGCATGCGTTCGGGACATTCGGAATCTTCGTTGCCGTGACGACGCTGGCGGCCTCGATTGGCAGCCTCGGGCTCGAGAACGCGCTCGTGATCGAGCGCGACGAAGGGCAGGCACGCGTCGCGTTCGGCGTGTCGCTCGTGCTCGCGGTCGGCGTCGCGTGCGTGGCCACTGGGCTGACCGCGGTCGCGTGGCTCGCAGGCGTGCTCGCCCTGCCCGCGCATGCGCTCGGACTGGTCGGGCCGTCGGTGCTGGCGCTGGGCTGGGGTCAGGTGCTCGCGAACCGCGCGCTTTCCCTCGATCGGCCGGGCGCGGTCGCCGCCGGGCGCCTGCTTCGCGGTGCGGGCGTCGGCATCGTGCAGATGGCACTCGCGTGGCATGCGGCGAGCGGCGTGTCGCTGATCGAGGGTGGTCTGGCGGGACAGGCGCTCGCAGCCGCGGCGACGGCGTGGGCGCTGCGGGTGACGCCCGGGCCGCGCCTGGGCACGCGAGAGACGCGCCGACGCCTGGCCACACATCATCGGACGCTGCTCCGCTGGTCGGCGCCGCAGACACTGCTCAACAATCTTGGCAACAGCGCGGTGCCGCCGATCATCGGCGGGGTCGGGGGAGCCGCGTCCGTTGGCGCCTTCACGCTCGCCAACCGGGTCGTGCTGCTGCCGGCAGTGACGGTCGGCGAGGCGATGCGCCAATCGCTGCTGGCCTCGATGAGCCGGATCGCCGGGGACGATGTGGCGCTGCGGCGGATGACAGCGCGGACCAGCGTGGCACTCGCCGTGCCGCTCGGGCTCCTGGCTGCCGTGCTCCTGGTCGTGGGCCCGGCGTTGTTCGCGGTCGTGTTCGGTGCGCGATGGCACGGAGCGGGGTTCGATGCGGGTCTGTTGATGGCCGCACAGGCGGCGGGAATAGCCAACATCCCGGCGGTCACAGTGATCACGGTGCGCGGCTGGCAACGCAGCCTGTTCGCGTTCGGCACCGTCACGCTGCCGATCCGGCTGGCAGCACTCGCGCTGGCCGGCAGTGTCACGAGCGCGCTGATCGCCTGGTGCGCGTTGTCGGCGCTTGCGAGTGCCGCCGTGACGATCGCAACCCTCGTCCGACTTGGTCCAGGCACGGCATCCCGCATGGAGGAGGTCGCAGGATGAGCGGTGCGCCGATGTTCAGCATCGTCATTCCGGTCTTCAATCGCGCGCACACGATCCAGCGTTGCCTGGACAGCGTGCTGGCCCAGGCATCGGGCGATTTCGAGATCGTGGCCGTCGACGACGGCTCGACCGACGGTTCGCTCGAACGGCTTCGTGCCTTCGACGACCGAAGGATTGTCGTGATCGCGCATGGATGCAATCGCGGGGTCTGTCCGGCACGCAACACCGGGATCGCGGCGAGTTCGGGGGAATGGATCGTGTTTCTCGACAGCGACGACGAGTTTGCGTCGTCCGCGGCGCTCGATCGGATGGCCGGCTACGCGCGAGGCGCGCCGCCCTCGTTGCATGCGTTGTGGTTTCGCAGCCGGCTCGATGATGGGCGCCTGTCACCCGACCCGATCGAGGCGGCCGACCTCGACTACCGAGGGTATGCACGCTTTCTCGAGCGGACGGTCGGGAAGCCGCGCGACATGATCCGGTGCGTGCGACGGTCCTGCTTCGATCTCGTTCGGTATCCGGACAGCCGAATGCTGGAGGAGAAATTCCATCTCGACTTCGCGATGCTGTTCCGCTCACGCATCCATCACGACGTGTTGCGCCTCTACCACCAGGACGCGGGCAACCAGCTGGTGGAGCATCTCGGGCGGCTGTCGACGAAGCAGGATCGGGATTTCCTCGTCGACCGAGCCCGGGGCCTGCGGGATTTGCTGGCGGTACATGGCGCGATGCTCGGGCGCGAGGCGCCGCGACTGCATCGAAGCTATCAGCTTCGCGCGGCGAGGACGTCGTTTCAGTCGGGCTCCCTTGCGGTCGCCACCGTGCAGATCGTGACCATGGGCTGTCGTGCGTTGCGCGATCCGCGTGCATGGCGGGCCGATGTCTAGGAGATCGTCAGGCTGTACGCTGACGGCGCTCCTGCTGCTTTCGGGATGCGGCACAGTCGATACGAGCACAATGCCGCAGGCGCCGGCGCAACCGGAGCTTGGAACGATCGCGCCTTTGGCGCCCTACCGGATCCAGGTCGGAGACGTGCTCGACATCAGGCTGCCCCTGTCGCCCGAACTCGACGACGAGATCACGGTGCGGCCGGACGGCCATATCTCGACCACCGTGATGGGTGATGCGGACGCCACCGGGCGAACCGTTCCCGAACTCGAAGCGACGCTCGAACACGCCTACGCGTCGCTGCTCAAGTCGCCGCAGCTGTCGGTCATCGTCAAGCAGGCGCAGCCGCTGCAGGTGTATGTGGCGGGCCAGGTGGCCAATCCCGGCATGTTCAGGGCCGACAGCGGCGCCATCACGCTCAGCCAGGCGATCGCACAGGCGGGGGGGATCAAGCTTGCCGGCGACAGCAGGCGGGTCTTCATTCTGAGGCGCGGCGCGGATGGAAAGCCGCGGTTCCTGGGGACACGCTACCAGTCGATCGCGGGGGGCACCGATGCCGCCGCGGACGTGCGGCTCGCCCGCTATGACGTGGTGTTCGTGCCAAGGACCGGGATTGCGGAGGGTTACGAGTATTTCAACCAGTATCTGCAGCAATTCGTTCCGGTGAGCTGGGGGTTCTCATATGTGCTGAACGAGGCGCGCGGGGCGGTCACGCAGGCGCCGCCGGCCGTGAGCGTGCCCTGAAGGTCAGGACGCTTTACCGAAGACGCCCGCAACGCCGACCAACGGTTGGATGAAGCTGCAGGTCTCTTCAGACGCTCGGGGCTCGAGGACATGTTGACGGTCCAGCCGTTGCATCCTATGGTGTAAGATACCATTTTGAAATATTTGGTGGCGGAAAGGTCCCGAAAGGAGATCGAGGCCAGCCAATTGTTTGACGATGGGCACCTTCTCCGTATCAGGATCTGGCTGGTGCCGGAGCCGGTCCGACCTTCGAAGCACTTCTATAAATACTCATTGTTCTACGGAAAGCCGGGCGAGAGGTTGGTTCTTTATGACAACGAACGCGGCAAGGGATACCATCGGCATTACGGTAAGCGCGAAGAAGCCTACAGCTTTCGCGACTTGGCGACGCTGATTGCGGATTTCCGGACAGATGTCGAACGATTGAGGGAGACAGGGTGTGAGCAAGATTGAAGTCCACGTTGGGGAAAGTCTCAGGGAAGTCGGAGACCGGGTTCTCGCTGTCGTCGAGCGCATGGAAGCGGACGAGGATGTCCACGAGCGCCACATCGGTTTCGAAAGCTGGGAACTGATGGTTCGCACCCTGTCCCCGAAGCGGCTTGAGCTGCTGCGGCATGTCCATGCGTATCCAGCGAAGACTGTCCTGGCCCTCGCACAAGCTCTCGATCGGGACTACAAGAATGTCCATGCGGATGTCGAGGCTCTGGAGAGCGCGGGCCTTCTGGACCGGGACAGGGAGGGCCTTCGCGCGGACTACGACACGTTCGACGTGCGGATGACGGTTGCCCTATAGGGCCTGGCGTTTCGCGTTCTCGTCGAGTTGCGAGAGGCCGCAAGCTAGCAGCCATATGCGGAGCTGGAATGAAGCATTTGACTTCAGGAACGACTATATCGGCCTAAGTTTCCGGCTTGAGACGTATTGCCGGGCGCATCCGATTGGCTACTTCGTGAATGCTGCCAACGACACGTGACCGTTGGGCGGAAAACTGGACTTGGCCATCAGGCCGTGTTCATCAAACTCGGACGATGCGTATTAAAGCATTGTCCGAAGCGTTCGTGCCACGGTCCGATGGTGAACCAATGAAATTTGCTGGCGGGTCTGGGGCCGCACGGCCCCAGCGGGTCAGGGCAGAGCCCTGGTCTGGCGTTGCTCGCCTACTTCCACATCGCGCGGAGGACGGTTTCGGCGAGCTTGCCGTAGAAGCTGAAGCCGGTTCGGTAGTGCTGGTCCAGATAGGCGTTGTTGGCGTGGATCATGATGCCGGAGACGAGCGGGTCGCTCATGAAGCGCCCGAGCAGGAGGGCGTAGATCAGCGACTGCGCAAGCTCGTCGGGTGCCGCGCCGGGCGCTGCCCAGCAGCCGGGGCACATGAGAGCGCCGGCCGTCGACGGCGCGCCCATCTCGGTGATCAGGCCGGGCTTGCCGCCGGCGCGGATCTCGGCGTCCCAGTGGGACGGCCAATCGAAGCGGTTTCGGGTGTGGTCGATGGTGTCGGGGGCGGCGACGAGGGCGGCCGCGAGGTCCGATGGTGGATTGGCGCCGGCGGCCAGGATCGGATAGGCGTCGAGCCCGACATAATCGAGCGCGGACCAGAACGAGACATGCATCGCCTCGTCATATTCCCAGGACCAATCGGGCTTCGTTGCCGTGTCGTAGCGTGACGGAAGCACGCCGGCGCCGGCGGCGTAGGTGACCGCACCCTTGAAGCGCGCGCGCACGCTGGTGACGATGTCGGTCCAGACCGGACGGTAGGGCGCCGGGCCCGTCAGGTAGCCGCCCATTTCGGTGCCGATGACGAGCAGGGACATGCCGTAGGCGCGGGCGTACTGGGCCCAGCCGAGGACGACGGCCTTGTAGCTGGCGAAAAAGGCGGCCGGGTCGGCGGGCGAGAATAGGCTGGACGCGAGGGTGTTGCCGTCGGGGGCGAGGAATTCGAGCTTCAAGCCGACGCGAAGCCCGGCCGCCTGCGCGACGCCGATCGCGTGGGCCAGGCGGGCGTTCGGCTCGCCGTTCTGGGCCGCGATGATGTCGGTGTTAGGGTCGACGGTGCTGGTGATGGCGAAGACGAGCATGTCGGCGCCGTCGGCCTTCATCGCCCGGATCATGGCATCGGAGAAGGTGCCCCCGAAGCCGTCCCAGCCGAAGGAGGTGACGGTGACCGCACGGATCCCGGTGGTCGCGGCGAAGCTGATGCGCCCGCATGCGAATGCGGCCAGAAGCGACGCCAGCAGGAGGAGGACGAAACGCACGCGGCACCTCTCGCAAGAGGGCCCGATTGTGCCGTCGAGAAGTTACCGGAAGGTCAACCGCGTGCCCGGAGCAGTCGCGCCTTGTCGCGTTGCCAATCGCGGTCGGCGATCGCATGACGCTTGTCGACGTTGGTCCGGCCCTCGGCGAAGGCCAGCGTGACCTTGGCCACACCTCGGTCGTTGAAATGGATGTCGAGCGGAACCAGCGTCTGGCCGTTCCTGGCCACCGCGCCGAGCGCCTTGTCGATCTGCTTGTGGTGGAGGAGCAGCTTGCGCGGCGCGCGCGGCTCGAAGCGCGACAGGACGCCGCCCTGGTATTCGGGAATGTAGCAGTTGAACAGCCAGATCTCGCCGCCACGCTCGCCTGCCCAGGCCTCGGTGAGCGTGGCGCGGCCGAGGCGAAGGCTCTTGACCTCCGGTCCCTTCAGCACGAGGCCGGCCTCCATGGTCTCCTTGATCGTGTAGTTGAAGCGCGCCTTGCGGTTCTGGGCCGCGATCCCGTGGCTGATCAGGCCGCTCTTCTTGACGGCGGTCATGACGCGATCAGGCCCAGTTCGGCCATCGCGTCGGCGACCCGGTGCCGGGCCGCCTCGGTGAGCGGGGCGATCGGAAGGCGGCAGAGTGGTGCTGCGCGGCCAAGCAGGCTCATCGCATATTTCACCGGGGCCGGGCTGGTCTCGCAGAACAAGGCGTCGTGCAGGCCGATCAGGCGATCCTGCGCGGCGATCGCGGTTTCGGCCAGCCCGGTCTGCCAGGCCGCATGCATGTCGGCACAGAGGCGTGGTGCGACGTTCGCGGTCACCGAGATGCAGCCGTCGCCGCCAGCGGCGAGGAACGAGATCGCGGTCGCGTCCTCGCCCGAGAGCTGGACGAAACCGGCGCCGCAGGCACGGCGTGTGTGCAGCGGCCGGGCAAGGTTCTGGGTGCTGTCCTTGACGCCGATGATGGACGGGTTCCTGGCGAGGCGGGCCATGGTCTCGACGCTCATGTCGACCACCGACCGGCTCGGGATGTTGTAGATGATCACCGGCAAGCCCACGGAGGCCACGGCCTCGAAATGCAGGACGAGGCCCTGCTGAGTCGGCTTGTTGTAGTAGGGCACGACGACGAGACAGGCCGCGGCGCCGGCTTCCTTGGCGTGGCGCGCAAGCGAGACGGCCTCGGCGGTGCTGTTCGAACCGGCGCCGGCGATGACCGGGACGCGGCCGGCGGCGGCCTCGATGGTGATGTCGACGACGCGCCGATGCTCGTCGTGGGTGAGGGTCGGGCTTTCGCCTGTGGTGCCGACCGGGACGATCGCGGTGGTGCCCTCGGCGACGTGCCACGAGACGAGCTCGGCCAGGGCGGGCTCGTCGATGGATGCGTCCGCGCGCATCGGCGTGATCAGGGCGACGATCGAGCCCTTGAACATGATGCAATCTCCCAGACGACGGCAGGAGGTAGCCAGCGGGGGCGTCGTCCGCAAGATCACGTGGTCTTGCCAGAGCGGACATGATCCGGGATCGTCCAGCGATTCATGAAGCGCGCGCCGAGCAGAGCATCACGGGCGGTTCCGGCCGCGCCGCTTGCCGTCCTCCTGGCATCGGGGCTGAGCGTGCCGGGGTGCGCGGGTCCGGTTTCGGCGCGGGCTCAAGCGTCGCCCGCCGCCGCGATCGAGGCGCACGACTGGCAGGCGGCCCATTCGGCGGTCGCCGCCACGCCGGACTCGCTGGCAGCGACGCTGGTCACCTATCTGCGGCTGCTCGCCCCGGACGCGCCGGCGAGCGACATCGCGGATTTTCTTGCGGCGCATCCCGACTGGCCGAACCGCACGGCGTTGCAAGCCCGGTATGACGCGGCACTCGCCAGTGATGCCGACGACGGCGCGGTCGTCTCGCTCTGCCGTCGCGAGGGGCCGGGTTCGCCCGGCGCCCTGGCACGCTGCGCGGTCGCTGCGAGGTCGGGGGACGCAAGCGACGCGGCTTCCTGGGCGAGACGGGCGTGGCGGGACGGGATCGACAGCGACGCCCACGACGACGCGGCGGAGACGGACTTTGCCGCGCAGTGGAGCGGCGTGCTGACCGACGAGGACCAGTGGCAGCGGTTCGAGCGGATCAGTCCGCCGGTGGGCAGGGGACGCGAGGCGGCGGCACGCGCTGTCGGCCGGCTGAAGGGGCTGGCGCGTGAGATCGCCACGGCACGGGTGGCGCTCGCAGCCGGCACGCCCGATCCGCTGGCGCTATGGCGCGCGGTGCCGCCGGCTGGCCAGGACGATCCGGCGCTGGTGCTGCTGACGGCGCGTCAGTTGCGCCACGACGGCGCGAACAAGGACGCGGTGGCGTTCTGGCGGACGCGCGCGATGGCGGTCGAGGCCGGCCAGCCGCCGTCGCTGCAGGCGCTGTTCTGGGCGGAGCGCGACCTGATGGCCCGCGCGCTGCTGGCCGATCCCGGGCACGACGGGGACGCGTTCGCGATGGCCGACGACCGCGACAACCGTTCGGTGGGCGCGCGCGTGGACGCCTTGTTCCTCGCCGGCTGGATCGCCTTGCGGCGGCTTGGCGAGCCGGCCGTGGCGTCGGACCGGTTCACGGCGCTCGCCGGCGTGTCGGACAGCGTGACCACGCGCGCGCGCGCCGCCTACTGGCTCGCCAGGACGGACGCGCAGGCGGGCCAGCAGGCAAATGCCCTGCGCCATGACGCGCTGGCGGCGGAGTTTCCGACCACGTTCTATGGCCAGCGCGGGTTGGCGTCGCTGGCACCCGGTGAGGGTGAGGCGGCTTTCCTGGGGCGTCTGCGTGGGGCGCTCGCGTCCGTGGCGGCACCGGTCTGGACCTCGTCACAGGCGGTCGCCTTCGCGTCGGGCGTCATGCCGCGGGCGGCGATACTGCTGGTGGCGTGGGGCCAGGCGCGGCACGCGAAGGCGTTCCTGGGCGAGGCGGACGCGCGGGCGACGGGCGCTGTCGATCATGCACTGGCCGCGGATCTGGCGGTCACGCTCGGGCTGCCGGACGAGGCGGTCGCGATCGCACGCCGCGCCGGCCGGGAGGGGCACGCACTGACGCCGATCGGATGGCCGCGGCCGGTGACGCCACCGGCCGGCCTGTCGGCGCCGTTGCTGCTCGGGCTGATGCGCCAGGAGAGCGGGTTCGATGCGGACGCAACCAGTCCATCGGGGGCGCTCGGCCTGATGCAGTTGCTGCCGGGCACGGCGGGGGAGGTCGCGGGAACGCAGCGGGTCGCTTTCACCCGTGCCCTGCTGACCAGCGATCCGTTGCTGAACATGCGGCTGGGAGCCGTCTATCTCGCGCGGCTGCTCGACCGGTTCGGCGGCAACGTGCCGGTGGCGGTCGCGGCCTACAATGCCGGTCCGCACCGGGTGTCGGACTGGGCGCCGGCTCCGGGCGGATCGGGTGGCGCGATCGTGGACGAACCGGGTGCGGCGATGATCGACTGGATCGAGACGATCCCGGTGGCGGAGACGCGCAACTATGTCGAGCGCGTGCTGGAGAACCAGGCCGTGTATGCGGCGCTCGGGCCGCAGGCGGGGTCGGGATGAGCCGCGTGGCACGGGCGATCGCGTCGCTGGGGCCGGTCGGTCGTGTCCGGCGCGCACCGGGTACGGCCGGGTCGGCGGTGGCGGTGCTGTCGGGCGCGCTGCTGATGCGCCTCTCGCCCGCGGTGCTGCGGGTGGCGGCGGTGGCGAGCGTGCCGGTGGGGCTGCTGTCGGTCGCGGCGCTGGCGGAGGCGGACGAGGATCCGGGCTGGGTGGTGATCGATGAGGTGGCCGGACAGTGGATCGCGATGCTGGGCTTGCGGGGTGCCGGCCTGCCAGGCCTGCTCACCGCCTTCGCGCTGTTCCGGGTGCTCGACATCGCCAAGCCTGGACCGGTGGGCTGGGCGGACCGCAGGCGCGGCGCGGCCGGCGTGATGCTCGACGACATCGTCGCGGGCGGGATCGCGGCCGGACTGCTGGTGGCGATCCGCGGGATCGGACGAAGGCTATGATCGAGGAGCTCGAGGAGGCGGCACGGCGAACGGTGCGGTCGCTGGCTTTGCACGGGGCGATGGCGGTGACCGCGGAGAGTTGCACCGGCGGGCTGATCGCGGCCGCGATCACCGCCATACCGGGCTCATCCGCGGTGCTGCATGGAGGGTTCGTGAGCTACGCGGATGCGGCCAAGACGGGGATGCTCGGCGTGCCGGCGGCGATGATCGCAGCCGTGGGCGCCGTCAGCCGGGAGGTGGCGGCGGCGATGGCGGCCGGGGCGCGGACGCGCAGCGGGGCCGACATCGCGGTCAGCGTGACGGGGATCGCCGGGCCGGACGGGGGCACGGCGGACAAGCCGGTCGGCACGGTCTGGTTCGGGATCGACGGGCCGTCGGGGCAGCGGCAGGAGCGGGTGGTGTTCCCGGGCGATCGCGGTGCGGTTCGCGTTGCCACGGTGCTGCACGCGCTCGCGATGGTGCGGCGCGATCTCGGGGATGAGCCCGGTTGATGGCCGGCGGGCGCCGCTCTTGATCGCGCACGCTCTGCTGGGCGGTCTCGTCGGCGTCCTGGTGGGCCTGACCGGCGTGGGCGGCGGGTCGTTGATGACGCCGCTGCTCGTGCTGCTGTTCGGTATCCATCCGACGACGGCGGTCGGGACCGACCTGCTGTTCGCCGCGGTCACCAAGAGCGTCGGCACCAGCGTGCATGGCGTGGCGCGGACGGTGGTGTGGCCGGTTGTCGGGCGGATGGCGCTTGGCAGTGTGCCGATGACCGCGGTGACGCTGCTGGTGCTGGCTCGATTTGGCCGGACCGATCCGCACGTGGTGGCGGTGATCACGCTGGGATTGGGTTCATCACTGCTGCTGACCTCGGTCACGGTGCTGTTCCGGCCGGCGATCCTGCGCTGGGCGGTGACGCATATCGACAAGCCCACGCCGCGGACGGCGGCGCGGCTGACGGTCGCGATGGGCGCAATCCTGGGCGTGCTGGTGTCGATGACGTCGGTGGGCGCCGGCGCGATCGGCGTGACGGCGCTTATCATGCTCTATCGCGAAATGCCGATCGCGCGCGTGGTAGCGACCGACATCGCGCACGCGGTGCCGCTGACGCTGGTGGCGGGGGCCGGCCATTGGTGGCTGGGCGATGTCAACGGACGCCTGCTGGTGTCGCTGCTGATCGGGTCGATCCCCGGCATCGTGCTCGGGAGCGTGGCGTCGACGCGGGTGCCGGAGCGGGTGTTGCGACCGATCCTGGCGGCGGTGCTGGCCATGGTCGGTTTCAAGCTGCTCGCCTGACCTGGACGGCGGGGCGGCCCCGGTGGGACCACCCCCTCTCGCTCAATGCGTCGCGGGCGGGGTTCCGCCAGTGGCGGGAGGCGCCATCGCGCCGGTGGCAGGCGGCGCCGTCGTGCCCGTGGCGGGGGGCGCCATCGCACCGGCCGGCGCGCCGGCCGCGGGTGGCATGCTGCCCGCTGGCGCAGGCGTGGTGCCGGACGTCGTGGTCGCATCCTGGTTGGAGCGCGCCTGCTGCAGGCTCTGCGCATTCAGGCGCGCGGTGGCGGAGTCGGCCTCGCCATGGGCCATGCCCTTGCCGTGATGCATGCCCCTGTGATGCATGTGGTGGTGCATCGGCTTGCTCGTGGCGTCGGGCGCGGCATCGGTGGTTTGCGCGATCGCCGGCGCCGCGAGGGCGACAGCGGCGCAGACGGTCATCCTCAGCATAGACTTCATCATTCTGCTCCCTTTCGCCGTCCGGCCGGTCAGGCGGACGGATGGTCTCGGAGGACCGTGCTGCAACGGCGGGCGCCGATTGCTCCCGCGACGCTCGCAGAACGGTCTAGTCGATGCGCGGTTCCAACTTCGAGGGCTAAAGAGCGCGGCCTGTTCGTTTCGAGTTCCATTGCGGCTTTCCGGAGACGGCGAGCGTCAGTTCGCGGTGGCGCTCGAGGGGGCTGGGACGTGCGGGCGCGGCTGGACCGGCGGCGGACCGTAGATCGCGAGCGCGCGCTTGAGGAAGGCGTTGACCATGCGCCTGACCGCCTCGTTGAAGACGACGCCGATCGCCTTCTGCAGCAGCAGGCTGCGGAACTCGAAGTCGACGAAGAAGTCGACCCGGCAGCCGCGTGGATCGGGCGTGAAGCGCCAGGTGTTGTTGAGGTAGCGGAACGGCCCGTGCTCGTATCGGACGGTGATCGATTTCGGGCGGTCGAGCGCCACGCGGCTGGTGAAGCTCTCCTTGAAGGGGCCGAACCCGATCGTGAGGTCGGCCACCACCTCGGCGTCGGTGCGGCTGGTCACGCGGGCGCCGGTGCACCAGGGCAGGAACTCGGGATAGTGGCCGACGTCGGCCACGAGGTCGAAGAGCTGGTGGTCCGAATAGCGGACGACCTGGTGCTCGGCATGGGTCGGCATGGTCAGGCGGCGCGGGCGAGACGGGCGTCGCGGAGACGGGCGAAGTCGGCGTCGGCATGATAGGACGAACGGGTGAGCGGGGTCGCGCTCACCATCAGGAAGCCCTTGGCGCGCGCGGTGGTGGCGTAGTCCTCGAACTCGTCGGGCGAAACGAAACGATCGACCGCGGCATGCTTGGTGCTCGGTGCCAGATACTGGCCCAGCGTGAGGAAATCGACGTCGGCGATGCGAAGGTCGTCCATCACCTGGCCGATCTCGGGGCGGCGTTCGCCGAGGCCCACCATCAGACCCGACTTGGTGAAGACCGCGGGCATGGCTCGCTTGGCGTCATCGAGCAGGCGCAGCGACTGGAAGTAGCGGGCGCCGGGGCGGATGGTCGGATAGAGCCGCGGCACGGTTTCGAGATTGTGGTTGAACACGTCGGGCGGGGATGCGGCGAGACACTCGAGTGCTGCGTCCTTGCGCAGGAAGTCGGGCGTCAGGATCTCGATCGTGGTGCCGGGGGCGGCGGCGCGGACGGCGCGGATGACGGCCACGAAATGAGCCGCACCCCCATCGGGCAGGTCGTCACGGTCGACCGAGGTGATCACGACATGGCGCAGGCCGAGCTTGGCGACGGCGTCGGCGACACGCGCGGGCTCGCCGGCGTCGAGCGGCAGCGGCACGCCGGTGCGCACGTTGCAGAAGGCGCAGGCGCGGGTGCAGGTCTCGCCCATGATCATCATCGTGGCGTGGCGCTGCGACCAGCATTCGCCGATGTTGGGGCAGGCGGCTTCCTCGCAGACGGTGACCAAGCCGTTGGCGCGCATCAGGTCGCGGGTCTGATGATAGATCGGATGGTTGGGCGCGCGGACGCGGATCCAGTCCGGCTTGCGCGCAACCGGGTTGTCCGGCCGGCGCGCCTTCTCGGGGTGCCTGGGGCCGGACAACGCGTCGCGATGGTCGATCAGAAGCCTGGTGGACATGAGGCGCGCGGGAAGTCCGGTTCGAGGAGGGCGTTGGCAGAAGTGTCCCCGGTCCAGGGCGAGGTCAAGCGCGTGCCCGCGCGGGCAGCCGGGAGAGGTTCGGCCGCAGCTGAACTTGAATCATTTTTTGCAATCAAAATAGGAATTTCGTCTGACCTGGTCCGTCGTCTTGGACTTCATAACCGTGTCCGGGACGAGGGTCGACGCGCCTGCGGGTCGACCCCCGCGCCGGGGTGCGATCAGGGTCCGTGGGGAACCGGCACGACCGGCGAGAACGAGCCGAACAGGCCGTGGGTGCCCTTCGCGACACTCTGGGCGAAGAACAACGTGTCGGGGTTGGAGGCGGCGCCACCGCCGAAGGTCAGGCTCCACAGGCCGGGAAGCGTGACAGGCTTGCCGGCGGTGTCGAGCAAGATGTTGACCGGGAGCACGCCGTTGTTGAAGCCGAAGATGTGTCCGTCGCCGAAGTCGCCGACCATGATGTCGCCGCTGAAGGCACCGAAGCCGGCGGGTGCGCGCGCGACACCCCAGGGCGCGTCGAGGAAGCCGCCGCCGGCGATGTGGGCGAGGAGGTTGCCGTTGGTGTCGAACTCGTCGACGAAGCCGAGACCGGCGCCGGTGGTCACGAAACTCCTGGTCGCGTTCTGCTTGGCGTAGGTGACGACGAGGTTGCCGTCGACATTGTGCACGTTGAAGGGCGTGAAGCCGGCCGGGATCGCGGGGTCGCGGAAAGTGCCGGTGAGCGAGGCGTTGGCCGGCTGGAACTTGCCGTCGAACACGTCGATCGAGGCGGTGTTGACGTTGGCGGCATAGAGGAAGCCGCCGACGCTGGTGATGCCGAAATCCATGCCGGTGTAGGCGCCCTTGATCGGCGACTTGTCGACCGCGAGGACTGCCGTGGTCGGATTGACGGGCAGGTTCGAGGCCCATGCCGAGATCGTGCCGTCCTGGGTCGCGAAGATGAAGGCGGCAGGCAGGGTGGTGCCGGGGACGAGGAAGGCCTTGGTCGGGTTGGCGACGATGCCGGTGGGCTGGCCCTTGCCGGTTCCGGCGACGCCGGGCGGAATGGTGAAGTTCGGGTTCACCTTGGCGCCCTTGCCGGTATAGAGCGTGGCGACGCCGGCGCCACGGTCGCTGAGCCAGAAGGCGCCGGTCGGCTGGAAGGCGACGCCCCAGGGGTTGATCAGGGCCGGATCGGTGGTGACGGCGATGTTGGGCTGGTCAGCGACGAGATCGGCCTCGGTGTATTCGAACGATTTGAGGAAGTCGGTGGGGCCCGCCGCGTTGGCGATTGTGCCGAAGACGAGCGTCGAGGCGATCGCCGCGACGACCGTGGACTGTAGGCGCATGTTCAACTCCGTTGACTGGGAAGGTGTTGTTCAGATCGGTGACTTGCTTGCGCGGCAGGAGCGACGGCCTGACGTCGGGCCCTGATCAGGGCTTCGCGGTGAAGAACGAGTAGTCGGCGCTGTATGGCACCTGCGCCACCTGGCCGGTGTGGCAGGCGGTGGTGGGCGGGCTGCCGCCGGCGGTGTTGGCGCGCACGATGTACGTCACGTTGCCAAACAGACCGGTCTTGAATAATCCGCTGGTGTTGCCGACGGATTTGAGAAGCAGGCACGCGATCGAGCCGGTGTTGGGGCAGTCCGGGCTGGTTCCGGCATTCTCGCTGGCGATCTTCGAGCCCCAGACCGCGCTCTGGTCGAGCGGGTTCCGCCAGGTCGGACAGAATTGCTGCGCCGATGCACCGGACTCCGTGCAACCGGGGCTTGCAGCCAGCGTCTGGCCGGGAACGACATCGAGGAAGTGCTCGGCCGCCTCGAGCGGGACGCCGCCGACCGTCACCGACAAGGACGCCTGCGGGCGCTCGAAGGTCCAGGCGGTGACGCCGAGCATTGCCGGAAGACAGATATAGTCCTGCGTGCCGACGCCTCTTGTTTTGAGCAGGAGCACGTTGCCGGCAGGCGGCGTGATGGCCGTGGGCACGCTGGCGGCCTGGGCGCGTGCCTGGAGCGACGTCGCGGCCGCCGGGATGGCGGCGATCAGTGCGCCGACAATCGATCGTCGTGTGGATGGTGACATGTGCCCGACCTTTCGGTTCCGATGACCGAATGATTAGGCGGGGCTTGGTTACACCGGGATGTCAGACGCGGTTGCGATTGCTACGGATGACATTCGCGGCGGCCGATCTCGCCGCGACGGACCCACGCGCCAGCCTGGTCGCGTGGGAACGGCATGCCTACCTTGGGCAGCGAGGATCTGGCTTGGTTCTCTCGGCGCGTGTGGGCACCGCCGCATGATCTCGATGCCATCGACGCGTTCAAGCCGGCGCCCCCGGACCTGAGTGTCGGTTGCAGGGATCCTGTGGTTGCCGGTAGTGCTCATGTCGATACAGACGGCGGAGACATCGGTCATGACGGAGCTCGGACGAGATCGGTCACAGTCGGACGCGTCGTGGCAGTTGGCGCAGATCAATGTCGGGCGCCTCGTGGCGGCGCGGAGCGCTCCCCAGGTCGCACCGTTCTTCGCGGCACTCGATCGCGTCAACGCGCTCGCTGACGCGTGGCCGGGTTTCGTGTGGCGGCTGCAGGACGAGGACGGCAACGCGACCGGCCTGCAGCCGACGTCCGATCCGCTGTTCATCGTCAACATGTCGGTCTGGGAAGATGCGGACACGTTGTTCGCGTTCGTCTACCGGAGCGCGCACTCGCCGGAGATGGCACGGCGGCGGGAGTCTTTCGAACGGTTCGAGGGCGCCTATCAGGCGCTGTGGTGGGTGCCGGCGGGTCATATCCCGGGTGTCGACGAGGGGCTTTCGCGGTTGTGGCGGCTCGATCGTCACGGATCGACACCGCAGGCGTTCACTTTCAAGCAGCGCTTTCCGACGCCAGACGCCCACGGGAGTCCGGTCGACATGCAGCCCGATCCCTGGTGCGTCGGTCGGGCTTGATCGGCTGGCATGATGTGACCCTTGTTCATGACGCTGGACTATTCCGCCAAAAAGTAGATTCTATCTCTACGCGCGTGGTCGGCCATCATGGAGTTGATCATGTCCAACGCACACGGCTCGCCGATCTGGTACGAGCTGATGACGCCCGATCCGGACCGGGCGAAGCGGTTCTATGACGATGTGGTCGGGTGGAACGTCGAGGCGACGCCTTCCGGGACGGTGGATTACCGGATGATTGAGGCGCCGGGCGGCGTCGTTGGCGGCGTGATGCGGCTGACGGACGAAATGCTGGCAGGGGGCACACGCCCGGCCTGGCTGGTCTATCTGAGCGTGGAGGATGTCGATGCGACGGCCGAACAGGCCGCATCGCTCGGCGCGTCGGTGCTGGTGCCGCCGGCCGACATCGAGGGCGTGGGCCGGTTCAGCCTGCTGGCGGATCCGCAAGGGGCGCCGTTCTACGTGATGCGCGGCAACAGCGAGCAGAGCGCGACGGTGTTCGCGCCGGGCCAGCCTGGGCGCTGCGGCTGGAACGAGCTGTGCTCGCCGGACGTAGACGGCGGGCTCGCGTTCTATGGCGCGCTGTTCGGGTGGGAGAACCGCGAGACGATGGATATGGGACCGATGGGCGGCTACCACTTCCTCGATCTGGGCGCGGTGCGTCTGGGAGCGGCGGCCGAAGTGAAGGACCGGGCGGCGCATTGGAACCTGTATTTCAATGTGGCGGACATTGATGACGCGGCTCGGCGCGTGCGCGCCGGCGGGGGCTCGATCGAGATGGGCCCGCACGATGTTCCCTCCGGCGAGCGCATCGTGTTGGGGACCGATCCGCAGGGAGCGTCGTTCGCGCTGGTTGCACCTGGCAGGGCGTAGTCGGGACGGAGGCGCGCATCGATCCTTACGGCGAGGTCACGGACGGGCCACCCGGGGGTGCTGAACGTGCGAGGCGTTTGTCGAACGTCAGGAAGGCCGCGCAGTCCGCGGCGGCGGCCAGATGGAGGGCGTCGGCGAAGTTGAGGTCGGCTTCGGCCCAGTCCAGGGCGCGGGCGACCAAGGGGGCGTCCTCGACAGCGATGCCAGGGAGACCGGCCAGTGCGCGGAGTGCCGAGATGATGCGGTCGGGCGGCAGGTCGTAGACGGCGCGGAGCACCCATTCGGTTTCGAGGATGACGGTTCGGGGAATGAAGACGTGCTCATGGCCGATGATGGCGCGGGCGCGGGCGGCCTGGCGCGGGTCGTCGCCAGTGAGGAAGCGGACGACGACGTTAGTGTCGACCGCGCGCATGGCGGCGTCCGGCTTCGGCGATGATGCCGGCGTGCATCTCGTCGATCGACTTGGGTGCGCCGGTGACGGGCAGGCAGGCGAAGACGTCCTCGGGGCGGGTCGGCGCGAAAGGGGTGGCGAGCCGCTTGAGGAGGACGCCGTCGGCGGTCTGCTCGACGGTGAGGCGCGTGCCGGCGTCCCAGTGGAGCTGGTCGCGGATCGCCTTGGGAAGGATGACCTGGCCCTTGGTCGAGACGGTGGTGGCGACGGGGGTGTCCATGGGTGGTGTCCGGTAAGATGGGAGTAAGATACGGAGTGTTGGACGAGAGATCAACCAAACGGGAGCGTGTAGATGGTTCAGCGGCGGCTCCGGCAGCCTTCGCTCGACCGATCCGCCGTGGCTTGTTGGCAGGGGCGCCATTACATGCCGATGCTCAGCTTTCAGGAGGTCACGCAGCAGACGTGGGCGGATTTTGAGGCGCTGTTCGAGGCGCCGGGAGGCCCGAAGTCCTGCTGGTGCACGGTCTGGCGACCGGGCGTTGGCCGCAACGCGAAGGGTCCGCATCGCAAGGCCGCGATGCGGGACCGCGTCGACCAGAGTGTCCCGATCGGTATCCTCGGCTACCTGGGCGGCGAGCCGGTCTGCTGGTGTTCGATCGCGCCTCGCGAGACGTATCGCGACCTGGGTGGTCTGTCGGGCGACGGCGCGAAAGTGTGGTCGTTGGCCTGCCTCTACCTCCGCCGTGCGCGGCGCGGCGAGGGCCTGTCGCCGCAGATCGTCGCCGCGGCCGTCCAGCACGCGCGCAGCAAGGGTGCGACGATCGTCGAGGCCTATCCGGTGGATCCTGACTCCCCCAGTTACCGTTTCATGGGCTTGGTGTCTTTGTTCCTGGATGCGGGCTTTCGGGAGGTCGGACGTGCCGGAAGCCGACGGCACGTCATGCGGCTGATGGTGGACGGCGCTTGAGGTGTCAGCACCAGACGCCATCGCTCATGGCGGCCGCGTTCGCGACGATGCCTGTGGCGCGAGCCGATATGGCTCGGCCATGGTCTCGAGCGGGATGTCCAGCATGTCGCTGAGGGGCGCCTTGATGTCTTGAATCCTGGGCGACGGCGCGATGGCCGGGATGTAGAGGCGCGTGGTGTTGAGGGTGCCCAGGATGGCGGGATCGCTTGGCATTGTTGGTGGGCGCCGACGGTAGCAGTCAGGCGGCGCGGCTGCGTCAGATGCCGGTCTGCCGGCGATACCGGCGGACGGTATCGCGCATCCGGTCGTTCACGGGCTGCGGGTTTAGCAGGGCTTCGACGAAAACCGCGCTGTCGCGCATCGACAGGTCGAGACGGCCGTCGTCCTCGATCGCGCGGAGCGCCTCTTCCTGGCTTCGATGCGAACGACCGCCGCCGGCACGGTCAAATGACCGGTGGCGAGACGTTCCGCGGGTTGGCGGTGTGTTGTCGCTATGCCGCTCGTGGCGCAAGGACATATGGCTGAGCCATGATCTCGAGCGGGATGTCGAGCATGTCGCTGAGGCGCCGGATCAGGCTGATGCTGAGTGGGCGTTGCTTGTTGATGACCTCGCTGATCTTGCTTTCGGCCGTGCCGACGGCGTCGGCGAGTTGCCGCTGGTTCAAGCCGCGTTCCCGCATGCGGAAGTCGACGGCGGCGATCGGGTCGGGATGCTCGATTGGGTGATGTTCCCGCTCGTAGGTTTCGACCAGGACCGCGCGGACGAGCAACTCGTCATGTTCGGGGGAGCCCTCGGCGGGGTCGATTTCCAGGAGTTGGCCGACACGATCGAGGGCGGCTTGAAGGTCGAGGTCGCTCCTGATGGGGGTGATGTTCATGGCTGATCCTTTCGATCAGATAGTTTGGGCGTCGATTTTGTCGTATTCGGCGTGGGTGCCGATGAATCGGATGAAGACAATCCCGGCTCGGTAGTTGACCTTGGCAACGAGCCGGAACTTATTGCCACCCAGGTCGAAGATGACACGCCCGTCGCGGAGCGGGTCGGCTTGACGGAAGGATGCTTTCACGTCGATAGGTGTCCTCCACTCCGCTTTTTTGGTGACTGCCGCCCAGAACCGGATCGGCTGATCTGCGCTGGGGTGAACGGTCGCGAATGACCGTAATGTGCTTGTCGCGATGATCCGCATGAAGCTGGTTACCATAAACTTCCCAAAAAGAGAAGTAGTGTTTGGGGCGTTGTATCGTGGGGCCGGGATCGTTGGCCGCCCGGAGCGCACACTCGATACTGCCTTGTTGTCCGTACCATGGTGCTGAGAATGGTTTGGTTGATCGTAAGCGCGCCAGTCGATTACCATGCGGGTTCTGCAGAGGCAGAACGCAATGGAATTTCTTGGCAGGCGAAGTGCTTGGACTTGGAAGACCTCGGAAAGTCTGAATGGAGGCTATGGGATCTATGCGGCCGAGAAGGGTGATCTCATTCTCGTCGATCCAGATGGGCAGCAAGTCGACTTGTCATATGGAGGCTTCGGGGTAGGTCCGGGGATCGGCGTAAAGCTTCCGAAGGCGGTGGTCCGCTGGTTGAAGGGCCAGATTGAGAGAGAGTTGTCTGGCGGCATTGGGCCGTTATCCTTCAACAGCAGCGGCACGATCTTTCTCACAGTCTGGTGCCAACATCCAGAACTCACCCGCGATGATTTTAGGGGTGGCTGCATCTTTGGCGAAATCAGCTTGGGGCTGATCGAGAGCAATTCCGCGACGGCGTTTCTTGTCGGCATCAACCCGTCTGCCCTGTCGATGCTTGCCCGCGCTAATTTTCTGGATTTCACGCAGATTTCGCAGATCTTGCCGAAGGCTTTGATTTTGGCCAAGGGGTCGGGCATCGGCGTTGGTTTGGGTGTCGATTTATTCACTGGAGCGGTCAGCGAGGTGGAGAACCTCCGATCTAGCTTTTTGGTCCTCATCATGTTGCTGGCCTTCAATCCCCCGGCGGTTGCCCAGCAGCGGCCGAGCGACACTCCCGACTTCAATACGCGGTTCCGAAACATGAACATGTCGATGGAGGCGTTGCTCAACGCAGGATACAAGATCAACTCGGTCACGCTTGGGATCGATTCCATGGTGTTCGTTTTATCAAGTGCGAAATCTTGGGCAACGTGCTCGCTGCGAAATGGTGCCTCGGGATCACAGGGCAAAGCCTTGCCTCCGAATCAGATGGCTTCGCAGTGCTTCAGCTTAAACTAAGGTTCTTCCGTGTGTGGCCTATCGTCAGGGGGTGCCTTGTCGGGCTGTTCGTCGCGTTCTGCCTGATGGCGTATTGGCGTTCCAGCCACAACTGGCTCGCGTGGGCTCTTGGATGCGCTTTTTTTGCGATCTACGGCAGGCAGCTTGTGGAAGACCCAGCATCAGTCATCGGCTTCAAATCTGGTCGTCTTTCCAGCAGAGAAGGTCGGCCGCGCGACGACTGAAACTCACGCCATAAGTTTGGGCTTGATATTTGACGAGTTCCGAGCAGCGACGGGCAAGTGGGGTCACCTCAAGGCCATAAACGGCCGGTTGAGCGCAAAATCGCCTGGAGAGGCTTTCGAACCCCTCCAAGCAACCGCAGTCTAGGTTAGCGGCCACACTTTACGCGATAGTAAAAAGCCATCATCGACCATGTACGTGCGGAAGAACTCATCATGCCCAAATAGAGTGTCTATATTTTTATCATAACAAGCCTCTCGAACAAGACGCGAGAAGATGGACGAAAGCCATCGCACCACTACAAGTGTATAAAAACGGCCATATTTTTGCGCCCATTTTGTCTGACCAGTTCTTTCTGAGGCTGTGGCAACATCTGACATGAGCTCACCGGTCTCGTTTGTATGTATTACATGGGTAAAATTGCCAATCATCGACTCAATGATTGCCGCGCGATGCCTTACGCCCATCTCGGCCGCTGTTCCGCAGTAATGCTTGTCAAGAATAGCTTCAACGACTGTGCTCCACCACTTGTTCACCGGTTCGTTGCTCGGATCATAGGTAGGATTTCCAATCGCTTCGAAATTGGCGTATCGCCCTTTCGATGCGTCAGCGAATGCGTCCAAACAGTTGATTATAGCTACGCATATCGGATCGGTTGGGCCGTTGTGCGGTACAGAAATTCTGTGCGTTTGGGCGGTCTCTGCCACCTGCTTGATCAGCGCCTTGACTTTGTGACCAAATTTCCGGACTACGCCTTCGGGCGGAAGAGCTCCCCCATTTGCCATGGCGTAGTCTGCAATCAGAATCAATTTTGCTAATCGCTCGATCCCAATCGAAAGCCCAAAAAAGGCTGTGTAATACTCACCGAACCCGCTGCCATAACTGGCCCGTCCCAAAGCAGTTGCACCAGATCCGATAATTTGGCTCACGAGGGAAGCCTCGCGATGAATAGCTTTCCATTCGGGTAGAGAGAAGGGATCTGGGCGGGTGATTACCATCGTCTGGAATCCCTGAAGTATTCGCCCCGCTTTCCTACACTGAGCATACGAGGTTGCGACATACAATACGCTAACAGTTATCGCAGAAAGCCGAACATTCGCTTTGCGGCAGCCAGAATGACCCGCAAACGGGCATCGGCGTCGAACGGCTTAAAATCTATCCTGATATGAAGTCCCCTCTCTGTATTGTGAAGTGCTGTGAGGGCAGGTCTGGGGCCGCTGGCCCCAGCGGGGTCGAGGGGGTATGAACCGGGCACATAGTTGACAGATTAGACTGGTCACATGGTTGACGGTTTCAGTCGCTGGTGGGGAGGACCTGCCAGTGCCTTGGAAAGTCACGTGTGTGATGGACGAGCGTGTTCGCTTTGTCGTTGAGGCGGATCGCCAAGAGCTGTCGATGACGGGTCTTTGCGCCTTGTATGGGATCAGCCGGGAGACCGGTTACACGTGGCTGGCGCGGTATCGGCGTGGTGGCTTCAGCGCGTTGTCGGACCTGTCGCGTGCCCGCAACACGCAGTCGGAGGCGACGCCTGATTGGATGTCGACGATGATCCGCACGCTGCGCGAGGAGCACCCTCACTGGGGTCCCAAGAAGCTGCGGGCGGTGCTGGCGCGCACGTGGCCGGCCCTGAGCTGGCCGGCGGCCTCGACGATCGGCGATCTGCTTGGGCGTCACGGGCTGATCAAGGCCCGGCAGGTCTGGTCGGCGGGTTTGCCGCAAAGCCGGTCGCCGACGTCGGCAACGGCGCCGAACGACCTGTGGTGCATCGACTTCAAAGGCTGGTTTCGCACCGGCGACGGCCACCGGTGCGATCCGCTGACGGTCAGTGATGCGTGCAGTCGCTATCTCCTGCTGTGCAAGATCGTGTCGCCAACCACGGAGGGCGTCTGGCCCGCATGCCAGCGTCTGTTTCTCGAGCACGGGCAACCGCGTGCCTTGCGGATGGACAACGGAACGCCGTTCGGCAGCCAGGGTGCGGCTGGTCTGACGAAGCTGTCGGTGCTTTGGGTCAAGCTCGGGATTGCGCTGGAACTCATCACGCCTGGCTGTCCCGGCGAGAACGGCCGCCACGAGCGGATGCATCGGACGCTCAAGCAGGAGACGTCGCGACCGCCCTCGGGATCGCTTGCGGCGCAGCAAGCCCGTTTTGACGCGTTCCAGCGCGAGTTCAACGACGTGCGTCCGCACGAGGCACTGGGTCAGCGGACGCCGGCGTCGGCGCACCGTCCAAACGAACGTCGCTACACCGGTCGGCTGGATGATCCCTGGTATGATGCCGAGCACACGGTTCATCGGGTCTTGAGCAAAGGTGAGATCCGGTATCGGGACGAGCCGATGTATATCAGCGAGGCGTTGACGGGGGAGCTGATCGGGATTGCACCGATGGCATCCGGCGACAGCGTTGCGCGTTTCGCCGATATCGATCTCGGCGTGATCACGCGTGGATCGAATGATTTTCGCCGGTTCAGCGCGCCCCGGCCGGCGCGCGCTGAACCGGCACAACCGGAACTGTCAGGTATGTGACCGGTCTGAAGTGTCAGGTATGTGACCGGTCAAACAGGGGCTGGCCCATCGACTTTTCTTCCCTCTTCTTCCTAGATATGCAGGGCTTTGCCGTAGGCGTCCAGGACGGCTTCGTGCATCGTTTCGCTCACTGTGGGGTGGGGGAAGACGGTGGCGATCAGTTCGGCTTCCGTGGTCTCGAGCGTGCGGGCGATGGCGTAGCCCTGGATCATCTCGGTGACTTCGGCGCCGATCAGGTGGGCGCCGAGCATTTCGCCGGTGTCGGCATCGAAGACCGTCTTGACCAGGCCTTCGGTCTCGCCCATCGCGATCGCCTTGCCGTTCGCGATAAACGGGAAATGCCCGACGCGGACCTTGTGGCCCTGCTCCTTGGCTTTGGCCTCGGTGAAGCCGACGCTCGCGATCTGCGGGCGGCAGTAGGTGCAGCCGGGAATGTTGGTCCAATCGATCGGGTGCGGGTTGAGGCCGGCAATCGCCTCGACGCAGACGATCGCTTCGTGGCTTGCCTTGTGCGCGAGCCAGGGGGCGCCGCAGAGATCGCCGATTGCGTAGACGTTGGGCTCGCCGGTGCGGCAGAACGGGTCGATCTTGACATGGGTGCGGTCGACTTCGACCTTTGTGCGCTCGAGACCGAGGTTCTCGACATTACCGACTATGCCGACGGCGAGAATGATGCGGTCGTAGGTGGCGTCGATCGTCTTGCCGCCGGCCTTGATGGCGACACGGATGCCGTCGGGGGTCTTGTCGGGCTGGCCCACTTCTGCGCCGGTGAGGATGCGCATGCCCTGGCGCTCAAAGGCCTTGCGGGCAAACGCTGCGATCTCCTCGTCCTCGACCGGCAGGATGCGGGGGGCGACTTCGGCGACGGTGACCTCGGACCCCATGTTGCGGAAGAAGCTCGCGAATTCGATGCCGATGGCGCCTGAGCCGATCACCAGCAGGCGCTTGGGGACGATGTCGGGAACCATCGCTTCGCGGTAGGTCCAGATCGATTTGGGATCGGGCTCGAAGCCGGGGAGCGCGCGGGCGCGGGCGCCGGTGGCGAGAATGATGTGTTTCGCGCGGACTCGGATGGTCTGGCCGTTCTTCTCGACAGCGACCTGGTTGGGGCCGTCGAGGCGGCCGGTGCCGTCGTAGTGGCGGACCTTGTTCTTCTTTAGGAGATGGCCGACGCCGCCGGCGAGCTGGCCGGCGACGGCGCGACTGCGTTTGACGATCTTCTTGAGGTCGAAACGAATGTTGTCCGCGGCAAAGCCGAACTCGTCGAGATGATGCAGGAGATGGTTGATTTCGGACGAGCGCAGCAGCGTCTTGGTTGGGATGCAGCCCCAGTTGAGGCAGATGCCGCCGAGATGCTCGCGCTCGACGACGGCGGCACTCATGCCGAGCTGGGCGGCGCGGATGGCAGCGACATAGCCGCCGGGGCCGCCGCCGATGACAACGACGTCGTAGCTGTCCGAATTGGCGCTCACAGCATCAGTTCCAGCGGATCTTCCAGGATGGTTTTCAGCGACGCGAGATAGCGGGCGGCGAGCGCGCCGTCGACGGCGCGATGGTCGGACGACATGGTGCAGGTCATGACGGTGGCGACGGCGAGCTGGCCGTCGCGCACGACCGGGCGTTGCTGGCCGGCACCGACGGCGAGGATGGCGGCCTGGGGCGGGTTGATGATGGCGGTGAATTCGCGCACGCCGAACATGCCTAGATTGGAGATCGAGAAGCCGCCGCCCTGGTATTCCTCGGGCTTGAGCTTGCCGTCCTTGGCGCGCTTGAAGAGGTCGAGCGCTTCGTGATGGATGGCGGCCAGGCCCTTGCGGTCGGCGTCGCGGATGATCGGCGTGATCAGGCCGTCGGGGATTGCGACGGCGACCGAGATGTCGATCCGCTCGTAGTGCAGGATCGCCTCCTCGGTGAAGGTGACGGCGACGCCGGGCACGCGGCGGTGCGCCATCGCGACCGCCTTGATCAGCATATCGTTGACCGAGATCTTGAAGGCGTGCTCGCCCGGCGGGGATTTCGCGTTCAGCTTGGAGCGCAGCGCCAGCAACGCGTCGAGCTCGACGTCGATGGTGACATAGAAATGCGGGTTCTCGTTGGCCGACGCCGCGAGACGCCTGGCGATGGCGCGGCGCATCGACGAATTGGGAACCGCATGGTGTGGGGCGTCGGTGACGGGGACCGCGGGCCTGGCTTGCGCCGGCGGCTTGGCAATGGCGGCCGGTTCGGGCGCCTTGGTGGTCGAGGCTGCCTCGACGTCGGCGCGGATGATGCGGCCGTTCGGGCCGCTGCCATGCAGGCCGTCGAGCTCGATCCCCTGCTCGCGCGCGATCCGTCGCGCGAGCGGCGACGCGAAGATGCGTTCGCCGCGCGGCACGGGCGCGGCTTCGTGACGCGGTGCAGGTGGGGGTGCGGGAGCCGGAGCGGGCGCCTGGGCGGTGGGCGGTGGCTTCGCGGCGGGGGGCGCGTCGGGAACTGTTTCGCCGTCCTCGACGAGGATCGCGATCGGGGTGTTGACCGCGACGTTGCCGGTGCCTTCGGTGACCAGGATCTGGCCGAGGCGGCCCTCGTCGATGGCTTCGACCTCCATCGTCGCCTTGTCGGTCTCGATCTCGGCGAGCACGTCGCCGGGCGAGACCATGTCGCCTTCCTTCTTGAGCCAGCGCGACAGCGTGCCCTCGGTCATCGTCGGGCTCAGCGCCGGCATCAGGACTTCGGTCGACATCAGACGATCTTCCTCACGGCGTCGATCACCCATTGCGGCTGCGGCAGGGCGAGCTTCTCGAGATTGGCGGCGTAGGGCAGCGGCACGTCGGCGCCGTGCACGCGCACCGGCGGGGCATCGAGCCAGTCGAATGCCTCCTCGATCACGCGCATCGCGACTTCGGAACCGATGCCGGCGTAGGGCCAGCCTTCCTCGACGGTGACGAGACGGCTGGTCTTCTTCACGCTTTCGACGACGGTCGCGGTGTCGAGCGGACGCAGCGAGCGGAGGTTGATCACCTCGGCCTCGATGCCCTGCTCGGCCAGTTCGGCCGCGGCACGCAAGGCCACGCCCACCATGATGCTGTAGGCGACGATGGTGACGCGGTCGCCGGCGCGCTCGACCTTGGCGCGGCCGATCGGAACCACGTAGTCGTCGGAGACGGGAGCGTCGAAGCTCTGGCCGTAGAGGATCTCGTTCTCGAGCACGATGACCGGGTTGGGGTCGCGGATCGCGGCACGCAAGAGGCCGACCGCGTCGGCCGACGAGAACGGGGCGACCACCTTCAGGCCGGGGACGTGGGCATACCAGCTCGCGTAGTCCTGGCTGTGCTGGGCGGCAACGCGCGAGGCGGCGCCATTGGGACCGCGGAAGACGATCGGGCAGCCCATCTGGCCCCCTGACATGTAGAGCGTCTTGGCCGCCGAATTGATGATCTGGTCGATCGCCTGCATGGCGAAGTTGAAGGTCATGAACTCGACGATCGGCTTGAGGCCGGCGAGTGCGGCGCCGACCGCGAGCCCGGTGAAGCCGTGCTCGGTGATCGGGGTGTCGATGACGCGCTTGTCGCCGAATTCCTCGAGCATGCCCTGGCTGATCTTGTAGGCGCCCTGGTATTGGGCGACCTCCTCGCCGATCAGGAACACGTCCGCGTCACGGCGCATCTCGGTTGCCATCGCGTCGCGCAACGCCTCGCGGACCGTGATCTCGCGGGTCTGGCCGGCTTCGGGCTCCGGTGCGGGGGCGGCGCCCGCTTTCGGCGCGTATTTCTCGCCGTGCTCCTCGAGGGTGCGGTCGGCGATCGCCTTGAAGTCCTGGCCATGGGCGGCGACCTTCGGCATCACCGCGGTCTCCTTCGCGCCGGCCGCCTCGCCCTCCCCCTTGAGCACGGCGATCGGCGTGTTCACCGCGACACCATCGGTGCCCTCATTGACAAGGATTTGTTCGAGGGTGCCCTCGTCGATCGCTTCGACTTCCATCGTCGCCTTGTCGGTCTCGATCTCGGCGAGCACGTCGCCTGGCTGCACGTCGTCGCCGACCTTCTTGAGCCAGCGGGCGATGCGGCCCTCGGTCATGGTGGGCGAGAGCGCGGGCATCAGGATCTCGGTCACGCGTGCTGCTCCACCAGGACGTCGGTCCACAATTCGGCCTCGTCGGGTTCGGGGCTGTCCTTGGCGAACTGGACCGCTTCGGCCACGCGCTTGCGGATCGCGCTCTCGTCTGCCTTCAGCGCATCCTCGGCCACGCCCAGTTCGATCAGGCGGCGCTTGGCGCTCTCGATCGCATCGTGCGCGGCACGCATCTCGTCGACCTCGTCGCGGGTGCGGTATTTGGCAGGGTCGCTCATCGAGTGGCCGCGGTAGCGGTAGGTCTGCGCCTCGATCAGGAACGGTCCCTTCTTGGCGCGGCAATGGGCGATTGCTTCTTCGGCGGCCTTGTGGACCGCGAGGACGTCCATGCCGTCGACCTTCAGGCCCGGAATGCCCCAGGGTGCGCCGTTCTTCGAGAGATCGTGGGACGCGGAGGCGCGCTCGACGGAGGTGCCCATGCCGTAGCGGTTGTTCTCGATGATGTAGACCGACGGCAGATGCATCAGGGCTGCGATGTTGAAGGCCTCGAACACCTGGCCCTGGTTGGACGCGCCCTCGCCGAAATAGGTGACGGAGACGGCATCGTTGCCACGATAATGGTTGGCGAAAGCGAGGCCGGTTCCGATCGGTACCTGGGCGCCGACGATGCCGTGGCCGCCGAAGAAATTCTGCTCGCGCGAGAACATGTGCATCGAGCCGCCCTTGCCGCGGGAGTAGCCGGTGGCGCGGCCGGTGAGCTCGGCCATCACACCCTTGGGGTCCATGCCTGTCGCCAGCATGTGGCCGTGGTCGCGGTAGGACGTGACGACCTGGTCGCCGGGCTGGAGCGCCATCTGCACGCCGACGACGACCGCCTCCTGGCCGATATAGAGGTGGCAGAAGCCGCCGATCAGGCCCATGCCGTAAAGAGCGCCCGCCTGCTCCTCGAAGCGGCGGATCAGCAGCATGTCGGCCCAGGCGCGGCGCAGACGGTCCGCGCCCAGTTCGCCCGCGCCCTCGACCTTGATTGCAGAAGTGGCCGCGCCGTTGGCGCCGTTCTTGTCGCCTCGTCCCATCGAAGGACCCCTACGCCTGACTGAAGGCGCCCGAACGGCCGCCCGATTTTTCGACCACCCGAAGATCGTCGATGCGCATGGCGCGGTCGACCGCCTTGCACATATCGTAGATCGTCAGCGCCGCGACAGAGGCGGCCGTCAGCGCCTCCATCTCCACGCCCGTCCTGCCCGTCGTCGCCACCTCGGCCCTGACCACGATGCCGTCCGCCACGGCGTCGAGTGCCACCGAAACGCTGGTCAGCGCCAGGGGATGGCACAGCGGGATCAAGTCCGACGTCCGCTTGGCTGCCATGATACCGGCGATCCGGGCCGCCGCCAGCACGTCGCCCTTTGGCGCGTCGCCGGAGGCGATCATCGCCAGGGTTTCGGGCCGCATCGCGACCAGGCACGCCGCCCTGGCCCGGCGCTCGGTCTCGGGCTTGCCGGCGATGTCGACCATGACCGCGGCGCCGTCCGCGTCGAGATGCGTCAGGCCGGTCATGCGGCGTGCCCCAGAAGCGCGCGCGTCGCAGCACCCAGGTCCGGCTGGCGCAGCAGGCTCTCGCCCACCAGGAAGGAGGTCACGCCATGCTCCGAGAGGCGCACCAGATCCTCGTGCGTCCGGATGCCGCTTTCCGAGACGACGATATGGCCGGGCGGCACCAACCCCGCGAGCCGGACCGTCGTCGCGAGATCGGTCCGGAGCGTGCGCAAATCGCGGTTGTTGATGCCGATCAGCCTGGTCTCGTAGGCCAGCGCCCGCTCGAGCTCGTCCTCGTCATGCACCTCGACCAGGACATCGAGGCCGAGCGATGCGGCCAGCCCCGCCAGCTCGACCGCCAGCCCCTGCTCAAGCGCCGCCATGATCAGCAGCACGCAGTCAGCCCCCGCCAGGCGGCTCTCGTAGAGCTGCCAGGGATCGAGGATGAAATCCTTGCGCAGCACCGGCAACGACGTCGCCGCACGCGCCGCGCGCAGATCGGCAAGGCTGCCGCGGAACTCGCTCTCCTCGGTCAGCACCGAGAGGCACGCCGCCCCTGCCCGCTCGTAGGTCCGCGCAAGCGTGCCGGGCTCGAACTCCTCCCGGATCAGCCCGGCCGAGGGCGAGGCGCGCTTGAGCTCGGCGATCAGCCCGGGCATCGCGTCGGCGAACCCGCGGGCCGTGAAGTCCTGGTCGGCGACCTGCGCGCGAAGCGCATCAATCGACTGCTCACGCTTCCGCGCGGCCACCATGTCCAGGGTTCGCGCGCAAATACGGGTCAAAGCATCAGACAGGCCAGGGCTCTGCCCTGGACCCGCTGGGGCCGGCGGCCCCAGACCCCGAATGGATTTCAAAGGCGTGCCTTTGATGGGGTTCTAGGGGCGACGCCCCTAGAACTTGCTAGCTTCGCGAACGCCGCACCGGACTCGATGGCTTCGCCGGCCTGGTGGGCGCCATCGGCTACCGACGTGGCCAGGCCCGCGATGACGAGAGCGGCGCCGGCGTTCAGGGCGACGATGTCGCGGTAGGGACCGGGTTCGCCCGCCAGCAGGGCCGTGAGCGCGCGGGCGTTGAAGGCGGGGTCGCCGCCGGCGATGGCGGTGATGGGCGCGCGGGCGAGGCCGGCGTCTTCGGGGGTGAGGGTGAAGTGGTGGATGCGGCCGTTCTCGAGCGCGACGATCTCGGTTTCTCCTGCGAGCGTGATTTCGTCCAGCCCGTCGCCGTGCACCAGCCAGGCGCGTTCGGTGCCGAGTGCGGCGAGTGCTTCGGCCATCGGGCGAAGCCACCTCCGGTCGTATACGCCGAGCAGTTGGCGTCGTGCACCGGCGGGATTGCATAGGGGGCCTGCCAGATTGAGAATCGAGCGGGTGCCGATGGCGCGCCTTGCGGCGGCGGCGTGGCGCAGTGCCGGATGGTGCCGCGGGGCGTGGAGGAAGGCGAGGCCGTTGTGGCGGAGCATGGCCTCCTGCTGGGCGGGATCGGGGTCCGGGTCGAGGCCGAGGGCGGCGAGCACGTCGGTCGCACCGCTGGCGGACGAGACGGCGCGGTTGCCGTGCTTGGCGACGGTGGCGCCGCAGGCGGCGGCGGCGATGGCGGCGGCGGTGGAGATGTTGAGCGTGGCGTGGCCGTCGCCGCCGGTGCCGCAGAGATCGATGGTGCCGGGAGGTGCGGCGATGCGGAGCATGACGGCGCGCATCGCTTGCACGGCGCCGGCGAGCTCGGGGGCGGTTTCGCCGCGGACGCGGAGTGCCATGAGGAAGGCGGCGATCTCCATGTCGTTGGCCGCGCCCGACATGACGATGGCGAAGGCGTCGCGGGACTGGGTTTCGGTCAGTTCGGCGCGGGTGGCGAGTCGGGCCAGGACAGGCTGCAAGGCGCCTGTGCCGCCGACCGGGGTGGACATCAGGCGGCGCGCGGGGTTTCGGCGAGGCCGCTGTCGCGGAGGAAGTTGGCCATGATGCGGGCACCCGCGGGAGAGGCGATGCTCTCCGGGTGGAACTGGACGCCGGCGATCGGCAGGGTGCGGTGGCGCAGGCCCATGACGAGACCGTCCTCGGTCCAGGCGGTCACGGCGAGCGTGTCGGGGATGGTGTCCCGGGCGACGACGAGGCTGTGATAGCGAGTGGCGTCGAAGGGCGACGGCAGGCCCGCGAACATCGGGTCGCTGTCGTGATGCATGCCGTCGACCTTGCCGTGCATCGGCGTGGGCGCGCGGGTGATGGTGCCGCCGAAGGCCTGGCCGATCGCCTGGTGGCCGAGGCAGACGCCGAAGAGAGGGGTGCGCGCCGCGGCGGCGGCCTCGACAAGGTCGAGGCAGATGCCGGCTTCGTTCGGCGTGCAGGGGCCGGGGGAGAGGACGATCGCCGCCGGACGGAGTGCGATCGCGTCGTCGGCCGACAGCGCATCGTTGCGCCGGACGTCGCATGTGGCGCCGAGCCCGCCGAGAAGGTGGACGAGGTTGAAGGTGAAGCTGTCGTAGTTGTCGATCAGCAGGATCATCGCGGGCGGAACATGTGACGGCGCTCGGTGCCGGTCAATGCGTGGGGCGAGGCAACAATTCCTGACGGTTCTGGTTATGGGCGCCGGGAGGATTGTCGATGCTGAAGGACGCGCTCACGCGCCTGTGTTGAAGGACGCGCTCACGCGCCTGGTCGACGCGTGCACGCGTTTTCCGCGCTGGGTGGTGGGGTTCTATGTGGCGGTGGGCGCGGCGGCTTGCGTGCATGCGCTGCTGGGCTTCGCGATCGACACCGACACCAAGCGGCTGCTGCCCGCGAGCCTGCCGTGGCGGCAGGTGCAGAGCGACTACGAGAGGAGGTTTCCGCGCGACAGCATCCTGGTGGTGGTGGAGGCGCCGACCAGCGAGGGCGTCTCGGCGGCGACGGCGGCGCTTGCGGAGGGGCTGCGGTCGCCGTCGATCCGGCACGCGACGGCGCTGGGCAGCGGGCCGTTCTTCGACCGATCGCTGCTGCTGTTCGCGCCGCTGGCGCGGACGCGCGCGCTGACCGCTTCGGTGACACGGAGCGCGCCGCTGATCGGGATCGTGGCGCGCGATCCGAGCCTGCGCGGCATCGCGTCGATGCTGGCGGCCGATGCGCGGGGCGTCGCGGGCGAGCGCGGCCTGGCACCGTTGGACCGGCTGTTGCGTGACTTGACGGGGACGATCGAGGCGGTCCGCGCCGGGCGGGAGAGCCGGTTCTCGTGGGACGCGTCGATGTCGGACCGGCCGACGGCGCGCGACCGGCTGCGCGGGTTCATCGGCATCGAGCCGGTGCTCGATTATCGCGCGCTGGTGCCTGGCCAGGCGGCGACGGACGCGATCCGGCAGGCGGCCGACCGGCTTGCGCTCGGACGACGGTTCGGCGCCACGGTCCGGCTGACGGGCGAGGTGCCGATCAACGACGAGCAGTTCGCGACGCTCCAGCATGGGCAGGTGGCGAGCCTGGTGGGGACGGCGGTGGTGGTGCTGCTGATCCTGTGGCTGGCGCTTCGCTCGATCAGGATCATTGTCGCGGTCGCGCTGACGCTGGCGGCGGGGTTCGCGATCACCTGCTCGCTCGGGCTTCTGCTGGTGGGCTCGTTCAACCTGCTGTCGATCGCGTTCGCGGTCCTGTTCGTGGGCCTGGGGGCGGATTTCGGGATCCAGTTCAGCGTCCGCTACCGGTCCGAGCGTCATGATGTGGCTCGGCCTGGCCCGCGCGGGCCGCTTCGGGCGGCGCTCGGGCAGGCGGCGGCGAAGGCGGGCGTGCCGCTGTCGCTCGCGTGCGCCGGGACCACGGTCGGCTTCTTCTCGTTCATTCCCACGAATTACTTGGGCATCTCGGAGCTGGGACTGGTTGCGGGGGTGGGGATGCTGGTGGCGTTTGCGGCGACGATGACGCTGCTGCCGGCGCTGCTGGTCCTGCTGGCCCCGCCGCCGGAACCCGAGCGGATCGGGTTCCGGGCGTTCGGCGGGGCGGACCGGTTCATGGGGCGGCACCGGATCGCGGTGGTGGCAGGGACGCTGGGGGTGGTGATCGCGGGACTGCCGCTGCTGCTGGAGTTGCGGTTCGACTTCGATCCGACCCATCTGCAGGTTCCGAGTGCGCCGGCGGTGCGGACTTATCGTGATCTGGCAACCGACCCGTCGAGCGGGATCGCGTCGATCGATCTCGCCGAAGCGTCGGAGGAGAGGGCCGCGTCGGTGGCGGCGCGGCTGGCGGCGTTGCCCGAGGTGGACGCGGTGCGCACGGTGCGGTCGCTGATTCCCGACGAGCAGGAGAGCAAGCTGGCGCTGGTGGCGGAAGCGAGGGCCGCGGTGATGCCGTCGCTGTCGGCGCCGGTCGAGCCGGCGCCTTCGGACGCCGAGGATGTCCGGGCGCTGCGCGAGACGGCGGCGGGGTTGACGGCGCTGCTGGCGACTGCCCGAGAGCCTGGCCTGGTCGCGGACGCGGGGCGGATGTCGGACGCGCTGTCGGCGCTGGCGGGCGGACCGGCCTCGGTGCGGACAGCGGTCGGCAAGGCGCTGGTGGATCCGTTGCGGGAGGATCTGCGTCGGCTGCGCTCGATGCTGGCGGCACGGAAGGTGACGGTCGCGGATCTGCCGGATGCGGTGCGGCGGCAATGGTTGACACCGGACGGCGTCGCGCGGGTCGAGGTGCTGCCGAAGGGGGACGCGCGGGACGACGGGGTGCTGCTGCGGTTCGGACGCGGCGTGCTCGCGGTGGCGCCGAACGCGACCGGCGGCCCGGTGACGCTGATCGGATCGCGCCGGACGGTGCTGGGCGCGTTCGAGCGCGCGGCGATCTACGCGGTGGTGGCGATCGGGATCGTGCTGCTGGTGGCACTGCGCCGGCTCGGCGACGTGGCGCTGACACTGCTGCCGCTTCTTGTCGCGGGACTGTTGACGCTGGAGGTGTGCGTGCTGATCGGCGAGCAGCTCAATTTCGCCAATGTGATCGCCTTGCCGCTCCTGCTGGGCGTGGGCGTCGCGTTCAAGATCTACTATGTGATGGCCTGGCGGCGTGGTTCGACGGACCTGCTGCAATCGACGCTGACGCGAGCGGTGCTGTTCAGCGCGCTGACCACGGGGACCGCCTTCGGCAGCCTGTGGCTGTCACCTGAGCCGGGGCTGTCGAGCATGGGGAAATTGATGGCCTTGGCCCTGCTGTGCACGATGTCGGCGGCCGTGCTGTTCCAGCCGGCGCTGATGGGGCCGCCGCGGGCGGAGCCGGAGAGGTGACACGCGGGGACCGGCCTGGTCTGACGCAGTTCTGGCAGCATGTGCTGCTGGCGGGTCCGATGCTGGGTTTCGTCTCCGGCGCAATCCAGTATATGTTGTCGGAGTCATCGCCGCACGCGATGACGCGTTCGACCGGCAATACGGTTCTCCAGACCAGCACGTGGCATGGAAGATATCTCGGGTGCTACTACATCACACCTGATCAGATGTTCTTGCAGCAGTGCCTTTCGGCCGCGGTAGGGGCCTGGATGATCCTTTTGCTGGCAGTCCTGATCTGGACGGGCATCCGTCTGGACGCGGGCCGGCGCAAGAAACGATGATCTCAGAGGGCGTTTACTTGGACAGTTTCGACGATAATGAGGGCCCGCTCCGCGCGGGCGCACGCACCGCGGAGAACGACGGCGCGCGCGACATTTTGCGGCTCGAGCCGACGGGAGGCCGCTCCCCGGCAGGGCGCAATGGCGCGGCAGGCCCGGACGAGACCAAGGGGAGCGAGGACGACGCCGAGGCGAAGATGCGCCAGGCGCTCGGCTTGTTCGGCCAGCGCGGGTCGGCTCACGCGGCGCCGATCGAGCATGGCGGATCGGACCGTCGGCAGGCCGGCGGCGGACACATGCAGGTCGGTGCCCGCCGTCACCGCTTCGTCCAGGACGGCGAGGTCCAGGTGAGCGTGGTGCGCGGCAGGCGCGATCAGCCGGCCACGAACCCGGCCCAAGGGACACGGGCGGCCGACGAGCAGGGGGTCGAACGCGCGGCGCGCGAGCAGGCCGAACGGCGGCTGGCGGAGGCGCAGACGACGATCCGGACGTTGCAGACGCGGCTCGGCCATGCGGAGCTCGAGCGCGACGAGGCGCTCGGGGAGGCGCGGGCGCTGCGCGATCAGCTGCAGACCGAGCGCTTGGCGGCCGAGGAGCAGGCACGACGCCTGGCCGCGGCCGAGGCCCGCAGGGAGCGCGTGCAGCTTCGGACAGTGGAACGCGAGGACGATCAGCGAAACGGGGAGACGGCCGGAGTCGAGCCCGAACCTGTCAAATGGTGGCTTTGACTGGCCGGTGTCGACCACATCTGGACTTTCCACCGGCGGCAACTATTCTGTCGGGTGGAATTGAAGAGTAACGAGTTGACATGTCGAACGAGAATTTGCCGGATCCGTTTCTGAGCTTGACCGCCCAGATTGTCGCGGCCCATGTCGGACATAATGCGGTTCCGGCCAACGGCATGCCGACGCTCATCCAGCAGGTCTATTCGACGTTGCGCGGACTGGGCGCCGAGCCGCCCGCGCCGGAACAGCGCGAGCCGGCCGTGCCGATCAAGCGCTCGGTGTTTCCGGATTACATCATCTGTCTCGAGGACGGAAAGAAGCTGAAGATGCTCAAGCGGCATCTGCAGACGGCCTACAACATGTCGGTCGATCAGTATCGCGAGAAGTGGGGCCTGCCGCCGAGCTACCCGATGGTGGCACCGAACTATGCCGAGCATCGCTCGTCGCTGGCCAAGAAGATCGGGCTCGGCCGCAAGCCCGCGATCCCGCCCGCGGCTCCGGCGGAGCCGCGGCGGCGCGGGCGGAAGGCTGCCGACGCCGCCGAGTGACGTCAGTGCCGCGGCGGGCGCGGCGATGACGTTCGGCGAATGAAGTCGGCGACGTTGTCGTGCAGTGCCACCCGCGACGCCTCGTGAACGTAGACCATGTGACCGGACATGTATTGCCGGACTTCGATGTTGGCCTGCAGCCGTCGCGGCATCGGCAGGTGCTTCATCTCGTAGAGGGCGGCGTAGTACGGCGTTGCCAAATCGAAATAACCTGCGTTGAGCTGAACGCGTAGCTCGGGATCGTAGATCAAGGCGGCGGCGAGGTCCGGCATCACGTTGACCGCCTGCGGCAGCTTGTCGCCCGCTCCGGGCGGCTCGTGCTGGAAGTCCCAGTCCTTCGGCTCGACTTCCTCGCGGTAGACACGTCCCTCGCCGTATTTGAGAGTGCGCCTGACATAGTCGTTGAACGACGACACGTAGGCCGACGAGATCGCCGACGATTGCGGATCGTAGCCGGCATCCTTGGCGAGCGGATCGATGACCGGACCCTTGAAGCGGCTGTCGAGCCTGCCGGCCGTCGCTCCGTCGTCGAGCAGCAGGTTCTGCTCGAATTCGCCGCCGTCGATGCGGAGGTTGGCGCGCTCGATATAGGCGACGGGAAGGCCGGTGTAGTCGTGCAGCCTGGCCGCAATGGCGTCTCGCCGGTGCCCGTCGAGGGAGGCGCCCTCGCCGAGCGCCAGCGTGTAGTCGGTCGAGGCGAAATGCTCGACCTCCTGCAGGAAGGACGGGAGATCGGGATGCGCGCCGTCGAGCTTGTGGTGGTACCAGGCGGTCGCGGCATAGGTCGGCAGGGCCAGCACGTAGGGCAGGTCGATGCCCGGGTTCATCGATGCGCCGTCCGGACCGAGGTCGAAGTTCAGCGCCTGCGACAGCATGACGATGCCGTTCAGGTCGACGTCCATTTCGGATTCCAGGATGTTGGCCACCACCGCGGCGCGGGTCGTGCCGTAGCTCTCGCCGAACAGGTAGCGCGGCGAGTTCCAGCGGCCGTACTGCGACAGGAATGCGGTGATGAAGACGGCGAAGGCGTGCGCGTCCTGGTCGATGCCCCAGAACGCCTTGACGTTGTCCTTGCCGGCGAGACGGCCGAAACCGGTGCCCGGCGCATCGACGAAGACCAGGTCGCTGGCATCGAGCAGGCTTTCGGCATTGTCGACGAGGCCGTAGGGAGCGGCGGGCGTATGGCTGTCGTCGCGTGTGACGACGCGCCGCGGACCGAAGGCGCCCATGTGCAGCCAGACGCTCGACGAGCCCGGGCCGCCGTTGAACAGGAATGTCAGCGGCCGGTGCTCGGCCGGCTCGCCCTTCTTGAGATAGGCGACATAGAACATCGAGGCGGCCGGCGAGGACTTCGCGTCGTCATCCTTGTCCTTGTCCTTGTCCTTGGGCAGGTCGGCCGGCGGGAAAGCCTTGACCGCATCGTCCCAGTCCTTCGGGTGGACCACGATGGTGCCGGCGATTGCCCGGTAGGCGATCGGCGCGCCGCCGACGGTCACCGTCCCGTCGGTCGAGACGGCGTCGGCCTTGACCGGCTCCGATGGCGAGGCGGCCCGGACGTTGGCCATGCCGAGGCAGCTCGCGGCGACCGACAGCAGCAGACCGGCTCGATTCATGGAGACCTCCGAGATTCGGACCGCTTATGGCGGTATGTGCCGCGTGCACAAAGCATCGGGGGGCGGGCTTGCATGGCGGAGGGACCCATGCGTTCTGCCGCCAGATTTGCGGAGATCAGATCATGACAGGCCACTTCGCCACGTATCCAAGCCTGCGCGACCGCCGCGTCCTCGTCACCGGCGGGGCTTCGGGCATCGGCGCGAGCATCGTCGAACATTTCGCGCTCCAGGGCAGCCATGTGGGCTTTCTCGATCTCGACGCGGACGGCGCGGCGAGGCTGATGGGATCGCTGCCCGAGGTGGCAGTGGTGCGGTTCCGCAAGGTCGATCTGCGCGACATCGAGGCTTTGCGGACGGCGATCGCCGTGCTGGGCGAGGAGCTCGGCGGATCGTTCACCGTGCTGGTCAACAACGCGGCGCGCGACGACCGCCATCCGATCGACGACGTCACGCCGGAATACTGGGACGACCGGATCGCCACCAACCTGCGCCACCAGTTCTTCTGCGCGCAGGCGGTCAAGAACGGGATGATCGAGGCAGGCGGCGGTTCGATCATCAACATGAGCTCAAACAGCTTCCTGCTGGCCGGCGGCGGGATGCCGGCCTACACGGCGGCCAAGTCGGGCGTGATCGGGCTGACGCGCGGGCTCGCGCGCGATCTCGGGCCGCACCGGATCCGCGCCAACATCGTCTATCCGGGCTGGATCATGACCGAAAGACAGCTCGGGCTCTGGATGACGCCGGAAGGCGAGATCAGGCGTCGTGAAGGCCAGTGCCTGCCGGAGCGGCTCTATGCGCACGACGTGGCGCGGATGGTGCTGTGGCTCGCGGCGGACGACAGTGCGATGGTGACGGCGCGCGACTTCGTGGTCGACGGGGGTTGGCTCGGCTAGAGCCCGAGCGACTTCGTTCGATCGGATGATGGTCTAGACACCGGCTTCGCCGACCTCCAAGGCGGGCATGAGCTGCGGCGAGGCGAGCCACCGATAGATCGCCGCACCGCCCGCGATGCCGATGAACCAGGAGAAGGCCGCGAGCGGTGCGAGCGCCGGGACGATGTCGCCGATCAGGGCGGCGCCGCCGCCGGCGAGGAAGGCCACGATGCCTGCGCGGTTCCAGCCGCCGCGACCGCGATAGCGGCCGGTGTGGGAGTAGAGCTCGGCAACCGCGAGGTGCTGGCCGCGGACGAGGTAGAAATCGGCGAGCATGATTCCCGTCACCGGACCGAGCAGGCCGCCGATCCCGCCGAGAACCTTGAAGATCGAGTCGGCGTCGTGGAACCAGAGCCAGGGCGCGAACAGCAGGCCGATGCCAAGCACCAGCATCGAGGCGCGGTTGAAATCCAGGCGGGTGGGCAGGAGGTTCACCAGGTCGTAGGCGGCCGGCATGATGTTGGCGGCGACGTTGACCGACAGGGTCGCGATGATGATCGTGACACCGCCGAGCAGCAGCACGAGCGGCTGGTGGAAGGCCAGCAGGAGCTGGACCGGATCCCAGATCGGATGGCCGAAGACGAGGATGGTGGCCGACGTCGTCATCACGCTCATCGCGGTGAACACGATGGCGGTGATCGGCAGGCCGACGAGCTGGCCGATCACCTGGTCGCGCTCGGAGCGGACGAAGCGCGACAGGTCGGGAATGTTGACCGCGAAGGTCGACCAGATGCCGATCATGCCGGTGACGCCGACGGCGAAGGTCATTGCCAGCTTGACACCGTGCAGGTGCGACGGCTGATCGAACAGCGGACCGAGCCCATGCGCCACGTGGTAGCCCCACACGGTCGCGAGGATGCCGACGAGGATCACCAAGGGACCGGCCACGAGCTCGAAATTACGGATGCGGTGGACGCCGTGCGAGACGATCCACGCGTGGAGCGCCCAGAACAGCGCGACCGCGATCCAGCCCTTGAGCGCCATGCCGAGAATGGGCGTGGTCAGGCTTGCCCAGGCGGGGATCAGCGTGCCGAGGATGGCATCGATCGCCAAGCTTCCGGCATAGCCCTGCACGGCGAACCAGAAGATCGCGCAGAAGCCGCGGATGACGACCGGCAGTTGCGCACCGAGCGGTCCGAACGAGGACCGGATGATGACGCAGAACGGAATGCCGTAACGGGTGCCGGCGCGCGCGTTGAACCACATGGCCAGGAACAGCAGGGTGTAGGCGACGGCGACGGCGAGCAGCGCCTGGATCGCATCGAGCCCGAGCGCCATCAGACCGGCGGCCGCCTCGTAGGCGACGACGTTGTGGACCATGCCCATCCAGACGGTGGACATGTTGACCCAGGACCAGTCGCGCCTTTCGCGCGGGACAGGCATGAGGTCGGCGTTGGTGAGACCGGAATCGCCGGCGATCGCCTGGGTCTCGCTGAGCGACATCGTTACGGCCATGAGCGTTCCTTCCGCGTGGGCCAACCCTGGTCCTGGGCTGTCGAGACGTGGTCGTTCGGTCAGAGCAATGTCTGTGCCACGGCTGGGCGGATCAGGGCATGGGGTCTTGTTGCCTATCTCAATGATGTGCATGAGGCGGACTGCGGGCGATGCGCCACTTTTTGACACGTGCGACGCGGACTGGATCAATACGAACCCGCATGAGGCTAACGCAAAGTTGAATATCACAAGGTCGTGATGGAGACTTCGTCCATTCTCATCGTGGGAGCGGACATGTCGCATTGTAATTCGAGACTGATCGCAGCGATCCTCTCTGGTCTCGTTGTCACGAGCGTTGCCACACCCAGCCCGGCTTCGCCTTGCAAGTCGCCAGAGCAATGCAGGGCAGGTGGAAAGACCACGCTGGCGAAGGCGATCGTGGACCCGGCTCTTGCCTCCAGTGTCGCGGCTGCCGTACCAAGCGCCGTCGCGCAGACGCTGGGCGGCTCGTATCCCTACATTTTGTACGGTTCCGATTATGGGATGCAGTGCAATGGCTGGGCCGACGATACCGCCGGTTTGAACGGCGTCATGGCGGCCGCCCAGGCCAATTCCGGCGCGGCCAACGCGCTGGCGAGCGGCGTGCGGGTGATCCTGCCGGGCGGCCTGTGTCTGATCTCCGGCGCGATCAGTGTCGCGGTGACGAAATCGATGTCGGTGGCCGGTCTCGGAATAGGTGCCACACATCTCGAATGGACGGCACCCACGAATGGCCTGATGTTCACCGTGTCGAACAGCGCGAGCCTGACGGTCAGCGACATGACGATCAGCAAGAAGGTCGGGACCAACCCGTCCGGCTCCACGTTCACGGGACAGGCGGTCTCGATTGCCGCCGGCGGACCGGATCTCACCATATACAAGACCTACCTGCCGCGTCATCAGAATGTCGGTTCGGTGACCGTCGCCAATCTCTCGATCTATCCAGGCATCCCGAACGGTCAGACCGATGGCTGGGCGGTGGGGTTGCATCTGACGGACTTGCCGGGGCCCACGGTGTCGAATGTCAGCGTGAACATGCCTGGATGGTCGAAGTTACCGAACCCCGGCAACCTGGCGACGCCGATCTCGTCACTGCCGTCTCCGACCGCTCCCGGGCCGTTCAACAATGGCGCGTCGGTGCCGACCAGTGGGACGACGGGCGCCGGCAGCAAGGCCGCGTATCTCGGGATCGGCGTGGCCGATGGCATCCTGATCCAAGGAACCGAATCGACGCCCTCCGATCCGAATGCTGTCGATTACGCCATCGACTCCGTGATCTCCGACGTCTCGATGTCGGGCGGCCTGGTGGGACTGGATCTCTACCGGTTTCAGGGCGCCTACATCTCGAGCCTGAAATCCGTCGCCGACGTGATCGGATTGCGTGCCGACACGCCTGACAACGTCACCGAACTCGTCTCGATCACGGCGTCGATGTTCACCGATATCGTCGACGGAATCTATCTCAACGGAGTTGCCGGCTCGAACATCAACGGCAACTACTTCCTGCCCGGGGCCACCAGTACCCCGGGTCTGCCGACATGGACCGCGATCTGGGCCAGGAACGGCACCAACAACATGATCGCCGACAACAACATCAATGGCGTCGGCAGCAGTGCCGCCAATACGGAATACGGTATCTACCTGACCAACGACGCGGGCGACGGAACCGGTGGATTCCCGAACACGCTGTCGGGAAACGTGCTGGCCCAGCTCAATGGTGTGTGCATCGGCAACGACAAGAACGTGACCGCGATCACTGCGTCGAACAACTCCTTGCGCGCCTGCGCGACCTACATCGGCGACAGCGCCGCCAATGTCCCCTACTGGCCTGACGACAACAGCTATGTCGACAACATCTCCAATCATCCCGACATGATCGAGAACAGCAATGGCCTTGAGCTTCCCGAGGCGCTGACGGTCGGTTCGTTCGCTGACGTCGGATCGATCAAGGTGCTGTCGAACAACGTGCAGACCTTCCTGCTCGACGGCTCGGGGAATCTCGCCGCTTCAGGCAACCTGACCATCGGCGGCTCGATCACCGCCGCAGGAAGCCTGACCGCGGGCGGCAGTCTGGCTTCCGGAGGCACGGTCACCGCCGCGGGTCTGTTCTCGGCGGGTGGCAAGAGCCACACCGTCGTGCAGGAGGCGGCCGGCGGCTGGGGCGGCGGCGGTTCGGTGATCCCGCTCATGTCGCCATCGGGAGGCCTCCCGGCGCTGACGGGTGTGTCGGTGATGGCGGTTGGCGAGCTCTACTGCATCAGCGGCGGATTTCGCATGGCTTGGCACGTCCTGGGCCATTGGGCGCTCAATGGGGCGGCCGCGACGGTGCAGAACTTCGCGGCAACCGCCGAGACCGACGTCGACACTACCTGGGCGCTCCAGACGTTGAACGGTGCGATCACGCCCGGTCCGATGCCGAACAATGCCGGGATCGTGGTCACCGTCGGCTCGGGGTTTGGCGGCATCGTCGACTGCACGACTGATCTGCACGAACTGATCGTCGACTGATATGACTGATGACGGCGAGCTCATGCAGGCTCGCCGTCACTCCTTGCGGAACTTCAACACGAAATTGTCCGCCTCGCCCACCTTCTCGTAGACGGCGCGATCCTTCGCGCCGAGCGCGAAGGTGGGAGGCAGGGTCCAGACACCGGCCGGCCAGTTCTTGGTATCGCGCGGATTGGCATCGATTTCCGACGAGCCGGCGAAGCGAAAACCGGCCTGCTCGACCAGGGTTTTCGCATAATCCTCCCGAACGTAGCCGTTGGCCGCTTTCGTATCCTGGGCCGCCTCGTTGCCGGCGCGGTGATCCTCGATCCCGAGGAGGCCGCCCGGTTTGAGGCACCTTCGGATCGCGGCGAGCATCTCGGGCGCATCGCCGGCCGCCATCCAGTTATGCAGGTTGCGGAAGGTCAGCACCATGTTGGCCGAACCCGGCGGCGCCAGATCGGGATGGTGGATACCGAATTGGGTGATCCTGACGTTCCGGTAGGCAGGGCTCGAGTCGAGCATCGTTCGGAAAGCGGGAGAAAGAGCGTAGGCCTGCTCCGTCCGGTTGCCATCCGTTGTTCCGAGCGCCGCATAGTAGATGCCATGATCGCGAAGATAGGGCGCCAGAATTTGCGTCCAGTAGCCGGCACCGGGCCAGATCTCGACGACCGTGTCGGCCGGCTTGACGCCGAAGAAGGCGAGCTCGCCCCTCGGATGGCGGGCCGTGTCGCGGGCGACCAGCTTCGGGCTCCGGGTCGTTGACGTGATCGCGTCCTGCAGGGTGAGTGCGAAGGCGGGCGCCGCGCCCACGCTCATCGACGTCAGCGCCAGAACGAGGATCGCTCTCATTGGATGCTCCCGGCTGTTCGATCGTCCTGGCATGACGCCTTGACCAGACACGGTCTTGGTCCGGAGACGACGCCGGGCCTAGTGAATTTTCGCTCAGCAAACGTCTTCGTCGGCGGGAGGATGTGGCGATCGAGATCGGGCGTCGGCAGGATACGGAACCGGAGCGTCCGGGCCTGCGCGGCGGAACCTGATTGGCGGGCGAGCTGTGCCGGGATCGGTGATGTGGCCGATCTTGCCGACCGACATCCGCTTCCTGCGGCCTTACGCGTATGAGGTTCGAGGCGGGAGCCCAGCCTCCTGGCGAATTTGATTCTCGCTGACCAACGGCTGCATCGACTGACCAGGAGCCCATTGCCCGATGCCCGTCGTCCGCTCTTCCTCGCCACCGTCCCACCGATGGCCGCATAGATAGTGGGCGGCGTGGACGAGTTCATGCGCGAGAATGATGAAGGGGGGCGATGTGATGTTCGTCGACATGACGGCATTGCTGAACCGGATGACGGCTTTCGAGCCGACGCCGGGTGTGTCGGCGGCTGCTCCGTCGAGCGCCTCGGTGCTGGCGCCACGTCTTCTCCAGAAACGGGAGCCCGGCGGATTGTGTCCGGGAGTTGTCGACTTCTGCATCCCGTTCCACATCATGTAACCGCTTTGGACGTACTCGGCGAGCATCGGGATGATGACGACGTTGTCGCTGATGTCGAACTGCAGCGAACGTGTTTCCTCGTTACGCGCCGTATGTGTAGACACCCCCAAGAGCGGGACCGCAAACTTGATCTGGTTGAGAAGGATGTCTCCGCTCGGCGTCCGCCTGATGTGCTGGAGGCATTCCCGGATGTTGAGGACGTAGCTCTCCACATTGGGATGAGGGCGAGGCACCTGGATGCTGATCCCGCCAAATTCGGAAAACTTGAAGACATCGATGTCCGCCATCTGTCCTGCTCCGTTCTATTCAACGTAACGTTCAAGCTTGATATCGGGGCGCCGGATGAGTGGCAGCGGCCACTATGCCCTCGGAGCCGGGCGTGGCACCCGGCCCCGCTTGCGCCGTGAACTTCTAGCTCGTCTGTGCGGTCGCGAGGTTGTAGGTGACGGTCGAGCTGCCGCCGCCGGTGCCGGCCTCGCCCTCGCTGATGTCGGTAATCGCGATCTCGGTGAAGTTGAGCGTGATGACCTCGGTCGGCCGGTCGGTGCCATGGCCATGGTTGACGAGGCCGCTGACGATCGCGTCGGTCAGCTTGATCGTCCGGAACACCGCTTCCTGGCCCTTGTCGGTCCGGGTGAAATCGACCTGGCAGGCCTGCGACTGACCCACGAACGCATACTGGTTGATGTTGGCGCTCGCCGGATCGACGAGCTTGGTGGCGGTCAGCTCGCTGACATAGGCCGACGTCGATTCGCGGTTCGTGCCGACGCCGACCGCGCTCCTGATCGACCGCGACATGCTCCAGCGGCAGTCCATCAGCTCGATCCAGCCGGTGTGGCCGGATTCCGAGACAGCACCCTGGGCGCCGCCGTATTTCATGTAGATAGACATCGGAAAACTCCCTCGATGGTTTGCCGGCCAGGACTTCGTTCTCGACGCTGCCGGCGGGGATCATGCTCGAACCCGGCGATTACCGGATGATGTCGCGCCCCGGCCGTTCGGCTACTCGTGTAATCCTCGTCAATAGTGGTTCCGAGTGCAGGGCGGTCAGGTCAGGCGGCACTCGATCGATCCGTCTTCCACCACTTCGATGGACACCTCGGTGATCGGCGGTCCGTCCGCCATGCGCGACAGGATGCTGGCCGACAGGTCGGGGAGGATCCGGCTCGCGAGAAACGCCTCGACGCTGCGTGCGCCGGCGGAGGAGTTCCGGGCGTGCGCGATCACCGCATCCGTCGCTGCGTCGCTCACATGCGTGACGGCGCGACTGCCCTGCTCTATTCGCCGTGCGACACGCGCGAATTGCAGACCGACGATGGTCCGCAACGTGTCGGGACCCAGCGGCAGATAGGGAACGAGGCTGACACGCCCGAGAAAGGCGGGCTTGAAGTGGTTGCCCATCTCCGCGCGCATCGCATCCGTCAGACCGCTGACATCGGGCGAGGTCGCCGGATCGGCGAACAGCTTCTCGATCAGCGCGCTGCCGGCGTTCGACGTCATGATGATGATGGTGTTGCGGAAGTCGACATCACGGCCCTCGCCGTCCTTCATCGTGCCCTTGTCGAACACCTGGAAGAAGATTTCCTGCACGCCGGTATGCGCCTTCTCGAACTCGTCGAGCAGCAGCACGCCGTGCGGGCGCCGGCGCACGGCTTCGGTCAGCACGCCGCCCTCGCCGTAGCCGACATAGCCGGGCGGACTGCCCATCAGCAGGCTCACTTTATGCTCTTCCTTGAATTCGCTCATGTTGATGGTGGTCACGGTCTGCTCGCCGCCATAGAGGATGTCGGCGAGTGCGAGTGCCGTCTCGGTCTTGCCGACGCCCGACGTGCCCACCATCAGGAAGACGCCGACCGGCTTGCGCGGGTCGGTCAGGCCGGCGCGCGACATCATGACCGCGCGGCTGACGGCATCGAGCGCGTGATCCTGGCCGACGACGCGGCGCGCAAGGGCCTCGCGCAGGGTGAGGACGGACGCGATCTCGTGGGTCCGCATGCGTCCGGTGGGAATGCCGGTCCAGTTGGCGACGATCTCGGCCACCGCCTGCGCGTCGACGACGGGGAAGACCATCGGATGTTCGCCCTGCACCGCAGCGAGCCTCGATGCGACGTCGAGGAGGTCGGTGCGCGAGATCGGAACCGTCTCGGTCTCGGCCGCCGCGCGGAGTTCGGCGAGCGAGGCCGCGAGCCGCCGCTCCTCCGCCCACCGCAGGTCGAGCGAGGCGACCTCGTCGCCGAGCCGCATGCGCTCGTCCTCGAGCGCCGCCAATCGCGCCTCGTGACTGGCGCCCGATCGTTCCTCGCGCTCGAGGGCGCGCGCTTCCGCGGCGATGGCCGCGAGACGACGGCGCCTGTCCTCGAGTGCCGGCGGGGTCGCGGCCTGGCTCATCGCGACGCGGGCACACGCGGTGTCGATCAGGCTGACCGCCTTGTCGGGCAGTTGGCGTCCCTGGATGTAGCGGGTCGAGAGATGCACCGATGCCGTCACCGCCTCGTCGAGGATGCGCACGCCGTGATGGCGCTCGAGCGATGGCACCAGGCCGCGCACCATGCCGACCGCGACATTCTCGGACGGCTCGTCGATCTTGACCGGCTGGAACCGACGCGCGAGGGCCGCATCCTTCTCGATGTATTTCTTGTATTCGGCCCACGTGGTGGCAGCGATGACGCGAAGCTCGCCGCGCGCGAGCGGCGGCTTGAGCAGGTTGGCGGCATCCCCCTGCCCTGGCGCACCGCCGGCGCCGATCAGCGTGTGCGCCTCGTCGACGAACAAGATCACGGAATGCGCACTCGACTGCGCCTCGTCGATCACCGAGCGAAGGCGGTTCTCGAACTCGCCCTTGACGCCGGCGCCGGCCTGCAGCAGGCCGAGATCGAGGGTCCGGATGGAGGCGCTGGCCAGCGGCGGCGGCACGTCGCCGTCGGCGATGCGCTGCGCCAAGCCCTCCACGACGGCCGTCTTGCCGACGCCGGCCTCGCCGGTCATGATCGGGTTGTTCTGCCTGCGCCTGGTCAGGATGTCAATCACCCGCCGGATTTCGCCGTCACGGCCCAGGATCGGGTCGATCCTGCCGGCGCGCGCCTGTGCCGTCAGGTCGACCGTGTAGCGATCGAGCGCGGTCGTGCCGACGGCGGCGGGCGGTGGCGCGGCCTCGGCGCCGGGCGAAGGCGCCTCGACGCCGCCGGCGACCAGTTGAGGCAGATCGCGACGCAGCACATCGGGCACCAGCCGCCGGAGCACCGGGACGGCGGCGGTGAGGCGGGCGGCAATCCTCTCGTCCGACAGTGCCGCCCACAGGATATGGCCCGACCGGACAGAGGATTGCTCCGCCTCGATCGACGCGAACAGCCAGGCGTCCTTGATCACGGCGATGATGTCGGGCGAAAGACCGGGCGCTCGCCCATTGCCGGTTGTCATCCGGTCGAGTGCCGATCCGAGACCGACCGCGATCCGGTCGGCGCCGATCTCGAGCGCGTTCGCGAGGATGGCGATGTCGGAGCGCTCGACGGCGAGCATCTGCAACAGCCAATGCTCGATTTCGACGTTGTAGTGCGTTCGGGACAGCGTCTGTCCAGCAGCCGCCTCGAGCGTACGCCGGCTGACATCGCCGAGCCTGCCGACAAGAGACTTCAGATCGATGGTGGGAATGGCCGTATCCTTTCGACCGGGATCGTAGCGAAACCGGCCGGACGGTATTGGCGAGGGTGGCGGCGTGTCCATCACGCGTCGGTTTCGGTGGTAACCGTTCCGCTCCGTCCTGCAATGCGCGCGTAGCCGGGCGCCGATACGAACGTCGCACCAATGATCCGCGCACGATCGACGTGCCGTTGGAGCGACCGGCGATGACATCCGAACCGAACGATCGCGAACTGCTGGATCTGATCCTGGCGCCGCTCGAGAACGTGGCCGTGGGCGAGGATCTTCGTCTCGATCTGATGCCACGCGCGCTGTATTCGGCAATGCGCGACGCACGATCGGAAGCACGGGCCGCCGAGCGGCTCGCCGACAACGATCCGGCCTCGGGGCCGGCCAATCCAGCCGGATGGAGAACGGTCGAACGGCTGGCGGTCGAGGCGCTGGGTTCGCGAACGAAGGACATCGAGATCGGTTGCTGGCTGGTCGAGAGCCTGACGCGCCGATGCGGTCTGCTCGGTCTCACGGAGGGCGTGGACATCCTTGCCGGCCTGATCGACCGATTCTGGAACGAGGGCCTGTTCCCGGCCTTCGATCCGGAGGATCCGGACGGCCGTTTCGTTGCCATCGGCGGCTTGAGCGGTCAGGAGCGCGACGGCACGTTGCTGCAACCGCTTCGCGCGATCGTGCTGTTCGAGCGACAGGATGGCGAGCCTGTCACGCTGTGGCAGTACGAGCGGTCGCGCGAGGTCGCGACACTCGGCGACAAGGCCAAGACGCAGCGCGCGTCGACCGTGGTCGCTGATTTCGCCGATCTCGAGATGGCAGCGCACGGCGCCGGCCGGGCATCGCTGATCGCCACCGGCCGCGAGGCCGGCCTGGCGCTCGATGCCTGGGAGCGACTGGCATCCGCGATGCGTCTCGCATCCACCATGCAAGGCATGCAGGGCAGCGACTCGCTGCCGGCGACCGGCAGAGTGCGCGACCTGCTCGCCGGGATCAGGAAGATCGTCGAGCGTCACGTTCCGGCCGAGGAGCTCGAGCCGGCTCCGGACGACGTTTCCGCGGCGACGGAGATCGAGGCGGCGCGCGCCGAGGCGCCCGCCGCGCGTCTGCAGCCATCGCGCGAGGCGATGCTCGACGAGGCGCTGCGGATCGCGGCCGCGTTCCGGACCAGCGAACCGAACTCGCCCTTCAGCTACACGCTCGAGGAGGCCGTGCGGCGGGCTCGCCTGTCCTGGCCAGAGCTGCTGCGCGAGGTGATGCCGGACTTGTCACCGAGGGCGTCCGTGCTGTCGGGCCTCGGCATCAGGGCGCCGATCGAATGACGGTGCAGACGATTTCCACAGGGAGAAGATCATGAGTGCGAGTATCCATCAGAAGCTGGCCCGGGTCCGCAGGCCGCGAGTGCACATCACCTATGAGGTCGAAACCGAGGGCGCGGAGATCGTGCGCGAACTGCCGTTCGTCGTCGGCGTGATCGGCGATTTCTCGGGCGATCCGACCCAGCCTCTGCGTCCCTTCGGAGAGCGCAAATTCATCCAGATCGATCGCGACAATTTCGACGAGGTGATGCAGCGGCTGGCACCCGGCCTGAAGCTGAAGGTCGAGAACACGCTCGCCGGCGACGGGGCGACGATGGCAGTCGATCTGCGCTTCAACGGGATCGAGGATTTCGAACCGGGCCGGATCATCGAGCAGGTGCCGGCGCTGCGCACGCTGCTCGAGACGCGCGATCGCCTGCGCGACCTGATGAGCAAGGCGGATCGGTCGGAGGACCTCGAGCTGCTGCTCGAGCAGATCCTGCAGGACAAGAACAGTTTCGAGACGATCTCGGGTGAACTCGGCCTCCGGAAGGACCATGACAATGTCTGACAGCACGCCGCAAAAAGACATCGCGCGCGAGGAAGTCCTGCAAGGATCGGGGCTGCTCGACCAGGTGATGTCGGCGACCAAGCAGACAGAGCCCGATCGCGCCGCTGACCTCGTGCGCACGCTCGTCGAACAGGCGGGCAAGGGGGTCGTCTCGTTCGACCGCAACCTGACGCGCACGATCCAGGGTGCGGTAACCGCGATCGATGCGGCGTTGTCCAAGCAGTTGAACGCCATCGTGCACGATCCTCGCTTCCTCAAGCTGGAGGGGAGCTGGCGCGGCCTGCGCTACCTGGTGATGAACACGGAGACGAGCACCAACCTCAAGATCCGGGTCGTCAATGCGTCCAAGCGCGAGCTGCACCGTGACCTCACCCGCGCGGTCGAGTTCGACCAGAGCCTGCTGTTTCGCAAGATCTACGAGAACGAGTTCGGCACGCCCGGTGGCGAGCCGTACGGCGCGCTGGTCGGCGACTACGAATGGACCAACCATCCGGAGGACATCGAGGCGCTGCGCCTGATCTCCAATGTCAGCGCCGCCGCGTTCGCGCCCTTCATCTCGGCCGCCGGCGCGTCGATGATGGGGTTCGACGAATGGAGCGAGCTGTCGCGGCCGCGTGATCTCGCCAAGATCTTCGACACCGTCGAGTATCTCAAGTGGCGCGGCTTTCGCGACAGCGAGGACAGCCGTTTCGTCTCGCTCGTGATGCCGCGCGTGCTCGCCCGGCTGCCCTACGGCGATCGCACCAAGCCGATCGACGAATTCGGCTACGAGGAGGCGCCGATCGGCGCGGACGGCGCGCCGCTCGCCATGCAGCACGCCGAGTATTGCTGGATGAACGCGGCCTTCGTCATGGCGACCCGGTTGACCGATTCGTTCGCGCGCAGCGGCTTCTGCACCGCGATCCGCGGCGCCGAGAACGGCGGCAAGGTCGACGACCTGCCGCAGCACATCTTCCAGTCCGACGACGGCGACCTCGACGCCAAGTGTCCGACCGAGATCGGGATCACCGACCGGCGCGAGTACGAGCTGTCTTCGCTCGGGTTCCTGCCTTTGTGTCACTACAAGAACCAGGACTATGCGGTGTTCTTCGGTGCCCAGACGGCGCAGAAGCCCCGCGAGTACGACAAGCCCGAGGCGACCGGCAACGCGCGCATCTCGGCGCGGCTTCCCTACATGATGGCGACCAGCCGGTTCGCGCATTACCTGAAGGTGATGGCGCGCGACAAGATCGGCAGCTTCATGGAAGTCGACGACTGCGAGAAGTGGCTCAACAACTGGATCCGGCGCTACGTCAATTCCAACGAGGGTGCCGGGCCCGACAGCAAGGCGAAGTTCCCGCTCCGTGAGGCGAGGGTCGAGGTGCGTGAGATCGCGGGGCGCCCCGGCGCCTACAACGCGATCGCCTATATGCGTCCGTGGTTGCAGCTCGAGGAGCTGACGACCAGCCTGCGCATGGTCGCGCGCATCCCCGAGCGTGTCTGAGGCAACGACCATGGCGCCCCTGAGGGCCGCGATCATGTCCGGACGGCACAGCCGTCCGGACATGGATGCGGCGGAGCTGCACTCCTTCCTGCGCTCGGACCGCGGTGCCCTGCGGCGGTGGTTCGGTGCGGAGAAGGCGCTTTGGCTCCGGGCCGATCCCGCCCGGCTGCGCGGCGCGGTCGACCGCGACATCGCTTCACTCGACGAGCTCGTGGCCGCCCAGCTCGACGTCCTGCTGCACCACCCTGTCCTGCAGCGGCTCGAGGGCTCGTGGCGCGGCCTGGCCTGGCTGGTGAAGGGCTTCGAACCCGGGCGCAGCCTCAAATTCGCGGTGCTGCCCGCCACCTGGCGCGAGATCGACCGCGACCTGTCGCGCGTCAGCGAGTTCGACCAGTCCAACCTGTTCCGGCTGATCTACGAGGATGAGTTCGGCCGCGCCGGCGGCGAACCGTTCGGCCTTCTCGTCGTCGACCACGAGGTCCGGCACCGGCCGCGGCGGCGGGTCGGCGCCGAGCCGGCGCCGATCGACGACATCGCCGTGATGACGGCGCTTGCCGCGATTGCGACGGCGGCCTTCGTGCCGGTCGTGCTGGGCGCCTCGCCCGCCCTGCTCGGCGTCGACCGCTTCGAGGATCTGGTGCTGTCGCAGGAAGTGGCGGCCTTGCTGGGCGACGAGGAGCACGCGCGCTGGCGGGCATTGGCCGGGCGCGAGGAGGCACGCTTCCTGTGCGTGACGATGCCGCGCGTGCTCGCGCGGCCGCGCTGGACGGAACACGCCGGCCACGAGGAATACGCGCCGACGGCGGCGCAGCGCTCATGGTCGGTGGCCGGTTACGCCTTTGCCGCGACCGTCGGCCGCGCGCACGAGCAGCACCGTTGGCCGGGCGGTCTGCGGGGTGTGCCGAGCGACGGCTTCGGCGGCAGCCTGGTGCTGCAATTGCCGAGGGAGGATTTCAGCCTGGGTGCGGCGACGCGGTGGGCGCGGCCGTCGACCGATTGCGCGCTGACCGACCGGCAGGAGCGCGACGCCTCGCTGGCCGGACTGATGCCGCTCAACATGATGCCGTACGGCGATGCCGCATTCGGGTCGGTGCACAGCCTGCAGGCTCGGGTGCCGGCTACGCCCGGCCGGACGCCCACGGCGGCGTTCGCCAATCGGCGCGTTTCGGCGGAGATCAGCGCGATGCTCTGCGTCTCGCGCTTTGCCCACTACATCAAGATCATCGGCCGCGACCTGACGGGCTCGTTCGCGACCGCCAACGACATCGAGCGCCGGCTGCAGGCGTGGCTGATGCGCTACGTCAATGCGAGCCCGGACAGCGCCAGCCGCGCCAGCCAGCCGCTTCGATCGGGCCGTGTACAGGTCAATGAACTCGAAGGACGGCCGGGCTCGTTCGGTTGCGTCATCCACCTGCAACCGCATTACCAGCTCGACGACGTCTCGGCGATCTTCCGGCTCGTGACCGGCTTCGTCGCGACGGGTGCGACGTGACATTCCCGGCATCGTGGCCGGAACGGAGGAAGGCATCATGACCGATACGACGGCGGGACAATTATTTCGTGACGGCCGGCTGGACGAGGCGGTCGAGGCCGCCGGGCGCGCGGTCGCGCGCGCGCCGTCGGAGATCGGCGCGCGCATGCTTTTCGCCGAGCTGCTGCTGTTCACCGGCGACTTCGAGCGCGCCGACACCGCCCTCGCTGCCGCCGAGGCGGTCGATCCCGCGGGCGCCCTCGTGGTGGCCGAGTTCAGGCAGTTGCTGCGCGCGGCGTCGGCGCGCCGGCAGCTCGCGGCGGACGGGCGGCTGCCTGCCTTCCTCGGCGCGCCGACGCAGGCCCAGACCCATACGCTGGAGGCCCTGGTGGCACTGCGCGGCGGCGACCATGAGGCGGCCGGCCGCGCGGCCGCGTCCGCCGAGGCCGCCCGGCCGGCGGCACCCGGGACCGGCAACGGCGTGGCGTTCGCCGATTTCCGCGACGCCGACGATCTCTGCAGCGGCAGCTTCGAGGTGCTGACCACCACCGGCATCTACTACTGGATCCCGACCGAGCGCGTGCTGAGCGCCGACTTCCATCCGCCCAAGCGGCCGCGGGACCTGTTCTGGCGTCGCTGCACGATGAGTGTTCGCGAGGGGCCGGAGGGCGACGTCTACATCCCCGTGCTGTACGAGACGGCAGCCGCGCTCGAGGACGGTCTTCGGCTCGGCCGCGGCACCGACTGGTCGGACGCGGATCCGGTGCGGGGCGTCGGCCAGCGGACGTTCCTCGCCGGCGACGAGGCGATGCCGGTGACCGCGCTCGAAAGCCTGGAGTTCGCGTGAGCGCCCGCCAGGCACCGCGCGCGCCGTCGTCGCTGCTCGACCGGCTGCTCGACGCGAGGCCGGACCAGACGACCGACCGGCCGAGGAGTGCGGCGCAGACGGTGGCCGAGCTGCGCGCGGCGGTGGAGCGCGATGTCGAGGCGCTGCTCAACGCGCGCCGTCCGTGGCGGTCGGTGGAGGAGGCGTGGCCGGCGCTGCGTGTCTCCCCGCTCGGCTACGGGCTGGCGGACTTCACCGCCGGCGCCTTCAACGACGGCACCGAGCGAGAGGCGCTGCGCCTGGCGATCGAGCGCGCGATCCGGCGCTTCGAGCCGCGCCTGAGCCGGGTCCAGGTGAGCCTTGCCGCCGACGGCGCGCCATTGTCGGCGACCCTCGCGCTGCGGATCGACGCGTTGCTGCTGATCGAGCCGCAGCCGGAACCGGTGAGCTTCGACACCTTCGTCGATGCCGAGACGGCCGACGTCACGGTGCGGCCGCTGTGGGATGCCTGACCGATGAGCGACAGCCTGCTGCCTTTCTACAGCCGGGAACTCGACGCGCTGCGCAACCTCGCCGGCGCGTTCGCAGAAGCGCACCCGAAGATCGCCGGACGCCTCCGGCTGACAAGCGAGGCGGTCGACGACCCGCATGTCGAGCGGCTGCTGGAAGGTGCGGCGTTCCTGTCGGCGCGGGCGCAGCAGCGCCTCGACGACGAGTTCCCCGAAATCACCGACGCGTTGCTGGGCGTGCTCTACCCGCATTACCTGGCACCAGTCCCGTCGGCGGCGATCGCCCAGTTCGCGCCCAAGCCGGACGGCAAGGTGGCGATCAAGGTGCCCGCCGGCACGCCGCTCGAGACCGACGAGGTCGAGGGCGAGCCGTGTCGGTTCCGGACCGCCTACGAGACAACGCTCTGGCCGGTGGCCATCGAGCAGGTGCGTCTGACCGGGCTGCCGCTCGCCGCCCCTGCCGGCGGGGCGGCGCCGGGCGTGAGGAGCAGCCTGCGGATCGTGCTGCGCACGCTCGATCCGGATGCGAGCTTCGCCGAACTCGGCCTCGCCGCCATGCGCCTGTTCCTGCGCGGATCGACCCCGCAGGCGCTCGGGCTGTACGAGTTGATCTGCGGCCACACGGTGAGTGTCGCGGTCGCCGATGGCCCCAACGACGACAGGCCGACGATCCTGCCGGCCTCGAGCGTGCAGCCGGTGGGCTTCGCGCCGGACGAGGCGCTCATGCCATGGCCGGCGCGCTCGTTCTCGGGCTTCCGGCTGCTGAGCGAGTATTTCGCCCTGCCGGAGAAGTTCCTGTTCGTCGACCTCGTCGGCCTCGACGCGCGGACGATGGTGGCGGCCGGCAACCGGCTCGAGCTGTTCCTCTATTTCGACCGGTCGGTTCCCGAGCTGGAGCGCCGCTTGCCGCCGGATTGCCTGGCACTCGGCTGCACGCCGATCGTCAATCTGTTTTCGCGCCAGTGCGAGCCGGTGCGGCTCGACCATCTGCGGACCGAATATCCGGTCCATCCGGATCGGCGGCGTCGTCAGGCGCTCGAGGTGTGGAGCGTCGAGGACGTGCGCGAGGTCGCCAACGACGGCTCGAGCCGTCACTGGCGGCCGTTCTACCGCCACCATCCGGGCGCGCCCTCGGACAGCGAGTCCGGCTTCTACAACGTGATCCGGCGCGAAAGCGCGGGCGCGGGCGGCACGGACGTGCTGCTGGCACCGTTCGATCCGGTCCACTCCGTCGATCGTCCGGCGGACCGGGTTCTGTCGGTGGACGCGCTCTGCACCAACCGCGACCTGCCGGCGCGGCTGCCGTTCGGCGGCGGGCAGCCGTGGCTGCGTCTGACGGAAGGGCTCGGGTCGGTGGTCGGCGTCGCGTGCCTCACCGCGCCCACGGCGTCGTTGCGGGCACCGCTGCGGGAGCACCGGAGCTGGCGGCTGATCTCGCATCTCTCGATCGGCCATCTCTCGATCGTCGGCGGCGACGACGCAGCGGCGACGATGCGCGAGGTGCTGCGGCTCTACGATCTGCGCGACAGCCACGAGAGCCGGGCGATGATCGCGGGCCTGCTGGCAGTGCGCTCCAGGGACGCGACGGCGCGGGTCCCGGGGGCGCGTCAGGGCAGCTTCTGCCGCGGGCTCGAGGTCACGCTCGAATTCGACCCGAAGGCATGGGAGGGCGGCCTGTTCCTGCTCGCGGCCGTGCTCGAGCGGTTCCTGGCGCTGCACGCGACGGTCAATTCGTTCGTGCGCACCAATGCCGTCGTGAAGGGGCAGCTCGGCTCGGTCGCACGCTTCGCGCCGCGGGCCGGGGCGCGCGTTCTGCTATGACGGAACCAGCGCCGGGACCGGTGACGCAGACGCAGTGGCGGGTGCTGGAGACGGTCGAGGCGCCGGTTGCTGGGCGCGAGCCGTCGCCTGGCCGTCCGGCGACGCGCCGGAAGACGCTGCGGCAGATGCTGCTCGATGAACCGGCCCGTTTCAGCTTCGATGCGGCGGTCTCGGTGATGATGCAGGCGAGCGGCCGGTCCGATCCGGGACGTGCGGTCCGGTTCCATGCACCGACCGGACTTGCCTTCGTCGCGTCCGACATCTCCGCCGTCGAGCCCGAGGGACAGCGGTTCCGCGCGACGACCGGGATGCTCGGCCTGACCGGGCCCGGCGGCGTGCTGCCGCGCTTCTACACGGAGATGGCGAACAACGAGCAGCGGCGGCGCTCGACGGCGCTCGCGGGCTTCCTCGACGTGCTGGCCCAGCGTCCGCTGAGCCAGTTCGCGTCGGCGGGGATCAAGTACCGGCCGCACCGTTCGGCCGAGGCCGCCGCGATCGGTGCGCGCGCGACGGATGCCGGTGCGCCGCCGCGCGCGACTGATGCCGGCGCGCCGCCGCGCGCGACTGATGCCGGCGCGCCGCCGCGCGACGGATTGCGCGAGGCGCTGCTGGCCCTGACCGGGCACGGATTGCCCGGCATGGCCGAGCGCTTGTCGGTCGGCACCGAGCCGCTGCTGTTCCATGCGGGCGCGTTCGCGGCCCGGCCGCGCTCGGCCGACCGGCTCGCCGCGATCCTGTCCGACTGGCTCGGGCAGACGGTGGCGGTCGAGCAGTTCGCGGGACGGTGGCTCGAACTCGGCCCCGACCAGAGGACGGCACTTCCGATGCGAGGACGGCCCGGCCGCTTCCACCAGCTCGGCGTCGACGCCGCCGCCGGCAGCCGGGCCTGGGATATCCAGTCGCACATCAAGCTGGTGATCGGACCCCTCCCGCTCGACGCGTTCCTGGCATTGCTGCCGGGACGGCCTCTCCTGCGCCAACTGGCGGCGCTGACGCGCGCCTATCTCGATGGCGAGGTCGGGTTCACGATCAATCCGGTGCTCGCCGCCGAGGCGATGCCGCCGATGGCGCCGGGCTCGGCCACGGCCGGCCATCTCGGCTGGAACACCTGGCTGCCGGTGGCCAGCCGGCGCGACGACGCGCGCGAGGCGGTCTTCAAGCCGGATCATCGGCAGGCCGCCAGCGCAACGACGGATGGGCAGCTTGCATGACAGGTCGTTTCCGCTCGCCAAGCCGACTGGCGCTCGCGCTCGCGCTCGCGCTCGCGCTGCCTGCGTTCGCACCGCGATGGGCCGAGGCGCAATCGCCGGGCATCGCACTGGTGATCGGCGTCGATCCGCCCGGATCGGTCGCGGGCAGGAGCTGCACGCTGCTCGCGGCCGCGGTGCGCGACCGGTTGCGCGGCGAGGGATTCACGGTCGAGGCGCTGCTCGATCCGGCGTCGGTCACGATGCGTGGCGCGATCGACGATTTCGCGGCCCAGCTCGACGGCGCTCCATCCGGCATCGCGCTCGCGTATGTCTGCGCCGGCGCCGTGACGGACGGCACACGCCTGTTCATGCTGCCGGCCGGCGTCGATCCGGCGACGGTGGCCCAGCCGCAGCTCGAGGGCGTGGTCGCGCAGGCGCTGCTGAATGCGCTGGCCGGGACCGGCGGCACCCTCTATGCCGACCTCCGTCTGCCGCCCGGCGCGCCGGCGATGGCTGCGGTCCGCGCGGCGGGCGACCGCCTGCCGCGGGGCCTTCATCTCGCGGTCGCGGCGGGCGCGGGCATCGCAGTGCTCGGACCCGGGCTTTCGAGTGCCGGCATCGACGTCCGGCGCGGCTGGGACGTGGTGGCTCCGGCACTCGCCGCCGACAGCGGGGCGGCGAAGAACGCGATGTTCATCCCGGCGCCCGTGGCGCCGCCCAAGCCTCCGGCGCCCGCGCCACCGCCGCCCGCGGTGCCCGCGAAGCCGGCGCCGGTCGCGGTCGTGCCGGCACCGGCCCCCGCACCGGTCGCGGCGGATCACCCCGAGCACGCACCTGTCGCCGCCGCGCGTCACCCCAAGCCCGCCGGCCCGGCCTCGGGTGCCGGCCCGGCCTCGGGTGCCCGCCCGGCCTCGGGCCGCAGGGTCGCTCCGCAGACCACACGGAAGCTGCGCGAGCCGAACGCCCGGATCGCGCGCCTGCAGGCCGCGCTGGCGCGGCTCGGCTACTACGGCGGCACCAGCGACGGGGTGCTCGACAGCTCGACGCTCGCCGCCATCCGGGCCTTCCAGCACGCCCTTGGAGACCAGGCGACCGGGGTCATCAACCAGACCGAAATCGTGCGTCTTTTGAACAAGTGATCGAGAACAGAGATGAGTCTGAAGCTCAAGTTCAACCTGGTCATGGTCGTGGCCTTCGTCGGCGGCCTTGCGCTCGCGGCGTTGCTGGTCAACATCATCAGCCAGAAGCTCGCCCGACACGCCGTGCTGTCGGAGGCGGCAACCATCATGGCCGAGGTCGATGCCGTCACGAACTACACCCAGAACGAGGTGACGCCGCTGATCACGCGATCGCTGAAAGTGCAGTTCCTGCCTCAATCGATCCCGTTCTACGCGGCGCAGCGGTCGTTCGACCTGCTGGCGAAGGAACGGCCCGACTACTCGCTGCGTCAGCCGGCCGACGACCCGACCAACCCGGCGGACCGGCCGGCACCTTGGGAAGCCGGGATCATCGATGCGCTGCGGGTCGATCCGAAGCGCACGACGCTGTTCACCGAGCGGATGACGGACGCGGGCGAGGTGATGTCATTCTCGCGCCCGGTGCGCATCACCGATCCGGGCTGTCTTGCCTGCCATTCGACGCCGCAGGCGGCTCCCGCCTCGATGATCGACGTCTACGGCTCCCATAACGGCTTCGGCTGGCATCTTGGCAGCGTCGTCGGCGCGCAGATCGTTTCTGTTCCGGAACGCGTGGCCCTGGCGCGGGCGCGGGCCAGCCTCTACACCATCATGGTGGCGCTCGCGGTGGTGTTCGCGGTCATGCTCATCATCCTGAACCTGCTGCTGCAGGCGATGATCGTGGCACCGGTCAGGCGGATCTCGAGGACCGCCGACGAGGTGAGCCTGGGCAACATGGAAACACCCGAGTTCGAAATCGACTCGTCCGACGAGATCGCCTCGCTCGCGACGTCGTTCAACCGGATGCGGCGCAGCCTGGTCGCGGCGTTCCGGCTCCTGGAGGAGTAGCCTCCAGGAATGCTGGCTCATCCGTCCTCGATCGGCAAGTTCCACATCACCGGGCTGCTCGGGCGCGGCGCGATGGGCGTCGTCTACAAGGCGCACGATCCGGACATCGACCGCGTCGTCGCGATCAAGCTGATCCGTGCCGATCTGCTCGACGGCGATGACCGCAAGCATCACATCGCGCGGTTCCGCAACGAAGCCAAGATGGTCGGACGGTGCGTCCACCCCAACATCGTCGGCATCCACGAATTCGCCGAGCACGAGGGCGTTCCGTTCCTGGTGCTCGAATATGTCGACGGGCAGGATCTCGGCCGTCTCTGCAGGCGCGGCGTGCGGCTCGATCTCGCGTTCGTCTCGCGTGTGGCGCTCGGCGTGCTCGATGCGCTGGCGTTCGCGCACGAATTCGGGGTGATCCACCGCGACATCAAGCCCGGCAACGTGATGCTGACCGCTTCGGCCGAATTGAAGGTCACCGATTTCGGGATCTCGCGCGCGCTCTCGTCGGACGCGACGCGGAGCTCGGTGCTGATCGGCACGCCCTGCTACATGTCGCCGGAGCAATGTCTCGGTGGCGCCATCGACGCACGCTCGGATCTGTTCTCGCTCGGCTGCGTGCTCTATGAGATGCTCGCCGGGGAACGCGGTTTCGCCGGTCCCAATTATGTCGCGACGACCTACAAGATCCTGCATGAAGCGGCGGCGCCGCTGGCCGGGCTCCGACCGGACCTGCCGGCTGCCGTGATCGAGGTCGTCGAGCGCGCGCTCGCCAAGCGTCCGGACGACAGGTTCGAGGGCGCGGCCGCGATGGCGGCGGCCCTTCGCCTCGCATTGCACGAGGATGCGCCGCCCCCGCCTGCGGACGCGGACGCGACGGTCATGATGGCTGCCGTGCGCGAGGACGAGGGCGAGACGGCGCGGCCCGAGATCGATGCGCTGACCGTCAAGTCGCTGGCGACCATCGAGCGCCGCCTCGCCGTTCATGTCGGGCCGATCGGGCGGGTCTATCTCAGGCGGGCCCTGCGGCGGGCACGGACGCCCGAGGATCTGGCCGCGCATCTTGCCGATTTCATCACCGACGAGAAGGCGCGGGCCGATCTCCATCACGCGATCCTGGCGGTCGTCGCCGGCGACGACGGGCTGGCGGCGCTGCGTTCGCAAATGGCGGTCTCGACCCGATCGGAAGGCGGCGTGCCGCAGGCGACGGTGGATGCGATGACGCGCGCGCTGGCGCAGATCGTGGGCCCGATCGCGCCACGCCTGCTGCAGCGGGCGCTGCTCGACGCCAACTCGCCCGAGGAACTCGAGACCGCGTGCCTGACGATGATCGAGCAGCCGCGGGAACGCGAGCGTCTGCGCGCGCTGCTGCATCCGCGGTCACGCGGGCGCGGATGACGAGGTCGATCGGTCTAGATTCGCTCGACAGCCACCGAAAAGATGTAGCCCACGCCACGCTCGGTCGTGATCATCGACGGACGCTGCGGGTCGAGATCGAGCTTGCGGCGCAGGCGCAGGATCTGGACGTCGATGCTCTTGTCGAAGACGTCCTCGTGCACCCGGGTTGCCTGCATGAGATGCTCGCGCGACAACGGCCGCAGCGGCGCATCGAGAAAAGCGATCAGCAGGTTGTAGGCGCCGTTGCTGAGTGCCACGAGCTCGCCCGCCGGATTGCGGAGCTGCCGCATCCGCCGGTCCAAGGTCCAGCCTGCGAAACGCACGTTGCGTGGTCCCGCGGCGTTGGGCGCCTGCGCGGCACGTGCCGTATCGCGCTCGATCGTCAGGCGTGTCGTCTCGGCGCGACGAAGGATGACGCGGACGCGCGCGAGCAGCTCGCGCAGGCTGAACGGCTTGGTGATGTAGTCGTCGGCGCCGAGTTCGAGACCGACGACGCGGTCGACCTCGTCGCTGCGGTGGCCGGTCACGATCATGACCGGCAGATCCGAACGGGTGCGCAGCTCTCGCAGCAGGTCCAGGCCGTCGGCGTCTCCGAGCTTGAGATCGAGAATGACGACCTTGTGTTCACCGTTCTGCATCAGACGCGTCATCTCGGCGCGCCCGGCGGCAAGATCGACCTGCAAACCGTGTTCGCCGAGATAGTCGCCGACGACGCGGCGCATGCCGGGATCGTCGTCGACGACGAGGACGCGGTTCTCGCCCATGGAGCGCGCCGGTTCGATCATGCTAGGTTCCTCCGCGCCCGCCAGGGAGATTGACCGGTTGACGATCATGGCGCTGTCCGGCCGACATCGAGCATGGCGGCACTTGGTTTGGCTCGCAATGGGCCTGGCCGCAATGGTCCCGGTCGCGGGTCGCGGCAGCCCGATCATGGGCGAGCCGATCACGCCGATCCCCCGCCCGCCGCCCGAGCCGGCGGCACTCGTGGCATTCGGCGACCTATTGTTCCACGACCCGGGCTTGTCGGGCAACGGGCGTCTGAGCTGCGCCTCCTGCCACGACACCGACACCAATGGCGCGGACGGCCGCACGCACGATGTGGGCGTGAGGGGAACGATACTCCCGCTCAACACCAACACCGTCTTCAACGCCGCGCTGTCGTTCCGGCTCAACTGGGAAGGCGACCAGCGGACGCTTGTCGATCAGGCGCGCGCATCGCTGTCGAGACCCGACATCATGGGAAGCTCGCCCGACCGCGCCGCGGCCGCGGCCAGGCGTCCGGCGCTGGCCGTTCTGAGCCGCCGCGCCTACGGCCATGCCGCGACCGGATCAGAAGTGCTGGACGCGATCGCGGCCTATGAGCGCACGCTGGTCACGCCCGACAGCCGCTTCGACATGTTCCTGCTCGGTGACACGGCGGCGCTGACGGCGATCGAGTCGAAAGGATACGCGCTGTTCAAATCGACCGGCTGCAGCGCATGCCATCAGGGCGTCAATGTCGGCGGCAATCTTTGGGAACCGCACGGGATCTTCGGTCCGCTCGCGAGCCCCGAGCCCGCCGTGCTCCGGGTCCCGAGCCTGCGGAACATCGCTGTGACCGCACCCTATTTTCATGACGGAAGCGCGCGGACGCTGACCGAGGCGGTGTCCAGCATGGCGCGCGCGCAAGTTGGGCGCGACCTGCCGAGCGGCGATGTCGATGCCATCGTGGCTTTTCTCGGCACCTTGACCGGGCGTCTTCATGGCCGGCCGGTGACGGCGCCCCCCGGGGCGCCCTAATGAACCGTGCGCTGCTCGGTGCGGTCGGCGCGGTCCTGCTCGCCGTGATGCTGGTCATCTCGGTGCTCGGAGGATTGCGGGTCGACTGGGCCTCGGACGACCGCGCGCTGCAGGCGCTCTCGACGCTCAACAAGTTCTCCGCCATTCAGACCGCGCTCAGGCGCGACGTGCTGCTGGTGCGCGCGGGTCTGCTCGCGGATTACGACCCGCTTGTGATGGCGAGCGACCGAATGGACGGTGATCTTCGCCAGCTCGACATCGACGTGCTGCGCGACCATCTCGACGACAGCGGCGTTCACGCCCTCGCCGGCGCGATCGCGGGCGAAGAGTCGCTGGTCGAGCGGTTCAAGAGCCAGGGCGCGGTGATGCGCAACTCGCTGTCGTATCTGCCGATGCTGGCGGCCAGCGCGGTCGCCGAACCGGGCGGCGAGACGGTCGCCTCTCCGGTGGAGGCGCTGAGCCAGTCCGTGTTGCGGCTGCTGGTGGAGGACACGGCGGAAGCCGCGCGCGAAGTAAGGCGCCGGGTCGACACCGTGTCGGCGCTGCAGGCGCCGTCGCCGGCACTCGGTCCCACGCTCCATCACCTCGCGGCCCATGCGCAGCTTCTGGGACGGCTGCTGCCGGAGGTCGACGAGAGCCTGCGCGGAATCATGGAGAACGCCGTCCCGGTGCTCGCCTCGCGCCTGCGTGAGCAGATCCAGGCGAGGAGCATCGTGATGGCGGCGCGGGCACGCACCGCCCGGATCGCATTCGATGCCGTCCTGCTGACGCTTCTTTCGACGCTGACGATCATCTCGGTGGTCAATCTGCGCCGCAGCCGGCTCGATCTGGAAGAGCTTGCCGCGACCGACAAGATGATCGCGCGCATCTCGACGCTCTTCGTCGCCTGCGAGCCCGAGCGGATCGGGGAGGCGCTCGACAAGGCGCTTGGGATCATCGGGCGGCAGATCCAGCTCGACCGGATCAGCGTGGCGAGACCCGAGCCGGAACGGCTGCATGGCTGGACCCGCGACGGCGTGCCCCTCCCCGCAGGGCATGGCAGGCGGCTGCTCGCCCTGATCGACGAGGAGGGGGTGGAGGAAGTGGTCCATCGAAGCACCTTGCCGGCGGCCGGTTCCGCGAGCCGCCTGCTGGCCGGCACCGGCACGAGCGCGGTGGCGGCGATCAGGCTTCGTTCGGGCGAACGGACGCTCGGCGTGCTGGCGTTCGAGGCGACGCACCCGAACGCGGTCTGGCCACGGTCCGGGATGACACCGCTGCGATCGGCCGCGAACATGTTCGAGAAGGCGATCGAGCAGGAACGGGTGGCCGCCGAGCGGGATGCCCTGCAGGCACGTCTGAGGCAAGCCCAGCGGCTGGAGACGGCGGGCGCGCTGGCGAGCGGCATGGCGCACAACCTGAACAATATCGTCGGCGCCGTGCTCGGGCACGCGGAGATGGCCTCCGAGTGCCTGGCCAGGGGAGACTCGCCGTCGGAGCATGTGAGCGGCATCCGCCAGGCCGGCGAGAGGGCGACCGAGCTGGTCGAGAACATGCTCAATTTCGGCCGCAGCGACCTGCCGCGCGACGCGGTCGCGATCTCGGGGCTGGTCGACGAGACGCTCTCGCTGCTCCGGGTCTCGCTGCCGCTCAGCGTGACCCTCACGACCGAGAACGAGGCCGGCGATGCGACCGTCGTCGGCCGGTCGGCCGAGCTGCAGCAGGTGATGCTGAACCTGATCCGCAACGCCGTCCAATCCGTCGACGGCGCTGGGCACGTGACGTTGCGGCTCGCGCGCGGCGATCTCGCGGCCGCGCGCGATTTCGCGGTCGGCCGCCTGGACGCCGGCAACCACCTCGTGATGTCGGTCAGCGACACCGGCAGCGGCATGGACGAGACGACCGTCGGCCACATCTTCGAGCCGTTCTACACGACGCGGCCGGCCGGCACCGGGCTTGGATTGGCGACGGTCGCCGACATCGTTCGCGATCATGGTGGTGCGATCGACGTGCGCAGCACGCGCGGATCGGGCAGCACCTTCGAGGTGTGGCTCCCCTGCGGAGCCGCCGTGGAGACGTGCCCGAGCGGGCGCGGAAGCGGGGAGATCGTGCTCTTCGTCGAGACGGAGCACGAACGGCTGCTCAAGGTCGAGGAGATCGTGGCAGCACTGGGTTACGAACCGATGGGTTGCCAATCCGTCCAGGAAGCGACGGACAAGTTGCGCCAAGCGCCCGCGTTGATCGATGCGGTCCTGATCTATCCGTCGGGAAACGACGGATGGGACGTGCTCGACACGGTGGCTGCGGTCCGCGCTGCACATCCGTCGGTGCCGGTGGCCATCGTCGGCGGCGGGCCGCGGACAAGCCGTCAGCAGGACTTCCCGCCCGGGTCAGCGGTGATCGTCGAGCCGCGCTCGGGCGCGGTCGGCCTCGACGCCGCACTGCGCCGCCTCTTCGACATGCAGTATCGGACTCAGGCGCGCGTGGCTTCCGCTTAAGGCTACCGATGTAGCCTCCTCCGCGCGCTGCCGACATGTCCCTGTAATCGAGCACCCGCATCCTCGAACGTCGATACGGCGGCGATGACGCTCTCCGTGCGGCGGGAAATGCGATGTCCTCAACACGGCTCTTCGGGTTCCTGGCTTTGGCGACCCTTGGCGGATGCGCCCAGGATGCGCTGACCGAGACAGGCATCAGTTCCAGCAAGGGCGGGTTCTATAACTGCGAGCGGTCCGGGGCGCCGGACCCGGGACGCGCCGCGAAATATCGCGTGGTCGTGCTCAACCGGGATGCGCAGAACCTGGTCCTGGGCCTCGGCGATGGACAGCAGCAGGTCCTGCAATCCGTCGAGGGCACCTCGGGGCGCCTGTTCGCCAACCAGCTTCTCGCCTGGAGCGTCTCCAACGATGGCAGCGTGCTGACCGACGTGGTCAACATCGAGACCTATGCTTGCCGCCGGATCACCTACGCCGAAGCCTCCGATCTGTCGCGGCAGAAGGCCGGCCATTGACGATGGGGGAGCACAACGACCCGCTCCTGCTGCTCAAGTCGCCATTCGGCGACGACACGATGCCCGTTCAGAGCGGAACGCTGCACGCCATCCGGCTGCTCGCCCGCGAGCGTCTGAGCGCGCCGTTCGAGATCGAACTCGAGGTCGTCTCGACCGAGCAGTCGATCGATCCGGACAGGCTGCTCCGGCAACCGGTCTGCGTCACGGTGCGCCGACGCAACGGTCTCGATCGGTTCTTCCACGGTCTGGTGCGACGCGTCGAGGCGCTCGGCATGCCCAATCGGGGACGGCTGCACTACCGGCTGGAGGTGGTGCCGAGCCTCTGGTTTCTCGCCCAGACCACCGATTGCCGCATCTTTCAACAGATGACGGCGGTCGAGATCCTGCAGATCCTGTTCGCCGAGCACGGCGTGGAGCCGGTGGCATTCCGCATCGTCGGCAACAAGCCGCGGCGGGAGTACACCACGCAATTCAACGAGACCGACCTCGACTTCGTGCAGCGACTGATGCAGGAACAGGGGTATTTCTATTTCTTCGAGCACGCGCCATCCGGTCATACGCTCGTTGTCACCGACACCAACAACATTTTCAAGTCGCTCGAACGGCCGGTGCATCGTGTCGTCCACAACGGCGACAACGTCGATATCTTCAACACCTGGACCGATGCCCAGCGCACCGCGTTCGGGCGGGTGAGGCTGGAGGACTACGACCCGACGCGGCCAAGCACGCCGGTGCTCGGCCAGCGGTCGGCGAGCGGCGGCGCCGCGGGTGCGGCCGAACGCGACATGTTTCGCTGGCCCGCGATGACCACCGACAACGGCATCGCAGCCGATCGTGCCCGGTTCCGATTGGAGGCCGATGAAGCGGCGGCTGGCTTGCGCGAAGGCCACGGCTTCGATCCCAATCTCTGTCCGGGCTTCTGCTTCACGCTCGACCGTGACCCGTTCACGGAGGCCGAGAACATCGTCCACGCGATCCACGGCACCACCCACCGGGCGCGCGACGAGACGTGGCTCGGCGGCACCAGTCCCGCCGACTACAACTGCGATTTCACCTGCTTCCTGCAATCGGCGACCTGGCGCGACGAGCTGTCGGTCCCGCGTCCGGTCATGAGCGGGATTTTCTCCGCCATCGTGCTCGGCGAGGAAGGCGAGGAGATCCATGCCGACTACCTGGCGCGCGTCAAGGTCAGGCCGCTGTTCGACCACCGCAAGGAGACGGTCGCGGGCATGGCGATCTGGATCCGGATCCTGCATGCCTGGTCCGGCAACAAGTGGGGATGGCAGCATCTGCCGCGCGTCGGCACCGAAGTCGGCATCTCGTTCATGAACGGCGATCCCGACAATCCCGTGGTTGTCGGCTGCTTCTACCACGAGGAGATGCGGCCGGTCTTCGACATCCCCGCCGAGAAGACGATCCAGGGCTTTCGCAGCCGATCCACGCTGCACGGGGGCACGCAGGAATACAACGAACTCTCGTTCGATGACGCGCGCGGCCGCGAACGCGTGCTGCTCCATGCGCAGAAGGACCTGCGTATCGAGGTCGAGCACGACCGCACGGTGGTGACCCACCACGACGACAGCCTCACCAGCGAGACAGGCGAGATCACTGTCACCGCGGATGCCGGCAGCGTCACCGTCACCGCGGCGGTGAGCATCACGCTGCGGGTGGGGGCGACGAGCCTGATCCTGTCGGAGGCGGGCATCGCGCTCAATACGCCCGGCGTGATCTCGCTCGACGCGGTCGGGGACGTCAACGTCGCGGCGGGCGGCCTCGTCTCGGTCGAGGCGGTCGGGGACATCAACCTGGCCGCCGTGGGCGCCGTCAGCATCGAGGCGGTCGGCGACGTCAACATCGCGGGCTCGGCGGTCACCATCGAGGCGCTCGACGGCGCGGTCGTCTGCCTACCGTTCCCGATCTGAGGCGAACACGCGGATGAGCGACGTGTTCCTTCCCGATCATCGCGACGGCAAGCTTCGGCGGCTCCCGCTTGCCACGCTGCGGTTCCGGCTCGCCCTGCCGGTCGCGCATCGGCCTCTTCTCGACGAGGAGCAGCCTCCGTCGTCGCTGCTCGCGCGCCTGCGCGCCCTGGGCCTGCTCGACGCGCAGGCGACGTTGCTGGGCTATGCGCTGCCCGAGCGGGAGGCGGTCTGGTGGGCCTGCATGTGCGTGGCGCACGCGGTACCGGATCCGATGCCGCCGGAACAGCACCGGCCGCTGGTCGCCGCCGAGAATTGGGTCCGCCAGCCCGACGAGGAGAGGCGACAGGCCGCCCTCGCGGCGGCCAAGGCGGCCGGTTACGTCTCCGCGGGCGCGCTCGCCGCCCGGGCCGCCTTCGCCGCCCGTCCGGCAGTTGCGGGATCGACCCGGGCTGGCCGGACGATCGACGTCGCGATCCGTCAGGCGGCATCGTGCGGCGACCAAGGGCGAACGGCGCTGCGGCTGCGCCGGTTCGTGGCAAGCGCCGAGGAGATCGCCGCCGGTGGCGCCGGCAGGCTGCCGCGCGAGCCGGACTGCTAGACGATGTCGCTGGCGCTGAACACGCTTCGTTGTCCCGCGGGCGTCTCGCCGCAGCGACGCGAGATGGTTCGCGGTGCGCTCAGCATCGGCCGCGGCGTCGAATGCGATTGGATACTGCCCGATCCCGATCGCGTCCTGTCCAAGCGCCACTGCCTGCTGACCTCGCAGGACGATTTCTGGCTGGTGACCGATGTCAGCCGCAACGGCACGTTCCTCAATGGCGACGCGCTCGATCCCGGTGTGCCGCATGCGCTGCAGACCGGCGATCGTCTCATGGTCGGGACCTACGAAATCGAGGCGAGACTGGACCGGCCGGCCGAGAGCGCGGCGCCGGCGGGAGCAAGCGCTCCGTGGCCGGACGCGGCCGAGGAGCCGGAACGCCTGACGGGCGATCCGTTCGGGATCGAGAAGACGGGACCGGCGACGATCGATTCCGTGATCGGCCCGGCGGACGATTTCGAGCCGTTCGACAACGGCCCGCGAAGCGGCGACGCCGCACTCGGAGCGGACCGGATGTCCGACCTCGGCGGCCAGTTCCGCCCGCCGCGGACGAGCCTGGAGTTGATTCCGGAGGATTGGGACGACGACCTGGTCCCGTTGCCGCACGCGACGCCACCGCAAGCTCCGACGACGATGCCGGAGTTGGCCTCGGCGAGCATCGACAAGCCAGGCAAGGCCGACGTCACGGACGGATTCTCGGCCTTTGCCGCGGGCGCCGGCGTGTCCGGCACCCGTCACGCCGACCCGCGTCGCGCGCTCGGGGAACTCGGCGCCGCGTTCCGCACCGCCGTCGCGGGTCTGCGCCGGATGATGATCGCGCGCGCGGCGATCAAGGACGAGTTCCGCATCGAGCAGACGATGGTCCGGCCGTCCGGCAACAACCCGCTGAAATTCGCCGCCGACGACGAGGACGCGCTCTCCGCCCTGATCGGCATCGGCGGCCGTCGCGGCATGTCCGCCGAGCAGGCGATCGCGGAAGCGGTGCGCGACATGCGCAACCACGAGATCGCGGTGGCGCAAGCGATGCAGCAGGCGATGGATGCGGTGCTGTCCGCGCTCGCGCCGGCCAAGCTGCTCAGCGACCTGCCGGCCTCGGCGGGCGACGCCGTGCCGGGCCGACGCCGGTTGCGCGCCTGGGAGGCGTTCGAGGCGGCCCACGCGCGCCTCGCCGACACCGAGGGCCAGTCCGACAGCCTGTTCGGCCACTCGTTCATGCGCGCCTACGAAGCGGCGCTCGCGACACTTTCGTCGGGCGACACCCCATCGAGCACCGGAGACAGACGTGACCTGGAATAATCGGATCGCCTGGCAGGAGGGCATGTTCCTCCGTGCGCAACATTTCCAGCAGCACGATCGATGGGTCGAGGCCCAGTTGCGAGGGAGCATTTCGTGCGTGCGGCCGTTCCCGTGGGGTTTCAGCGACGTCACCGTTGCGCGCGAGTTGCTGGGCAGCAGCCGCTTCGCGCTCGCCGCCGCCGCGGGCATCTTCGAGGACGGCACGCCGTTCTCGATGCCGGACGAAGCGAAATTGCCGCCGCCGCTGCTGGTGGCCGAGACGGCGCGCGACGTGCTGGTTCATCTGGCGATGCCGATGCGCCAGCCGGGATCGACCGAGTTCACGACCGGCGGCCAGGACGGGCGCTACGACGCGAAGGATTTCGAGGTCTACGACACCCAGTCGGGAGCAAGCGATCCCGCGCAGCTCCAGGTCGGTCAGTTGCGCCTGCGCTACATGCTCGAGACCGACGACCGCGAAGGCTATCTGTGCACGCCGGTCGCACGCATCGTCGAGGTCACGCCCGACGGCCAGGTCACTCTCGATGACCGCTGGATCCCGCCGGTCCTGGTCTGCGCCGCTTCACAGCCGCTCGCCAACCTTCTCGTCGAGCTCGCGGGAATGCTCAACCAGCGCGGCGAGGCGATCGCGGCCCGGCTGACCGCGATCGGAACGAAGAGCACCACCGAGCTTGCCGACTTCGTGCTGCTGCAGGCGGTCAATGGCTGGCAGACCCTGTTCGGGCATCTCGCCGACGCGGGCAACATCCATCCCGAGGACCTCTACCGGATCCTGGTGCGGATGGCAGGCGAACTCGCGACCTTCACCGATGCGCGGCGGCGGCCGGAGACGTTCCCGTCCTACCGCCATGCCGACCTGCAGCGCACCTTCGCGCCGGTGGCGGCCGCGATCCGCCGGTCGCTCTCGGCCGTGCTGGAGCAGACGGCGATCCGCATCCCGTTGCAGGAGCGCCGCCACGGCGTGCGCGTGGGCGCGATCCAGGACCGGACCCTGCTGACCGGGACGAGCATCGTGCTGATCGCCAAGGCCGACCAGCCGGCAGAGACGCTGCGCCGCCTGTTCCCGAGTACCGCCAAGGTCGCGGCGGTCGAGCATATCCGCGAGCTCGTCAACGTGGCGCTGCCCGGCATCGAGCTGCAAGCGTTGCCGGTGGCGCCACGACAGATGCCGTTCGTTCCGGGAGCGCAGTATTTCGAGCTGGACCGGAATTCGCCGCACTGGCAGCAGATGCGCAATTCGGGCGGCTTCGCGATCCACGTCTCGGGTGATTTCCCCAATCTGGAACTCGAACTGTGGGCGATCAGGGCGTGAGCGACAATCCGTTCGCCGAACCCGACGACGACGACCGCACGATGATCATGCAGCGCCCGGCGTTCGCGCCCGCTTCCGCGCCGGCGGACGCGAGACCGGAGCGGGAGCCGGTCGCGCACGAGAGCTTCGGCGACATCGCGTTCGCGGGCGCCTCGCCCATCGTCGACGCCGCGGCACCGCTGCTGTCGCTGATCGCCCGGCTGCGCAACGTCCTGTCGGTGCCCGATCCGGCGAGCCTGCGCGAGCGGACGATGCTCGAGATCCGTGGCTATGAGCAGGCGCTGCGCGACCGCAAGGTGCCGGCCGAGCTGATCCGCACCAGCCATTACGCGCTGTGCGCCAGCCTCGACGATGTGGTCCAGAACACCCCCTGGGGCTCGCATGGTCCGTGGGCGGACGCCTCGCTGATCGCGACGTTCCATCGCGAGGTGCGCAGCGGCGAGCGCTTCTTCAGCCTGCTGACACGACTGACGCAGAATGCCGGCCGGTTCCTGCCGGTGATCGAGCTGATGTATCTGTGCATGTCGCTCGGCATGCAGGGCCGCTACCGCCTGTCGCCGCGGGGGCCCGCCGAACTCGACCGGGTTCGCGAGGAGACCTACCTGATCATCCTGCGCCAGCGCGGAGCCGCCGAGGCCGCGCTGTCGCCGCATTGGCAGGGTGCGGCGAAATCGTTCCGCCCACCGCGCTTCGAGCCGCCGGTGTGGCTTGCGGCCCTGGTCGCGGCCGGACTGCTCGGGCTTGCCTACACGCTGGTGGCACTCGGGCTTAACACCTCATCGGACCGGTCCTTCGAGCACGCGCTGGCCCTGCCGCCGGAGTCGATGCCGGCGATCGTTCGCCCGCGTCCGCCCGAGCCGCTGGCCCCGGTGCCACAGCCCGAGGGCGGGCGCACCCAGCTTGCCGGCTTCCTCGCGCCCGAGATCCGGCAGGGGCTGGTCAGCGTCGTGGGCACCGAGGCCGCTCCGATCATCCGTCTCCAGAGTGCGGGCATGTTCGCGTCGGGCAGCGCGGTGATCGAGCCGGCGGTGATGCCGGTGCTCGACCGGATCGCGGACGCACTGCGTACCAGGCCCGGGCCGGTCCGGATCGCCGGCTACACCGACGCGCAGCCGATCCACACGGTTGCGTTCCCGTCGAACTACCAGCTCTCGCTGGCCCGGGCGCGCGCCGCCGGCCAGGTGCTGGGCGCCATCGGCGCGTCACGCATCAGTGCCGAGGGGCGCGCCGACGCCGACCCGATCGGCCCGAACACGACACCGGCGGGACGGCAGCTCAATCGCCGCATCGAAATCACCGTAGGCGAGCCGGAGACACCCTGATGGACAGTCTGCCATGGCTGATGACGAGGCTGACCAGCCGCTGGACCAGTGGCCTGGCCGGCGCCGCCGTCGCCAGCATGATGATCTGGTATCTCTTCCCGCTGGTGCCGGCGCTCCGGGCGCCGCTGCCGCGGATCGTGGCGATCGTGGCGGTGCTCGCGCTGGTCGTGGGCGTCAACGGCCTGCTGTCGTGGCGGCGGCGCCGGCGCGAGACGCTGCTCGCTGCCGGGATCGCCGGACAGGGCGGCCGCGACCCGAAGGAGATCGCGGCGGAGGCCAAGGCGGAGGTCGCGGCAGTCGCCGGCCGCATGAGAAACGCGCTCGACCGGCTGAAGCGGCGCGGCCGCCAGCGGCTCTACGAGCAGCCCTGGTTCGTGATGATCGGACCGCCCGGTTCGGGCAAGACGACGGCATTGATCAACTCGGGGCTGCATTTCCCGCTCGCCCGCGATGATGAAGCCTCGATCGGCGGTGTCGGCGGCACCCGGCTGTGCGACTGGTGGTTCGCGGAAGAGGCGGTGCTGATCGACACCGCCGGCCGCTACACCACCCAGGATTCTGATGCCGCGATCGATCGTGCCGGCTGGGAGGGCTTTCTCGACCTGCTCCGGCGCGTCCGGCCGCGACAGCCGATCAACGGCGTGCTGGTGGTGCTCTCGCTGGTCGACATCGCAAGCGCCGAGGACGCCGAACGCACCGCGCACGCCAAGGCGATCCGGCGACGGATCGACGAGATCACCGAGCGGCTGAAGCTGCGCGTGCCGGTCTATGTCGTGTTCAGCAAGGCCGACCGGCTGCACGGGTTCGACGCCTATTTCAACGATCTCGACGCGACGACGCGGGCGCAGGTCTGGGGTGCGACGTTCCCGCTCACGTCCGGGGTCGAGGCGTTCGCGGCCGAGTTCCGCCTGCTGCTCGACCGTCTGGGCGAGCGTCTCGTCGAGCGGCTGCAGGCGGAGCGATCGGCCGAACGCCGGGCGTTGATCGGCGGCTTCCCGCTCCAGGTCGCGAGCCTCGAGCAGACGCTGACCGCGTTCATGACGCAGGCCTTCTCGGGCAGCCGGCTCGACCCGGCGCCGTTCCTTCGCGGCGCCTATTTCACCTCGGCGACCCAGGACGGCGCGCCGGTCGACCGCCTGGTGGGCATGCTCGCGCGCTCCTTCGGCATCGACCAGAAGCGGGCGGCCGGGACCCGGCCCGGTGGCGGGCGGAGCTATTTCGTCTCGCGCCTGCTGCGCGAGGTCATCCTTGGCGAAGCGCTGCTGGTCTCCACGTCGCCCCGCCAGGCGCGCCGCCGCCGCATCGTGCGTGCGACGGGTTTCGCCGCCATCGGCGTCGTGAGCGTCACCGCAGGCCTCGCGATCTGGCAGTCCGACCAGGCGAACCGGGCGTTCATCAGCCGCGCCGACGAGGCGCTGGCCGCCTACCGGCAGCGCCTGGACAACATGCAGCTCGATCCGGTGGCGTCCGACGACCTGCCGCAGGTGGCGCCGGTGCTGGACGCGGCGGCCCGGCTTCCCGTCGACGAACGGGCGCCGCGCCTGCCGGGGCTCACCCAGGCCGGCAAGCTGGCCCAGGGCGGCAGGCTCGCCTATCGGCGTGCGCTGCAGCACATCCTGCTGCCGCGCCTGATCTGGCGGCTGGAGGCGCAGATGCGCGCGCATATGACCGATCCCGACACTCTGTATCAGGCGACCCGCGTCTACCTGATGCTGGGCGGCGAGGGTCCGCTCGATCCAGCGCTGGTACGCTCCTGGATCGGCGCGGATTGGATGGCGCTCTATCCGGGGACGCTGAACGCGGACCTGCGTACGCATCTTGCGGCCCATCTCGACGCGCTGCTGGCATCGGCGCTGCCGCCGGTCGAACTCGACGGCGGCCTGGTGGCGACGGCGCGGGCGACCTTCAGCCGAGTGTCGCCGGCGGCACGCATCTACGGCCGGATCCGGGCGGAAGCAGCGATCCCGGACTGGTCGCCGCTCGCCATTCTTGGGCCCGCCGGCGTCAGGCCCTTCGCTAACCTTTCGGGCCGGCCGACGAGCGAGGGTGTCGCGGGGTTCCTCACCGCTGCCGGCTACGAGGCCCTGCTGCGCGGTCTGCCCGCGACCGCGCGCACGGTCGCCGGCGAGAGCTGGGTGCTTGGCCAGGAGTCCAAGATCCCGACCGACGGTCCGGCCGTCACCTCGCTCGAGGAGGCGGTCGTCTCGCTGTGGGTCACGGACGCGGAGGCGGCATGGGACGCGACCCTGGGCGATCTGGCGCTCGCCTCGTTCGGCAGCCGTGACCGTGCGGTGCAGGAACTCTATGTGCTGTCCTCGCCGCAATCGCCGCTGCGCGACATGCTGGCGGCGATCGCGCGCGCGCTGACACTGCCGGCCGGCGACAAGCCCAAGGGCGGCCTGTCGGTCGTGGGCGTGGCCGATGCGGCCCCCGCACCACCGGCGGTGTCGTCGTTCGAGCGGCACTACCGCGCACTCCTCGATCTGACGGTCGGGAGCGCCGGTGCGACCGGTGGGACGCTGTTCGACAACATCCTCCGCCTGATCAACGCGCTCGACACCGAGCTCGCGGCGGGCGATCCGGCCGCGCCCTCGGTGCCGGCCGCCTTGCAGTCGAGCGGCGATCCGGCGGCCAAGCTGCTGGCCGAAGCCGACCGGCAGCCCGCGCCGGTCTCGCGCTGGCTGCGCCAGATCGCCGCATCCGGCACGACCGCCCTCGGCAGCGCCGCCCGATCGGCGGCTGCGAGCTCGTTCGCGGCGCCCGATGGACCGGGGCCGCTCTGCCACAGCCTCGTCGATGGTCACTATCCGTTCGACCCGGACGCGTCCACCGACATCTCGATTGCCGACTTCGCACGCCTGTTCGGACCGGGCGGCGCGTTCGACACCTACGTCCAGTCCAACGTCCAGCCCTACACCGTCATCAGCCAGGCCGGATGGCGGCCGAAGCCGGTCGGCGGGGTCGCGCCACCCATCACGAGTGCGGCGCTGGCCTCGTTCGAGCACGCGGCGGCGATCCGAGCCGCCTTCTTCCCGGCCGGGGGCGCGCCGCTGGTCTCGTTCACGCTGCAGGCCGACCCACCGGCGTCGGGTGGGGGCAAGGCGATGCTGACGGTGGGGGGTGCCTCGATCGGCGGCGATCCGGTGTCGCTCACCTGGCCGCCGGCGGCGGGTGGCGCGGACGAGGCCTCGCTCCACCTCGACACGGCCAAGGACAGCAAGCCGCTGATCCGAACGAGAGGACCCTGGGCGATCTTCCACCTGCTCGACCGGGGCGCGACCGAGCCCGGCGGAGCGCCGGGAAGCCACCGCCTGTCGCTGGAGGCGGCCGCGTTCACGCTGGTCGCGAACGCCGCCCACGATCCGTTCGACCCGAAGCTGCTGGCCGGCTTCCGGTGTCCGGTCGTTCGATGAGCGCGCGTGGCGAGACCCGGATCGGCTATTTCGGCAAGCTGCCGTCACGCGGCGATTTTCTCCGCGCCGGCCTGTCGCGCGACTTCGTCGCGGGCTGGGATGGATGGCTGCAGTCGGTCATCCCGGCAGCCCGGGCCATGCTCGGCGAGGGGCTGGATATCTGGACCACGGCGCCGGTCTGGCGTTTCGCGCTGGCGGCCGGCCTGTGCGGGCCACGCGAGGTGACGGGGGTGTGGCTGGCGAGCACGGACGCGGTCGGGCGCGCGTTCCCGTTCGTGATCGCCGCCGAAGCGACGGGACCGAGCGGGGCATTACTCAGCGCGATCGAGCCGATGGCGATCGGCGCCGTCCGGTTCGGGATCGAGCCCGCGACGCTCGACGGTCAGCTCGCGCGGGCGCCGCGTGCGGCACCTGCGCCGTCCGGTTCGATCGCGGGCGCGCAATGGTGGACGACCGGCACGCCACCGCGACGGCTCGATGGCGTCGAACTGCCGGACGCCGCCACCTTCCGCGACATGCTCGCGCCATGACCGAAGTCCACCATTGGGCCGCGAGCCATCCCGGCACGGTGCGGACCAGCAACCAGGATGCGTTCCTGTGCCGGCCCGACCTCGCGTTGTTCGCGGTCGCCGACGGCGTCGGCGGCTCCGAGGGCGGCGCGCACGCGTCGCTTGCCGTGGTGCGCGCGCTCGACGGGATCCCTGGAGGTCTCGCGGCCAGCGAACTGCTCGCGACCGTGCGCTCGACGCTGGAGGACACGCACCGGACGCTGCTCGACCACGCGGCCGGTTTGACGACGGCAGCGACGACGGTCGTCGTCCTGCTGCTGCACGGCGACCATCTGGCCTGTCTGTGGGCGGGTGATTCGCGCGCCTACCTGTATCGGCGCGGCGCGCTGCACCGCCTGACGTCGGATCACAGCATGGTCGGCGACATGCTGCGCGCCGGCATGCTGACGGAGGCCGAGGCGGAGCAGCATCCAAGGAGCAACGTCATCACGCGCGCGATCGGCGTCGGCACCGAAGAGGCGTTGCTCGACAAGGCGATCGGTCACGCCGAGGCGGACGACCGGTTCCTGCTCTGCTCGGATGGACTGACGAAGGCGCTCGGCGAGACGGAGATCGCGCGCTTGCTGCGTCAGGCCGATCCCGCCCGGTCGCTCGTGGATGAGGCGCTGTCGCACCTCGCGCGCGACAATGTCACGGCACTCGTGCTCGCGGTTGCCAATCCCGATGGTCCGCGGGATCAAGACCGTATGGTCTTGATCTGAGGCGTATGGCTTGTTCTGCCGACTCGACGTGCCGCCGGGACGACCAGGCGACAGACACCGCGCGCGCGGCAAGGTGCAGGCGGCAGCCCCAATAGGCGGTGCAAGCCGAGAGGTGCTGCAAGGCGAGATGGATTTAATTGGGATGCCGGTGGTCCCAGCCTTCGGCGAACAAAGTGCAGGCGAGCATGTCCGCACAGCCGCCGGGGCTGAGGCGACGGCGGATAAAGGCCTGATGGAGCGAGACCGCCTTCTCCAGCCAATTCGAGTGGCCGACGCCCCCTTCATCGAGGAACCGGTGTGCCTCGCACCGCGCGTAGCGGAGGCCCGCGCTGCCTCCACGATGCAGCAGGTTGGTGTCCTCGAGCGACGCCAGCAAGGCGAAGAACGCCTGCACGCGCCCGGCTTGGGTGTCACCGGGCGCGAGCCGACGTCCGAGCCGCAGCGCCGGCAGCCCGACGCCGAAGACGTGCGGGAAGCCGGACGCTGCCTCCGCGCGCGCGCCGCCGGCGCCGAACCGCGACAAGGCCGAGGCGCCGTTGCTGTCCCGGCCGAGCGTATCTTGCAGGATCGCCGTCCCCCAGCGCTCGCGCACGATCGTGCCGAGCACGGTGCTCGCACTGCCGGCGCAGGCCACGCCGGATGCCGCGCACAGCAATCCGAGCGCGAAGACCGCGCCCCTGTGGGTGTTCACGCCGTGGGTCGCGTCGAGCATGGCCTGCTCCGCGTCGAGGCCGATCAGGCGCAATTGGCCCATGGTGGCACCGTGAGCGCCGGCATCGGCCAGCGCCGCGTAGAACGGCTTGATGGCAGCGATGCTCGCCCGGAGCATGCCGGCATCCATGTCATGGTGGCTGCCCGCGTCGAAATGGCTGACCAGGCCCGGTTTGGGCCAGGTCTCCAATTCGGCCAGCAGCGCCGCTTCGGCCATGTCCGCGACTTGCGTCTCGAGGGTGTGCTCCGTCGATAGGGATGGGTCGATCACTCGGGTCCCGCGGCCTGGAACAAGGCGGCCCTGGCTCGCAGCGCGACACCGTTCATCGTCTTGACCAGGACGGGCGTCGAAGGGCTCGTGGCGTGGGCGAATTCGCGCCAGTTGACCGCCGCGCCGTCGGGCATCTCCAGCTCGCCATCGAGGCGTACGGGTCCAAGTTCCAATCGAGCCAACAGCTCGACGAGCGCCCGGGCCTCGTGCTCGTCGGCAACTGTCCACGACAGGTCGAGGTCGGATCGGATGGTCAGGTAGGGCAGTCCGGTCAGGTGCTCCCAGAGCAGGGCGCCGAAGACGCGCGGCGCCGGGCCGCCGACATCGACGAGAGCCGCGATCGCCGGTTGCCAGGCGGCCGGGGCGACCGCTGCCGCGTCTCGCAGCAGGACCGCCTCTCTTGAGCGCGAGCCTTGCATGGAGACGAGATCGAACGCAAGCCGCAGCTTGCCGTGGCAGGGCGGGAGCGGCAGCGCTGCCGGCACGGTCGCGGGATCCTCGCCGGGCGAGCGGCGGCGAACGATAACCGGCCGGCCAAGGCGCGACCAGTCGGCGACCAGCGGCGCCTCGGTCAGATCGGGATGGCGTCGCAGCATCGCCTCCCATGCCGCCGGTTCTACCGCCAGCAGGTCATGCCGCCGCATCATCGGGCTTGCCCGCCGCCTCCGCGACGACGAGGGCGGCGACCCGCGCCGCCATCGGCCTGCCGCCGCGTTCGGCGCCGAGCTGGTCGCGCAGATCGGTCCGTTCGGTGCGCGACAGCGACGCTTCGAGTTGCGCGTCGAGCGGCTTGGTCGGATCCCAGATCTCGGCCACCGCTCCCATCCGGGCAAGGTGGTCGAGGCCGGGCGCGAAGACCGACGTCGTCTTCGACAGCTCCCTCAGCCGGTCTTCCGGCAGCTTGGTGATCCGGGCCATGGAGGGCAGATCCATCACCGCGGGCGCCGCCCCCGGCAAGCCCGCGAGACGGTCGGTCGCGAGCGCGGTCGCGAGGAACGCGCCGGCGGCGGCGCGGCCATATTCGAGGCCGAGCGTGCGATGTCCGTGCTGGCTTGCCAGCAACAGGCATTTGGCCAGGTGGGCCAGGTATTCGTTCAGGCCGATCATCTCGTCGCGACGGGCCATCTTCTGGCCCTGCGTGTCGACCAGCACCAGGATCGGGATGTCGCCCCCCTCCTCCACGACGTGCAGCACGTGCGCGGCCAACGGCAGCACTTCGGCGGTTCCGAGCGGCACGCCGTTCGCCAGGCCGATCACGGCGATCGGTTCGCCGCCAGGACGCTTGGCGCGGCCGGTGATGAGGCCGTCGTCGCTGATCGTGACGTCGTGGCCGGCCGGAAAGAGGCCGCCGAGGACGTCATCGAGCGTCATTGGCATCCCTCGGATGGTTCGCGATCTCGATGAAGGCGGCGTGTGCCATGTCGCGGATCGCCTCGGGTGTCTCGATGCCGAGAATGTTCCACATGCCGACCGCGTCATCGGCCGACCCGAGCTGCCTTTGGCGAGCGCTCAAGCGCGCGTGCTCGGTCTTCAGCGTCTTGAGGTCGAATGGGGGGATGTTGGCCAGGACCGCGATCGTTGCCTGGCGGAAGCCGTCCATGGTGTCCTCGGCGAAGGCGTCGGCGCCGCCGATGAGGCGTCGATTCTTGCCGCCGACGACACTCCAGACCAGCGCCTTGTTGGCGGCATCGAACTCCTCGACGCCCTTGTTGGTCTCGATCACCTCCGGACCGGTGACGCCGGTGCGCCCCTGCTCGGAGATGACGATCCGCGCGCAGGTCGCGGCCGCGAGGCCGGCGCCACCGAAGGCGCCCGACTTGCCGCCCACCAGCGCGACCACCGCGGCACCGGCGTGACGCGCCTCGGCGATGGCGCGCATCACTTCGGCCACCGCCATCTCGCCGGCGTTGGCCTCCTGCAAGCGGACGCCACCGCTGTCGAGCAGCAGGAGAACGGTGCGCGGCAGGTCGCCCCCTCGTCTTGCATTCTCACGGGCGGCGCGCAGCAGGCCCACGATCTTGGCGCCGCTGACCTCGCCGAAGGTGCCGCCCATGAACTGGCCTTCCTGGGCGGCGACCAGGACGGTTCGGCCGTCCAAGGTTCCGCGTCCGATGACGACGCCGTCATCGAAGGCCTTTGGCAGGTCGAACAGATCGAGATGCGGACTCTGGATGCGCGCGGCCGGCCCGAGGAACTCCGTGAAGCTCCGCGCATCCAGCAAGCCATCGATGCGCTGGCGGGCGGTGGCCTGGAACCAGCTCGCCTGGTCATGGCTCGCGACCGGCGCCATCACTCAGCCATCAACGCGCTGCCCTGCATCAGGCGCAGGGCGACGGTGTCGGGCCGCGCGCCGCCGTCGTTGATCGAGATGCGCAGACCGCCCGGCGAGCACCGCTCGACGAAGTCGGCGACGACCGCGCGCCAGATCTCGTCGTAGCCCTTGACCGGGGTTGCGATCTCCACCTCGCAGGCGGTGTCCGGCAGCACACGCTCGAGCAGCACTTCGAGATTGCCCGACGCCACGACACCGATGATCGCCTGGTCCTTGGTGCCGGCAAGGCGGCGGCTGGCGGTGTGCTTGAAGGTCAGGTTTTCCATTGCGCTGTTCTACCAGTTGCGGAATCTGGCGGGCGGGTCGTAGAGGTTGCCCGACCAGTGCATCAGGTCCTTGACCGACCGCGCCGCGAGCATGCTGCGCTGTGCATCGAGCGGATCGATGCCGAGATCCTCCGGCCGGCGGATGATTTCTCGCGCGCGCAGGCCTTCCACCATTGCGCGGTCGCGGCCGCGGCCGACGTCGGTGAAGCCCGCGATGCCGCGGATCGCCTGCTCCCGCTCGTCCGCGGTGCGGCACAGCAGCAGGTTTGCGATGCCCTCCTCGCTGACGATGTGCGTGACGTCGTCGCCGTAGATCATGATGGGGGCGAGTTCGAGACCCAGATGCTCGGCGAGGTCGAGACTGTCGAGCCGCTCGACGAACGTCGGCGCCATCTTGTCGCCGAAGGTCTCGACGAGCTGCACGACCAGCTTGCGGCCGCGCGTCAGCGACGAATGGCTGTCGGCCGCCTCGCGTCCCGCCTTCACCCAGGGGTCGCTCGCATGACGCCTTCCGTGCGCGTCGGACCCCATGTTGGGCGCGCCGCCGAAGCCTGCGATCCGGTCCCGCGTGATCGTCGAGCTGTTGCCGGTGAGATCGATCTGCAGCGTCGAGCCGATGAACATGTCGGTGGCATACAGTCCGGCGAGCTGGCAGAGCGTCCGGTTCGAGCCCATCGAGCCGTCGCGACCGGTGAAATAGATGTCGGGCCGCGCACGCATGTACGCGTCCATGCCGACTTCGGACCCGAAACTATGGATCTGATGCACCCAGCCGGACTCGATGGCGGGGATCAGGGTCGGATGCGGGTTGAGCGCCCAGTGGGTGCAGATCCTGCCCTTCAATCCCAGATGGTCCGCGTAGGTCGGCAACAGCAATTCGATCGCCGCCGTGTTGTAGCCGATCCCGTGGTTGAGCCGCTTGACGCCATATTCGGCATAGATGCCCTTGATCGCCATCATGGCCGTCAGGATCATCGTTTCCGTCACCTGCGCGGGATCGCGGGTGAACAGCGGCTCGACATAGAAGGGCCGCGGCGATCGCACGATGAAATCGATGCGGTCGCCGGGCACATCCACCCGCGGCAGCCGGTCCACCAATTCATCGACCTGGGCCACGACGACGCCCTGCTTCAACGCCGTCGCCTCGATGACGGTGGGCGAGTCCTCGGTGTTCGGCCCCATGTACAGATTGCCGTCGCGGTCGGCGGCGCGGGCGACGGTGAGGGCCACGTGCGGCGTGAGGTCGACGAAGTAGCGGGCGAACAATTCGATGTAGGTGTGGATCGCGCCCAGCTCGATCCTGCCGGAGTTGAGTGCGCGCGCGACGGCCGCGCCCTGCGGTCCCGAATAGGAGTAGTCCAGCCGCTTGGCGATCCCCTTGTCGAACAGGTCGAGATGTTCGGCCAGAACGATGCCGGATTGGACGACATGCAGGTCGTGAATTTTCTTCGGATCGGCCCTGGCCAGGGCGCCCGCCAGGAAATCCGCCTGCTTCTGGTTGTCGCCCTCCATGCACAGCCGGTCGCCAGGGCGGATAACCGCTTCCAGCAGAGCCGTCGCGTCATCGGGATGGACCATCTTGCCGTGCACGAATGGGGCGGCAGCCTCGAGGCGCTCGGTGCGTGCGCGTCGCTGCTGCTGCCAGTCGGCCATGGTGGTCTCGGGCGTGAGTTCTCGGTCGGCGACAATGCGCGCTTCGGAGCGGAACGACCAGTCCGCAGCGGCGGCAAGGCTAAGGTGGTTGCGGGGACAGGATTTGAACCTGTGACCTTCAGGTTATGAGCCTGACGAGCTACCGGGCTGCTCCACCCCGCGTTGGTTGGTGATGGTGGTTTGGGCTGTTCTGGAAGACCTGGCGGCGACCGACTTTCCCGCGGCTTGAGCCGCAGTATCATGGGCGCTGGGGGGTTTCACGGCCGAGTTCGGGATGGGATCGGGTGGTTCCCTCCCCGCCATGGCCACCAGGTCGTCCGGGGCAGCCCGTCCGATGCTTTCGCATGGGTTTTGGGCGTGTGGACGGGTTCTGGGGCGTGTGTGTGCGTGGTGGTGTGTGTGGCTGACTGCTGTGCATGGTGTTTGTTGGATGAGCGGGTGTGTTTGAGCCTATCGGGCGATTAGGACCGCTCGGCTGCGGGCATTGCTGCCCTTCCACCTGCGGCCTATCGACGTGGTGGTCTACCACGGCCCTTGGGGAGACCTGGTTTTGAGGAGAGTTTCCCGCTTAGATGCTTTCAGCGGTTATCTCGTCCGCACGTAGCTACCCGGCTGTGCCGCTGGCGCGACAACCGGTGCACCAGAGGTGCGTCCATCCCGGTCCTCTCGTACTAGGGACAGCGCCTCTCAAGTCTCCAACACCCACGGCAGATAGGGACCGAACTGTCTCACGACGTTCTAAACCCAGCTCACGTACCACTTTAATCGGCGAACAGCCGAACCCTTGGGACCTGCTCCAGCCCCAGGATGTGATGAGCCGACATCGAGGTGCCAAACCTCCCCGTCGATGTGGACTCTTGGGGGAGATCAGCCTGTTATCCCTAGAGTACCTTTTATCCGTTGAGCGATGGCCCTTCCACGCGGGACCACCGGATCACTATGGCCGACTTTCGTCTCTGCTCGACCTGTCGGTCTCGCAGTCAGGCGGGCTTATGCCATTGCACTCAGCAGCCGATGTCCGACCGGCCTGAGCCCACCATCGCGCGCCTCCGTTACACTTTGGGAGGCGACCGCCCCAGTCAAACTGCCCGCCATGCAGGGTCCCGGACCGGGATGACCGGCCGCGGTGAGACATCAGAAGAGCCCAGGGTGGTATTTCAAGGTTGGCTCCACCCGAGCTAGCGCCCCGGCTTCAAAGCCTCCCACCTATCCTACACAGTGCTCCCCTGATGCCACTGCAAAGCTGCAGTAAAGGTTCATAGGGTCTTTCCGTCTGACCGCGGGTACCCCGCATCTTCACGGGGAATTCAATTTCGCTGAGCCGATGCCGGAGACAGCGGGGAAGTCGTTACGCCATTCGTGCAGGTCGGAACTTACCCGACAAGGAATTTCGCTACCTTAGGACCGTTATAGTTACGGCCGCCGTTTACCGGGGCTTCAATTCAGTGCTTGCACACCTCCTCTTAACCTTCCGGCACCGGGCAGGCGTCAGACCCTATACGTCGTCTCTCGACTTCGCAGAGTCCTGTGTTTTTACTAAACAGTCGCTACCCCCTGGTCTGTGCCACCCGCCCATGGTTGCCCACGAACGGGTCCTCCTTATCCCGAAGTTACGGAGGCAATTTGCCTAGTTCCTTCGACATCGTTCTCTCAAGCGCCTTGGTATGCTCTACCAGTCCACCTGTGTCGGTTTCGGGTACGGTCTATGCGCCAGAGCTGTTTCCTGGAAGGCTCGTAAAGCCGGATCAATCCGATAAGACCCGACAACAACTCGCCTTCGTCACTTCTGGCAGGCCCAGGAATGTTAACCTGGTTTCCATCGGCTACGGCTCTCGCCCTCGCCTTAGGGGCCGGCTTACCCTGCGCGGATTAACCTTGCGCAGGAACCCTTGGACTTTCGGCGACAGAGTTTCTCACTCTGTTTGTCGCTACTCATGTCAGCATTCGCACTTCCGATACCTCCAGGAGGGGTCGCCCCACTCCCTTCACCGGCTTACGGAACGCTCCGCTACCGCGCACTCTTGCAAGTGCACCCACAGCTTCGGCTCGTGGCTTGAGCCCCGTTACATCTTCGGCGCAGGGTTTCTATTAGACCAGTGAGCTATTACGCTTTCTTTAAAGGATGGCTGCTTCTAAGCCAACCTCCTGGTTGTTTTGGAATCCCCACATCCTTTCCCACTTAGCCACGAATTGGGGGCCTTAGCTGGTGGTCTGGGCTGTTTCCCTCTCGACGACGGACCTTAGCACCCGCCGTCTGTCTGCCACGCTGTACTCCTGGGTATTCGGAGTTTGGTTAAGTTTGGTAGGGCTTTGGGCCCCCCTAGCTCATCCAGTGCTCTACCCCCCAGGGTAATCACATGACGATCTACCTCAATAGATTTCGCGGAGAACCAGCTATCTCCGAGTTTGATTGGCCTTTCACCCCTAGCCACAGCTCATCCCCGACTTTTTCAACAGGCGTGGGTTCGGCCCTCCAGTGCGTGTTACCGCACCTTCAGCCTGGCCATGGCTAGATCACTCGGTTTCGGGTCTTCTGCCGGCAACTGAACGCCCTGTTCAGACTCGCTTTCGCTGCGCCTACACCTAACGGCTTAAGCTCGCTGCCAACAGAAACTCGCTGACCCATTATACAAAAGGTACGCCGTCACCGCACCCACACTCGCGTGTCTCGGCGGCTCCGACTGCTTGTAGGCATCCGGTTTCAGGTCTCTTTCACTCCCCTCGTCGGGGTGCTTTTCACCTTTCCCTCACGGTACTCGTACACTATCGGTCACCAGGGAGTATTTAGGCTTGGAGGGTGGTCCCCCCATGTTCAGACAGGATTTCACGTGTCCCGCCCTACTCGAGGATCTTCGGTCCATTACGCATACGGGGCTGTCACCCTGTCTCGCCGGCGTTTCCACACCGTTCTGCTTACCTACCGAAGACCACTGGCCTGTTCCGCGTTCGCTCGCCACTACTAGCGGAATCTCTGTTGATGTCTGTTCCTCCAGGTACTGAGATGTTTCAGTTCCCCGGGTTCGCCTCGTGATCCTATGGATTCAGACCACGATACCCATCGCTGGGTGGGTTGCCCCATTCGGATATCCACGGATCAAAGCCTGCTCGCGGCTCCCCATGGCTTTTCGCAGCGTGCCACGTCCTTCATCGCCTCCTGGTGCCAAGGCATCCACCGAATGCCCTTCTCGCGCTCAAACCGGCCAAGCCAAAGCCCGGCCACTCGCTCCACCATGCACAGGAACCAGCCACACACCGCCCCGATCAGGACAACACCTCATCAGGACCATGCGCGACGATGCCCGCGCCAATGAAACAGC